>DDQN01000012.1:0-54800 GCA_002342685.1 Vibrio sp. UBA2441
CCAGGCTTTAATTTCGTTTTCAAATGAGAAGTTTGAAAACAAAACTAGATGAAGTGCAACTATGTACTTTGTTTAGTAACAGATAGTGGAGAGATGGCTGAGTGGCCGAAAGCACCTGACTTGAAATCAGGCGACGGGCGACCGTCCTAGAGTTCGAATCTCTATCTCTCCGCCACATTAAAAAAGCCGCTAATTTATTAGCGGCTTTTTTGCATTTGAAATTTGAAGATACATGAGAACTAAGCACTAAGTTGATTGCATATACCATTCTCAATAAAGAGTTTATTCCTTTTGTGGTTATCATTTCTGAACTAAAGGCAAATGAGTCTTAAAATTAAACGTTTTTCCACTACACTCTACTAATAACATTATTAATAATATTTCTCGTAACAAGGCTAGGTAATTCCATTAAACAAGTAGAAATATTTGTTTGAAAGTGCTTAGTTGAGGGGCTAGAAATGAAAATCAGACAAAAAATCACCTTATGGATGATAGGAGTTGGTGTAATTCCAGTTCTTATTGCTTCAGTGTTATTGAGCTCTGTATCTACTGACGTTTCTAGTGAAGCTTTAAAAGAAGCAGCTCAAAAGCAATTAGTCTCAATCCGCGACGCAAGAAAGACTCAGATAGAAGATTATTTTTTAACCATTCAGAACCAGATTCTTACCTTGTCTAATGACACTATGACAATTGATGCGATACAGGCATTCAATCAGCATTTCCATGAGTTGCCTTCATATAGTGATAAACAATATGAAGAAGAACTATCCCATTACTATCGAAATCAGTTTGGAATGGAGTATCAAAGACAAAATGATGGAGTATCTGCTGATGTTAATGGTTTATTTTCTCAGCTCAAGTCAGAAGCCATTTATTGGCAATGGAATTATATAAAGGATAATTCAAACGCTATGGGATCTAAGCATTTGCTTGATCGTGCAAAATCTGACCACCCGTACAATGATATTCATAAAAAATATCATCCTAAGTTTACAGAATACTTAGAAAAATTCGAATATTACGATATTTTTCTGGTTGAAGCGAAAACGGGTGTTGTTGTCTATTCAGTGTTTAAAGAGTTAGATTATGCGACATCACTGATAAACGGGCCTTTCTCTAACTCTGGTTTGGCTGAAGCCTACCGAAACGCGGTAAATACAGAGTCAAGTGATTCGATCTCTTTGATAGACTTTAAACCTTACTTACCATCTTATCAGGCTCAAGCTTCATTCATGGCCTCTCCTATTTCTGATGATGACGGTGCTATGATTGGTGTACTCATATTTCAGATGCCAATAGGACGAATTAACCACATGATGACCAGTGGTGGCGAATGGGAAAATAACGGTCTTGGTTTTTCTGGAGAAACTTACCTAGTTGGTGGAGACTATAAAGCGAGGAGTTTAAGTCGATTTTTATTAGAAAATGCTAAGGATTATCTAGCTGTATTGGAAGAAGGGGGAACGAGCAGCCAAATATTGAAACAGATTGAGACTAAGGAAAGTAATATTGGGCTTCAGGAAATTCGTACAGTCGGTACAAAAGCTGCACTCACTGGGGAAACGGGTTTTGAAATATTCCCAGACTACCGAAATGTTTCGGTTTTATCAGCTTATACGGCTTTAGATATATATAGCTTGAACTGGGTACTGATGAGTGAGATAGACGCAGATGAAGCCTTTGCTGGGGCTAAGGAGTTGAAAGATAAAATACTCGTCGATTCTACTATCACTGTTGTCATTATCTCAATCGTAGCCGTCGTGATTGGTATATTTGTCTCTCGAACAGTTACTTTGCCAATCATTGGATTTAGTCAATTGATAAGCAAAGTAGAACGGGAGAATGATCTAACATACCGAAGTAAAATTGAGTCTAATGATGAACTAGGAGATATGGCTACATCATTTAATGGCATGCTAGAAAAATTCGCGACATTATTGGGTGAGGTTTCTAATTCTACTCATATGGTTGCTACCGCATCCGAGCAGTTAACAATAGCGGCTAATGAAAACGTTCAAGGAGTAGAGACTCAGAAAGTAGAAACAGAGCAGATTGCAACAGCAATGCATGAAATGACGATCACTGTCCAAGAAGTTGCAAGTAGGACAACTGAAGCTGCAACTGCTGCAAACACCTCAACTAAACAAGCAGAGCAAGGCAAGCTCGTCGTACAAAAAACATCAAAAGCAATTCAAACCCTTTCTAATAATATCCAACATGCCGCGAAAGTGATCCAAGAACTGGCCCGAGAAGGTGAAAATATTGATTCAGTTACTGATGTTATTAAAAATATCTCGGAGCAAACAAATCTGTTAGCGTTAAACGCAGCTATTGAGGCAGCTAGAGCGGGTGAGCAGGGTCGAGGATTCGCTGTGGTTGCAGATGAAGTAAGAACTTTGGCTCAACGAACACAAGATTCAATACATGAGATAGAGGAGACGGTAGAGCGTCTTCGCCTTGGTACCGTTGAGGCCGTCGAGGCAATGGATATGAGTCGAAAACATGCGGAGCAAGGTGTTCAATTAGCCGATGAAGCAGCTAGTTCTCTAGATGCCATTGCCGCATCTTCAATCAATATCAGCGATTATAATGCACAAATAGCCAGTGCAGCTGAGCAGCAGAGTGCGACAGCGGAGCAGATGAACAAGAGTGTCGTTAATATAAGCGAGATAGCAGTACAGACAGCGGCTAGCTCTGAAGAGAGTGCAGTTTCGTCCGAAGAGCTTGCCCGTCTTTCTGCTAAACTACAAGAATTAGTGGCTCAGTTTAAAATGTAGCAGAGTATAGATGAGATTTAAAAACACAGCAGAGAAAGGCACGTCTCATTTTGTATTAAATAAAGTGATGCTTGTGTAGTAGTAATGGAACTAAAAGTATATTTTAGAACCATTACTGTTTTGTATAGAATGAAAATATTTATTCATTAAGTATTCATTAATTGTACAATTAACTTCATTGCTTTATGGAATGTTTATGTATAACAAATCTGTTAATGTGTATTATTTAAATGATAGTCATGAAAATATATATTCACTTTTGTTATTTTATTATTCTTGATTCAAGTTAACTTCTGTATGAATAAATAACTTGTAACTTACTAGATATTATTTACTAATATGTGTGCCAGTATCTCGGTTCATTACATTGAGTGCCTGATATAAATCACCAATATGCCCTGTACCACCAGACTCTGCAAAGTTACAGCAAGCGTCTACTTTTGGTGCCATTGAGCCTGCCGCAAATTTATATTGTTTCATTTCTTTCACGGTGACTGCTTCTAGCTTTCTTTCGGTAGGTAAGCCCCAATCGACACAAGCATGTGACCCATCAGTAAGTATCAGGAGATCTGATGCGCCAATTTCTTTTGCGATAAGAGAGGCCGTCATATCTTTGTCGATAACTGCTTCGAAGCCTGAAAGTTGTGTGCCATTTTCAATGACTGGTGCACCGCCGCCGCCGCCGCAAATGACGATATGGTCTTGTGCTAACAGGCATTTAATAGCTTCAGATTCAATAACTCTCTTAGGAGCTGGAGAGGGAACGACACGACGCCATTTATCGCCGTCAGGCTTTATAACCCAACGGTTCTCCTCTGCAAGTGCTACCGCCGTGTCCTTATCATAAACAGGTCCGATAAACTTACTAGGGTCGGCAATAGCTGGATCCTTTTCATCAACAGCTACTTGAGTTAAGACGGTGGTTATGTTTTTACCTGGTAATTTATTTTTGAGACTTTGTTGCATCAGATATCCAACCATTCCTTGGGTCTCCGAGCCTAAAACATCGAATGGATATGGGGGGCAATCTTTATAAGCAAGATTTTGCAGAGCAAGTAAACCCACTTGTGGACCGTTACCATGAACAACCACAATACGGTACTTTTCATGCAATTTTGCTATAGCTTCAGAAGTCGCACCAATACTTTTTTTCTGATTGTCACAACTCATTATCTCGCCACGTTGCAATAATGCATTTCCGCCTACAGCAACAACTAAAATTGGTTTGTTCATAGTAAATCCCTTATTTATTGCGTTATTTATGTTTGCGCATATAAGAATATAAATAGTCGCTAATTAATGTGATTGAAATTCAATTTTTAGAATTGAAATCTTTGTTTGTTTCTCGTTTTTTATGTAAAAATAATATTTTTTTCTTCTGTTTATTGAAGTGTTATTCTTGGTTTTTTTTAATTTGGCAATGAAATAACAACCTTCTAAAATGAAAGTTGAATATCAATTCAGATTAATAGACTATCTATTTCTAAATGAAAATAGGCATTAATTTTGTCAGTTTAGTGAGTGCTAGATCAAACTTTGCCTTTTCGCTTTAAATTATCTTCCTATATAAGAATCTATTTTTGAGGAGAAATATTTGACCAGAATCAAAATTACGATGCAGTTTGTCTTTGGGTTAAAAATCGAGCGGTTAGCTCACAATTATGTTCTTTTTAGATGAGAAAAAATCGATACTTGGTTTCAGTGCATTCAAATGGTTGAATTATAGATAACATCGAGCATACACGCGCTATGGGTAGATTCGGTAAGCTTAGCCCATAAAGTAAAAAAACCAATCTACAAGCGTAGATTGGTTTTCTATATGCGTATAATTTTGTATTGTATGTGTGACGCATATTTACCTAGCCATCCTAAAGGAATTTTTCCCCTAAACTCAGAAAAGAGATAGCTCTATGTCAAAATTTTGATATTAACCAAATCAAAGAGATATTCACTTACTGATAGGATGCTAAAATAATAGCATTTCAATAATAAAATTTTACCTGTTTGATCCGACAGGTTTTGGGTGGAAATGATGTTTAACCTAGATGAAACCACCGCATTGGTCACTGAGTTATCATTAGCAACAAGTATTGAGTCGGTAAGTCAAATTCTCGTGCGCTTAACCGCTCTTTTTGATTATGACTACTTTTTGCTGGGTTGGTCTGTACCATTCTCTATTACTCGTAGTGATCCGTTTATTTTGGATAATTACCCTGATTTGTGGCGAGAAAAGTATGATAGACAAGATTTTATTAACATAGATCCGGTGGTTAAGCACTGTTTACAAAATAGTGCAGCGATTACATGGGCGGATTTACAAAAGAATAAATTATCATTATCTGAGAAGTCATTCTTTTCTGAGGCTAAAAAGTCCGGTTTAATCGGTGGTTATACCGTTCCTATTCGTGGAAATAGAGGTGAAGCAGGGCTCCTTAGTTTCGCATCGGGGAAAAAAGAAAGTAAGTTTTCTGAATCAGAACAGCTCACCATTTATACTTGGGCTCAGGCAATAGCTCCTGTTGCATTCTCTACTGTTTCTAATCTGATTGGAACTGAGCAGCAAGCTGATGTTGCATTGACCAAAAGAGAGAAAGAGTCGTTGCTCTGGGCTGCGGAAGGAAAAACAACATGGGAAATATCACAGATTCTGGATTGCAGTGAACGAACAGTTTTTTTCCATCTCAATAACGCAACCAAGAAATTAGATGCTGCAAATCGTTATCAAGCAATTAGTAAGGCAATCTTATTGGGCTACATTAAGCCGGATTTAAAATCTGGGAACACCACTCTGATTAAAGATTAGAGCTTAACTTATTGAAAGTTAACTTTTTATTTAGTCAACTGTAAGTTCTGACAGGTCAAAACTTAACTCGTAATTGTTAATTTTTCATCTCCATAAAGGAGGTGAGAAATGCGATACGATATTAGTTACGGAAGTTTTACGGATATCCCGAAAGCCACATTTAATGATGTATTAAAGTTACGACATAAAGTATTTATTGGCAGATTGAACTGGGAATTGAGCTCTGATGAGGGGCTAGAAAAAGATGAGTATGATACCGCTTCGGCTTCCTATATATATGTTCAAAAAGAGGCCTGTATCGTTGGATGTTGGCGGATTATACCTACAACAGCCTCATACATGTTGAAGGACACTTTTAACGTTATGCAAGGTGGACTTCCTACGATTTCCGACCCTTCAATATGTGAACTTAGCCGATTTGCTGTGGACAAAGAGTCGGTAGAGTCTAGCCATAAAATCAGTGATATCACCGTCTCTATGTTTAAAGGCGTTCAGCAATATGCTCATTCACATAAAGTTCATGAATATATTACGGTAACTTCACTGGCTGTAGAGCGCATTTTAAAAAGGATTGGACTTCCTTTTGAACGTTTTGGTGATAAAAAAGTACATAAACTAGGAGAAACAAAAAGTGTCGCTTTACGATTCATTATGAATAATGAATTTGATGAGTGGATTCTCAATAACTCTTAACTGGTGAATCTACGGTTGGTGATATCTGTCCAGTAAGTAATGCCTGAGAGACAGTTTGAGTGCGTGTATACGTATTTAACTTCTCTCGAGCATTTTGTAGATGAAAATTAATTGTTCTTTCTGAGCAGTTAAGAATTTGTGAAATCTCCCAAGAGCTTTTTCCATCAGCAACCCACATTAAGCATGTTTTTTCTCTCTCCGTTAAATGGTTTGTTCCTGATTGTGAAGTTATTACTGGTTGAGGTAACCCAGCGATTTTTGGATTTTGTTTAATGAGGTCGTATAACCGCAATGAGAGTAAGGAAGCTGTGGCCATATCATTGACTATATCTTTCGACACATTATTGGTTTTAGAAGCAAAGCTAAGAACGCCTTTTTCACCTAAAATACCGTGAATGGGTACACTAAATCCATTAGATAGCCCATATGCAGCCGCTTCTTTCATTACCTTCAATTCATCGGGACAAGTTAGGTTCTTAGTGAGTTTATTCCATAAAATAGGTGATGCGCTTTTCACGCTATAGGATATGATGGGATCTTTTTTAATATACTGATTTTCATCGTACTTTAATCTCCATTTTATTGGGTAGTTGCTGAGAATAAAATGATTTGAGCGATTCATGTTCTTTGGTGCGGAAAAGCCAAACAGAAAATAGTCGTAACCTAGAGTGTGGCTTATCTGTTCCAAGTAGGACTGCACAATGGAAGGATGTGGGTTTGTTGTCATTGAATCTATACAAATCTGTGTAAGCTCAAATACTTTTTCGTTTTTCATAATACCTCGTTGACTCTAATAAGTTGATAATCTTGTTATTAGAATAACCAAGGTTGGCTTATGTGGATGAGCTAGCTTAGATGTACCTTAAGTCTACCTTACTCAATGAGAACATAAAAAATTGTTGCTACTCGTATCATTTATACCAAATTTTATAACTGAGACCTTTTATCTGACCTATATTGAGTGTATGCAAGGAGGTATTTCATGGATCAAGAATTACTTTTGTCTAAAGTAGACGAATTACCCAGAATTGAAAAAGTTCTACATGAGTTGCTCGATATGGTGAACCATGAGGAATTTGATTTCGACGAGTTAGCCATTAAACTTTCTATGGATCAAATGCTTAGTACTCGAGTTCTTAGGATGGCAAACTCGGCTCAATTTGGTGGGCGGCGAGAAATATCTTCGATAAATGAGGCCATTATCCGTATAGGTAGCAATGCAGTAAGGACATTGGTTCGTTCTTCAGTGCTTTCACAAGTCTTTTCAAATTTGGACACACTGAGCCTTAAAGATTATTGGGCGAATACCTTTGAGGTATCGATGATTGCCAGTCGATTGGGTTCCAAAACCGGCTTAAATAGAGACGAGGTTTTTACAACTGGTACGCTACATGATATCGGTGAATTAATGATTCATGCTAATTTACCTGATAAAGCGAAGCTCATAATGAAAAGAGTTCATGCGGGAGAGAAGCCTTTAAAAGTACAGAGAGAAATATTGGCAACCGATGTACCTACTTTAGGGTCTAAGTTAGCACATGCATGGAATTTCCCACCTCAAATGGTTGAAGCTATTGCATACTCGCATCAACCGTCTAAAGCTGAAATTTCACCAAAGCTTGCTCATATTATTCGATTTTCGATTGATGTTCATAAAGCTTGGGACTCATTACCATCAGCGAAAGAGAAAAAGAGTTTTGTAATGGCTCACCCTAGTAATAAAGTGCTCGGTTTCTCACCAGATATATTTGAAACCATTGATATCATTCGTGGTGAAGGATATGAGTTGGCATATAAACTATTTGGTTAGCGGTTAGCGGTTCTTTTTTGTTGCTGGAAGACTAATCCACTCACAATCAGTACTAAACCAAATAGTGTCGAAGGGTGGATTTGTTCGCCAATTATGTAAGCTAACAACAACAGAGAAATAAACGGAGAAACAAAAATAAGGTTACTAATTCTGGCCGTATTATCGGTCAGTCTAAGTGCTGAAAGCCACAGAACAAAAGTGATACCCATTTCAAATAGCCCCACATAAGTAACAGCAAGCCAACCTGTTAAACTAATCTCCCAACTTGATTGTTCATACAAACAGAGTCCGATAGCAAAAGGAAGCGCAATTAAGAAGCCTAAAAGTACTCCGACAATGGGATCTGCTTTATTCTTAGTATTTAGTATCCAGTATCCAGCCCACAATATCGTTGAAAGCAGCGCTAACCCAACGCCTAATGGGCTTTCGAATTCAAGGTTAAGTAAATCGCCCTTGGTGGCAATCACAACCACGCCGATATAACCGAGTACACACGCAACCCAGTCTTGTCTACGTATTTTCTGCCCAAGAAAGACCGCTGCCATTAACGTTAGTGTTATTGCCCAACTGTAGTTTAACGGCTGAGCCTGAGACGCTGGTAGCAAATCATAGGCTTTGAAAAGGATCAGGTAGTAAGCTAGTGGATTTATGAGTCCCAATAAAAGGTAGTAAAATGGATTAGCGAATAAGGTAGGTATGATTTGATTTATTTTTCCTTGGATTATACATATGACAAAAAGAACCAGAGCAGAGACTAAGCTGGCGACAGTAAGCATTTGAATAGGAGTAAATTCCTGAAGTGTCAGTTTAAATGCTGTGGCAACCGTTGACCAAAGCAGCACTGCTGAAATACCAAAACCAAGGGCACGACGTTCGTTAATCATTATGTCAAATGTTCTAAGGAAAAGAGAAGGCAATATATACTCTAATTGCGTCAAGATATAGGTTTCATGATGAAATGTTAGCTATTAGTTTAAAGGAAAAAGCACTAATAATTCCCCTTCATTTATTAAACGGAACTGGACATTTATCCAGTGGACTCATACCATCGAAATACTCAAATAATTGGATCAGGTTGGTTGCATGCAGTGGCTAATAGAACATCAAGAAATCGTTATCAGCATTTTAGTGAGCGGGCTGTGTTCAGCGCTAGCGAGTGGTTGGTGGGTCAAGCAAAAAATGGCATTTCAAAAACAATTGTTTGAACAAAAATCTGATATGGAAAAGCAACTTATTGTTGAGAAAAACACGCAACTCGACATTGCATTGATTCAAGCCAGAAATGAATTAGATGAACTTGATGTTGAGCGTGATAAAGCTGCAATAGAAATCAAGCAGTTGCACGGAAAGTTAATGGCTGCATTAGAAAAACTACGCTATTTTGAGCAGCTCAATCAGGAGCGGCAACAGTTATTACTTGCGTTGGATAAGCAGAAAGACGAGTCAGCACAACTGAAAGGCACACTGAGAGAACAAGAAGCAAGGCATCAGGAAGAGAGCAAGTCTAGCCTGGAAAAACTTCAGCTACTGGAAAAAGCAGAGCAAAGATTGAAACAGGAATTTGAACATCTTGCGAATCAGCTTTTTGAAGTAAAAACCGCAAAAGTGGATGAACAGAATAAACAGAGCCTCAATGGCCTATTATCCCCACTGAAAGAACAGTTGGAAGGTTTTAAAAAACAGGTTAATGATAATTTTGGTGCTGAAGCAAAAGAGCGGCATACGCTGGTTCACGAGATTAAAAACCTGCAAAAACTCAACGAACAGATGACCAGAGATGCCGTTAATCTGACTCAAGCATTAAAAGGTGACAACAAACAACAAGGCAACTGGGGAGAAGTGGTATTAGCACGAGTACTTGCAGAGTCAGGCCTTCGTGAAGGTCACGAGTACCAAACTCAGGTGAGCTTGCAAGATGAAGCAGGTAAGCGATATCAACCGGATGTTATTGTTCATTTACCTCAAGACAGACAAGTCGTTATAGATTCAAAAATGGCGCTAGTTGCTTATGAACGATTCTTTAATGCAGATAATGATGAACAAAGAGAGTCAGCCCTTAGTGACCATTTATTGGCTCTCAGAACACACATAAAAGGGTTAAGTTATAAAGATTATCAGAAGTTAAAGGGCATTCAGAGCTTGGACTATGTATTGATGTTTATTCCGGTAGAGCCCGCTTTTCAGGTTGCTATAGAGGCAGACCCTAGTCTGATAAAAGAGGCGATGGAAAAAAATATTATTCTGGTCAGTCCAACCACACTACTGGTAGCGCTGAGAACCATTGATAATCTTTGGCGCAATGAACGACAAAATCAAAATGCAAAAATAATTGCAGATAAAGCGAGCAAGCTTTACGACAAGCTGAGATTGTTTTTGACGGATATGGAGCAGGTAGGCCAGTCATTAGATAGAGCCAGTCAGAATTATCAGGGAGCGATGAATAAACTGGCATTAGGGCGAGGAAATGTCATAAGGCAAGCAGAAAGCTTTAAGGAGCTTGGGGTGGAGGTAAAGCGGCCCATACCCCAAAGTGTATTGGAAATTGCGCAAAATGATGTTTTAGGAGAAAGACATCAGGCTGAGGATAAAGTAAACTAATTGTTCGCAATTCCTTCGACAGTTCAAGGCGTTGCTAACGAGGTAGGAAATGACAGATATAAGCTCAAATATAAACTCAGCTGCTCTACAAGAAGAAACCACACACTTTGGTTTTACAACGGTAGCAAAAGAAGAAAAAGTCGCTAAAGTTGCTGAAGTATTTCACTCAGTAGCAACCAAATACGACATTATGAATGACTTAATGTCCGGTGGAGTTCACCGAATTTGGAAACGCTTTACTATTGATTGCAGTGGTGCACGTCCGGGACAAAATATTTTGGACCTAGGAGGAGGTACTGGTGATCTTACCGCTAAATTCTCACGTATTGTTGGTGAAAAAGGCCATGTAATTTTAGCCGATATTAATAATTCAATGCTTAATGTTGGTCGTGATAAGTTAAGAGATAGCGGTATCGTTGGGAATGTTCATTATGTACAAGCAAATGCGGAAGAACTGCCATTCCCAGATAATTATTTTGATTGTATTACTATCAGCTTTTGCTTGAGAAACGTAACCGACAAAAATAAGGCGTTACGTTCAATGTTTCGAGTGTTGAAGCCTGGTGGGCGATTATTAGTTTTAGAGTTTTCTAAGCCAGTCTTAGAGCCTCTGTCTAAAATTTACGATGCTTATTCATTCCACCTATTGCCAAAAATTGGCGAATTGGTTGCGAATGATTCAGAAAGTTATCGTTATTTGGCTGAATCTATCCGAATGCACCCTGACCAAAAAACATTACAAGGCATGATGGATGACGCTGGTTTTGAGCAAACCAGTTTCTATAATTTAACGGGCGGTATTGTCGCTCTTCATCGTGGCTTTAAGTTCTGAGGTAATAATGCCAATTGAGCAATTTGCAACGGCAGCAATAGAAACCGCAATTAACACATTAATAAACGACAACCCTGACTACGGCCGTCGTTTATTACGCCTGAAAGGGCAGGTTTTGCAGATCCATCTTATCGAAGTAAAACGGACGCTAACGTTTGTATTCAGTCAGCAAGTTGATGTTTTAGCCGGGTACGAAGGTAAGCCAGATTGCTATTTATCATTACATCTTTCCATTCTTCCTGAGCTTAGAAATAAAAACAACATTACCAAGTTGATTAAGCAAGGAAAAATAGAATTGGACGGTGACATTGAACTGGCCCAACAGTTTTCAGGCTTAATGGCTGCATGCCGACCGGACATTGAAGAATGGATGTCAAGATTCACGGGTGACATAGTCGCTCATTCTGTTGTTCAAGGAGCTAAAGGTGTTGGCTGTTGGGTTAAAAATCAGACTCAAAAGCATCAAAATCATTTAGGCCAAGTATTGACACAGGAGTGGAGAATTGCCCCTCCCCCCTTAGAGATCGCCTATTTTTGCGATCAAGTTGATGAAGTGAAAATAATGACTGATCAACTTGAGTCTAAGCTTAATCGCTTGTTGGAGCACTCATGACACCAACAGAATTACGCCGATTATATAAGATCACTAAAGTTCAGTTAGAGTATGGATTAGATGAACTTATTCCAGAGCATCAATTTACTAAAATACCTCTATTAGCCCGTAAAGCGCTATTTTGGCTGAAAAACAAACATGCAGATAAGCCTTTGGGAGTAAGACTTCGATTGGCACTGCAAGAACTTGGTCCGGTTTGGATTAAGTTTGGGCAGATGATGTCCACACGCCGAGATCTCTTTCCTCCTCACTTGGCAGACCAACTTGCTCTGCTGCAAGATAAAGTTGAACCATTTGATGGAAAACTGGCAAAACAGCAAATGGAGCAGGCCTTAGGAGGGGAAATTGAAAACTGGTTTACTGATTTTGATATTGAACCACTTGCTTCTGCTTCGATCGCTCAGGTGCATACGGCCGTAATAAGAGAGACAGGACAGGAAATTGTCCTAAAGGTGATTCGTCCAGACATTCGCCCCGTCATTGATGCCGATATCAAGCTCATGTATCGAATGGCGAAACTTATAGCTAAAGCAACTCCGGAAGCGCGTCGGCTGAAACCTGTTGAGGTTGTCAGAGAATATGAAAAAACATTAATAGATGAATTAGACCTGCGCAGAGAAGCCGCCAATGCCATTCAATTGAGGCGTAACTTTGAAGGTAGTGAAGAACTCTATGTGCCTGAGGTGATTACTGACTTCAGTAGTGAAAGCTTAATGGTTTCTGAAAGAATATACGGTATTCAGGTTTCAGATATCGAAATGTTAGAAGCGAACGGGACCAATATGAAATTATTGGCCGAGCGTGGAGTAAGTGTATTCTTTACTCAGGTATTTAGAGATAGTTTCTTTCACGCAGATATGCACCCAGGGAACGTATTTGTTAAACCGGAACATCCAGAGAATCCACAGTGGATTGGTTTAGATTGCGGTATCGTAGGTACGCTCAATAGTGAAGATAAGCGTTACTTGGCGGAAAACTTCCTAGCCTTTTTTAACCGGGATTATCGTAAAGTGGCCGAATTGCATGTGGACTCTGGTTGGGTTCCGGCAGATACAAACATTCAAGAGTTTGAGTTTGCTATTCGGATTGTCTGTGAGCCAATATTTGCTAAGCCTTTATGTGAGATCTCTTTTGGTCACGTATTGCTGAACCTGTTTAACACAGCTCGGCGATTTAATATGGAAGTACAGCCACAATTAGTGCTGTTGCAAAAAACACTACTTTATGTCGAAGGCTTAGGGCGTCAACTATATCCTCAGCTGGATCTATGGGAAACAGCCAAGCCATTTCTGGAAAAGTGGATGGCTAATCAGGTAGGCCCTCAAGCTGTGATCAATGCAGTAAAAGAGAAAGCGCCATTTTGGGCTGAAAGACTTCCAGAATTACCAGAGCTCCTTTATGATAGCCTTAAGCAGGGTAAAGCGATGAACCAGAAAATGGATCAGCTATACTTTGGTTATAGAGAAACAAAAAAACAACATGCGAAAGGAAAGTTGTTATTTGGCATTGGGGCAACTTTAGTCATATGCGCCGCAATACTTATCTTAAGCAATTATTTCTACCCTGCATTAAGTAGTGGTATCGCAGGCGTCACATTTTGGCTTCTTAGTTGGCGTGTACACAGTAAATAATCTGTACACTTGTCTGCATATTTTAGATGTTCACTAAAAATCCCCGAGGTAAATAGAATGGGTGGTATCAGTATTTGGCAATTACTCATTATTGCTGTAATCGTTGTATTGTTATTCGGAACTAAAAAACTGCGTAATATGGGTGGTGATTTAGGTTCTGCAGTGAAAGGCTTCAAAAAGGCTATGGGTGATGAAGACACTGAAAAGAAAGGTGTTGAAGCCGAGGCTAAAAAAGACGCTGACTTTGAGCCTAAGAATATAGAGCAAAAAGAACAAGCTTCTTCTACTGAAGAAGTAAAAAAAGATAAAGAGCAGGTATAAGCCGTGTTCGATATCGGTTTTTGGGAACTGGTATTAATTTCTGTGGTTGGGCTGGTTGTACTTGGGCCTGAGCGGTTGCCTGTTGCTATTCGTAGTGTTTCGCGCTTTATTAGTAGTGCAAAATCGATGGCCAATGGCGTGAAAGATGAGCTTGCTCATGAACTTAAAGTTCAGGAATTGCAGGAAAATCTAAAGAAAGCTGAAAAGATGGGAATGGAAGACCTTGCCCCTGACTTAAAAGCTTCCGTTGAAGAGCTGAAACAAGCCGCTGCCGACGTTCAAAGACCTTTTTCTGGTGGCAGTACGTCTTCGATCTCTGGTGGAAATACAGCAAGTACATCCGCAAGCTCTGAGCTAAAAACAGAAATTAAATCCGAACAGAAAAAGCCAGTAGAATAGGCCTTGATTAAGTTCAGCCTATTTGCGATAGAGCTGCTAAGTATGCAGCTCTTTTTGTTTTTAAATGAGGTTAAGTATGTCTTCAGGTGAGCAATCGCAGCCTTTAATTACCCACTTACTGGAACTGCGTAATCGTTTGTTAAGAGCGTTATTAGCGGTTTTAGTCGTATTTGTAGCGCTAATTTACTTTGCCAACGATATTTATGAGTTTATTTCGTATCCTCTGGTGGAGCGCTTGCCGGAAGGGGCAACCATGATTGCAACCGATGTTGCATCTCCTTTCTTTACACCACTAAAGTTAACTTTAATTGCTTCAATTTTTGTAGCGGTTCCATTTATTCTTTATCAAGTTTGGGCATTTGTTGCTCCAGGTCTGTATAAGCATGAGCGTAAGCTTGTTATGCCGCTGCTCTTTTCCAGCTCTTTGCTATTTTATTGCGGTGTCGCTTTTGCTTACTATGTTGTTTTCCCGCTAGTCTTTGGTTTCTTTACTGCCATTTCATTAGGTGGCGTTGAATTTGCGACGGATATTTCCAACTATTTAGATTTTGTATTGGCGCTGTTCTTAGCTTTTGGTATTGCTTTTGAAGTGCCTGTTGCCATTATATTGTTGTGCTGGACAGGCGCTACGGATCCTAAGTCACTATCTGAGAAGCGACCATATATTGTTGTTGTTGCATTTATTGTTGGCATGATGCTGACACCACCAGATATGATTTCTCAGACTTTGTTGGCAATCCCAATGTGTTTGCTATTTGAAGTTGGCTTATTCTTCGCTCGTTTTTATACCAACAGAGATGAAGCTCGTGAAAAGGCGGATGCTGATAATAATGACTCTGAAGAAACTGAATAGATTTAATTAAATCAAGAGAGGAGCACGAAAGTGGCTCCTCTTTTTGTTTTAGCTAAAGACGCTTATCCCGAGCTAAGGTTAAATAAGCTTTGGGCATTTTTTGTGGTGAGTTTGTCTACTTCGGCTATGGACAACTCTCTGAGATCAGCGATTTTTTTTGCAACCAGTTCTGTATATGAAGGTTCATTTCGTTTTCCACGGTGTGGAACTGGCGCCAAGTAAGGGCAATCTGTTTCTACGATGACATAGTCTAAGTCCAAATGAGGAATAACTTTATCCATCCCACCATTTTTAAATGTTGAGACTCCGCCTAAACCTAGGTGAAAACCGAGCTCATTGATGGCTTTGGCTTCTTCTAAGCTTCCCCCAAAACAGTGAAATACACCTGATAACGATCCGTCTTGTTCTTTTGCCAGTAGTGATAATGTCTCTTCAATTGAATCTCTAGTATGAATAACAACAGGCAGTTGCATTTCTTTCGCCCAGTTTAGCTGAGTAATAAAAGCATGCTCTTGTTCTGCTCTGTGGGTTTTGTCCCAATATAGATCTATGCCTATCTCACCTACAGCTATGAATTTATGTTTGTCGAACCAGCTATAAATGGTGGCCAATGTGTCATTAACGTTATCGTCGACGTAACAAGGGTGAAGCCCCATCATTGAATGACAGATCCCTGGATAACTTTTTTCTGCTTTTAACATAGGTTCAATCGATTCAAGGTCGATATTTGGCATTAGGATTTGGTCTATTCCGTCTGCTAAAGCACGTTGAATTACTTCGTCTCTATCATTATCAAATTCTTTAGCATAGATATGTGCATGAGTATCTATCATTTTCCATCTCAGAGTTGTTGGAGTATATATTGAGCAAAGTATATATCGATTTTGTGCTCTACAGAGAATTTCTGTTTTAATTCCATCGCGACAGAAGTTGTGAATGATATGATGCAAGAAAATATTAACTAGGCAAGGAGCGTCAAGTGTCTGTCTCTATCCAAGGTCAATTTCCCGGGCGTCGAATGCGCCGAATGCGTAAACATGATTTTAGTCGTCGCTTGATGGCAGAGAACCAAATTTCAGCCAGCGATTTAATTTATCCTATGTTTATTTTGATGGGAAAAAATCGCCGTGAAGCTGTTGAATCTATGCCAGGTGTAGAGCGCCTCTCTATTGATCTCATGCTTGAAGAAGCACAGACTTTAGCCAAGTTGGGCGTACCAGCAATTGCACTTTTTCCAGTGGTTAATCAGGATGTTAAGACTCTATGTGCCGCTGAGGCTTTTAATCCAGAAGGCTTAGTGCAACGTGCTGTACGTTCTTTGAAAGAACATGTACCAGAAATGGGTGTTATTACTGATGTCGCGTTAGACCCGTTTACCACGCATGGGCAGGATGGAATTATCGATGCAACGGGTTATGTGCAAAATGATGAGACAACGGAAGTATTAATACAACAAGCCCTGTCTCATGCTGAGGCTGGAGCGGATGTTGTCGCACCTTCAGACATGATGGATGGTCGAATAGGCCGAATTCGTCAGGCATTAGAAGAAGCTGGCCACATTCATACTCAAATTATGGCTTACTCAGCTAAGTATGCATCTAATTACTACGGGCCTTTCAGGGATGCGGTTGGCTCCGCGTCTAATTTAAAAGGTGGTGATAAGAAAAATTACCAAATGGATCCTGCAAATAGTGATGAAGCATTGCATGAAGTAGCAATGGATATTAATGAAGGTGCGGATATGGTGATGGTTAAGCCAGGAATGCCATATCTGGATATCGTTCGACGTGTGAAATCAGAACTTCAGGTTCCAACCTTTGCCTATCAAGTATCAGGCGAGTACGCGATGCACAAAGCAGCGATTCAGAATGGTTGGCTTAAAGAGCGTGAAACAGTGTTAGAGTCATTACTATGCTTTAAACGCGCAGGCGCTGATGGCATTTTGACATATTTTGCGAAAGACGTTGCACTTTGGCTTGCAGCAGAAAACGCCAAGGCTAGCGCTAGCCTGTCAGAATAATTTTTACTTTCATCTATTCATTTAAGATAGAAAGCTGGGTGTTTATCGCCTAGCTTTTTACGTTGAGGGTGTATGTAATCTGTTGTTTTTATAGTTCTACATAGCATTTCGTGATCTTAATGAGAATTATTATCAATTAATGCTTGATTTACAAATGAGAATAGTTATTATTAACTTGTCTTAAGGAATGAGTCGAAGGGTTAAGAAGACCAATGGATATAGTTAGTTGGTTTTACATGCACTTGCACAACTCTACTTCTGAATGACACGACATTGCTCACATTGCTTCCAGTGTAATTAAGCTTTTAGGTAAAGCGATTTTAATCTAATGACATTTTGCTTTATCTTATTTGCTAAGCGATACCAAACGGTATCGCTTTTTTTTTATCTTCTGAATTAGAAATACCCACCATTTATTCCAACAGCTTCTAATACCCAATTTAAGTTCATCAATTACTTTTCCACAGATCGCGATCATTCTGGGATCTTTTAAAGAAATGCGATCTCGAAGCTAACGCCTTGAATTATAGGTATTTAATTGACCTGGTTAAGGTTTAATAAAAAAGATTAGAATATTTGATCAGAAAGTACAAACAGACTTATCCACAAAATTTTGGTAAATAAGGGAGTTCTAAATTGAAAGTTTACGCTCAGTATCTGGATAGATTCTGAAAGCAGATCGTGGCATTCTAGACAAATAATTTTTGCTCTTCTTTGGATACCAAATCGCATGGCAAGTATTCCTGAAAATCCATTAATCTTGATTGATGGTTCTTCTTATCTTTATCGAGCGTTCCACGCTTATCCTGGCACAATGAGTAACGGTGATATTCCAACAAATGCTGTATATGGTGTTGTGAATATGCTGCGCAGTATGATGAGACAATTTTCAACTGATCGAATTGCCGTTATTTTTGATGCTAAAGGTAAGACCTTCCGAGATGATATGTACTCTGAATATAAGGCAAACCGCCCTCCAATGCCGGATGACTTACGTTGTCAGATAGAACCATTGTATAGCGTTATTAGAGCTATGGGTTTGCCGTTAATATCTATACCTGGTGTGGAAGCAGATGATGTGATTGGTACTTTGGCTTCGCAAGCCTCGAAAGCAGATATGCCTGTTCTTATTAGTACCGGTGATAAAGATATGGCTCAATTGGTTGATGATAATGTCACACTGATCAATACCATGACAGATGTGGTGCTGGATAGAGAAGGTGTGGTTGATAAATTTGGCATTCCTCCAGAACTTATTATCGACTATTTGGCCTTGATGGGTGATAAGGTCGATAACATTCCAGGTGTTCCGGGTGTTGGAGATAAAACGGCCACGGCTTTACTTCAAGGCATTGGTTCGCTAGATAAAATTTATCAGCAGCTGGATGACATTGCGCCTCTTGGCTTCCGAGGTTCAAAAACAATGGCTAAGAAGCTGGTGGAGAATAAAGAGAATGCCTACCTGTCCTATGAACTAGCGACGATAAAGTTAGATGTTGAGCTGGAAGAGTCGCCAGAGTCTTTGCTTAAAAGTCAGCCAGATACAGATGAGTTGGTCAAATTATATGGTCAATTTGTATTCAAAGCCTGGTTAAATGAGTTATTAGAGGGGGGGACAGGGTCGGTTCAAGCTGATGAAAAATCAGGTCGAGCAGTATCGTCAGCTCCAGCTGCAGCTGCAGCCGAACTGGATAATACCGCTGCTAATATTGACCGTAGTCAGTATGAGACTATTTTAGATCAAGATCGCTTCAATCACTGGCTCGAAAAATTAAAAGCGTCCACATTGTTTGCCTTTGATACAGAAACAGACAGCCTTAATTATATGGTGGCTAATCTTGTAGGGTTATCTTTCGCAACAGAAGAAGGTATTGCTGCTTATGTTCCTGTTGCTCATGATTACTTAGATGCACCAGAACAGCTGGATAGAGATTGGGTATTGGCGCAACTGAAACCAATATTAGAAGATGAGAGTCAAGCTAAAGTAGGTCAAAACCTAAAGTATGATGCTAGCGTAATGGCACGATATGGCATTGAATTAAAAGGCATCAAGCACGATACCATGTTGGCTTCTTACGTCTATAACAGCGTAGGGGGAAAGCATGATATGGACAGTCTTGCCTTACGCTTCCTACAACATAGCTGTATTTCATTTGAGAGTGTTGCAGGAAAAGGAAAGAAACAGATTACTTTCAATCAGATCGATCTGGAGCAAGCAGCACCTTATGCTGCTGAAGATGCTGATGTAACACTCCGCCTGCATAACCGATTAATGGAGCATATTGATCAAGATGAGAAGCTAAAATCAGTATATGAAGAGATAGAAATGCCGCTTGTGCCAGTTCTATCCCGAATAGAGAGAACAGGTGTTCTTATCGACGATATGCTGCTTTCTGCTCAATCACAAGAAATTGCTGTTCGCCTTGATGAACTTGAACAGAAAGCTTATGAAATTGCAGAAGAAAAATTCAATCTGAGTTCGCCTAAACAGCTTCAGGTTATCTTGTTTGAAAAAATGGGGTTACCTGTGGTGAAGAAAACGCCATCAGGAGCACCTTCAACTAATGAAGAGGTTCTTCAGGAGCTTGCATTAGATTACCCTCTACCAAAATGTATTCTTGAGTATCGTGGATTGGCCAAACTTAAATCCACCTACACTGACAAATTACCTAGAATGATTAATGCTGAGACCGGACGTGTACATACTTCTTATCACCAAGGTGTTACAGCGACTGGAAGATTGTCTTCGACCGATCCAAACCTGCAAAATATCCCGGTACGTAATGAAGAAGGGCGTCGAATTCGTCAGGCTTTTGTAGCGCCGCATGGTTGGAAGATTTTGGCCGTCGATTATTCTCAAATTGAATTAAGAATAATGGCGCACCTTTCAGGAGACAAAGCACTTCTTGATGCATTCCAACACGGGAAGGATATACACGCTGCTACTGCTGCAGAAATATTAGGTATTGGTATTGAACAAGTATCCAGTGAACAACGTAGAAAAGCCAAAGCAATAAACTTTGGCCTGATCTATGGGATGAGTGCATTTGGTCTTGCTAAGCAGCTTGGTATGCCTCGCCATGAAGCTCAATCATATATGGATACCTACTTTGAGCGATATCCTGGTGTTTTGCAGTATATGGAAGACACTCGGTCTCAAGCGTCTGAACAAGGTTATGTCGAGACTCTGTTTGGCCGTAGGTTACATTTACCTGAAATTCGTTCCCGGAATGGTATGCGCCGTAAGGCCGCTGAACGTGCCGCAATAAATGCACCAATGCAAGGTACCGCTGCCGACATTATTAAGAAGGCTATGTTGTTGGTTGATCAGTGGGTACAGACAGAAGGTAACGGGAAGGTGAAACTTCTAATGCAGGTTCACGATGAATTGGTATTTGAAGTTGAAGAGACTGTATTAGCCGAAACTGAAATAAAAGTACAAAAAATCATGGAGTCTGCCGCAAGTTTGAATGTACCTCTTGTCGCCGACTTTGATCATGGTGATAACTGGGAGCAGTCTCACTAGACATTTTTTGATGTTAATGTCCAAATATTCATGAGCCAGCGCACATTAGCTGGCTTTTTTTTGTGTTGAATAAAGTAATGTGACATCAGTCACTTATGTGTGTTTGGATAATCTTTATGAAAATAAACTACAAAAATGGTTTTCAATTTCGAGCAATTGATGTACATTAATACGCGTAGGGTACAGAGGTAAGATGTTCTATCTTTCAGACCTTTTGTTTCACGTTATTGGATTAGGCTAATTCAGCCGCCCCAGTCAGTATTTGACTGGGGCGTTTTTTCTTGTGCGAAAGAAAAATCTAATTACCCCTCTCGGTGCTGATTGTAACTCATTGTTTTATAATTCATTGTTTAAACTGCCAACCTGGATCTGATTAAGATTAAGTGTCTGTTTTGTTGAACAGTAATGATATGCGTGCCCATCAATATGATCACGTTAATCAATGAATAAATAGAGACCAAACTAAACAGCCTGACTGTAGCTAAGGCAAATGTAATTTGTTTTAAGTTTGGTAACTTTCAACCTTCACAGTTTTACAAATTTATCAGGTAAAAATAAGTTACTTGAAATTGAACGCTAAATTGAGTGAAAGTGAGTAATGGTCTGAGTTGAGCTATAAGATAAGATTGATGTGTTGGCGTGAAGAGAAGTAAAAACTAAATCAATTAGACTTGAGTTTTATCAATAATTATTGAATGATTCGCTCAATAATAATAAATACTAAAATTCTCTCCCGTTTACCCCACCCTAAGGTGGGGTTTTTTATTTGGTCTAATTAATTTTATTCAGGGTCTGTTGCCGTTTGATCGATATCATCATTTTCAGTTTCTTGCTCTAAAGCTGGTGCAAACCATTCATCAAGTTTGCCGCGAAGTTGATCAACGCCAATACCTTTTAACGAAGAGAAAACATCGACAGAAACATAACCGCCAAAGCCTAAAGCAGACTCACGAACACTAAGAAGCTGTGCTTTACGAGCGCCACTTTTCAGTTTGTCCGCTTTAGTGAGCAGAACTTGAACCGGAATACCGGATTCGACAGCCCAATAAATGAGTTGCTGATCAAGGTCTTTCATGGGGTGGCGAATGTCCATTAAAACAACAAGACCTTTAAGACAATCTCTTCGCTGTAGGTATTCACCCAAAGATTTTTGCCACTTTTTCTTCAGTTCTAGCGGGACTTGAGCAAAACCGTATCCCGGCAGATCAACTATATGGCAGTTTTCATCCACTTTAAATAAGTTAATCAGTTGAGTTCGGCCGGGGGTTTTACTGGTTTTAGCTAAACTTTTCTGATTTGTCAGTCGGTTAAGTGCACTCGACTTACCCGCATTTGAGCGACCTGCAAACGCAACCTCTATTCCTTCGTCTTCTGGTAGATGGCGGATATCGGGTGCACTAGTGATGAAATGCGTATTTTGATAATGTATTTTGACGCTCAATGTTAACTCCATCTGACTTTATGTAGTCAGTTGATTGCTTTTTTGTTAAATTGTGTAAAATAACCGTGAAAGGTAATAAAAGTCACTTATTATATCACGCTATAAATAAGAAAACGTGGTTCTGGAAGTTTAAAGGTTTATTATTGTTACACCTGATTTAGTCTAAGATTAGGTGTAAATGTGAGCAAACTGTCATAATTATAATGGAATGTCATGAAGAAATTAGCACTAATCTTGGGGCTGTTTGCCAGCTTCTCTGTTTGGGCCCAAGGAAATATTGAAGCTGGAAAAGCGAAGTCTATTACCTGTGCTGCTTGTCATACGGCAACAGGGAATAGTTTAATCACACAATATCCAAAAATAGCAGGTCAGCATGCAACTTATTTAGAGAAGCAGCTTAAAGACTTGAAAGTTGGTGCCTCTACGGGTGGTAAAAAAGGTCGCTACGATCCGGTGATGAGTGCAATGGCTATGCCTCTTTCTGAGCAGGACATTAAAGATTTGTCGGCTTTTTATGCTTCACTACCTATCTCTGAAAACTCAACACCAGAAGACGTTGTAGAGCAAGGTAAAGTGCTTTATGCCGCTGGAGATGCTGAACGTGGTCTTACGGCATGTATCGCTTGTCATGGCCCACGAGGCAACGGTACTGAGTTGTCTGGTTTTCCTAAAATTTCTGGTCAGAATGCAGATTACATCAAGATACAGCTTGATAAATTCAAGCGTTCAGAACGAACCAATGATCTAAATGCAATGATGCAGGATGTTGCTGCTCTGCTGACTGAGAAAGAAATCGACGTGCTTTCCAAATATGTTGGTGGCTTACACTAACTGACAAGCAAAAGTCGTTGTGAATAATCCTCTGGATACTTTAAGGTGTTCGGAGGTTTTGTTTACGCAGCACTTTGTATTCAACGCACTGCTCGAAGTCGCTAAATTATAGATAATTTGCGTACTGTTACCGTTAGGTTACCTATTCAGACGAATAAAGTGACTGTTCAGTTTTACTCCAAATACGCTTTCTGGTATGTTTCGCGTCCCTATTAGAGGATGAATTTATGCATGCCTGTCCTTTGTGCGAGCAAACCAAAACTCTGTTTTACTATGAAGATAAACGTCGACAGTACTTTCAGTGTCCTGAATGTGAGTTGGTATTTGTTCCAAAGCAGCAGCATTTAGATCATAAGGCAGAAAAAGCCATGTATGATCTACATGAAAACGATCCTAATGATGAAGGCTATCGTCGGTTTTTGTCCCGGATTTCTTCACCTCTAATTGAAAAACTTGCTCCGGCCTTGTCTGGGTTAGATTTTGGCTGTGGACCGGGCCCAACGTTATCTTTAATGTTGCAAGATGCGGGACACAAAATGAAGTTGTACGATATTTACTACTATCCTGATAACAAGGTACTAGAAAATACTTATGACTTTATGACTGCCACAGAGGTAATAGAGCACCTTTATTATCCAAATATAGTGTGGCAACAATGGTTGAATTTAGTTAAACCAGGTGGCTGGATTGGTATAATGACCAAGCTGGTAAAAAATGTAGAAGCATTTTCTGGATGGCACTATAAAAATGATATTACACACGTTTGTTTTTATAGTCGTAAGACATTTCAGTACCTGGCTGAGCGCGATAAGCTCCAACTTGAATTTATTGGTAATGATGTAATTTTGCTGAGGAAACCCCAGTAATGAGTCGTAATAAGAAATCGAGAAAAGCAGGTTCTACTGGTGACGTAGACTTAATTGTCACACGTAATAGAACAGGATCTGACGTAGAAGGTCGTTTACGTAAAAGATTGAAAAAACGTAAAGGCCTGAAAACAGGTAGCCGTCATTCAGATGCCCTAGATGGTACGCAAACCACAGGTGGCCAAAAACGAGATCCTCGTTTAGGCAGTAAGAAAAAGATCCCGTTGATTGTTGAAGCTAAGAAAAAGCTGTCTAAACAAGAGCGCAAACTTTCTGCAGAGAAAGAGTTGTTGATGCTAGAAAGTGATGCTCAACTGAATGTTCTGCTTGATCGACTTGAAAATGGTGAAAACTTAGGCGCAGGTCTGCAGAAATATGTGGATGAGAAGTTAGACCGCATTGAGATTCTTATGAATCAGCTTGGTTTACTTGAACCTGAAGACGATGAATCAGAAATAGAAGAGCCAGAAATAGAAGAACATATAGAGCCTGTTAAGGTGAAGGCTAAAAAGAAAGCGGCCGCATCTGATGATGAGTTACTTTCTCAGTTTGAAGATCTAGATCTGGACGATTTCAAAGGATAGAGCGATGTACGTAACCTTATTTGCGATAGTAGGCGGATTAATTATCCTTGGTTTGGCTTCGTATGCAGGTTACTTATTGCTTCAAATCAGAAAGCAAAAGAGACTTCAAGAAAAGGTAATGGAGCGAGCAATTGCGAAGCGAAATGCCAATATTTTTGAAAGTGTTAACACACTTTGTCTTGCTGGTATTCAAGGGCAGTGTGATCTTTCTGAGCTTAGTATTCGGGTCTACTGCATCCTTGATTATGTCCAGGGTCAGCACAGGATTGATATAGAGAAAGAGTACCCGGCCCTGTTTGAGCTTTATCAGGCAGTTAAAGATATGGCGAGAGGAGAAGCTCGTCAGGAACTGATAAAGAAAGAGCGTATGAAGCAGACTTTGGTGCGTCAAAAAATGGAAGCTCGTCTGCAAGATGCTGTCATACAAGAACTTAAGCAATTACAAACGCATATTCAGCCACTGAGCAAAGCGCCAATGGATACCATAATAGCGATGAGTGGCCCTCTACCCCAGAAGGGTGAGTGATCTTTATAGCACTTCTGAATATTATTTCGACAAAATAGACTGGTCGTGCAACCTCTGCGGTAGTGATATGGCAAAATGTACGGCCAAAGCATTAAGAACTTAACGGAACGCATATTATGTCTAGTGAGCAGATAGTTTGGGATCAAGCTATTTTAGATAAATACAATTATTCGGGGCCAAGGTATACCTCATATCCAACTGCACTTGAGTTTCACGAAGCTTTTACAGTGTCAGAATTTGATATGGCGTGCCAGCAATACCCAGAGCGTCCATTATCTTTGTATATTCATATCCCTTTTTGTCACAAGCTTTGCTATTACTGTGGCTGTAATAAGGTGATTACACGCCATTCTCACAAGGCTGATGAGTATCTTGATGCTATTGAACACGAGATTCGTCAACGGGCCTTCTTGCTAGATGGCAGAAAAGTCACTCAGCTTCATTTTGGTGGTGGTACACCGACGTTCCTTACCAAGGATCAGATGAGCCGTCTGATGGCCATCTTACGGGGTGAGTTTCAGTTTGAGCCCGATGCCGAAATAAGTATTGAGGTTGATCCTCGTGAGATTGAATTAGATATGCTTGACCACTTGCGTGGTGAAGGGTTTAACCGCTTAAGTGTTGGCGTTCAGGATTTTAATAAAGAGGTTCAGAGAGTCGTTAACCGTGAGCAAGATGAAGACTTCATTTTTGCAATGGTAAAGCGTGCCAAGGAACTGGGCTTTCGCTCAACTAACTTAGATTTAATTTACGGCTTACCGCTACAGACAGAAGCGTCATTCGCCAAGACTTTAGCTCAGGTATTAGAGATGAAGCCGGGTCGCTTATCGGTGTTTAATTACGCGCATATGCCTCAGTTATTTGCAGCACAACGTAAAATTAACGAAGATGATCTGCCTAAAGCTGAAGTTAGAATGAGTATTCTTCAGCAGACGATTGGTACATTGACGGGGGCTGGTTATCAGTTCATCGGTATGGATCACTTTGCTTTG
Organism: Vibrio sp. UBA2441; assembly: GCA_002342685.1. Classification (GTDB taxonomy): domain Bacteria; phylum Pseudomonadota; class Gammaproteobacteria; order Enterobacterales; family Vibrionaceae; genus Vibrio. The sequence continues at coordinate 26,117 of DDQN01000012.1, forward strand.
CCAGAAGATGAATTAGCGGTTGCTCAGAGAGAAGGCGTACTTCATCGAAACTTCCAGGGATATACGACTCAGGGTAATTGTGATTTAGTTGGGTTTGGTGTGTCAGCAATCTCCATGATTGGAAATTGTTACGCCCAGAATCAAAAAGAACTGAAGAAGTATTACGCTCAGGTCGAAGAAATGAATCACGCACTCTGGAAAGGTGTAACACTAGACTCAGATGATCTTATCCGTAGAGAAGTTATTAAAGCGCTTATTTGTAACTTTAAGCTCGATAAAACAGCGATTGAGTCAGAGTTTGGCCTTCAGTTCGAACAGTATTTTGCTGAAGACTTAAAATTACTGCAAACCTTTGTTGATGATGAGCTGGTGGAAGTGACTGATGCATCAATACAAGTGACAAAAAGAGGTCGCTTGCTTATTCGTAATATTTGCATGTGTTTTGATAAATACCTGAGAGACAGAGCAAGACAGCAGCAGTTTTCCAGAGTGATTTAACCTCGTCGTTGAAAAATAAAACGCCCGGATTGTTCCGGGCGTTTTTGTATATCGTTTTGTCTGTTCAGTCGATATTCAGTTCTTTTAATTTTCGGGTCAGCGTATTTCTACCCCAACCGAGGACCTTCGCGGCTTCTTGTTTATGTCCATTGGTATGATTGAGGGCGGTTTTTAACAGTATTCGCTCAAATTCTGGCAAGGCGTAGGCAAGTAACTCTGTTTCACCAGAAGCTAGGGCTGCCTGAGCCCAACTTTCGAGTTGAGTTTGCCAGTTACCAGTCCCGCCGCTGCTGAGTATACTTTTTTCTTCAACGAGCTCAGCAGGTAAATCGGCAGGTAACACTTCACTGCCACTTGCCATCACTGTTAACCAGCGACATATATTTTCAAGTTGACGTACATTACCTTGCCAAGGCAGACGTTTTAGCGCATCAATCGTGGACGAATGCAGTGTTTTTATTTCGACGCCGAGTTCATTGGCTGCTTTGGCTAAAAAGTGTAAAGAGAGCTTCTCAATATCCTGTTTTCTCTCCCTAAGCGCAGGTATCTGGACCCGAATAACATTAAGGCGATGAAATAAGTCTTCTCTGAATCCGCCCTCATGCACTAACTGCTCTAAATTCTGATGGGTAGCAGCAACGATTCTTACATCTACTTTGATGGCTGAATGACCGCCAACACGATAAAACTGACCATCAGACAACACTCGCAAAAGGCGGGTTTGAATATCCAATGGCATATCGCCAATCTCATCTAAAAATAATGTCCCGCCATTAGCCTGCTCAAAACGACCCTGACGAACACTATTGGCCCCGGTAAATGCCCCTTTTTCATGACCAAATAGCTCTGATTCAATGAGATCTTTTGGTATCGCCGCCATGTTTAGTGCGATGAATGGATTTTTAGCTCTGGGGCTATGTCGGTGCAGTGCATGGGCAACTAATTCTTTACCAGTACCAGATTCTCCGTTGATTAGCACAGAAATTGACGAACGGGACAGTCTGCCGATAGCTCGAAAAACTTCTTGCATTGCAGGGGCTTCGCCAATGATCTCTGGCGTATTACTGGCATGACTTTCCTCTGCGCCAGAGTTTCGTTTTTGCTCGTAGCTGTGCGTAATAGCTCTCTCAACGAGGGTTAAGGCTTCATCAATATCAAATGGTTTAGGTAGGTATTCAAATGCACCGTGTTGGTAAGCGTTGACCGCTGCATCGAGATCCGAGTGTGCCGTCATGATGATTATGGGCAGTTCTGGATACTGACGATGAACCTGGCTAAGCAGATCTAATCCATCCATTCCCGGCATTCGAATATCAGAAACTAATACGTCTGGGCACTCTCTCTCTAATGCAATTAAAACACTCTCGGCGTCAGCAAATGTCTCACACCGTATGTCAGCTGAAGAGAGGGTTTTTTCCATTACCCAACGGATAGAGCTGTCATCGTCGACAACCCATACATATCCTCTACTCATAAATATCCTTTATTCATGCAATTTAGTTTTATTTTTCCTACCTAAATACCCTAAATAGGAAGGTAAATGGTAAATGTGGTTCTGCCAGGCCAGCTTTCTACATCAATTTTGCCTTTGTGCTGATCAATCAGGTTTTGAGAAATAGACAAGCCAAGTCCGGTTCCGCCCTCACGCCCACTCACCATTGGGTAAAAAAGTGTGTCCTGAAGTTTTGTAGGGATTCCAGGGCCGTTATCAATAATCTCTATTCGTGCGGAGAGCTTATACCGTTGGCCATGAATATTGGCCTGATGTACGGTCCGGGTTTTTAATATGATTCGGGCATCATCCTGACCATATAAAATTTGAGCCGCGTTACTGACAATATTCAGCAAGGCTTGCTCAATTTGATCGGCATCCATCAATATATCTGGCAGGCTAGGATCATAATCTCTGTCAATAATGACCTTCGAACCGGATTCCAGCTCTACTAATTGACGTACTTTTTCCAAAACAATGTGTAGGTTTTCTGGCTGTTTTTTCCCAGGCTTTTGTGGCCCTAGCAGGCGGTCGACAAGTGCTCTAAGCCGATCTGCCTGTTCAATAATGATCTGTGTATACTCCGATAATGAAGGGTCCGGAAGCATTTTTTCCAATAACTGGGCAGCTCCACGCAGCCCACCTAATGGATTTTTAATTTCGTGTGCAAGTCCTCTAACCAACAGTTTTGCCGCTTGTTGTTGAGCGTGTTGATTTAGTTCCTGACTCAAGCGTCGCTGCTGACCAATTTTTCTCATCTCAATCAGCAACATTAATTGCTTGTTCCAGGTGAGGGGGCTAGCTGTGACCTCTAGCATGAGTGGTTTCCCGTCTACCACAAAAGTAACGTCGCTATCGGTAATGCTTTGTCCGCTCTGTAAGGGCTGGGTAAGTAAAGCAATATCCATAGAGGCGTGCTGAATGAGACTAGAAAGAGGGGCATTAATAATTCTATTGGTGCTATGGGAGAATAACTGCTCGGTAGCGGGATTGGCATAGCGAACCACGAGGTTCTCATCCAGCATTAGCGTAGCAGTAACCACATTATCCAAAATGGCAGTGGAAAGTTCATTGTTCACGATTTCTTCCTTAATTCTGCTCTATCATTGAACGTTGCACCAGAGTTGTGCATTAGTAAAGTTTAGTATGATCCATTGTCTTTGGAAAAGGAGAATTAACCCTTTAAAAAGGTGTAGTCACAATGAAATATTCAATAAAGTCACTTTCGCACCGTATTAGTACAGAATAATGCAATAAGCTTGCCGCTTTATCACTCGTGTATTGTCACAGAGATATGCGGCCAAACGACCACATTTTTCAGGTATAAAAAAGCTCGCCATTTGGCGAGCTCTTATCTATTACTTAAAGCGACTATTAAACAGAGTAGTAAAGTTCGAACTCAAGTGGGTGAGTTGCCATGTTTACTTTCTCAACGTCTTCAGACTTAAGTGCGATATAAGAATCGATAAAGTCATTAGAGAATACGCCGCCGTCCGTTAAGAACTCACGATCATCGCTAAGTGCTTGTAGAGCTTGCTGTAGAGATTCTGCTACTGTTGGAATTTCAGCGGCTTCTTCTGCAGGTAGGTCGTACAAGTCTTTATCCATTGCTTCGCCTGGGTGAATCTTGTTTTTGATACCGTCAAGGCCAGCCATTAGCATTGCAGCGAATGCTAGGTATGGGTTAGCTGTTGGGTCACCAAAGCGTAATTCAATACGACGTGCTTTAGGGCTAGGTACCACTGGGATACGAATCGAGGCACTACGGTTACGAGCAGAGTATGCCAGCATTACTGGTGCTTCAAATCCTGGAACAAGACGCTTGTATGAGTTCGTTGAAGCATTAGCAAATGCGTTGATAGCACGAGCATGCTTAATGATACCGCCGATGTAGTATAGAGCCATTTCAGATAGGCCGCCGTACTTATCACCAGAGAACAAGTTCACGCCGTCTTTTGCAAGTGACATGTGAACGTGCATACCACTACCATTATCACCTACAAGAGGTTTTGGCATAAAGGTAGCTGTTTTACCATAAGCGTGAGCTACGTTATGAACAACATACTTATAAATTTGGATTTCATCTGCTTTCGCAGTTAACGTGTTGAAACGAGTAGCGATTTCGTTTTGACCCGCTGTTGCAACTTCATGGTGGTGAGCTTCAACAACCAGCCCCATCTCTTCCATTACAAGACACATTGCACTACGAATATCTTGGGAAGAATCAACAGGAGCTACTGGGAAGTAACCACCTTTAACGCCTGGACGGTGACCTTTGTTACCACCTTCAACATGAGAACCTGTGTTCCAAGATGCTTCAACATCATCAATTTTGAAAAAAGAGCCTGAGATATCAGTATTGAATTTAACATCATCAAATAGGAAGAATTCAGGTTCTGGGCCAACAAGTACAGAATCAGCAACGCCAGCTGCACGCATAAAGTCTTCTGCACGCTTCGCAATAGAACGAGGGTCGCGGTCATAACCTTGCATTGTTGCAGGCTCTAGGATGTCACAACGGATGTTTAGTGTTGCATCTTCCGTGAATGGGTCTAGTACAGCACTTGTCGCATCAGGCATCATTACCATGTCTGATTCATTAATGCCTTTCCAGCCAGCAACAGATGAGCCATCGAACATCTTACCTTCTTCGAAGAAATCAGTGTCGATTTGGTGAGCAGGAATAGAGATATGCTGTTCTTTACCTTTAGTATCGGTAAAGCGTAGGTCGATAAACTTAACTTCGTTTTCTTGGATCAGCGATAGAACATTTTCTACTGACATCTTGGATAACCTCCAGTGTTATTAATGCGGTGCAGTTTCGATTTATAAAATCGTCATTGAGTAATTTCTATTCGATAGTCGAATTATTCGATGACAGCTTTAGATAAGCTAAAACCGTGCCACTTTATTTAATCCTTTAAAATCAAGGGCTTAATATGTGAATGTTGTTTTTTGGTGCAACGTCTGCACTAAAATGATCCTGACTTGCACCATAGTGGTGCGATACTGCTTGCGTGTAAGAATCTAACACGCCTAATTCAGCATGTATTAACAATAATAGTCAAGATTATTTTATTCGATAGTCTATTGATTTGCTGTAAATCAAAACTATGGTTATAGAAAGCTAAGATTTGACAATTTTTTGAACAATTTATGCCGTATAAGATCACATTTCTTAGCGATTTAGGTAAAAATCTGCTACATTAGCGCCGATTTTTAAACCAAAGCAGCGAATGAACGCTGCTTCTTTAATTGAGTGAATCAAAATTCATGGCTACTCCACAGATTGATAAATTAAGAAATATCGCGATCATCGCGCACGTTGACCACGGTAAAACAACACTAGTAGATAAGCTGCTTCAGCAATCAGGCACACTTGAATCTCGTGGAGAAGCAGAAGAGCGCGTAATGGACTCGAATGATATCGAGAAAGAGCGCGGCATTACTATTCTTGCTAAGAACACGGCGATTAACTGGAATGACTACCGTATCAACATCGTAGATACTCCAGGACACGCAGACTTCGGTGGTGAAGTTGAGCGTATCATGTCAATGGTAGATTCTGTTCTACTTATCGTTGATGCAGTTGATGGTCCAATGCCTCAAACGCGTTTCGTAACGCAAAAAGCATTCGCACACGGCCTTAAGCCAATTGTTGTTATCAACAAGATTGACCGTCCAGGCGCTCGTCCTGATTGGGTTATGGATCAAATCTTTGACCTATTTGATAACCTAGGCGCAACTGACGAACAACTAGACTTCACCACTGTTTACGCTTCAGCACTTAATGGCTGGGCGACAATGGAAGAAGGTGTTGTTGGCGAAGATATGGAACCACTATTCCAGGCGGTTGTTGATACAGTAGAAGCGCCGGAAGTTGATCTTGACGGTTCGCTTCAGATGCAAGTTTCTCAGCTTGATTACAGCTCTTACGTTGGTGTTATCGGTGTATGTCGTGTAACTCGCGGTAGCGTTAAGCCAAACCAGCAAGTAACGATTGTGAATGCAGAAGGCAAAAAACGTAACGGTAAAGTTGGTACAGTACTTGGCTACCTTGGTCTTGAGCGTCACGAAGTTGAGCAAGCTAATGCGGGTGACATCATTGCAATCACAGGTCTTGGTGAGCTGAAAATTTCAGACACTATCTGTGATGTAAACAACGTTGAAGCGATGGAACCACTTTCTGTTGATGAACCAACAGTAACCATGACGTTCCAAGTAAACACTTCTCCGTTCGCCGGTAAAGAAGGTAAGTTCGTAACGTCACGTAACATCCTTGAGCGTCTTGAAAAAGAATTGGTTCATAACGTTGCACTACGTGTTGAAGAAACAGACAGCCCAGACCGTTTCCGTGTATCGGGTCGTGGCGAGCTTCACCTATCGATTCTTATCGAAAACATGCGTCGTGAAGGCTTTGAGTTAGCAGTATCTCGTCCAGAAGTAATTATCAAAGAAGAAGATGGTCAACTAATGGAACCGTTTGAAACGGTAACTATCGATGTGGTTGAAGAGCATCAAGGTGCGATCATGGAAAGCATCGGTCTGCGTAAAGGTGAGCTAACTGATATGGCTCCTGATGGTAAAGGCCGTGTTCGCATGGACTTTATGATGCCTTCTCGTGGCCTTATCGGCTTCCAAACTGAGTTCCTAACAATGACGTCTGGTTCTGGTCTTATTTACCATTCATACGATCACTATGGACCACACAAAGGTGGCGTAATCGGTCAGCGTAACAATGGCGTTCTAATTTCAAACGCAACAGGTAAAGCACTGACTTACGCACTGTTCTTCCTTCAAGCTCGTGGTCGTCTATTTACAGAGCACGCAGATGAAGTATACGAAGGTCAAATCATCGGTATTCATAACCGTGCTAATGACCTAACAGTAAACTGTCTGAAAGGTAAGCAGCTAACCAACGTTCGTGCATCTGGTACGGATGAAGCACAGGTTCTTTCGCCACCGATTCGTCACACACTAGAGCAAGCTCTTGAGTTTATCGACGAAGATGAGCTAGTAGAAGTTACACCAGAAAACGTACGTATCCGTAAGAAACTTCTTACTGAAAACGAACGTAAACGCGCAGCTCGTCCAGCGAAATAATTTAAGCCCTACGTGGCTAATAAAAAGGGTGAGAAGGAAACTTCTCACCCTTTTTTATGCACTTAAAACACGGTTATTTTGTATTTGTTCAGATCATTTCTGGCTGAGTTTTTGCAAAAATAGTTCAGATTCGGTAATCGCAGCGTTCATCTGTTTAATCGCGTATTGAATATCTTTTTCCAAACTTGAAAACTCCCCTTTTAATGAGCCAATGGCGCTGGCGTTCAGGTTATGTTTCAAGTAGAGCGTATTGTCACGTAGCGTATTGAGTACAGGTGTCATTTTTTGCTCAGCAAATTTCATTGCTTTCAGCATTTTGTTATATGAAGACTTGGTCTCACGCAGCTTTTGTTCGCTGGAACGGCGTAATTTAGAATTGGTATAGAGACTTAACTCATCTTGCCATTCATCAAATAGTGCCGATGAAACATCTTCGATAGCCGCTATGCGCGAACTTACTTGCTCGGCGGCCTTTTCACTATCTTCATACTTTTCGTTTATTTCCTCATATACCGCTTCCAATTCACCGCCATCAAAATGGGTTAATGCTGAAAGCGCTTCTAAGGCACTGGAAAACTCCTGCTGAGCCTCTTGTTGAGAACTTTGAGCATCTTCGACTCTGTCTACCATGATGTCACGTTTGTGATAACCCACTTTTTCCATTGCAGAGTAGTAGGTCGACTGACATCCGCTGAGCACAAAAATGGATACGACAGTAGCTAATAAATAGCGCATGTTTGCTTCCTTTCCTTTAATATTGATGTGGTTATATACCTGAAACGAGCACCTTGATGTCGTTGAAGTATAGGATGGCTTAGATAAAAAGGAGATACAAGGTGGATATCGAAAAGATAATGAGGCAAAGCATACAGTTTGGCCGTTATCTATTGGTTCGAATGAAGCACGATAGGGTTAATATTAATGCGGGTTATTTAGCCTACATTACCTTACTTTCTATTGTACCGATGTTAACGGTATTGCTCTCGGTATTGTCTTCATTTTCTCTGTTTTCTAATTCAGGGGAAATTATTCAAGATTTTGTCATAACCAATTTTGTTCCCGCAGCGGGAGACGCTGTGAGGTCAGCTTTAAATGATTTTGTTGCCAATACAGGCAAGATGACAGCGGTTGGCGGTGCTTTTTTGTTTGTGGCGGCGCTAATGCTTATCTCTAATATAGATAAAAATCTAAATTATATTTGGCGAGTTAAACACAAGCGTCGTGCCGTATTTTCTTTCTCAATGTATTGGATGGTATTGACGCTAGGGCCCATATTAGTCGGAACGAGTATCGCGGCAACGTCATACGTAACATCGTTGCAATTATTAGAAAATGAAACCTTATCCGGCGCATATGATTTGTTATTGCGCTGGCTGCCACTGATCCTGTCTTTTTTTGCCTTTATGGGACTATACCTATTAGTACCGAACAAAAAGGTACATCTTTCTAATGCGGCTCTCGGTGCGTTAATCGCGGCGATATTATTTGAAATGAGCAAGAAAGGTTTTGCTGCTTACATTACACAATTCCCTTCTTATCAACTTATTTATGGCGCTTTGGCGGCAATACCTATTTTGTTCGTTTGGGTATATTTGTGCTGGCTGATTGTATTGATTGGTGCTGAAGTGACTGCGGCGCTGGGTGAACGTGAGAACTGGAGTCCAAAGCAAGAAGTGTTAAACTCGTTGAAACAAGAAAATAAATTAGAGAGTAGGAAGAGTAGTGATAGCGCTGATTCAGAGAGTAAGTGAAGCCTCAGTTGTGGTTGATGGCGACGTCGTTGGAGACATAGGCAGAGGGCTACTTGTACTTCTGGGTGTAGAGAAAGATGACGATGAAGTTAAAGCGAAGCGTTTGATGGAAAAAGTCACAACTTATCGTGTTTTTGGTGATGACGACGGAAAAATGAACCTGAATGTTAAACAGGTAGATGGCCAGGTGCTGGTCGTATCTCAGTTCACGTTACCGGCAGATACGAAAAAAGGCACGCGAGCCGGGTTTTCTCGCGGAGCACATCCTGTCGATGCAGAACGCTTATATGACTATTTTTCTGATTGTTGTGCAGAAGTACTACCGACAGAAAGGGGCGTGTTCGCCGCAGATATGAAAGTATCTCTGGTCAATGATGGTCCAGTGACGTTTTGGTTGCAGGTATAAGTTGGGGTAGCGAAAATCGGTCACCGGTCACCGGTCACCGGTCATCGAGTATCGATTTCGGCATAGTTTGTTCTATAATCAGTATCCCAAATAAAAAAGGATTTTTATGTTTAAGTTAATCACGCCGAAGACAGATAATCAGATTACCAAGTATTACCACTTCCGATGGCAGATGCTGCGAGAGCCATTGAGGCTGCCGGAAGGTTCGGAGCGTGATGAATATGATGAAATGAGTCATCATAAAATGATAGTGGATGGTCGCGGACGCCCTATGGCGGTTGGAAGGTTATATATTACCCCCGACAACGAAGCTCAAATTCGTTATATGGCGGTTAAACCTAATCGACGAGACAAAGGGTTAGGCTCGTTAATTCTGGTTGCTCTAGAGTCTTATGCAAGACAAGAAGGAGTAAAGCGACTCGTCTGTAATGCTCGCGAAGATGCTATCTCATTCTATACGAAAAATGGTTTTGAAAGTCAGGGAGAGTTAAGCGACCAAATTGGTAAAAATCGTCATCAACAGATGGTTAAACAACTTGATCCATTAGAGAATATTTTGAGAAACCCCGAGTGGTGTGCTGAGTTACAGGAACGTTGGGAGCAACAGATCCCGATAAGTGACAAAATGGGTATCAAAATTAATCAATATACGGGTTATCAGTTTGAATGTAGCGCTCAGCTAAACCCTAACTTAAACCCTCGCAACACCATGTTTGCTGGCTCTGCTTTTACCTTAGCAACCCTTACCGGATGGGGCATGACTTGGCTGTTAATGCGAGAGCGTAATCTGAACGCTGATATTGTTTTGGCAGACAGTAAAATCCGTTACCGTTTTCCCGTTGAAGAAACACCAATAGCCGCGACCTCACTCGATGGTATAAGCGGCGATCTCGATAGGTTAAGAAATGGTAGAAAAGCACGGGTTATTATCAATGTTACAATATACAGCGGTGATGTTGCTGCCGTTGAGTTTATTGGTACCTATGTATTGCTACCAGTAAAATAACAAAAACCAAGGCAGTGATGCGCCGCCATAATTAGCTTGATTCAAGGACTTGTTATTTATATTTTTGTCATTTGCAGATGTTTGTTACGACAGTCTTTTTATTCAATAGATTATAATCTGTATTTTTGCACTTTTCATTGACTCTCAATTGAACTCTATTTTTTTCATTTGAGACCAAGTCATATTGACCGGTAAAGAGAGCAGATATATCAGACCCTCTTAGCTTTATTGGTTTTATCTCTATTCGGCCTCGATCGGCATTGAACTCCAGTTCTGATATTTCAATTGGGTTAGAGATAACTTCACTATCACTTTTTTTCGAAATGAACACTGAATCTCTAAGGGTGCCTACAAAATGCCCTGATAAGCTGTGGTTCAAACTTAATGAGTCTGCAGCAAGCCCTGAAGCTTCTAATTGAAAGTCGGCAGTCGCTTCAAATTGTATTGGTAACGTGTTCCACGCTTCAAATAGCCTAGTAGGGAGGCCATAAACAGTCGTTTTTAACTGCCAGGGCTTACTTACTTTATTCAATTGATAGGCACCGGTGGCCTCTATCAACCCATTATTTAATGGAATAAAGAGGTCATTTAGTTTCCATATTCCTTCAACACTGCTCATGTTTAAAACAGGATGGTTGGCATAGAGTTCATCAAAACTGGCATTAGTTGCATTAACACCAAGCTTCCCATTCCAAAGCGCTAACTTCCCGTCTCTGACGAGTTCGGTATTTTTTCCTTCAACACTTACCCCTGAAATCTGCCAGTTGGGTTGAGAGGCAAGCTGTATAAGTTGCGAATGCTGAACGCTTAGATCTTTAATCTTCAGGTTGTTAATTTGACTAAGGAAAGGCTTGAGTGCAGAGAATGTTGAATCTTGTTCACTTATCCATTTCAATCCAGATATGTTCAAATGAGACAGGTTAATTGAACTAGGAGTAAACAGCCCTTTCGCCTGAATTAAACCGTGATGAAGTTCTACAGTAGCGTCTTCAAGTTGTAGTTTATTGGGTTCCAAATAGAGCTCAAATACGGGGTCGAGCCAGAGTTGATTCAGGTAGCCGATGCTCTCTGCGTTGACAGAGAGATACCCTTGAGATTGCGCCCACGGATTAAAGGGCAATTTTAGGTTTTCAACCGATAGGTTGGCATTGGTTAATTCAAAATCAGCGAACGCTATTGTGCTATCCAGCATATCCAAACTATTAATATGAGTGATATTAGATAACAACTGATTTAAATCCAGTTGCTTCGCTTGCTGCCACTCTTCGGTACTTAACCTTAGTTTATCGATAGTGGCATTAACTAAAGACCAGCCTTGGCTGTATTGCTCCGCCTGCCCGGAAAACTCGCCTTTTCGCCATTTAAAAGAGAGGCCATATATCGTGCTGTTTTGTTTTTTGTAGTCGGCATCAAGTAAGACGTTATCAATAGCTTCCCCCTGCCAATAGATCTGTTCTGCTGAAAACTGAAGATTTCCAAATGGAATCACTTGCTGTTCCAGTATTAATTGAGGGTTATTTATTTGAACGTTGGCGTCTCTGATAATGAAGCTATTATCAGAATAATCGAGGTTTGAAATTGCAAGCTGCTTTAATATTACTCGGTCTGATATCGAAAAATCAGGTAAACCATTCTGCAAGCGCAACCCACTGATTAATAAGCTGTCTATGGTGACATGTGGCGATAAGAGTGTTGAAAGATTTAACCGTAGCTCTACTTTTTCGATTACTATCGGCTTTTCTTGAATCTCTTTCATTTCAACCATTTGCAAAGATAGCAGGTTTGGGTAAGTATATTTGGCAGTCTGAACGGAAACAGGCGTATCGGAGAATTGAACAAATAAACGATTAATGATCTGAGCTGCATATTGGTTTTGCATCGCCCAATACAACCCTGCGATTGCTATTAACAGTAGCAATAAAAGAGTGGATATGATCAGTGCCAGTGCTTTTTTCATCGTATAGTCTGCTCTAGAGTTCAATGCTACTGCCAGTATTAAGGTTGCTGGAGAATTTCTGGTAGTGCTAATAAGACACATTGACGTAAAAAAGAGAGATATTCAATAAAAAAGCCCCTCAATTGAGGGGCTTAGCCATAGTTTTTAGTATTGCTTAGTCTAGCTGAGGGCCAGCAGCAACTAATGCAGCACCTTCTGCGTTATCAGTGTACTTATCGAAATTTTTGATAAAGCGTTGAGCAAGGTCTTCTGCTTTGCTTTCCCATTGTAGAGGGTCAACGTAAGTATCGCGAGGGTCCAAAATTGCAGGATCAACGCCCGGAAGTGCGGTTGGTACTTCTAAGTTAAATACAGGGATTTGCTTAGATTCAGCTGTTTCAATTGAACCATCCAAGATGGCATCAATGATTCCGCGGGTATCCTGAATAGAGATACGTTTGCCCGTACCATTCCAGCCAGTGTTTACCAGATAAGCTTCTGCGCCAGCGGCTTCCATACGTTTAACCAGTACTTCAGCATACTTTGTTGGGTGCAGTGTCAGGAACGCAGCACCGAAGCAGGAAGAGAACGTTGGGGTTGGCTCTGTGATGCCACGCTCTGTACCTGCAAGTTTTGCGGTAAAACCTGATAGGAAGTGATACTTGGTTTGTTCCGGTGTTAACTTAGCTACCGGAGGAAGCACTCCAAACGCATCCGCAGTTAAGAAAATAACTTTCTCAGCGTGACCCGCTTTAGAGACAGGTTTAACGATATTGTCGATATGATAGATAGGGTAAGAAACACGGGTGTTTTCAGTTTTAGAACCATCATCAAAGTCGATAGAGCCATCGTTACGAACGGTTACGTTCTCTAATAATGCATCACGACGAATAGCATTATAGATATCAGGCTCTGCTTCTTTGGAAAGCTTGATCGTTTTCGCGTAACAACCTCCTTCGTAGTTGAATATACCGTCATCATCCCAGCCGTGCTCATCATCACCAATCAACTGACGTTTTGGATCCGTTGATAGTGTGGTTTTACCTGTACCTGACAGACCGAAGAAGATTGCGGTATCACCTTCTTCACCTACGTTTGCAGAGCAATGCATTGATGCAATACCTTTCAACGGTAGGAAGTAGTTCATCATGGCGAACATACCTTTTTTCATTTCGCCGCCGTACCAAGTACCGCCAATTAGCTGCATTTTTTCTGTTAGATTAAATACAGTATAGTTTTCAGAGTTTAGGCCTTGTTTTTCCCAGTTAGGGTTAGTGGTTTTCGCTGCGTTCATTACAACGAAGTCGGGATCAAATGTTTTTAGTTCTTCTTCTGAAGGGCGGATAAACATGTTTTTAACGAAGTGAGCTTGCCACGCTACCTCGGTAATGAAGCGTACAGATAAACGAGTATCTTTATTCGTTCCACAGTAGCCATCCAATACAAACAGGCGCTTGCCTGATAATTGAGTTGTCGTTAGCTCTTTGAGTTCATTCCATACTTCTGTAGATATGGCTTTATTGTCATTTTTAACTTGTTCTGATGTCCACCACATGTTTTCTTCAGTTGTTGCATCTTTTACGATGAACTTATCTTTAGGTGAACGACCAGTGAAAATACCCGTGTCAACAGCGACAGCGCCAAGTTCGGTCACTACGCCTTTTTCGTACCCTTCTAAATCGGAACGAGTTTCCTCTGCGAACAACATATCGTAACTGGGATTGCGAACAATCTCTTTTACGCTAGTTAGCCCGTATTTAGTTAGGTCTAGTTGTGCAGCCTCAGTATGTTCCATAACGGTCATAGGTGGTGCTCCTTATTGGATAATTGTAGGGATTTTGTAAAATCTTTTTTTTTGTCTGTTAACCATGCTATCAACGTGAAAGCGAGAAAACAGGGAGACAAGTCAAAAATTATTGACGAAAAATACAGCGTTTATGCTCATTCGTCACACTTTAGAGTGCTTGAATTCTAGTCGGCGCAAAGCTTTGCGCTAGATCAATTTAATGTACAGAAGATATGGTGAAAAGTGTGTTGACGCTCGATTAACTGAGTGATTTATATGATTTTATGTAACAAAAAAGCCAGCTTTCGCTGGCTTGATCTAAAAATTAAAATATAGTTTGCATATATGCATGTTAGTGAACGGTTTTGTTCTCTGCTTCTGCCTGTTCAAAAAGAGCGGTTACTTCATTTTCGTCGAACGAATAATTCGTGCCGCAGTAATCGCAATGTAAAGAAATTGTTCCTTCCTTTGTTAAGATGTCGTAAATCTCTTCTTTTTCAACTGTTATGATTGCAGAAGCACTTCTTTGCCTTGAACAGCCACAATAAAACTCAACAGGCTGCGCTTCAAAAAGTTGTACTGATTCTTGATTGTAAAGACGGTAAAGCAATTCGTTCGCTTCTAAAGAAAACAGCTCTTCATCTTTAATCGTACTTGTTAATTTTTCTAGGTGATCGAAATCATCCTCAGAACCTGTACCGTCAGGCATTACCTGAAGCAGCATTCCTGCAGCATGAGGTTTCCCGTTATATTCGCCTAAACGGAACCACAGTTTTGTTTTAAGTTGCTCTGAACGGAGGAAGTACTCCTCTAAGCATTCTGCAAGGTTCTCTCCTTCCAAAGCCACTATGCCTTGGTAGCGTTCTCCCTTATCGGGTGAAATCGTAATAACAAGGTGACCTTTACCCATTAGCTGATGCAAAGAGGCGTCATCGGATATATCACCTTCCCAGCGTGCCACTCCACGAACTTTTTGATCGTGGTCGCCATTGATAACGGCTAAGGATACTGGGCCATCTCCCTGAAGCTGAAGCGTGATAGAACCTTCAAACTTCAGTGTTGCGGTTAATAGTGAGGTTGCAACCAATAGCTCTCCCAGCAGGTTTTGTACTGCTGTTGGGTATTCCTTACTGGAAATAATGTGTTGGTAGGTATCATCTAACTGAACCAACTCGCCACGTACAGAAAGGTCTTCAAATAGATAGCGGTTTAAAACGTTGTTTGCCATTTCAGGAAACTCCAGCTTATTGATGTTTAAACTTGATTATATCGCGGCGCTGTTTTTTGTCAGGCCGTCGATCAGGACTTGGACTGTGAAAAGCATTGAGTTTGCGTTTCTGATGATTCTCTTCACGCTTGGCAATGCTTTCATCTGTTTCTGTATAGAGTAGTTGGGCTTCAGGAGCTCCGCGACGTTGGTCGGATATTTTTTCAATCTTGATGGTTTTATCATCTTGACCTTGGCGAAGTGTAATAACTGCACCTAACTCAACTACTTTGCTTGGTTTAGATCGTTGGCCGTTATAATGAACTTTACCGCCATCAACCATGTTACGCGCAATAGAGCGTGTTTTGTAAAAACGAGCAGCCCAGAGCCATTTATCTAGCCTGACTGCATCAGAATTAGATTTCACTTTTTATACCCATTTTAAAAATAAATTGAACAGTACCGAAATGCTTCGGTCTTATTGCTGATTTTTAGTTACTATTTTCTGTAGAAATGGTGATATGGCGCTATATTTTCAAGGGGACAAAGCAAATATTCAGGCTTTGCCTTATCTTGTCCATTGAAAGATATGCTATTCTTTTTCGCTAATTTAAATTTTGGTATTGACTCATCAGAGGTTGTTAATGCACTCATCATTGAGCCGAAATACAAAGATCACTCGCTTTCTGGATAACATTCCATCGGCTTTTATTGCTTCACAGTCTAAGATTAGTGTTGTGCTGTCTCTGTTCTTTGTTGTTTTGTCAGCGTGGATAACCGGGCAACTCGTTTGGCAGGTTATCGATAATAAAGTTGCTATGGTTGGTTGGTTAGCTAAGCCAACAGTAGCTAGTGTCGCTTCAACGACGGGTTCTAATGATGTTTCTGCTATCCATAAAGCTAATATATTTGGTCAGTATTCAGAGACGGTTGTTGAAGTAGTAAAACCTGTTGTTCAGGATGCACCTAAAACCCGACTCAATTTGGTGCTTGTCGGTGCAGTGTCAAGTTCTGAAGTAACAAATAGTTTAGCGGTAATAGCGAATAAAGGAAAACAAGCGACTTACGGTGTAGGTGAGTTGATAGACGGCACGCAGGCGAAACTGAAAGTAGTGTTTGTTGATAGAGTTATTATCGAGAATGCAGGTAGGGATGAAACCTTAATGTTGGAAGGTGTAGAGTATAAACGCCGTTCACTTTCGGACAAGGAACCAACAAGTAATACCTCTATCCGGAATGATAACAATAAACCATCATTGGGCGTGGATCAGTTAGCAAATATACGCCAACAAATTTTGGACGATCCACAAAGAATTTTGCGTTACATTCGTCTATCGCAAATGAAAAAAGATGGACAGTTAATTGGATATAGAGTGCGTCCCGGAACCCAGCGGGCCTTGTTTGACTCGGTAGGCCTTAAAGATGGTGATATTGCAATCCGGTTGAATGGTGAAGACCTAACAAATCCTGCATCAATGGGGAAAATCTGGCAATCCATTAATGAACTAACAGAACTGAATTTGACGGTTGAGCGTAACGGTCAATCTCATGATATTTATATTGCATTTTAAACTGACAACTAAGTTTGTCGGAGAATTTAGGAGTTTCTAGTGAAAAGGTGGTTAAGCAAAAGTGCGTTATTGCTGGCAGGCAGTCTGTTATGTGCTCCTGTGATAGCGAATGAATTTAGTGCCAGCTTCAAGGGAACGGATATTCAAGAGTTTATCAACATTGTTGGTCGGAATCTGGAAAAGACGATCATTGTTGATCCCGCAGTGCGTGGCAAGATAGATGTGCGTAGCTATGATGTATTAAGCGAAGAGCAGTACTACCAATTTTTTCTTAACGTTTTAGAAGTGTACGGCTTTGCAGTAGTAGAAATGGATAATGGCGTTCTTAAAGTGATAAAAGCTAAAGACGCAAAAACATCCGCTATTCCTGTGGTTGGTAATGACTCAAAGATTAAGGGCGACGCAGTTATCACTCGAGTTGTGGCGGTACGAAATGTTTCTGTGCGCGAGCTTTCTCCACTATTACGCCAACTGAACGATAATGCGGGTGCAGGTAATGTTGTTCATTACGATCCTGCGAATATTATATTAATTACTGGCCGGGCTGCTGTTGTTAACCGTTTGGCAGAGATTATTGAGAGAGTGGATCAGGCCGGTGACAAAGAAATTGAAGTTGTTGCGCTAAAAAGTGCCTCAGCCTCTGAAATGGTTCGCATTGTCGAAGCGCTAAATAAAAGCACCAATACCAAGAATACGCCTGCTTTCTTACAACCTAAGCTGGTCGCGGATGATAGAACCAACTCAGTTCTTATTTCTGGTGACCCAACCGTAAGAAAACGTCTGCGTAAATTAATTCAACAACTTGATGTTGAGATGGCCACGAAAGGTAATAACCGCGTGGTTTATTTGAAATACGCTAAAGCGGAAGAGTTGGTTGATGTACTAAAAGGCGTTTCTGAAAATATTCAATCGGAGAAACAAACATCCGGTAAAGCAGCGAACTCTCGCCGTGCGGAGGTGATGATCGCGGCCCACGCGGATACGAATGCTTTGGTCTTAACAGCACCAACTGATGTTATGAAAGCGTTGTTAGAGGTTATTTCCCAACTTGATATTCGTCGTGCTCAGGTCTTAATTGAAGCGCTAATTGTGGAAATGTCAGAAGGTGATGGCGTCAACCTTGGCGTTCAGTGGGGTAACCTGGAAACGGGGGCTGTTATCCAATATGGCAATACCGGCGCGCCGATCGGTCAGGTGATGGTTGGTCTGGAAGAGGCCAAAGATACAAAGAACACAACCGCGGTTTATGATAGCGATGGCGATTTCCTTAGAAATGAAACAACAACGACGGAAGGTGACTTTTCAACGTTAGCAAGTGCGCTTGGTAGTGTGAATGGTGCAGCGTTGAGCTTAATGATGGGTGACTGGACGGCATTAATTAGTGCGGTGTCCACAGATTCCAACTCCAATATTTTATCATCGCCAAGTATTACGGTTATGGATAATGGTGAAGCGTCATTTATTGTTGGTGAAGAAGTTCCTGTCATTACCGGCTCGACGGCCAGTTCGAGCAATAGTAACCCATTCCAAACGGTAGAACGTAAAGAGGTGGGTATTAAACTGAAAGTGGTTCCGCAAATAAACGAAGGGGATTCCGTTCAGTTAAATATAGAACAAGAAGTGTCTAACGTATTGGGCGCAAGTGGCGCAGTCGATGTTCGCTTTGCCAAGCGTCAGCTTAATACCACGGTTATGATTCAGGATGGCCAGATGCTGGTATTAGGCGGGCTGATTGATGAACGAGCAATGGAAAGCGAATCTAAAGTGCCTTTTTTGGGTGATATTCCAATTTTGGGCCATCTATTTAAATCCACTAGCACTCAAGTAGAAAAGCGCAATCTGATGGTGTTTATTAAACCAACCATCATTCGTGATGGTGTGACCGCAGATGGTATAACTCAGCGGAAATACAACTATATTCGTGCAGAGCAACTTTACAAAGCACAAGAAGGTCTTAAGTTACTTCCTGATGACGCCATACCTGTCATCGGTGAGTTTAATTCAGAGCAGCGTCATCCTGCAGAGTTTCAGGCCTTTATTGACCAGCTGGAGATAAAATAATGGCCGAGATGATGCCTTATTTATCTCGTTTGCCTTTTAGTTTTGCCAAGCGTCATCAAGTTGTGTTGGATATTGATCGAGATATCTCGGATACAGCGGTTCTTTACTATGTTGAGCCGCTTTCCATGACTATTTTAAGTGAAGTTCAGCGTGTTTTTAATTTTCGGTTTAAGTTGGTCGCAACAAGTGTTGATCAGTTTGAAGAAAAACTAACCCAAGCGTATCAGCGCGACTCTTCAGAAGCTCGCCAGCTTATGGAAGATATTGGGGCAGATAGTGATGACTTTTTCTCTTTGGCAGAAGAGCTGCCCCAGAATGAAGATCTACTTGAAGCAGAAGATGATGCCCCGATAATTAAGCTTATAAACGCCATGTTGGGTGAAGCGATTAAAGAAGGTGCTTCTGATATACATATTGAGACTTTTGAACAATCTTTATCCATTCGATTTCGTGTCGATGGCGTATTGCGTGAGGTCTTAGCTCCCAGCCGTAAATTAGCCCCTCTATTGGTGTCACGCGTTAAGGTCATGGCAAAGTTAGATATTGCTGAAAAGCGTGTACCTCAGGATGGCCGAATCTCACTCAGGATTGGTGGTCGAGCGGTAGACGTACGTGTTTCAACGATGCCGTCCTCTCATGGTGAGCGTGTAGTAATGCGTTTGCTGGACAAGAATGCTACCCAACTTGATTTGCACAGTTTGGGGATGACGAATAGAAATCACGACGAATTCCAAAAACTGATCAGTCGCCCACACGGTATTATTTTGGTCACTGGCCCAACAGGCTCAGGTAAATCGACGACCTTGTACGCAGGTTTACAGGAGCTCAATAGTTCTGAACGAAACATCCTTACCGTGGAAGACCCGATAGAATTTGATATTGATGGTATTGGTCAAACACAGGTTAACCCTAAAGTAGATATGACTTTTGCTCGGGGATTGAGGGCGATTCTTCGCCAAGATCCGGATGTCGTGATGGTCGGTGAAATTCGCGACCTAGAAACAGCACAAATAGCGGTTCAGGCATCATTAACTGGTCACTTGGTGATGTCTACTTTACATACCAATACAGCGGTAGGGGCGATTACCCGGTTAAGAGATATGGGTATTGAACCCTTCTTAATTTCTTCGTCACTACTGGGTGTTTTAGCTCAGCGCTTAATACGGACACTCTGTCCCGATTGTAAAGAAGCTTATCAGGCAGATAAAGAGCAGAAAAAACTGTTTGGCTTGGCGTTAAACGAAGCACTGACGTTGTATCGAGCTAAAGGTTGTGATGCCTGTAGCTATAAGGGCTATCGAGGCCGAACTGGTATTCATGAGCTATTAACCATTAATGATGATGTTCAGGAATTGATCCATTCAGAAGCCGGTGAACAAGCGATAGAGAAATCCATTCGTTCTAATACTCCAAGTATCCGTGATGATGGCTTAGACAAGGTGCGCCTAGGCATAACCACGCTCGAAGAAGTTATGCGAGTGACCAAGGAAGTGTAATGGCAGCATTTGAATATAAAGCACTGAATACAAAAGGCAGGCAGAAAAAAGGCGTAATGGAAGGGGACAACTCCCGCCAGATTCGTCAACGCTTGAAGGAGCAAGGGCTTGTTCCTGTAGAGGTCATTGAAACAAAAGTAAAAAATGCGTCGGCGGGAAAATCAGGCTCCGGTTTTAAGCGTGGGATTAGTACTAAAGAGCTTTCTTTAATCACACGACAACTATCGACATTAGTTCAGGCTAGTATGCCCTTAGAAGAGTGCTTGAAAGCGGTGGCCGAGCAATCAGAGAAACCTCGAATTCGTAGCATGATGATGGCTGTGCGTTCCAGAGTCGTGGAAGGTTATACCCTTGCAGATAGCCTGGCTGATTACCCACACATATTTGATGAATTATTTCGTGCAATGGTGGCGGCGGGTGAGAAATCGGGACATCTTGATACTGTACTCGAGCGGCTGGCCGAATATGTCGAAAACCGCCAACTGATGCGCTCCAAACTATTGCAGGCGATGATATACCCTATTGTTCTGACCGTTTTTGCTATTGGTATTGTGGCGTTTTTATTGGCAAGTGTTGTTCCTAAAATAGTGGATCAATTTGTGCAGATGGGACAAGAACTTCCTACCTCTACTCAGTTTCTTCTCAATGCCAGTAATTTTGTACAAAGCTGGGGACTTTATATCCTGGTTGGTTTTATTGTTTTATTTACATTGTTTAAAACGGCATTGAAAAGGCCAGAATTTCGGTTGTCTTGGGACAAAAAGGTGCTTTATTTGCCTTTGCTTGGCAAGATTGCCCGGGGATTAAATACTTCCCGCTTCGCTCGTACGTTATCTATATGTACTTCCAGTGCCATTCCTCTGTTAGATGGAATGAAAGTGGCAGTGGATGTCATGACCAACCAGTTTGTTAAACAAGAGGTTATACAAGCGGCAGAGAAAGTGCGAGAAGGTGGAAGTTTAAGAAATGCTCTGCAGCAAACGAAACTATTTCCGCCAATGATGCTGCACATGATCGCCAGTGGTGAACAGAGTGGTGAGTTGGAGCAAATGCTGACGCGTGCGGCAGATAATCAGGATCGAGATTTTGAATCTACCGTCAATATTGCATTAGGTCTATTTACACCAGCATTGATTGCAGTGATGGCTGGTGTGGTTCTATTTATTGTCATGGCGACATTAATGCCAATATTGGAAATGAATAACCTTGTTTCGGGATAGCCCCGGAACAGAACAACCTTAGAAGTTTACGTGTTCGATGTTCAGAACACCGTTGGAGAAAAGAATGAAAAGAAAACAGTCTGGATTTACCTTACTTGAAGTGATGGTTGTCGTGGTTATTTTGGGTATTTTAGCCAGTTTTGTTGTCCCTAACTTATTAGGGAATAAAGAGAAAGCTGATCAGCAAAAGGCGATATCCGATATCTCTGCGCTAGAGCAGGCACTGGATATGTATAAGCTTGATAACAGCGTTTACCCAACGACAGATCAAGGGTTAGAAGCATTGGTAGCTAAACCAAGTGGAAGCCCAGAACCAAGAAACTATCGTAATGGTGGTTATATCAAACGCTTGCCTAATGACCCGTGGGGAAGTGACTATCAATATTTAAGCCCGGGAGATAACGGAACTATCGACATATTTACATTAGGTGCTGATGGTGAAGAAGGCGGTGAGGAAGTGGCTGCCGATATTGGCAACTGGAATATGCAAGATTTCCGTTAATGCTTTTGGGGGCGGACTCCAAATTAATGATGAAAAAGCGGAATACGGGTTTTACCTTAATCGAGATTATGCTGGTGGTCATAGTGCTGTCTTTCAGTGCTATGGCGGTAATATTAACTTTACCCAATAGTCAGCAAAATTTTGCCAAAGAGCAGGCTCAGCGATTTTTTTATAAACTTCAATTGTTAAATGAAGACGCTATTTTGAATGGAAAAGATTTTGGCATTCGAATTGAAGAAAATCGTGGTCGTTATCTTTATGTCGAGCTGACCGCCGAAGGCTGGAAGGCGTTAGATAGCAAAACCTACAAAGAAACAGAGCTAGAAGACGGGTTATCGTTGAGCTTTCGGCTGGGAAGCGATGCCTGGTCAGACAGTGACACACTGTTTGACCAGCAAAGTTTCTTTGATGAAGGGATGTTTTCTGAATTTGATGAGGAAAAACAGATAAAACCTCCTCAGGTTTTTGTGCTTTCTAGCGGGGAAATAACCCCATTTAGCCTTAATGTTTATCCTCAGAATGAGCAAGGTCAGCGTTGGCAAATCAATGTCAAAGAGACAGGTGTTATCGAGTTATTAAGGCCAGAAGAAGCGACTCAAGAGAGTGGCATATGATACGCAATCATCGCGGAATGACGTTGCTTGAAGTTTTGTTTGCTTTGGCCATTTTTGCTACTGCAGCAATTAGTGTGGTTCGTTCGGTAACCCAACATATTAATACGATTGCTTATCTCGAAGAGAAGACATTTGCCTCTATGATTGTGGATAACCAAATGGCGAAAGTGATGCTTTCTGGCGCTCCAAATAATGCACGTACCGGAAAAACAGAAATGGCAGGACGAGACTGGTACTGGAAAATTACACCAGTGAAAACATCGGTCGGTTTTATTGGTGCGTTTGATGTCAGTGTTTCGACTGAGAAGGATAGAAAGAATCCTATTGTTACGGTAAGAAGCTATGCAGCTAAAAAGTAGAAACCGTAGTGAAAAAAACAAAGGTTTTACCCTGATAGAAGTACTGGTTGCATTGGCGATATTTGCCACACTCAGTATGACGGCTTATCAGGTGCTTGATCAGGTGCAGCGTAGTAATGCGCAGTCGATAGAGAAAACCACCCGATTAAAAGATTTGCAACGGGCAATGGTGATTATCGACAATGATTTTCGCCAAATGGCATTGAGACAATTTCGCACTAATGGCGATGAAGCCTCTTCAATGCTTATCCAGTGGGAAGAGGGTTTGTTGGGCTCCGATAACAAGGCGGTTATGTTCACGCGTCTCGGTTGGTTGAACCCACAGCAGCGCTTTCCTCGGGGGGAGGTCTCTAAGGTTGGGTATCGAATCGTGGCAGATAAACTGCAAAGAGTTTGGTGGCGTTACCCTGATACACCAGTGGGACAAGAAGGCATTGTTACGCCAATATTAGATAAAGTCGTTTCCATAAACATGCGCTTTTATCATCAAGGTGAATGGTTGAAAAGCTGGGAACAAGTGCTCGCATTGCCTAAAGCTGTCTCGTTTATCATTGAATTAGAAGATTACGGGGCCATTGAGCGCATTTATTTGACCGCTGGTGAGAAATTACAGAATCAAGCGAGTGAAGATGAAAGCGGAGGTAGCAATGGGTAAATACGCTACCGTCAAAGCAAAGCAGCAAGGTGCAGCTTTGATAGTGATTATGCTTGTATTAGCTGCAATGGTGTCTATCGCGGCAACGATGTCAGAACGGTTATTTGTTAATTTTACCCGGGCAGAAAATCGGCTGAACCACCAACAAGCCTATTGGTATAGTTTGGGTGTTGAAGCCCTGGCGGAATACGCTATCGAAGAGAGTTACAGTGAAGGTGATTCGATAAACCTGAGCCAACCCTGGGCACTTAAAGAGCAGGTTTTTCCTCTTGATTATGGTGAAGCCTCAGGGAAAATTCGGGATATGCAATCTTGTTTTAATGTTAATGCACTATCCAATATTCAACAGAACTCGGGTACTAACGCTAAGCCCTATTTAGTTACTGTGTTTAAGACTATTCTTGATGAACTTGACGTTGACAGCTATCAGGCAGATGTTATTGCAGACTCTACTTGGGAATATCTAGACAGCGATGACAATGTAACCTCAAGTTTTGGTGTTGAAGATAGTACTTATGAAGCACTCAGTCCTGCATATTTAGCGGCGAATGGTATGCTGGCAGATAGCAGTGAAATGCGTTCTATCTATCAGATGGATAATAAGGTTATGCGTGCTATTGAGCCTATTATTTGTGCCATTCCTAGTGATGACTGGCGATTGAATGTGAATACGATTGATAAAAAAGGTGCCACTATATTGGCGGCTCTTTTCTCTCCTCAGTTAAGTGTTAGTAAGGCGGAGTCCATTGTTGATAACCGCCCATTTGATGGGTGGTCATCGGTGGATGATTTTTTGGCAGAAGCTGAAATTGCCAGTATAGATAAAGTAACGAAAGATAAAGCCAAAGGCTATTTATCTACCGACAGTCAATTTTTTGAGCTCGATGCTCAAATTATTGTAAATGAATCTAGAGTTCGGGTTAGAAGCCTGCTCTTTAGTACAGACAGGAAAGATGCCGCGGTCGTCCGCAGGCGCTTTGGAGGAATCAGTGAGCGAGTTTCTGACCGTTCGACTGAGTAGACAAGCTAATTCACCAATTGGGTGGTTAGTTTGGTCTACAAGTCAAAATGAAGTAATTGCAAGTGGTGAGTTGGGTCATAAGGGACAGCTCTCAGAGTTGGTTGCTTATGCAAAACAGCGAACAACAATCGCGATTATTGATAGCCAGGATCTTTTTTTGGCTAAAACTGAAGTTCCAGCAGGGGCCTCTCGACAGCTGGAAAATATGCTGCCTTATCTTTTCGAAGAAGAGATAGCGCAAGATGTTGATGAACTTCATTTTTCGGTTTTAAATAAATCGGCTAATCAGGTGAACGTCGCTGCGATAGATGAAAAATACTTAACTCAATGGCTTACTGAATTTTCTAGTATTGGCATTGAAATAAAAAAAGTATTACCTGATGTTTTTGCATTACCGCTCATTGAAGGGCGCCTGTCAGCGATCCAGGTAGATAATAATTGGTTGTTTAGAAAAAGCAAAAATGAAGGTATAGCGGTAAATTCAGATTGGTTATCTCTATTTTTACAATCCCAATGGTGTAAGGCTGACGAATCTTATATTCCAGTGACCAGTTTTACGGCGGCCCCATCTGAAAAATTGGAATTGCAACAAGATTGGCAAGTCGAAGAGGCTGAGCTGGTCATGGCGTTGATGACCAGAGAAGCGATTAATTCTTCCGTCACTCTTTTAACAGGAAAATTCAAACCACAGTCTTCCATACTGAAACATTTGAAAGTATGGCGTAAGGTTGCCATTGCGGCATGTCTCTTTTTAGTGGTGTTGACCACGCAGCGTGTTCTGCAAGTAAATCAGTATGAATTAGAGGCAAAAGCGTATAGGACAGAAAGCGAGAGAGTTTTCCGAACCGTTTTCCCAGATAAAAAAAAGATACCTACGGTAAGTTATTTAAAGCGTCAGATGAATGATGAAGTAGGTCGGCTTTCTGCTGGAACGTCGGGCGAATCAGTGCTTAATTGGTTATCTGGCTTACCTAAAGTATTGGCTGAGCATCCATCTATCGAAGTTCAAGGCATACGATATGATGCTAAACGGGGTGAAGTCCGTATTGAAACCTCAATGAAAGACTTTCAGGCTTTTGACGTGGTACGCACAACGCTATCAGAAAAATTTAATGTTGTTCAGGGACCACTAAATAAGAAAGAAGATAGAGTATCAGGTAGTTTTACCCTGAGGAAAAAACAATGAACGCATTAATGAGTTCGATAGCTTCTTGGTGGGCAACCATTTCAACTCGTGAGCAGAGATTGTTAATTGGCGGTACCTTGCTAATTATTGTTGCCGGAGTTTATTGGGGGCTTTTTCAGCCGCTTTCCGATAGAGCAGACAAAGCACAGGTCAAAATTGATACGGAGAAACAATTGCTCAATTGGGTGATGGATAAGGCGGATGAGATCGTATCATTAAGAGGCAATAGTGGTGTTGTTGTCTCAAGCCAGCCAATGAATCAGCTGGTTTCTACATCGGCCAAACGTTACAAAATAGAACTAATCCGTATGCAACCAAGGGATGATATGTTGCAAGTTTGGATCAAGCCAGTCACCTTTAATCAGTTTATCTCATGGCTTGATTTTCTTAAAACCAAGCAGGGGATCAGTGTCGAGTTTATGGATATCTCGAAGGCAGAGACAAAAGGCATGGTTGATATTAAACGCTTGCAGTTGAAGCGGGGCGGTTAGGTTGAAACGTATTTTTTTATTTTCATTATGTTTTATATTGGTATTTCTTGTAAGCGTGCTGGTTCATGTGCCCGTATCATTTGCAATAAAATATTTATCACCTATTCAAGGGCTTGAGTTCAATGGTATTGGTGGCACGGTCTGGCAAGGTAATGCGAAAAACATTGTCTGGAAAAATCAGAACTTAGGCCAAGTAGTCTGGGATTTTCAGCCGGGTAAATTAATGGAAGGTAAAGCCGAGTTCTCTCTGAGATTTGGAAGAGGGAGTGATCTAAACTTTACAGGAAAAGGTAATGCTGGCATTAGCTTTTCTGGACCCTATGCTGAAAGCGTAGTGGCATCTATTCCTGCGTCTCAGATTTTACAGAAGGTGAATGTACCTGTTCCTGTCAGTGTTGACGGACGTGTCGAGCTATCCATACATGAATATCACTATGCAGCGCCATGGTGTCAATCAGCAAATGGTACTTTGGTGTGGAATGCCAGTGAAATTAACTCTCCACTGGGTAATTTGAATTTAGGTGCGCTAATAGCAAATGTAAACTGTAGTGATAACAAACTTATAGCCTCTGGTAATCAGGATACTAAACAAGTGGCCGGTGCTTTTAATGCGGAGCTGGATGCTAATAAAGTTTATAAGATGGATGCTTGGTTTAAACCTAATAGTGAGTTTCCAGCTGGAATGAAATCGCAGCTTAAGTGGCTGGGGAATCCAAACGCTGAAGGTCGTTATCCATTTGTTTACAAGGGAAAACTTAGATAACCTTATTAAGGTAATCCTAATATATCTGTGGTGTTGATCTTTTATGCGAAAGATCAGTTCCTCTTATTGTCAGCGCGGTTAATACCGCTATCATATATTTATAAGTTTTGTTCATATCGAAAAGGAACAAGAGATGACCAAAAAAGCGATGCCGAATATTTTATCTGTTGACGTGGTAGCTAAATCTAAGCTGTTCACAATTGAATCTCTCGATTTGGAGTTCTCAAACGGAGTAAAGCGCACTTACGAACGAATGAAGCGCAGCGGGCGTCAGGCGGTCTTGATGGTTCCAGTTACAGATACGGGAGACTTATTGCTCATTCGTGAATATGCTGCTGGTACAGAAGAGTATGAGTTAGGTTTCCCCAAAGGATTGGTTGATTTAGGAGAGACCCCGCAAGAAGCGGCAAACCGCGAATTAAAGGAAGAAATAGGATTAGGCGCGACTCATTTTACTCCGTTGAAAGAGGTGGTATTAGCTCCTTCTTATTTTTCCGCAAAGATGACACTATTTCTCGTGCAAGGGCTGTATCCAGAAAGCCTTGAGGGAGATGAACCTGAGCCATTAGAAGTGGTTCGCTGGCCGCTAAGCCAAGCTGATGACCTCTTGTCTCACCTGGACTTTAGTGAAGCACGAAGTATCGCTGCATTGATGTTGGCACAGCGCCATCTTTCCTGCACTACAGAATAGAGGTTTACCATGTCTGTTTTAAATAAAGATCTCTCTCATCTTTTGCCTTCCGTTATTGAGGTAGCACGTTGCGCTGGTCAGTTGATACTGGATATCTATGAAAATAAGCAATATGAATCATTTGTTAAGAATGATCAGACGCCAGTGACCAGTGCAGATTTAGCCGCTCATAAACTTATCATCAAAAAGTTGACTGAATTAACACCGGATATCCCTGTTCTTTCTGAAGAAGCGGCAGATATTGCCTTGGAAAAACGCGCCCAATGGGATCGCTATTGGCTGGTAGACCCACTGGACGGAACTCAGGAATTCATTGCAAGAAGCGGTGATTTCGCCAGTATTATTGCTTTGATAGAAAATAACAGACCAGTTATGGGGGTAGTATATGCGCCAGTTTCTGATGTTTCTTATTATGCTTACGAAGGTAAAGGAGCATGGAAAATCCCGAAAGTTGGCAGCACAGTGCGTATCAATACACTTATCCATGAGTCAGAGAGTAATACCTTATCTATTGCGATTAGCCGCCGACAAAATATCAATAATATAACCAATAAGATGTCTGCAGCCTGGAATTATGACTTGGTTCCATTGGGTTCTGCAGCACTGAAAGCATGCTTAGTAGCTGAAGGAGCAGTGGATTGTTATTTGCGATTAGGACCTACTGGAGAGTGGGACACAGCCGCAACACAGTGCATTGTTCAGGAGGCGGGTGGCCGCATTCTTAGCACCCAGCTACAACCACTCTCTTACAATGAAAGAGAGTCTTTAGAAAATCCAAACTTTATAGTGCTGGGTGACGAAAACCTCGCCTGGAGTGAGATTCTGAAATAGAAGGTGTGATTTATTCGGGCTATGGGCTATGGGCTATG
>DDQN01000012.1:54849-55840 GCA_002342685.1 Vibrio sp. UBA2441
CTATGGGCTATGGGCTATGGAATAGGTAATGGGGATAAGCCTATTCTGTTATTCCATAAGGTTATACAAACATTCTAGGAACTTCTGTGTATTGCAGATGCTTATACAAGTAAATATCGTCATTTCAGAAACTTGGAACAAGTTATCTGGAATCTAATTCGACAAGCCTAAGCCATACCCTGAATAGCTGATATCGTAATATTTAGGGTGGAAAATCACATACTTCTTGAATGACAACTCCCTCGTCAATAAGAGCGTTTTTCTTAATGCAAAAGTTCCAAAAAACATACTGTATTCACTGGCATTACGGCTTGTTATACCTTCATCGTTAATGGCATCTCAGGCAGTAAAGCATAGTGTTGCATAGCTTCATGTATGATTTTAATAACAAAGTCCTTAGCCTGGTTCACTATATTAGTGCCAGTTTGTGGAGGATCAATTTAGCCTAATATTCTCGCCTTTATAATTTCCCAATGATTGCATTGCTATCTTTTTTGTTATTTACATCCCTCGCAATTGCTTGAGTAACGGTGAACTATAAAAAATATGTTATTAAAAATACTGGGAAGCTTTACTTTTCTCGCCATTCTATTAGCAAGTGTAAAATTAGATGAAGTTTATGATAAGAATCAACATGTCAGCTATCGTTTGGTTGAGCGAACATGCGATGACTATATTGAAAAATATGACTTCAGCCAAAAACATGCCAATTTTTCAGAACTGAATCAGTATAAAGATCATGTAGAAGACCATCTTGTGACTCATAACTATCGACTATTAGATTCGGTGGATACAGCAAAACTTACAAGGATAAGTCCAACTGGAAAAGAGGCGAGGAAATATCTTTTATTGCCGGGAGGATGGCAGTCTGAGATTTACGACAAATGTAAATTGAATCAAAATAAAGCATTCAGTGATGTGTTATTAGACTTCGGTTCGGATTTGAAAAAGCAAAATGTGTATTTGAAAAGTTAACTGAAGGAATGGCATT
>DDQN01000012.1:55921-80005 GCA_002342685.1 Vibrio sp. UBA2441
TCCTTTCAACGTTATCTGACACAGAAATGGGCTCGTTGATGACCAAGCATTAGTCTTATTTGGGGAGGTCCCAAATAAGACTAAATTGATTCTAGTAGTAAGAGTGATCACCACGGTCGTGTTCAGTAGAGTCACGAACCGCTGTTAATTCACCTTCGAACTGCTGTAGCAGCTCTTTCTCAATGCCTTCTTTTAGTGTGACATCGACCATAGAACAACCATTACAACCACCGCCAAATTGAACCAGAGCGATGCCATCTTCAGTCACGTCGATTAGGCTCACATGGCCACCATGTCCGGCAAGTTGTGGGTTCACTTGAGTTTGGATAGCGTATTCAACGCGTTCCATTAAAGTCGCATCATCAGAGACTTTGCGCATTTTAGCATTTGGTGCTTTTAGAGTCAGTTGAGACCCCATTTTATCAGTAACAAAATCGATCTCGGCATCATCTAAAAATGGTAGGCTGAGTTCATCAACAAAAGCTGAAAATCCGCTAAACGTCATTTCAGTATCTGCTGCTTCCACTGCTTCTGGTGGGCAGTAAGAAACACCGCACTCTGCGTTAGGAGTTCCTGGGTTTACAACAAAGACACGAATATTGGTGCCTTCGGGCTGCTGCTCTAGCAGCTTCGCGAAATGAGCTTGAGCATTTTCAGTGATAGAAACAATATTTGACACGACTAATACCTGACTTGTTTGGTAGGTTATTTGAATCCATTCTACTCCGGTCTATACAGGATGCCAATAAAATTTCTTTTTTCAGCTTACGATGGTTCCGGAGTTCGGCACAGAGAGTAAATATCAATTTTTTCAACGCCAACATCAAGGAGTAATTT
Source organism: Vibrio sp. UBA2441 (assembly GCA_002342685.1). Lineage (GTDB taxonomy): Bacteria > Pseudomonadota > Gammaproteobacteria > Enterobacterales > Vibrionaceae > Vibrio. Next base: position 56,759 of record DDQN01000012.1, read on the forward strand.
GCATAATTGTCGTACGGTACTGCCTGTTGTGACCACATCATCAACAATCGCGATATGAGAGTAGCTTGGGATATGTTGTAGTTGAAATGCACCTCGAAGATTCTTTTTTCTTTCTACTTGATTTAACCCTTGTTGAGGCGGAGTTGATTTGATCCTCCTAAATAAGTGTAAATCGAGATGAGATGGCGGAAGTAAGTGAAGGTTGAGATAGCGAGCGATAATAGCACTCTGGTTATAACCCCGTTTAAGATAGCGCTTCCAATGAATAGGAACACAAGTTAACACTGGCGCTGGTTCGTCAATGTGTTGAGCCAGTAAATAGCTTAGGTCATAGGCATGATAGAATTTCCCAGCGTATTTGAGTTGATGTATATAATTGGAGAGTGGTGCATGATAATCACCAATACAATAAAGTTTGTTCCATGGTGGTGGGTGTAATAAACAATGACCGCACTTATCTACTTGAATTAATGTAGGTAGCCCGCATTGCTGGCACCGGGGAGATGGTTGAAAGTGACTTAAGCAGTGCGAGCACCAGATAGTTTCACCAATATTTCCGGAAATGGTGAGACCACATAGGTGACAATTCGATGTAAAATGGTGGTGAATTTTATGTCGTAACCAGGTAGAAAGCATTTTCAGTTCTTGTTTTTACATAAGTGGATCGTCAGGCTACGATAAAAACAGTACCTTTGAGCATGATTAAAGTAGGAGAGTTGATGATCAAGCCCGCATCATTGTATTGGCAGCGAGAAGGCTGCGGTGAAGATTTAGTATTAGTTCACGGATGGGGAATGAATGGCGCTGTTTGGCAGCAGACAGTCAACGCGTTGTCAGCCTATTTTACCGTACATGTTGTTGATCTTCCCGGTTATGGCCATAGCGCAGATACTCATGCTGACAATTTAGATGAGATTGCTCAATTAGTTTTGCAGTCAGCACCAGAGAATGCGATTTGGGTCGGCTGGTCTTTGGGCGGTATCATTTCAACCCATATAGCACTAAATTATCCAGAGAGAGTATCGAAGCTAATCACGGTTGCCAGTTCTCCTAAGTTTGCAGCGGAAAGGCCGTGGCGAGGCATTAAGCCCGAAGTTTTAACGGCCTTTACTGAGCAACTAATGCAAGATTTTCAAATGACCATTGAGCGGTTTATGGCGCTTCAGGCTATGGGAAGCCCAACGGCAAGGCAGGATGTAAAGACACTGAAAAAAGCGGTCTTGTCCCGCCCATTACCCAATCAAGAGTCATTGCTTTTAGGTTTAGACTTGCTGGCAACCATCGACCTTAGACAAGAATTAGCTCGGTTGAAGATGCCTTTTTTACGACTCTATGGGCGATTGGATGGCTTGGTACCCGTTCGGGTGGCTACAGAGTTAGAAAAAATAGTCCCTGATTCAGGACATTATGTGTTTTCTGGCTCATCTCACGCCCCATTTATGACAGAACTTGAACTATTTTGTACAAAAATAACTCAGTTTAGTGGTAAATAATTAAGCAGATTGGCCGATAAGTAAACTAACCAAACAAAATACTGATTCAATCATTATTTGAACTGGTTGCTGTAGAAGGAGGTTTGTCATGATTGTGTCGCCGACCAATGTGAACGTGCCACTGATTGCCCCTTCGGTCAATGTTCAAACTGAACAAGCGGCGAGAGATAATAAGGTTCGTGAACCTGTTATGCCGCCAGTAGAACTGGCGAAAACCAATGCAGAAAGACGGGTAAAGGCAGAAGATAAACGCCGGAAACGACCTGCTTGGGAGCCATCTGACCACCCTGATTATGAACTGGACAATCAAACCAGCACATCGTCTGCGAGTAGCGAAGAACCAAAGGACAGATTAACCCGGTTATTTGAACTCATCGCACTGCAAACTTATTCTGAAAAACAGGGAATGGGTTATACGATTCGCTTTCGATTACCAAAAAGCTTGATTGATGCGGCAATTATCAGGGGGAAAATGGAGCGTCGACGTACAGTGATAAAGTATCACTATGGTCATGCCATTGCACCCAATACACCTTCAGAGGTGATTGCGGTGTTATAAAAGCTCAGTGAGCTTTTATAATTACGAGTTAGTGGGAGGTCTGGATTCCGGAAGTTATTTCCTGCCGAAACCCAGTAATCTTACTATCTCGAGTTCCGTTTGTTTTTTGCAAAAGCCTCTGCGAAAGCGCCACCCATTGCATTGTTGTTTTGTGATTCTCTGTTCTGTGTCTGTTTCTTTTGCGGCCTACGGTCAGTATCGGCAGAGCTGCGTTTTGTCTGATGACTTTGCCCTGGCTCATCGCTTAGGCGCATAGAAAGCCCAATACGTTTACGCTGAACATCAACTTCCATCACTTTGACTTTAACGATATCACCTGCTTTAACCACATCTCGTGGATCAGAAACGTAGCGATCGGTGAGTGCAGAGATATGGACTAAACCATCCTGATGAACCCCAATGTCGATAAAGGCACCAAAATTAGCCACATTAGAAACGACGCCCTCCAGAACCATACCGGGTTCTAGATCAGAGATTTTATTTATTCCCTCGGCAAATGATGCCGTTTTAAATTCAGGGCGAGGATCTCGTCCGGGTTTGTCTAATTCTCTAATAATGTCGGTGACTGTAGGCATACCAAATGATTCGCTGGTGTAATCCATCGCTTTCAAACCGTTCAGGAATGATGTATTGCCTATGAGCGTTTTGATGCTTTGTTGATTTTTTTCCGCAATGTTTTTCACTACAGGGTAAGCTTCAGGGTGAACTGAAGAGGCGTCCAGAGGATTTTTACCACCCATAATACGCAAGAAACCAGCGCTCTGTTCAAAGGCTTTAGGGCCAAGACGAGCGACTTTTTTCAAGGTAGTGCGGGATTCAAAACGACCATTTTCATCACGATAATTCACAATGTTCTGTGCAATGGTCGCCGACAACCCTGCAACACGTGTTAGTAGCGCAGGAGAGGCCATATTTACATCAACACCTACGCCGTTAACACAATCCTCAACAACGGCATCCAATCGTTTTGCGAGCATGTTCTGGCTGACATCGTGTTGATATTGACCAACACCGATAGACTTAGGATCAATTTTCACCAGTTCGGCCAAAGGATCTTGTAAACGTCGGGCGATAGAAACCGCGCCACGAAGCGATACATCCATATTTGGAAACTCTTTCGCCGCTAACTCAGAGGCAGAATAAACAGAAGCCCCAGCTTCACTGACAATGATAGTTTGTACTTTTAGGTTGGCTTTCTTCAATGTGCCAGCAACAAATGCATCGGTTTCTCGCGATGCGGTACCATTACCAATGGCAATTAGGTCAACGTTATACTTTTTAATCAAATTCTCAACGGTGTGTGCTGATTTATCTATCTGATTTTGCGGTGGATTCGGGTAAATGGTATCGGTGGCAAGTACCTTTCCTGTGGAATCGACAACCGCAATTTTTGAGCCTGTTCTTAAGCCAGGATCTAAGCCGAGTGTGACTTTAGGGCCCGCTGGTGCGGCCATGAGTAAATCTTTGAGGTTGGTGGCGAACACATCAATCGCACCAATTTCAGCACGCTCTTTCATTGTACCCATGAGCTCGGTTTCCATGTGGGTCGATACCTTTACCCGCCATGCCCAGCTAATAACCTGTTGACGCCATTTATCAGCCGGAGCATCACTAAAATGTAAGCCGTAATGTTTACTGATAATCTCTTCGCAATAGGAACTGCGATTTGAGGCTTCTTGTTGAGGGTCTGCCTGCATAGAGAGCTGTAAAAAGCCTTCGTTTCTGCCACGCAACATAGCTAATGCACGATGAGACGGAACCTTGCTCAGTTTTTCATTATAAGCAAAATAGTCTTTAAACTTCTCCCCTGCCTGTTCTTTTCCGGGTAATACCTGAGACGCTAACTCTGCACTTGAAGTCAGGTAGCGTCGTAGTTTGTCCAGCAGGTTTGCGTCTTCTGCTATTCGCTCCATGACAATAGAGCGAGCACCGTCCAAAGCGGCTTTAGCATCAGATATATTTTTGTCTGGGTTGACGTATTTAGCGGCTTCCGGTTCAGGGCTGGTTTGAGGTTTTGTCCAAAGAGTATCGGCTAGTGGCTCTAACCCCGCTTCAATGGCTATCTGACCTTTGGTGCGACGCTTTGGTTTGTAGGGCAGGTAGAGATCTTCTAAGCGAGTCTTACTGTCAGCACCTTGAATCTCTTTCTCTAATTCAGCGGTGAGTTTCCCCTGATCATTTATCGATTTCAGGATGGACTGACGGCGGTCATTCATCTCTCTCAAATAGGTCAACCGGCTATCCAGCGTTCGCAATTGAGTATCATCTAAGCCACCAGTAACTTCTTTCCGGTAGCGGGCAATAAAGGGAATGGTGCTCCCTTCATCGATAAGGCTGATGGTGGCATTGACTTGCTCAGGTCGAACATTAAGTTCGTGAGCGATTTGTAAGCTGATCGCTTGGCTCATCCGTGTTTCTCTTTGGCATTTTTAAAAGGTATTTGGGTATATAAATGGGGGCGTTTTGAATTATTTCCAGTGTTTAACCAGCTCAACACGGCGTAAAATAGATCTAACTCCTATTACAGAGTCAGATCTAAAGAGGTGGGATTAACTTACTTATGCTTAAAATAGTTCCCGGTTATATTCAACCCACACGCCATAGCCTAAGAGGTTGGCTTGATTGCTTTCGTAACCCATGACACCTCGAAACGAAAGCCCTTCAAATGCACCTTCTTGAACTGAATAACGTGCTTCAAAAAGTGTTTCAGTAAACTCTGAGTCTCCGGTTAAATAATAATCGATATTACCTGAGGCGAGAACAGCATCCATATCAATATCACGACTGTGAAGTACCACTGCACTGAGATCTAAGCCAGGAAGATTCATATCTTTGCCGTTGTAATTGACGACAAAGGTATAGGTTTTCTGGCTAGGTAAGTCGAATTCATTAATTAAAGATAAGCCTATTAGAGCATCCGAGCTACCGCCACTACCAGTTCCCGCTTTATAGAATCCATCTTCACCAACCTGATTTAGCGATGCAGCCACAAATACATTGTCCAATTGCGCCCCTAGCATGAATTCATAATTGGTTGAATCATGATCAGGCATTTCAACACCATATTTAGTGACGAAATCTTTTTTCGCTGACTGCCAGTTATAGTTGATTTGAAAAAGTAGCAAGTAATCTAGCAATTTATCCTCAGCTATATCAGCGCCTAGCCAGGCAATAGGAACGCCTGTATTTGCTTTTACCGAGGTGGTGCTCATATAATTTTTTGACCAGGTATTGGCCAACTTTAACTGACCATAATCAGATTTATACTCAAATCCTAGTGAGTCGGTACTATCAAAGCCTGCCTTTTGATAGTGTTTAAAGTCTTTAGCTTCTCTTATGTCACTATTGGTTACCTCTCCAATGCCAGTAATACTAACACCATATAACTGGTAGTTGTCCCACTTAGCACTTACTTCGGTGCCTTCAAAAGTTTTATCCAATAGGTACTCATCAGGATCTCTGCCAAAGTGCATGCGGTTAATGACGCCACGACCGTGTTTTGCCGAAATGTTACGTTTTTCATCACCGAGGCGAATTTTAGCTCTGGCAGTACTTATTCGTTCATAACCATCATCCTCAGGTTTTAGTATTAATGTGCCTTGAGCATCATTCCAGGTTTTAACCCCACCCTGATACCCTAAGTCAAAACCAACAAAATCAAAAAGATAACCAGATTCAAACTCTAGCCAAATCGATGCCCCGCCTTGATCAACTTCTCCACTGCTTTTTACTTCTTCTTCTAAAGCGTTATTGACCTCTTCAGTTACGAGTGCCAATGTTGCAGGGTCTGATGCTAATAATCCCGCTACATCTTCTGGCGACATACCAGAGAAGAATACTTCATTCATTCCGGTATTAAATAACAGGCCTGTCGCGGTTACTGGATCGAAATAATGGTCGATAACTACATTGCTTGGCTCCATTTTTATACCAGACATTCTGGCGCTCATATTTAATGATGAGTCATCAATAAATTTATCCCATGTAGATTCATTTGCAACAGTATTAAAACTAAGAATGACAGACGTGATGGTCCCTGCCAAATATGACATGGTTGTTTTATTCATAATTAAATTCCTTGTGAGAGTTATAAATGAGGTTGTTGTTTCCTTTACAACAACCTATTCATTCGCCCAATTGATTAAATTAGATTTATTACATCTACTCCCCGATTAAAATATGGTCTTGTAATACAGATACTGATATTTTTTCTGAGTATGACATTGAGCCGTTTTCATAAATTACGGCTGTCTTATTATTAGATAATTTACCAAGGTCGGAATAACCTGATGGCCCCATATAAACCTGAGTTGTATTTGTCCAATTATTCCCATTGTCCGGACTATATTGAATAGACATATTGACTCGACTTTTTTCATTGAACGGATTGGAAAATGCCAGGCCACCATTATTGTTCATCCGTAATATCGATGATTGGCATACTGGGGTTTTTAACTGAAAATCTTTTTCTGCTTGTGACCAAGTGGAGCCACCGTCGTCAGAAAGGCTCCACCATCTACCATTCGGTTTTGGAGCCATACCCATGGCGGCGTGTTGACGAGTCGTTAAGTAAAGACTTCCATTCTCCAATTCAGCGACCTCACTTTCATCACCGGTGTTCAAGGGTTCAGAACGGTTCCAGTTGACTCCCTGATCATCACTATAGATGACAATGGCTAGATTTGGTGAGTTAGGCTTTCTATGTAGGTAACCGGGAATGATCAGGCGATTAGGTGCAGGAGCCAGTTTTTTTTGTATGCCGTGCCCAGGGCCGAAGATGAGACCATCTTTTGCAATTACCGTTGGCTCACTCCAATTATGACCACCATCATCACTAGTAATAATAACGGCAGAATGATTTTTATTATCAGCCTTACTTATGTTATGCGCTAAATGAATTTGACCTGTTTTCTGATCGTAAACTGGGGTTGGGTTACCGCATTTTCCACGTTCACCATCAACTTCATATTGGCAAATGACTTGTTGCTTGCTCCATGTTTGTCCGGCATCCCTACTTGTTTTTGAAACAAGATCAATGACTCCACTATCCAATGCGGCATCTCGTCTGGCTTCAGCGATGGCGATGATTAAATCAGAGTTGAGAGTCTGATTATTAGCCAGTTGACTGCCTTTTGGTATGACTAATAACGAAGGGATACGGTACGTTTTATATCCATCTTCTCCACCGGTAAATACATCAACGGTATAATCTGCATCTCGATTTGGAGACGGTGAGTTAATCCATTCAAGGGAGGCGACTAATGGAATACCCATGAGTATAAGCAAAGCAAAGGAAATGAGTTGGCTCAGTAAATATGGACCTAAATAGGTAATAACAGATGTAACAATAAGAAACAGTAAAATAGAACTAATCCAGCTAACGGCTAATGCCAGAATAACTTCGTCATAGATAGTTACTGGTTGGTAATAGTCCGTTACCGTGATGCTAACAAACACCCAGATTAAAACTAGAGAAGCTATTGAAAACAGGAGTCTGCAAAGGTTTTGGTAATTTGATTTATATATTGTTTTTTTCTGCAACCATAATCGAGGGATTATCCGGAATGATAAATAAATTAAACTTATTGAATACGTGGAACCAATAAGTATGGTGATTGTTTTCTCACTTATGCCAGAAAGATTGTAACCGATAAATAACCCAGTAAAAACGATAATACTTAGCACTGTTATGCTTAGTATTATTGATCCAATTTTAAATAAGTTCATATTGATTCCTGTTTGTCTGTTTTATCCAGTTAAACTCAATGACTATGAAATTAGGATTATTAAATATTATCTAGGAGCAAAGCGTACAATACGCTGTTCCCTATTTTCAAATTCATTTTTCTGAAAAAACATTAAAATGTGAATGTTTTTCATGTTTTACGGCTATTAGAGGGAAATCGCAATGAATTTCTATTGATTTAGTTATAAAATGTGACAAAAATTCATATTTTAAGTAAAATTACTGATGTTAACTAGTATCGTAAATTTGACGTTAATTGGTCGTCATGAATTTTATAAAAAACTAGAGTTATCTTATTTGATTGATATTAAAGATAAATTTATTTTTCTTGTTCGTTTTGTCATTGGACATAGTTTTCATGTTCAAGCTAGCAGTAACTTATGAGATCACTTAAAGTATGTGTTCAACAGTTTCGAATCATTGGGAGAATCATGAGTAAAACAGATAAAAGACGTCGCCCGACACAGGACAGAAGCCGCTCACGCGTCGACGCTATTCTTAACGCCACCGCTGAAATTGTCTCCCAAAAAGGAACTGGGGGGTTAAAAATTCATGATCTTGCGGAGTATGCAGGTGTGACACCCAGCTCAATATATCAATACTTTCCAAATAAGAAGGCAATAATTGCGGCACTAAATGAGCGCTATGTTGATGCTACGACAGAGATGGTTCGAGAAAGTCTGAAAGATATACAAAGCTTGGAAGAAGGGGTCGATGCATTATCAGTTATGCTGGATGACTATTATGAGTGGTATAAGCAACAATCGGTGATCAGCGATATTTGGTACGGAATGGCCGCAGATAAGGTTGTCCATGAAATGGATCTGACCAACTCATTGGATTCTGCCAATGTGGTCATTGAAGCACTATCTCCCTACGTAGACGACGCCAACAAAGCAAAACTAGAAAATATAGCCATTTTGCTTACCCATTTAACGGGAGCTACGATTCGGCTTTGTCTAACCAGAGATAAAGAGTCCGGAGAGCAGCTTTTTTCAACCTTCAAACAGATCATACAGCACTCCGCTATTGTGTTGCTATCCTCTCAAACTGGCTAAATCTTATAGCCAAAAAATGACTTATATTGTGATGTGTTAATGGTAAATGTGAATTTATTTCATGTTTGTCATTGACAGGGAAATTATACCAGCTTAGCCTAATGTGAATGTTATTCATGTTTTGGTGGTTGGTAATGAATCGACTCAATTTAAATATACCTAAAGACTTTATTCTTGGAGCAGCAACCGCTGCCTATCAAATTGAAGGAGCGGTTGATCTTGATGGCCGTGGCCCCTCGATCTGGGATACCTTTTGCCATAAAAAAGGAAAAATTGATAACGGACATACTGCGGACGTAGCGTGTGATCATTATCATCGGTATCAGGAAGATGTTGGCATCATGAAAGAAATGCATCTCGATGCTTATCGGTTTTCAATGTCATGGTCACGAATTTTGCCTCAAGGTACGGGAACGATAAATCCGAAAGGGCTTGGTTTTTATGATCGCTTGGTTGATGGATTGATGGAAGCGGGTATTACCCCATATACCACTCTCTTTCACTGGGATATGCCTGAAGCATTGTTTAAAAAACATCGTGGGTTTGTTGGCCGTGATACCTGTCATCACTTTGCAGACTATGCGGATATTTTGGTGAAACACTTCGGTGACAGGATCAAAAATTGGATAACCGTGAATGAACCGTGGGAACACGCAACATTTGGTCATTTATTCGGTAACCATGCTCCGGGTATTCGAAATCCATGGTCTTATTGGAAAGCAATGCATCACCTTTTGCTTGGTCATGGTCTTGCTACTCAGGCGATCAAGGCTCGAGATCCACAAGCCAATGTCGGGCTGACATTAAGCTATACCCCAATGCATACAAAAGGAAATCGACCTGTTGATAGAGAGGCAGCAAGTATTGCTAACGCCTTTATGAATGGTATTGCGTTTGAACCTATTTTTGAAGGGAGATATCCAAAGAGTTTATTGCAGCGCTTCGGTTGCTTCAGACCACAAATTCAAGCCAATGATTTTGACATTATTCAAACAAAAACTGATTTTGTCGGGCTTAATTATTACAGCCGTGAATTTGTTAAAGGTAACCATTTTATACCGGGGTTAAAAGGTCATTTTGTTAAACGTCAGCCAGTGGACGACCCTTATCTGTTCACAGCGATGGATTGGGAGATCTATCCTGAGGGTATGGATGAGCTACTGACATTAGTTCGGGATAAGTATGGAAACCCGCCGGTATTTATTACTGAAAACGGTGCTGCTTATTTTGATGATGTAGAGAAAGGAGCGGTGAATGATCAGCCCAGAATACAATATTTGCATGATCATATTGAGGCCGTTCTACAACAGAAAAAATTAGGCTCAGATGTAAGAGGGTACTTTGCGTGGTCACTGCTGGATAACTTTGAATGGGCCAAAGGATACAGTACCCGTTTTGGTTTAGTGCACGTTGATTATGAAACACAGGTTCGGACGGTCAAGCGTTCCGCACATTGGTTAAAGCAGCAAATACTTAACCGTAATTCGCTTTAAAGTCGCAATTTTTCTGTGTTACAGAGGTAAGGACATAAAATGAACTCACCAAATCAAAGTACAGTATTAGATAAAATTTCAATTAGAGAGAAGTCTGCTTTTACGTTTGGTATTTTCTCACAAAACATTGTATTTGCATTTGTGTCTGCTTATATCATGATATTTTTTACGGATTATGTGGGCATTTCACCTGCCGCAGTAGGAACATTAATGCTCGTGGCAAGATTGTTTGACGCCATAAACGATCCATTGATGGGAATCATTACTGAAAAAACACGAACTCGCTGGGGGAAATTCAGGCCATACCTTTTTCTTGTAGCACTCCCCTTATTAGGCTGTCTGGTTTTATTGTTTACCAATATAGACAGCAGCGTAACTAATAAACTGCTCTGGGCGTATGTCACTTATATTGTCTTTGGCATGATTTATACCGTGTCTGATATTCCTCTTTGGAGCCTTACTTCAGTAATGACTCGCTCACAAGATGAGCGAATGTCACTTATCTCTCTGGGTAAATCCATTGCGCCTGTAAGTTTTGTTCTCGTTACTGTGATTACGGTGCCTTTGCTTACCTTCTTTGGTGGTGATGAGATAGCCTATAAAACAGTAGCCATAATTTATGGCTCCTTAATGGCGATAGGTATGATATTAACCGCGGTTAATACTAAAGAGAGGGTAGAGCACAAAAAAGAAACCTTACCAATAAAAGACATCATCGCTTTTCTTAAAGGCAATCTCTTACTAAGGAAAATACTCTCTTGTCAGGTTTTAATTTTTGTCATAGATAACTTAGTGACGGCGGCCGTTATCTACTACGCGACTTACAACTTAAAAGACGTCAATATGGCCCCCATAATGAGTCTATCTATTGTCGTACCAATGGTCGCGGGTATTTTGATCACCGCGAAGATAGCTAAAAAATATGATAAGAAGAAAATTCTACTTATATCTCTGGGGTTAAGAGTTTTAGGCTATATTGGATTGTTTTTTATTGGTTATGATGACACCACCTTACTAGTTATTTCTCTGTTTATTGTTGCGTTTACCTTTGGTGTGCCGGAAATCTTACTACCTAGTATGATGATAGAAACCATTGACTATATGGAAGTGCAAACGGGCAATAGGGCGGAAGGTATCGTTTGGTCAACTCAAACCTTTATAGTTAAAGTCGGAGCATCCATTGCCGGGTTTATCTTAGGGCACTTACTCACCCTTATTGAGTTTGTTCCTAACGCGACCCAATCGGCAGAAACCTTAACCAAATTACACGGTATTTTGTTTTTGGTACCTGCACTGTTAACAGCGCTCAGCATTATTCCTATGCTTCGCTATAGTCTCAATAGAGAAAAGTATCAGGAAGTCACCCAGATTCTGGCATTACGGAAGATAGAAACGTAAAAAATTGTTCGTTTTGTTATTAAAATTTACAGGTACATTTTGAATGTGAATAACCCTTAAACATTGCTCATGATTTTCTCGCTATAATAGGTTGAATATCGGTGTACAAGATCTGAATGCTACAATGAATGGTATATGAAAGTTGATAGTATGATTGATTAGATAAATAACCTTAGGCTTGAGGTAATCATGAGCGAGATAGATCCCCATAGTGATGGTGATGCATTACCTTGTGCTATGAGAGCATGGAATGCGAATGAACAGATGTTAATTCAATGGTTGTTTAAACAGACAAATGATAAGCAGCTCGCGCATGACATTTTGCAAGAAGTCTTTATAAAAGTGATGGGGCAGGGAGCGCGTTTTTGTGATGTACAAAATAGCAAAGCATGGATGTTCAGAGTAGCTCAGAACTTATTAATAGATCAGGCAAGAAAGCAGTCGTTCCTTCCTATAGAAGAAGATATAGAAGCGCAAGAGCCTCTTTTGGATATTGTTGATATGCTAGCGATTAGTTGTCTGCCAAGGGTGCTTTCGGAGCTCGAACAGCCAGACAGAGAAATTATCACTGCTTGTGACCTTCAGGCAATGAATCAACAAGACTTTGCTATCCAACATGGGTTGAGTCTACCCGCCGTTAAATCACGCCTGCGCAGAGCAAGGCAAAAATTAAGAGCGCAATTGCAATGTTCTTGCAAAGTGAAATTTGATGAAAATAATCAAATCTGTTGCTTCACTGCTCGAGAGGAGTAATCGACTACTTTATTTTGGCCAATAGCTAAATAATTAAAAAAATGACATAAATTTGAGAATCCTTTTTCAGGCTTATCCGTCTTGGTAGTAACGCGGTAAATTTAAAAGGATGATTATGTTCCAACTTTTCTCTGACCTGGCTTCCTGGCTGGTTTTCGATCTGCTTTCTTTCTCGTCCGAGAGTAAGTCAGGTGACGCATTACACTTCTTTGTCGAAGATACGACCAAAATTTTTGCTCTGCTGATTGTGATGATCTATCTCATTGCCATTATCCGCGCATCGCTCGATGTAGAGCGAGTTCGGGATTATCTGGCGGGTCGACATCGATTCATAGGCTATTTTCTGGGGGCAACCTTTGGCTCCATCACCCCATTTTGTTCCTGTTCCAGTATCCCTGTTTTCTTAGGCTTCACGTCTGCCGGAATTCCATTAGGTATCACAATGACCTTTTTGATTACATCTCCTCTGATAAATGAAGTGGCGGTACTGCTGTTGGTTGGGTTACTCGGCTGGAAGTTTACCGCGATTTATATCGTGACAGGGATCAGTATTGGTATGGCGGGTGGATTCTTTCTAGATACGATGAAAGCTGAACGTTGGTTGCAACCTTTTGCAGCCCAAGCCTTAGATAGAGGCATGAAAGCTCAGAGCTCAAGCCCGGTAGCATCTCAAACCGTTACATCGTTAACCATGCTTGACCGTCATCAATTCGCCAAAGATGAAACCAGAGAGATCTTTGGCCGGGTATGGAAATGGGTATTCATCGGTGTTGGTTTAGGCGCTGCTCTGCATGGATTTGTGCCCGATGGCTGGATAGAAGCGTATCTGGGGGATGGTCAATGGTGGTCTGTTCCGGCGGCAGTGCTTCTGGGTATACCTCTTTACTCCAATGCAACAGGAGTGATTCCGGTAATGGAAAGCCTCATTGTAAATGGCTTACCTATCGGAACTACACTTGCGTTTTGTATGAGCACGGTAGCGGCCAGTTTTCCGGAATTTATTTTACTCAAACAGGTGATGCAGTGGAAATTGCTGGTCATGCTTTTCTTTGTCTTGCTGACGGCGTTTACGTTAGTCGGTTGGATGTTTAACTATCTCCCCATATTTTACGTTAAGGAAATAATATGAAAACAGTAAAAGTGCTTGGTTCTGGTTGTAAAAATTGTCAGGTGACTGCCGCTAATATTGAGAAAGTGGCGCAAGAAAACAATATCGATATCGAACTCATCAAAGTGGAGGACGTTGAGCAAATAATGGCTTACGGAGTGATGAAAACGCCTGCAGTGGTTGTCGATGAAGCAGTGGTACATAAAGGCAGTGTGCCAAAAGAAGGAGAGATAAAAAGTTGGCTTGAATGACAGGCTTCTGATGAAAAAGGGCCAGTGCTAGTGAGCATATGACCCTTAATGAAGCAAAGTTACTCGCTTGCTTGTGCTAATACGTCGTCAGATTTCGCGTGTGAATCATGTTCTTCTTTGTGTGTCATCGGCAAAACGATGTTCAGAACGATGGCAGTAATACCACCTGCAGCGATACCAGAAGAAAAAATGCTTTTTATAAATTCAGGCATAAATTGCAAAATTTCAGGCTTTTGAGCAATGCCAAGCCCCATAGAGAAAGAGAGCGCCATAATCAGGATAGCTCGGCGGTCCAGCTCTTCACGTGAGATAATACGAATACCCGCTGCCGCTATTGTTCCGAACATAACAATGGTAGCGCCGCCCAATACGGGTTCAGGTATTAGTTGAACGAAACTGGCTACACCGGGGAACAGCCCCAGCAAAACGAGCATTCCAGCGATAAAGTAACCAACATAACGGCTCGCGACACCAGTCAGTAAAATAACACCGTTATTCTGGCTGAAAGTGGAGTTAGGGAAGCTGTTAAATAGTGCGGCCAGTGCGGAGTTAAGGCCATCGGCTAATACACCACCTTTAATGCGCTTAATATAAACAGGTCCTTTAACGGGTTCGCCAGAAACCTCAGAAGTGGCTGTGATGTCACCAATCGCTTCGATAGCAGTGATCAGGAAGACCAGAACGAGAGGGATAAACAGAGACCAGTCGAAGCTTAAGCCAAACTGCATTGGAACAGGGATAGCAAATAACTGGGTTTCAGCCATTTTTGAAGTATCAACCATACCCATAAAATAAGCGACAACATAACCTGTCGTCATGGCAATAACGATAGAAGCAACGCGAATATAGGGATTCGAAGATCGATTTAAGATGATGATCAAGCCCAAAACAATGCCTGCTAAGGCCAGTTTGTCTAAGCTGCCAAAGGTGCCGTCTCCCAATGCAGAATAACCGCCACCCATAGAAACCAAACCAACTTGAATCAGAGTCAGGCCAATGAGGGTAACGACAATACCGGAAACCAAAGGAGAAATAATGCGGCGAGCGTATTCAAGTACGCGAGAAAGCAGCATTTCCGCCGTAGACGCGAGAAGAATCGTACCAAAGATAGCAGCCATCATGGTCGGTACGTCTGCGCCACCTTGTTTTAAAGCCAGTCCAGCGCCAATAATAGGGCCAAGGAAGTTGAAGCTAGTGCCTTGAATAGAAAGAAGACCAGAGCCTACAGGGCCAAAAGTGCGTATCTGAATAAAAGATGAAATACCTGAGGCAAACAGAGACATACTAATAATAGTATTGGTTTGATCCGCTGGCACACCAAGTGCCTGACAGATAATAAGTGATGGTGTTATCACCGCGACAAACATAGCAAGCAGGTGCTGAAGTGCAGCAAAAACAGTTTGTGGCAATGGTGGCCTGTCATTAAGTTGATATATTAGTTCAGACTTACGCGAAGCATTTTGAGTCGTCATTTTATTTTCCTAGTTTTGTGTCTTGGTTATCGCTGAATGGGATCACCAAGTTGAGCTCGATACAAAATCTGTGATTGCTGTTAATCAGAATCGGCTCAGGTTTGAGGTTAAGTTCAATACCTCTTTATAGGCAGTGGGTATCGAATTGGGCGGGATTATATCGATTTCCATATAAAAAGCAAACGTTTGCATTGCTGTTGGTGTACTTTGACCATGGATAGTGCGTCACTCCCTAAGCTAGGAAAAATCACCTGTGTCATTCCAGAAGTGAGGAACGAACTATCTGGAATTTAGAATGTGGAGAAGGCAACCAAAACCAGATTCTGAATACCTTCGTCCCTCAGGTTTCAGAATGACGATGTTGGTACTGAATACCTTCGTGCCTCAGGTTTCAGAATGACGGGATGGGCTTTGAATAATGGAATAGTGCCTCAATCCCTAAGCTAGGAAAAATCACCTGTGTCATTCCAGAAGTGAGGAACGAACTATCTGGAATCTAGAGTGTGGAGAAGGCAACCAAAACCAGATTCTGAATACCTTCGTCCCTCAGGTTTCAGAATGACGATGTTGGTACTGAACACCTTCGTACCTCAGGTTTCCAGAATGACGGGGCTAGCGTCTTTGCATTTCAGCCCACCACGCCTTATCTGCAATGATTTGACCTTCATTATCCAGTGGTGGATAAGGGAGTTTTTTTCGTTTCGCTACTTTGGCCAGAACCGGGTGTCCTCGCTCAAACAATGTCGTGTGGATAACCTCTTCCGATAGCGCGGATATTTCTCGGTCATACATTCCGGCTAATTGTCGCTGACGCTGTGCCTCAAATAAAATCAGAGCACTGGCGACAGAAACGTTTAGTGACTGAACCATACCAACCATAGGAATGATGATATCTTGATCGGCCATTTCTAAAGCATGTTTTGAAATGCCGTGTTTTTCGCCACCTAGAATAATGGCGGTTGGCTTGGTGTAATCAATTTCTCGAAAGTCGACTGCATTCTCGGAAAGATTAGTGGCGACGATCTGCATTTTTTGCTGTTTAAATTCATCGACTGCTGAATCTATAGAGTCATGAGTTTCGACCGCAACCCAGTTACGAGCGCCCGCAGAGGTGTGACTTAAGGTTCGCATATTCGCTTTGGGCCACACCGCATGAATCTTATGTACGCCTGAAGCATCTGCAGTCCGGATGATAGCAGAGACATTATTAGGCTTATGAACCTCTTCCAAACAGAGTGTTAAATCGGGTTGGCGAGCTTTTAAAACAGTTTGGATACGGTGGTAACGTTCAAGGTTCATAATAGAGTCTCAAGATTTTCTATTTTCTAAAAAAACAAGAAGCCGACTATATCGGCTTCGTTTTCTTAATTATTGTTGCCTGTTGCCTGTTGCCTGTTGCCTGTTGCCTATTGCCTTCTCCGGCGTACTTTGAGTGCATGTGGCATAACACGAATTTTTTTCATAATACTGGCTAAGTGAACACGATCTTTAGCGGTTAGTGCTAACGTAATCGTATAAAGTCGTCCATCTTTCTCTTCAGTAGAGATGCCATGGATATTCGAACCAGTACGAGAGACCACATTGGTTAACTCTGCTAATGCGCCTTGGTGGTTCTGCATATCAATCTGTAGCTCAGAGATAAACTCCTGCTCATGCTCTTCAGCCCATTCCACATTCATGTATTTATCAGGCTCTTTCTGATAACCACGAATATTTGGACAGGTTTCTCTATGCACAACCAAACCACGACCCGGAGATACGTGGGCGATAATGTGATCGCCCGGAATCGGATGACAGCATTTCGCATAAGTAAGCAAGATACCATCGGCACCTTTAATCGATAGCTTTTTGCTAGATGTAGACGGCGCTGAACTGGTTTCTGTTAGCTCATCGGTATCACCAAGCAGACGACGAGCAATCACGATACTCATTAATTCGCCGAGGCCAATGGCTGCAAGCAAATTATCGATAGTGCCAATTTTTAGCTCATTCAGAACGTTTTCAATATTCTCTGGATAAATGCTATCAATAGAATGTCTGCCAAGTGCATGATTGAGCAGCCTGCGACCTAGAGCAACGGACTCATCACGACGCATGGTTTTTAGAACCTGACGAATCTTAGTTCGGGCACGAGAGGTGACAACATAGTTAAGCCACGCTGCGTTTGGACGTGCTCCTGGAGCGCTAATTATTTCAATCGCCTGACCGTTTTTCAGTGCTTTACTCAGCGGATAAGGCTGACGGTCAACACGGGCACCAACACAGGTATTTCCTACATCGGTATGCACAGCGTAGGCAAAGTCAACGGCAGTAGCCCCAGCTGGTAATTCGACAATGCGCCCTTTTGGCGTAAAGACAAATATTTCATCAGGGAATAAATCTGATTTAACGTTTTCGATAAACTCGAAGGAGTTGCCAGCACTTTGTTGTAGTTCAAGCAAGCTTTGCATCCAGCGTTGCGCTTTAACTTGAGCGGTAGTGCCTTTTTTGTCACCACCAGCTTTATATGACCAGTGGGCAGCGACACCTTTGTCAGCCATCTGGTTCATATCTTCTGTACGGATCTGAACCTCAACGGGAACACCGTGAGGGCCAACCATAGAAGTATGAAGCGATTGATAGCCATTGGCTTTAGGTACAGCAATATAATCTTTCATTCGGCCCGGGCGGGGCTTATAAAGATTATGTGCCTGTCCTAATACGCGATAACAAGTATCAGCACTATCAACAATGACGCGAAACGCATAGATATCCATAATAGTATGGAATCTCTGCTCTTTAGTTCGCATTTTGTTGTAGATAGAGAATAGGTTTTTTTCACGTCCAATCACTCTGGCCTGGAGGCCTACTTCTTCAAGTCGACCTTCTATTTCGGAGTGAATTCGTTGGATCATCTCTTTGCGATTACCTCGCGCAGAGCGAACGACTTCTTTCAATACTCGATAGCGGTTAGGGTAGAGGGCTTCAAAGCCAAGCTCTTCCAGTTCCACTTTGATATTGTGGATACCAAGACGATGAGCAAGTGGTGCGTATATCTCAAGCGTTTCTCTAGCGATACGACGACGTTTATCCGGACGTAAAGCACCTAATGTACGCATATTATGGGTACGGTCGGAGAGCTTGATTAGAATCACGCGAATGTCTTGCACCATGGCAAGTACCATTTTGCGGAAGTTTTCCGCCTGGGCTTCTTTACGATCGCGAAATTTTAATTTATCAAGCTTAGAGACCCCATCAACCAGTTCTGCAACGGTATCTCCGAACTGATCAGCAAGATCTTCTTTAGAGACTTCGGTGTCTTCTATCACATCATGAAGCAGAGCGGCCATTAGTGTTTCATGATCCAGACGCATTTCCGCCAGAATACGAGCAACAGCAACAGGGTGGATGATATAAGGTTCGCCGCTAGAGCGGGTCTGCCCTTCATGGGCATCTTTTGCTACCACATAAGATTGACGCAGAGCCTCTAGTTGAGGCTCTGTTAAGTATTCTTGGGCAACGTCTTTGAGGCTATCGAATAGATACAAATTATAGTCTCGGAAGTTGGTTTAGATTAACGGCTGTGAGCAATACTGCTAACGGCTGCTAATTCTGCTGCTTCTTGTTCTTGTTGCTCTTGACGTTCACGAGCATCGAGAACTTCTTTAGTGATTAAACCTTCTTCGATTTCGCGCAGTGCGATAACGGTAGGCTTATCGTTCTCTTCAGGCACTAGTGAATCTTTGCCGCCAGTTTGCATTTGACGTGCGCGGCGAGCTGAAATAAGGACTAGGTCGAAACGGTTGCCAACTTTTTCAACTGCATCTTGAACAGTAACGCGTGCCATGAGGACTCCAAATTAGTTAACTAAAATTTATGATGACGAGAAATTATACAGTCTAAAGGCTTATTCTGCCAATAGCGCTGTAAGCATACCACTATATTTAGTGGCTTGTTTGTCTTGCTTTAAGCGTTCTGCACGAATAATGGCTTTAAAATCCATCAGTGAAACATCGAAATCATCATTTACAATGAGATAATCATACTCATCAAAATGAGACATTTCTGATTTCGCTTCACTCATTCGTTTTGCTACAACGGCTTCACTGTCTTGGCCACGAGCGGTTAAGCGGCGCTCAAGTTCCCCATTGGATGGAGGAATAATAAAGACGCTTTTTGCTTTTGGCATCTGTTCACGGATTTGACGAGCACCTTGCCAATCAATATCCAGAAATACATCAATACCTTTATTTAGGGTCTCTTCAATCCATGCACGAGAGGTTCCGTAATAATTACCAAACACTTCGGCATATTCTAAAAAGTCACCTTTTGCGATCAACTCTTCAAAAAGCTCTTTTTGAATAAAGTGGTAATGAACACCATTTTCTTCTCCTGGTCGCATACCACGAGTGGTGTGAGACACAGACACTTTCATTGCATAAGTTGGATTGGTTTCCAACAGCGCTGCAATTAAGCTTGATTTACCTGCTCCGCTAGGAGCCGATACGATGTAAAGGGTACCTTGTGCCATCTTTTTATGATTCCACTTTCGATTGAAGAATGTCGCAGATTTGCGAACGTAAACCCATGCAATTAAGCAGAGTTAGCATTACTTAAAGATAGTTCGACCTCTGATGATTTAAAATCAAAGGCCGGAAAAATGGAGGCGAAGGATAGCACAACTCAAGGATCTTTCTCAACCAAGGAAAGATCCTGTCAGGCATTTTAATTGGTTGTGACTCCAATTCCCTGATTACTGTGAGTACTCATAATTTAATGTTGTTTAAAGCCTAAAATAAGAGATTTCTTCAGTCAGGCTGGCAGAAAGTGCTTTAAGTTCTCGGGTTGCAAGGGAAATTTGTTCCGCTCCTTCACCAGTCTGTAGTGACTGAGAACGGATCTCCTGAGATCGATTGCCCACTTCATTCGAGGTAACACTTTGCTGTTCCGATGCTGCAGCAATTTGACTAGTAAGGTCGGTAATATTCAGTACCATCGATAAGATGTTATCCAGTGCTTCCTGAACATCCATGGTTTGCTCAACGATCGATGCTGCCTGTTCCTGTCCTTCCATCATGGAATCTACTGCCCCCGATGCCTCTCCCTGAACCCGGCTAATCATCTGCTCGATTTCTAGTGTTGACGCCTGAGTACTCTTCGCCAGAGAGCGCACTTCGTCAGCAACAACCGCAAAACCACGCCCGTGCTCACCGGCCCTAGCTGCTTCAATGGCAGCATTAAGTGCCAGAAGGTTAGTTTGGTCGGCAATGCCTTTAATGACGTTTAGTATGTCGGTAATATTCTCGGCGCTGGATGCCAGCTCTTGTACCTTCCTAGAAGTATCATTCAGGCTGTCAGATAGATTAATCACCCCGTCTGCGGCACCTTTTGCCTTTTCATTGCTCTCTTTCACCTGTTTTTCAGCTTCACTGGCTGATACCGCCGCCTTGGAAGCACTCTCAGCCACCGATGAAGCGGTCACCAGCATTTCATCAATAGCAGTAGCAACACTATCTGCGGCTTCTATTTGGTATTTCACGTTGCTGTGAGTCTGTTCGGCAACAACAGAGAGCGCTTCTGCTGATGAGGTTTGTGTTTGCACTGCCTGTTTAACATGAGAAATAGTTGTGCTGAGTTGGCGAGTCATAGCAATAACCGATGCATGGATACTGTTCACATCTTTACTGCTTAACTGGCTGGAGGTGAGATCGCCTTCAGAGACGGCGCGGGTAAGACGGGCGATATTACTCGGCTCTCCACCGACCTGACTCTGTACTTCACGCACGATCCAAGCGGTCATTACACCAGTCAAAATCAGTGACATAAGGGTCGCGATCATTCCGGCCAGAGAAGCGGAATCAGCATCTGACTCCGCCGCCGCCAGCTGCTGCTCAATCAGGGCAAGTTCTTCTTCAATCAGCTCATCGATTAATGTCTGGATTGAGCTCATTGTACGGTTGCCGGTTCCTTGTTCTATAAGCGCAGTGATATCAGCCATGGTAGCTGAAACCTTGTTGACTTCATGGCGTGCTGCAATCTCCGGATCGGCGGCCTGACTACGCCACTTCTTACTCAGGGCTTCAACGTCATCCAGTTTGCTCAGCAGTGGTAATGTATCGTAAAAAGTGCCCTGAAAATGTTCGCGAAGTGCCGAGAGGTGATGATTAAAATCTTTCTGACCTTGCTGGTATGGCTCCAGCTCAGATTCAACACCATTGAGCAGGAAACCACGCTGACCTGTCTCCTGATTGATAAGGGACGTCAGTATCGAATTTGTGAGCTCGTAACCATCTCTGTCATACTTCTCATCAGCGCCTCTAGCAACCTCGGTAAGCGTTGCCCGTATCTCAGTCATAATCTCAGCACCGATGGTACGTTTGGATAACTCGGTAAAAACGGACATTGCCTTTTCACCTTTAGCCACCTCTTTTCGTAGGTTGATCTGAGGCTCAGCCGCTTCGGATATCCATTGAGACTTTAATTGCTCTATCTGACGAACTTTGCTCTGCTGTGCTTGTTCATTGGCAAGATCATGTTTCAAACCTGCAACCGTTAGCTCAAAAGCCTTTTGACCTTCAATGTAACGACCGAGTAATTCTTCATTGCCAGAGATAAGGTAGCCCCGCATACCCGATTCCATCTCAATCATATTCGATTTGATAGATTTGGTTTTATCCATCAGGCCATATTCACTCTGGATAGAGTTACTTACCTTAAGCAAGGATGTGATGCCAAGATTTGCAAAGAATGCCATGGCTAAAATGGCGACAAGCGGCAAGCTAAAACCAATGAGCAGCTTTGTGCGCAAGCGTAGATTGTTAAGAGACATATAATCAGTATTCCTGAAATTATCGGTATGAGGTGGGCCGTACTTGTAATAGAGTTTCTGTTTGTTTGCAGTTTATATCATCACTTCCTCTCATAAGTTGTGATGAAACAAAATCAAAGTTGAAAAGTAGCTTGATGACATGGCTCGCCATGTCATCAAAAATAGTGACATTAATTGGTATGATCTGTTATGAAATGAATGGAATAGCTATTCGATATTCTGGATCTGAATGTATACTTATGTAATTAAATTCAATGCAATCAATAGGTTAAGATTTTAGTTTTGATTGTAATGGCACTTACGTGCCATTTCTGTCACCTTCTTTGTTATGCGAAATATTTTGTTTGATGTTTGAGATCAAAAAACGCCACAGTAGTGGCGTTTAAATATAGCTTCGTTAGAGCCTACGAAGGTCAAAACGATAAATCTGAGGAATCATCCCATTGATACTTTTTGAGCTCAGCTACAGCTGTGGCTCGCTCTCCCTCACGAGGAATACCACTCAGTCTTTCGTGATGAGAACGAGGACAGTATGCGTACATATCAGAAGATTCAAACTTTTTAATCATATCTTGCTTAAAAAGCTCCACTTCATGTAAGAACTCCTCCGAGCGGCTTAGATCACCATTTCTGATTAATCTTTTAAAGACTTCTTGGATTAGTTCATAGTATTGATCATGCATTATACTGAAGTAGGTATTACTTATATGAGTATCCCTTAGTTCTTTTTTATAGTTATGTAGCGCATTAATCATTGTTTCTTCGTTATTTACCAAGCTCATTATATGTACCTTTGTTGTAGTTATTATTGGTATTAGTGTTTATTATTTCTTTTTCTCTTTGACTCAGTATTTTTTTTGTATTTAGTAGTTTATTCAGAGTTAAAGATAATCTTTTTGATGCTGACTTTTCTAGGGTCCACTCTTGCCGCGTCAAGCGCCTCTTTTTTGGGCCGATTCTGGTTAACCCACAGAAGACGCCAACTTGTTCTTGATATTCATCTTGGTATTCTCTCATTGCATTTTTATATGCTCTGACCTTTTCTTTAGCAGAGGCCGAATCTAATTTATCACGAGCTTGTATGCCTTGTGCATATTCCGGAGCAATC
>DDQN01000041.1 GCA_002342685.1 Vibrio sp. UBA2441
ATTCAGCGTACCACTACATTATAGGTTATGGGTTATGGGTTATGGGTTATGGGTTAATAATATATATTATTTCATTATGTTGGAGGCAAAAAAACGACCATCATTTCTGATGGTCATTTCAATGCAATATTATCAGGCTTCTTCTAGAACAGCTCTTCAGCGACTTTGTACAAATCTTTACGAACAGGACGCTTCATGTTCTCAATAGCATCAATGATGTCATGGTGTACCAGTTCTTCTTTCTGGATACCAACACAACGACCACCGTGGCCTTCTAGCAACAAATGAACCGCGTAATTGCCCATACGGGAAGCCAATACTCGGTCAAATGCAGTAGGACGCCCACCACGCTGAATATGACCAAGTACGGTTGCACGAGTTTCGCGTCCCGTTGCTTCTTCAATATCTTTTGCTAGCTCATTTGCGTCCATCATCAACTCTGTAAGAGTAATAATAGCGTGCTTTTTCCCTTTAGCTATGCCGCTTTGCAAGCTCTCAATGAGCTTTTCTTTGCTCCATGGCTGCTCTGGCGTAATAATATATTCACAACCACCAGCAATAGACGACATTAGGGTTAAATCACCACAGTGGCGACCCATGATTTCTACAATAGATATACGCTGGTGAGATGAAGAGGTATCGCGCAAGCGGTCAATCGCATCTATAACAGTGTTAAGTGCAGTCAAATAGCCAATTGTATAGTCAGTACCCGCAATGTCATTATCAATCGTGCCCGGAAGACCGATACAAGGATAACCCATTTCAGTTAGCTTCTTGGCGCCCATATAAGAACCATCACCACCAATAACCACAAGTGCTTCAATACCGTGAGCACTTAAGTTCTCGATCGCTTTTTCTCGGATTTCCACTTCTTTAAACTCAGGAAAACGAGCAGAACCTAAGAATGTACCGCCTCTATTAATAACGTCAGAAACACTAGAACGATCTAGTTTTGAAATTCGGTTTTCATATAAACCGAGATAACCATCGTACACACCATACACTTCAACGCCTGCAGTAAGTGCAGTACGAACAACACCACGTACCGCAGCGTTCATACCTGGCGCATCGCCCCCACTCGTCAAAACACCGATCTTTTTAATCATGCTCACCCTCGATATCAAATTTATAAATTTTAAATGCCAAATCTGGCGAAAATTAGAATGTATGGCGTCTTTTCTAGGTATCGAAACTCATTATTATTCATCACGCCACACTGAAATTTTATTACTTATGAAAGAGTATTACAATTTTGCTTAAAAACTTAGTTGATTCATATCAGAATCAACCTGACTTTCAGCCTTTCGGTTAAAAAATAGTCGAAAACAACCGAAATGTCGCTTTTTGAGTAAGAAAATTTCCTTACCACTTTAGTTCTTTTTGACCTTTTTCCGTTCCATACACCACTGAATATGGGTCTTGATGAATAATGACATCTGAACTTGGAAAAACGTTTATCAACTGATCTTCAACCTCATCAGAAATTCGATGCGCTTCAATTAAAGCAATATTATCTTCAAGCTCTAAATGCAACTGAATGAATCGAACTGGCCCTGACATTCGCGTTCTCAACTGGTGGACACCAAGTACGCCATTTACAGAAATAGCAATTTTACGAATTTGATTAAGCTCTTCTTCAGGAAGTTGTCTATCCAGCAGCGATTGAGTCGCCTGAGAGACCATACGATAAGCGCTAAACAAAATAAACAGACCAATACCGATAGCAAAGACCGCATCTGCCTGTCCGATACCGACATAACTTAATGCCAGAGCCGCAGCAATGGCTAAGTTCATATAGAGATCGGTTTGATAGTGCAGCGAGTCTGCTGCGATAGCCTGACTTCCTGTTCTTTTAACCACATACCTCTGAAATGTGACTAATCCAAACGTCACGACAAAAGCAAAAAGACTTACATAAACACCTAATTCAGGAGAATTAAGTTCATGAGGACGGAAAAAACGGTCAATACCGTTTAAAATAAGAAAGCATGCAGAACCGGATATAAACATTGCCTGGGCCAAAGCCGCTAGGGATTCTGCCTTGCCGTGGCCAAAGGTATGTTCTTCATCCGCAGGTTGAAGTGCATATCGAATAACAACAAGGTTTACCCCTGAAGCCGCGATATCAAGTAGAGAGTCAATTAGTGAAGCAAGCAAACTCACGGAGCCCGTAATCCACCAAATTGCTACTTTTACAATAAGTAACAAAACGGCCACACCAGTTGCAGTCCAAGCCGCCAGGGAAACAAGCCTAGCGTATTCCTCTTTCATATTTATTCAAATTGAGTGTATTTCGCTCAGATTATAGCTGTCATTATGTGACTTGGGTATGACTTTATTATTAACTGATATTTCCCGCTTATAAATAAACAATAAGGCAGCACGAAGGCTGCCTTATTCATAATCATCAATAATAACTCGTTTACGTATCGTTTTAGTTATTAAACTTGCTCATTTTCTTTTGCATTCTTTCTGAACAGTCCTGCATTCTTTCTTGCTGTAGCTCTTTAAGCTGCACTTTTTGATCTTCTGTTAGTATGCTCATCATCTCATGACGAGTCTGTAGCATTTGAACGCGGCGTTCTGTCTGCTTTTCAACCATAGCTTGAGCCAATGTTTGTGCTTGTCCTTTATCAAAAGTAGGTGCTAACACTAAATCCTGAACCTGAGTTTGATATGTTTGTCTTTCCGCTTGCAGCTCTTCTTGATTACCGGCGAACTTAGCACGCATCTCATCACGCTTTGCGTCACGTAAATCACGCAGTTTATCTTCTTGCTCATCGGTCAAATCAAGTTGGCGCATTACCCCACGATCTAAGCCACCGCATTTTCCACCGAAATCACGACCATCCATTCCATGGCCCCCCATTCCTTGCCCGCCTTTTCCGCCAAATGCATAAGCACTAGCTGTAGCGAAAACCATTGGAAGAACAGCAGCAGTAATAACAATTTTTTTGATCTTGTTCATAATATATTCCTTACTTAACCTTTGTATTGAGTGCTGTCTTCACAGCGGTTGAGTATAGAATAAGTGACTCAAAGTAAAGCAACGTACAGAGAACGTAAAGAATCGTAAATAGAGAAGCAGTGGTTATTTTTCTTTGTAAGATCAACAATACTAGAAAGACAAATCAATATTAAGGTTGTAGTAATGGCAAATATCTTATTAGTCGATGACGACACAGAACTGACCTCCTTGTTAAAAGAGGTTCTCGCCTTTGAAGGCTTCAATGTCACCGAAGCAAACGATGGTGAGGCGGGCCTTGCTGCTGTTAATGACAACATTGATTTAATCTTACTTGACGTAATGATGCCAAAAATGAATGGTATGGATATGCTCAAAAAACTGAGGGAGCATTGGGAAATTCCAGTGCTTATGCTAACAGCAAAGGGAGAAGAAATAGACAGAGTTATTGGGTTAGAGCTCGGCGCTGATGATTACCTGCCAAAACCTTTTAGCGATAGAGAGCTGTTGGCGCGTATAAAAGCAATTTTACGTCGTACACAATACAATAACTCAAATAAAGCCAGCGATTTTATTCAATATCAGGAGATAAAGGTCTACCCGGGAAAACAAGAAGCATTCTGTCATGCACAGCAACTCGATTTAACCACAACAGAATTCGCTCTTCTGGCCTACTTTATCCAAAACCCGGGAAAAAGCGTAACCAAAGACTCCCTAAGCCTAGATGTTCTGGGCAAACGTCTGGCACCTTTTGATCGAGCGATAGATATGCATGTATCAAACCTGAGAAAAAAACTGCCCGAACGTAGTGATGGAAAACCTCGGATTAAAACACTTCGTGGACGTGGCTATCTGCTCGTTGAGGAAGGGTAATGAGGATCCCTAAAGTGACAAGCCTTTATGGTCGAATATTTGCTATTTTCTGGTTTACCATGTTTTTGGTGCTCATTGCTGTTCTTATTGCTCAGAAGTTCGATCCAAGGCTAACTCACTCAGCACCAAAAGGTAATATAGATAAACTCGAACGTATCGCTGAGTACATATCTGAAGAATACGGTCATCGCCACTCTTTACCTAATACTTTACAAGAAATTGAAAACAGAAAACGCAAAAATCGCGATGACAATAAACTGAAAATTTATCTGAGCGATTACAATGGCAACCTGATTAGCCAGCATAACAATATGCAAAAACGGGCGATTCAAAACTTTATCACTGGCCTAAAATCCACCGACAACCCACGACAAAAGCTTTATGGTCGATTTATGATCGTAGGGCCAGTGCCTGTCACCATAGCCAATTCAGAATTACTCCTTTATCTGGGTGAACGATGGGATAGAACTCCTCCCTTCTTACTACAAATCTTTGATAAACCGTATCAATTACTTCTTGTTGTCATGTTTGTAAGCACACCATTGCTTTTATGGCTTGCTTTTGCACTGAGTAAGCCAGCAAGACGCCTGCAAAATGCGGCTATTCGCGTGGCCAATGGAGAGTTTGTCGAAGATCCTGATTTAGAGAAAGGCAGTGGTGAATTTAAAGAGGCAGGTGCAGCCTTTAACCAAATGGTTATAGCTATCAATCAAATGATGTCTGGGCACCAGAGACTGCTCTCTGATATCTCCCACGAACTCAGATCTCCTTTAACCCGTTTAAGAATGGCTAATGCGTTAGCGACTAGAAAACAGGGAGAAAGTAGCGAACTAAAGCGGATTGATACCGAAGCAGAACGGCTAGAGAAGATGATTGGCGAGTTGCTAGAACTTTCACGGATGCAGATGAATAGCCATCAGATACGTGAAAAACACAGCGCAACAACCCTATGGGGTGAATTGATTGATGATGCTCAGTTTGAAGCCGAACAAGTCAACAAAGTGTTGAGTTATGGTTCAATTCCTTCTTGCACCCTTATTGGAAACCCTAGTTTACTGATGAGTGCAGTAGAAAATATTGTACGCAATGCCATCCATTACTCTCAAAGTAAAATAAGCGTGAATTTCAAGCTTGATAAACAAGCATTATGCATCTGTGTCGAGGATGATGGCGAGGGAGTACCAGAGTCAGAACTGCAAGATATCTTCCGACCATTTTATCGCGTATCGACGGCTAGAGATCGCCATTCCGGCGGTGCAGGTCTCGGGCTGGCGATAACTGAAAGCGCTATAAGGCAGCATAATGGCTCCATTAAAGCAGAAAGAAGCCCACTGGGTGGATTGAAAGTCACTATTTCTCTGCCAACACAGGCATAATTTGATGTCGAGATACTAGCTTGTATCTCGACTTTCGTTATACTCTCGCTACCTCAGTCACTACCTTAAATAATCTCATGCTTGATATCGCTCTATACGAACCAGAAATCGCCCCAAACACGGGTAACATCATCAGACTTTGTGCCAATTGCGGGGCAAACCTCCATTTAATCGAACCACTGGGTTTTGATCTGGATGAGAAAAAGGTTCGAAGAGCAGGGTTGGATTACCATGATCTTGCCAGAGTAAAACGCCACAAAACCTTAGAGGCGTTTTTAGACTATTTAGACAATCAGAGAGAGGGGGAATTTAGGATCTTCGCTTGCACCACCAAAACAACAGGCCACCACGTTGATGCATCCTTTCAGCAAGGAGATGTTTTGTTATTTGGGCCAGAAAGTCGAGGTCTACCTGCCAATCTAATTGAAAGCCTGCCAATGGAGCAACGCATTCGAATTCCAATGATGCCGGACAGCCGCAGCCTTAACCTATCAAATGCCGTAGCTATTATTGCGTTTGAAGCATGGAGACAATTAGGTTTCAACGGCGCTATTTAGTCAAGCCAGTAGACAGGTCGAGGCGACAATTGTCACCTCGAATAACTCAGTTGATCGCATGGCGCTTGAGTAACGACGAACTAATTTAGTCTATTGTTATTAGAGTTATTATTGTCATCTTTACTCTCATACTCACCCTCAAAGGTATTTCCGTCATCTTTATTTTGACGAAATGGATCCTGACCAAATGGGGATTGACCAAAACCACTTTGTGCATGAAAACCACCAGCAGACATGGTGTTAATTTTGACTCGCTTCATTAGCTCTTTAGCAATTTTTGCTCTTGGTGCAGGAAGCAATACCAACATTCCCAATGCATCAGTCATAAATCCGGGTGTTAGCAGTAAAACACCGGCAACTGCCAACATAACTCCTTCTACGATTTGCTGAGCGGGCATTTCCCCCTGTTGCAAACGACTTTGCACTGACATCAAGGTTTGAAGCCCCTGACTTCTTACTAATGAAGCCCCTGCAAACGCTGTAATGAGTACCAGTGCAATGGTAGGCCAAAGGCCCAAAAATCCACCAACCTGAATAAAAAGGCCAATTTCAATAATAGGAACACATATAAACAGTGCGAGTAAAATAGGAAACACAGACACTCCGGTAAAAAAATAAGCAAGGGTAAAGTGTACTCATATTCCCAATCAAGCTACAGGTTAATTACACATTTTTACGAAAAAACACGGTCAGAAGCTTTTAAAACGAGATCTGTGATATCACCACCAGTAATAGTAAAAACTAACCAATGTCTGACAACATTAGTAATCCATTTACGGTATTTTGGTCATAGAATCGATGAAGCAGCAAAGCTCGTTAGGATACAAATCTTCTATAGAAATAAAGCTTTCAAGCAAATAGAGCATCAGCATAAGAAATGTCAAAATAATAATCTAAAGGCTAATGATATGACCAACGTTAAGAATCCAGCGCCAAAGACAAAACCAGCAACTCGCATCGAGCATGACCTACTTGGTGAACGACATGTGCCGAACGATGCTTACTATGGTATTCACACGCTACGTGCGATAGAAAATTTCAACATTTCAAGCAATACCATTTCTGACGTACCCGAATTTGTTCGCGGAATGGTCATGACAAAAAAAGCCGCGGCATTAGCTAATAAAGAACTCAGTGTCATTCCTAGTGACATTGCGAATTACATCATACAAGCCTGTAATACCATCCTTGATACAGGTAAGTGTATGGATCAATTCCCCTCCGATGTATTTCAAGGCGGTGCTGGCACATCAGTCAATATGAATACCAACGAAGTGATTGCCAATGTTGCTTTAGAGCTAATGGGTAAAGAAAAAGGTCAGTACGAGTTTATTAATCCAAACGATCACGTTAACAAAAGCCAGTCCACTAACTGCGCCTACCCAACTGGGTTTCGAGTTGCCGTATACACCAGCATTCAGACACTCATCGAAGCCGTTGAATACCTGAAAGGGGCTTTTGAATTAAAAAGTAAAGAGTTTGATAAAATCTTAAAGATGGGTAGAACTCAGCTTCAGGATGCAGTTCCAATGACGGTTGGACAAGAATTTCAGGCTTGGGCGGTTACAATTAACGAAGAAATTCGTAACCTAAAGTACACAGCAAAATTGCTTCTGGAAGTGAATTTGGGCGCAACCGCTATTGGTACAGGGCTGAATGCCGCTGACGGCTATCAAGTATTGGCAGTGAAACATTTAGCGGATGTATCTGGTTTACCTTGCGTACCAGCAGAAAACCTTATCGAAGCAACGTCAGATTGTGGCGCCTATGTAATGGCTCATGGCGCGTTAAAGCGTCTCGCAGTAAAACTGTCTAAGATATGTAACGATTTACGCCTTCTTTCGTCTGGCCCTCGCACAGGGCTAAACGAACTAAATCTTCCTGAGCTACAGGCTGGCTCTTCTATCATGCCAGCTAAAGTAAACCCGGTAATCCCTGAAGTGGTTAATCAGGTATGCTTCAAAGTCATGGGTAATGATACAACCATTTCTTTTGCTGCTGAAGGCGGTCAATTACAGCTCAATGTTATGGAACCAGTTATTGCACAAAGCATATTTGAATCACTAGATATTCTTAAAAGTGCGTGTATCAATTTAAGAGATAAATGCATCGATGGCATCACGGTAAATAAAGAGGTCTGTGAGGCTTTTGTCTTCAACTCCATCGGTATTGTTACCTACCTCAATCCCTATATTGGCCACCATGAAGGGGATATTGTAGGTAAAATTTGTGCTGATACAGGTAAGAGTGTTCGCGATGTGGTACTGGAGCGTGGTTTACTCACCGAAGACGAACTCAATGATATATTCTCTGTCGGCAATCTGATGAAACCACAATACAAAGCAAAACGATACGATTAATCATCCAAAGAAAATGCTAAGGAGGCAAATGTCTCCTTGATATCTAATTTTTACCGTAGAATGACTATGCCTTCAAATCAGTACCTTGTTCAGAAACCAATAAATTCTCGCTGAACAAGCATCTTGAAGTTACTTGGGTATATGTATTTATTTGTTGGAATCTATATAAATATCGATAAGATGAAACTAATTGTCTGTTTGACGGGTCTCATGACTCATACGCTGAATTTAGGTTAAAGACTTTCTATGCGCGCACTACTATCCATTTTTCTAGTTGGACTGCTTTCTGTCTCCTTTTCTTCCTTTGCCTTATTTGGAAGCAATGATCAACAAAGTTCAACCTCGTCATTTGGCAGCAATAATTCTGACTTTGTTACGGTGGACAAAGCGTTTCCGTTTATTGCTAATCAGGTAAACAATGCTGTTTATCTCGATTGGGACGTCATGCCGGAATATTACCTGTATCAGCACCAGATATCCGTCAGTATTGAAAATGGAACCATAGGCTCACTCACTCAAAAAGAAGGAACACCATATAAAGATGAGTTTTTTGGTGCAGTTAAAATCTACACCCAGCCATTAAACATTGTGGTGCCTCTTTTAACGATTGAGGAAGGAGCAAGACTGATCGTGAAATATCAGGGTTGCGCTAAAGCCGGCTTCTGTTATCCACCAGAAACAAGGGTTGTCGACCTAACTCCTATATCTGCCGCGTCTACAACAGTAGAATTAACCTCGATATCCACATCGACAGAAAGCCAACCAAATGCACCTTCGACACAATCGGTAAGTCAGGAGTCTCAACTGGCCGGAAAGCTCGGTGACAACTGGTGGACCCCGTTTCTTTTTCTTATCTTAGGTGTAGGGCTAGCCTTTACTCCCTGTGTTTTCCCTATGTACCCGATTTTAACTGGTATCGTTTTAGGCCGCGGAAAACTGACACATTCGCGTGCACTAGGGTTATCCTTTGTTTATGTACAGGGTATGGCACTAACTTACACCTTGTTAGGTTTGGTGGTTGCCTCAGCAGGATTACAATTTCAAGCAGCACTTCAACACCCTTATGTATTAACTGGCCTAAGCATTATGTTTGTGCTGCTTGCGCTGTCTATGTTTGGTCTCTATACCCTTCAACTTCCGTCAGGTATACAAACTTGGTTGAATAATCAGAGCAACAAACAAGAAGGCGGCAATATTGGCGGCGTTTTTCTGATGGGTGCAATATCAGGCTTAGTCTGCTCCCCTTGTACAACGGCCCCGCTTTCTGGTGCTCTTCTTTATGTGGCACAAAGTGGTGATCTGTTAACTGGTGGTGTCGCTTTATACGCTCTGGGAATAGGCATGGGAATTCCACTAATCATAGTCGCTGTATTTGGCAACAAACTATTACCAAAAGCGGGGGCATGGATGGACAGAATTAAAGTGCTGTTTGGCTTTATTCTTCTTGCTGCTCCTATCTATTTAATCGAAAGAATCATTCCTGAAGCCTGGTCTGTCACGCTATGGGGGTTACTCGGTGTTGCTGGGTTTAGTTGGTTATATCACCTAAAGAATAACCTTGAATTTGGTGGGTGGAAACAGAGCTTAATAGGCATCATTGCTATGTTAGGGATTCTAGGCTCAGCCCTACCAATATATAACCAATGGGTAGGTACTACCTCTCAACAATCCTATCAATCACAAGTTAGCTTTACCCGAATCAATTCCGTTGATGAACTTGAAGAACAACTGGTTATCGCGGCTAAAAATAATCAGCCTGTGATGCTCGATTTTTATGCCGATTGGTGTGTAGCCTGTAAAGAGTTTGAAAAATACACATTCCACACCCCTGAAGTAGAAGCAAAACTGAAAAATTATGTATTGCTTCAAGCTGATGTGACCAAAAACAGCCCTGATGACATTGAGCTATTTAAACGTTTAAAAGTAATGGGGTTGCCCACCATAGACTTTTGGGATGCGAAAGGAAATTACAAATCGAATGCGAGGCTCACCGGATTTATGGAGTCTGAGCCATTTATTGAGCACCTCAATAAGCAAGAGATCAAATAAGACAAATTAATGTCAAACAGCAATTAGGGTGACTTCAAAAATGAAATCACCCTATCACCTCAAGATACTCTCGCGTTTACGCAACTAAATTCAGTTAAAAGTCGATACTGTTCAGAAATTTAACCTACCAATATTGTCCAATAACAGAAAGCAGACAATAATTAACTCGAAACTAAGTTTTTAACTAAATAATAAAGAGTGTATTACGTCATGGACTCGACCTACACAATCATCATCGCTGATGACCATCCTTTGTTCCGAAATGCGTTATTTCAATCAGTACATATGGCCATTAGTGGTGCTAATCTGCTCGAGGCAGATTCCCTTGATGCCCTACTTCAACTATTAAGCAAAGAAGCAGAACCTGATCTCCTTCTGCTCGATCTTAAAATGCCGGGAGCCAATGGTATGTCAGGTCTTATCCAGCTACGTGCTGAATACCCAGATCTTCCCATTGTCGTTATCTCCGCAAATGAAGAACCCAGTGTCGTTGCTCAGGTAAAAACTCACGGTGCTTTCGGGTTTATACCCAAATCCAGTGACATGAGATCATTAGTAAACGCGCTAAATCAAGTGCTCAACGGTGATCCCTTCTTCCCAGAAGCGCTGTTGAAAAATAGTCAGGTGAATACCGACCTTGCTGCTAAGCTAGCTTCACTGACACCGCAGCAGTATCGGGTTTTAGGTATGCTTTCCGATGGTTTGTTGAATAAGCAGATTGCGTATGAGTTAAATGTGTCTGAAGCGACAATTAAAGCGCATATGACGGCCATTTTCCGCAAACTTGGCGTACAAAATCGTACTCAAGCCGTCATTCTTCTACAGCAACTCGAACCCGAAAGTTAGACCTTAGGCTAAGTTAACAACTCGTTAACATGGTCAATTTCCAACCTACCTATCATAAACGCCCGTACAACGGGCGTTTTTCTATTTCTGCCCCCGACTAAAGTTGGACTGAGTTCTTCAAGTAAGGCTGCTAATCTAAGTCCGTAACAATTCATTAACACCCAATAATGCAACGGAAGGAGAAGGCCATGTCATTCGAATCCTCGGATCACGCTCAAGCCTACTGGAAGGAAAACTTGACCATCATGGGGTCTCTATTAGCAATTTGGTTCCTAGTGTCTTATGGCGCAGGTATTTTGTTTGTAGATGCTCTAAATGCAATTCAATTTGGCGGCTTTAAGCTAGGTTTCTGGTTTGCCCAACAAGGTTCGATATACACCTTTGTGGCGCTTATTTTTATTTATGTTGCGCGGATGAATTCGCTCGATAAAAAATACAACGTACACGAAGATTAAGAGGTTTTGGAAATGGATATTCAAACTTGGACATTTATTTTAGTCGGTATTACTTTTTCTTTATATATCGGCATCGCAATATGGGCTCGCGCCGGATCAACCAGTGAATTCTATGTCGCTGGCGGAGGTGTTCACCCTGTTGCAAACGGCATGGCGACAGCCGCTGACTGGATGTCGGCAGCATCATTTATCTCAATGGCCGGTATTATCTCATTCGTTGGTTACGATGGAGCTGTATACCTAATGGGTTGGACGGGTGGTTATGTTCTGCTCGCACTTTGTTTAGCACCTTACTTACGTAAGTTTGGCCAATTTACCGTGCCTGACTTCATTGGTGAACGTTATTATTCGAAAACAGCTCGTATGGTTGCCGTTTTCT
This sequence comes from Vibrio sp. UBA2441, assembly GCA_002342685.1. Lineage (GTDB taxonomy): Bacteria > Pseudomonadota > Gammaproteobacteria > Enterobacterales > Vibrionaceae > Vibrio. Next base: position 11,861 of record DDQN01000041.1, read on the forward strand.
GTGCCATCTTTATATCGTTTACTTATGTTGCAGGTCAGATGCGTGGCGTTGGCGTGGTGTTCTCCCGATTCTTAGAAGTGGACATTAACCTCGGCATTATAATAGGTATGGGTATTGTTTTCTTTTACGCTGTACTAGGTGGCATGAAAGGCATCACTTATACGCAGGTAGCTCAATTCTGTGTCCTCATTTTCGCTTTCTTAGTTCCAGCCATCTTTACTTCAATAATGATGACAGGAAATCCGCTTCCTCAAATAGGCATGGGCTCTACTATTTCAGGCAGTGATGTCTACCTACTTGATAAGCTTGATGGACTGACAGAAGAACTCGGATTCACCGCTTATACCGAAGGTAATAAGAGCATGGTAGATGTATTCTTCATCTGTTCCGCTCTAATGGTTGGTACAGCAGGGCTTCCACACGTAATTATTCGTTTCTTCACTGTACCTCGAGTTCGTGATGCTCGTATTTCAGCAGGTTGGGCTTTACTGTTCATCTCTTTGCTTTACACAACAGCGCCAGGTGTTGCGGCATTTGCTCGTGTAAACATGATTGAAACTATTAATGGCCCAGACATGCAAGGTGTGGCTGCAGCTGAAGCGCCAAGTTGGTATAAAAACTGGGAAAACACTGGCCTTGTTGGCTGGAATGACAAGAATGGCGATGGCAAAATGTTCTACTCTGGCGATGAACGCAATGAGATGAAGATCAACCGTGACATTATTGTATTGGCCTCTCCTGAGCTAGCGAAACTGCCGAACTGGGTAGTAGCACTTCTAGCTGCAGGTGGTCTGGCTGCCGCACTGTCAACAGCAGCAGGTTTGCTACTGGTGATCTCAACCTCTATCTCGCATGACTTACTCAAGAAAGGCTTCAAGCCAAACATGACAGACAAACAAGAGCTACTCGCAGCGCGCTTAGCTGCCATCGTTGCGATTGTTGGTGCAGGGTATTTGGGTATAAATCCTCCCGGCTTTGTTGCTCAGGTTGTGGCCTTTGCCTTTGGTTTAGCTGCAGCATCCTTCTTCCCTGCGATAATCTTGGGTATCTTCTATAAGAAGATGAATAAGGAAGGTGCGATTGCAGGTATGCTTTCTGGTATTGCATTCACTGCCAGCTACATCATCTACTTCAAGTTTATAAACCCGGCGGCAAATACACCTGATAACTGGTGGTTCGGTATTAGCCCTGAAGGGATTGGTACACTAGGTATGTGCATGAACTTTGTTGTCTCTATTGTGGTTAACAAGTTCACCGCTGAAGTTCCTGACAACGTACAAGATATGGTTGAGTCCATTCGCTATCCAAAAGGTGCGGGTGAAGCACAAGAACATTAATCATCCACTATAATTATTTAAGGTCAGACCTATTGGAGGTCTGGCCTTATTTTTTTATACTAGAAAATATTTATCGGCGGGAGCTACTATGCACGCTTTAATCAAAGAAATTCATGCTATTGCACAAACTGGTCTGCATTATGTCAAAGACCCTTTTGACAAAGAGCGCTACGAAAGATTAGAGCAGATCAGTTTTGAACTTTACGCCATGTTCAGCAATAGTGACCTTACAACCATTGAACAGTTTTTCTTTCCGGAAAAAGGCTATGCAACACCGAAAGTAGATCTGCGCTGCTGTGTAGTAAAAAATGGAGAAGTACTTCTGGTTAAAGAAAAGTCTGATGGCAAATGGACCATGCCAGGAGGTTGGGCAGACCAAAATGAATCACCTATAGAAGGCATTGCCAGAGAAGTACAAGAAGAAGCGGGCTATGTCATCAAAAACACTCGTTTATATGCGGTAAAAGATAGAGATCGTCATCCATATTACCCTAAATTTCCCACCAGCTTATTCAAACTATTTTTTGTTGCCGAGGCCGTGGATGGTCAGTTTGTTGAAAATAACGAAATTTCCGATATCGGCTTCTTTTCCCTAAATTCACTTCCAGAGCTATCGACAGACAGAATTCTGGTTGAGGATATTGAAGCCGGATTTAGTGCATTTACCGCCGAAACCATCCGCGTCAGTGTAGACTAACCAACCCTGTTTAATACCGCTCTCAATTTGAGTGGTTTCACTGGTTTCGCAATAAAACTAAAACCATTGGACTTAATGGCACTCAGCATTTCGTCGGTTCTATCTGCACTTATAATGACGCCTTCAAAGCTATCTCCGAGGCGCAACCTGCACTGCTGTAAAACTTCTAAACCCGTTCGATCATAATCGAGTCTGTAATCTGAAAAAATCACATCAGGAACCCAGCCTTTTTCAAGAACTTTCATGCTATCAACCAAGCCTAAAGAGGTTTGTACCTCGCATCCCCAGCGTTCCAGCAAGTTTCTCATTCCAGTTAAGATATCCACTTCATTATCGACACACAGTACTTTGACATGCTGTAATGGCTGATTCGCTGCCTGAGAAATAATGGCTGGCTCTGCCTCTACAGTCTCACCACGCTCAAGAGTAATGGAAAAGACCGTTCCTTCATCAGGCCAAGAGCGTAAACCTATCTGGTGATTTAGTACTCTCGCAATGCCTCTGGAAATGGCCAAACCAATACCAAGACCTTGAGAGACATGATTAGGGTCACCACGGGTAAACTCCTCGAATATCTCTGACTGCTTTTCCGGAACAATACCCACGCCGTTGTCCCATACTTCAATTCTGGCTTGCCCATTGACCCGCCTGACCCCCAGCAGCACTTTTCCTTTAGGGTTGTACCTAAATGCATTCGTTAAGAAATTTTGCAGTACCCGACGTAATAACTTTGGATCCGATTGAACAATTAATTCCGACGGAACCATGTGAAAGTCAATCTGTTGCTGTTTAGCTAAAGCACTAAACTCTGCATTCAAGTTATGCATGACTTCATACAATTTAAAATTGCGAATATTGGTTTCCAGCTTTCCAGACTCCAAGCGAGAAATATCGAGCAGATCACCAATCAACTCTTCTGCAGCGCCAAGAGCACTTTCAATGTGACCCGAGAGGCCTTTCGTTTCTCTATCGATTGCCGTCTCAGAAAGCGAAGAAGCAAATAAACGGGCCGCATTCAGAGGTTGCATAAGGTCATGACTCACTGCCGCTAAAAAACGAGTTTTAGATTGAGATTCCGTATTGGCATTTTGAGTTGCCGAAACCAAACGTTTATTCAGCTCCTCTAACTCTTTGGTCCGTTCTTTAACTCGCGTTTCCAAATTTTCATTTGCTTCTTTCAGAGCCTTTTCCGCTTCACGGAAAACAGTAATGTCGGTAAAGCTCATCACAAACCCTCCGCCCGGCATCGGGTTCCCCTGAACCTCAATCACTCTTCCATCCGGGTACGTCCTCGATGAGGTATGTTGAGTACCACACTCTAAATGATAAACCCTTTTCCTAACATGCTCCTCTGGATCTCCCGGACCACACAACCCCTGCTCTGCATTGTGTCGTATTACATCTGCAATGGGCCTTCCAACCTGTACCAGACCAGAAGGAAATTCGAACAGCTCTAAATATCTCTGATTCCAGGCCACAATTCTAAGCTGCCGATCAACAACCGTAATTCCCTGACTTATATGCTCTATAGCACCTTGCAATAACCCACGACTAAAGTCATACAACTCAGAGGCTTCATCAACAATAGTCGCGACCTCTTCTAGCTGCATATTCTTACCTTTTAAAGCAGAAGTAAGCACTAACTTAGCTGAGGAGGCACCAAATACACCAGCTAACAATCTTTCCGTATGTCTAATCAGACCGGAAGAGGCTTGCTGGTTAGGCATCAACGTTGAATTCTGTTGCCGCCAAAAATGATTAAATGCAGATCTTGCCCGAGACCTACCCACGAAACGCGACGCTAACATTTCAAGTTCTGCGACAGTAACCCGGCTCTGATATAAGCTTACATTTTCACTTTCGGGAAGCGGTGTACCTACAAATGCGGCGGATTGTAAGCGCTCACTAAGGCTAGCTTTTGTCAGCAACGAAACGGAAACATAACAGGCAATGTTAACCAATAAACTCAATGCCATTCCCCAGTCAGATTCCGTTAATGACCAGCTGGCTAATAGCTGTGGTGGTTCAATGATCCAAAGCAAGAAGTTAGAATCAGCATCTCCGGCAAGCATTTCTGTCTGGCTCATCAAGGTCACTAACCAGATAGCAAACCCGGAAAACATGCCCACATAGACCCCTTTTCTATTGCCTAACCGCCAATACATTCCACCTATCAATGCAGGTGCAAACTGAGCGATCGCAGCAAATGACAGTAAGCCGATAACTGATAATGAACGGATACTGTCCAGAGCCATATAAAAGCCCCAGGCTCCGAACAGAAGCAATAGAATTAATCCCCGGCGAATATTAAGTAATAAGCCAGAAAAATGTTTATATGTCCTTTGAGACAAACGCATTCTACGTAGCAGAAGCGGCATAACAAGATCATTGGAAACCATAATAGCCAAAGCAATAGTAGATACGATGACCATACCACTCGCTGCAGAGGTTCCCCCGAGAAATGCCAGCAAAGCGATATCATTAGCACCAAAAGAGAGCGGAAGACTAATAACATAAGTATCCGCTGGGCTTCCTGACAATAGGCTTTGACCTACCCAGGAAATAGGCAACACAAACAGTCCCATCAAGAGTAAATAGCTGGGAAACACTTTTCGGGCAACATGCAAATCTTGCGCTCTCTCGTTCTCTACCACCATGGTATGGAACTGCCTGGGTAGACAAACAATCGCCGCCATGGTCAATAAGGTATGAATAATCAACCCGGGAATATTTGGCGATTTGTAGCTCTCAACGGCGATATCAACCAAGTTAATTTCTGAGCGACTGACAGCCAAATAAAGGATAAACAGCCCCACTACCAGAAAAGCCGTTAGTTTGACAATGGACTCAAAAGCCACCGCCATCATCATACCCCGATGATGCTCCGTAGTATCAATATGGCGGGTACCGAACAACATGGTAAACACAGCAAGAGCGCCAACAACAAACCAGGAAATATGACTGTCCTGATATCCAAGATGAGAGCTCAGATTCGGGGCTAATATATCCAAACCCATGGTTATGCCTCTGAGCTGTAAGGCGATATAAGGCAATATGCCCGCAACAGCAATCAAGGTCACCGTTACGGCTAGTCCCTGAGACTTACCATAGCGGGCAGCAATAAAGTCCGCGATGGAGGTAATATGTTCTCTCTTCGCAATCAGAATAAGTCTGGCAAGGATCCGCCAACCAAAGGCAAAAACAATAATAGGAGCGATATAAATTGGAAGAAATGACCAAGGGTTATTACTCGCTTGCCCTACCGTGCCGTAAAATGTCCACGAAGTGCAATACACAGCAATAGATAAGCTATAGATCCAAGGTCGCCAGTTGGATAACCATTTTTTTTGTCTGTCACCATACCAAGCAATTAAAAACAAAATACCCAAATAGGTAAGTGTAACTGGTACAACAATCCAACCCTGCATCTTGATGTCCTTATACAAAAAAACCGAGATTCAAAGATCTCGGTCTTAGTGTAATCAAAGTTGTTTTTTTAACTCAATCAGTTACATTCTATTAACTTAATATTTGTGCTTCAGGTACGGTTTTCTTCCGTTCAACTTTAACAAATAGCGCCAAAATACCCATCACCGCCATCGCCCAGAAAACATTTGCTCCATACAATTCGTATCCCCACCCAGTGAGTGCTGTCATTAATGCCGTAAAAGCGCCCATAGGAATGGCATTATAGAGAGCCTGCAACGGAACCATTTCATTCTCTTTGGCCTTTTGTATGTACCCAATCGCCGCAATATGTGCCGCTGCAAACGTAACACCATGCAATAACTGAACAAATGCTAATGCCCAAAGATCGGTAGTGGAAGCCGTCAAGCTCCAGCGAATAATGACGCCAACAGAAGCAAGAACAAACAAAGTGCGCAAACTCCATCCAGAAAAGAGCCTTTTGCTGGTCGCAAATACCGTTATCTCTGCGATAACCCCTAAGCTCCAGAGGTAGCCGATAATACTTTCGGCATGCCCCGCGTCCTTCCAGTAAATAGAACTAAAGCTGTAATAAGCGGCGTGACTACCATGAAGTAAAGATAATAGGATAATAAATCTCAGCACTTCTTTATCACCAAGAAGAGCCATAAGCTTAGGCCTTTCTGAGCTTTCCTCACTGCTCGAAATTGGTGCTGGGTTTGGTGTTCGCATTGCCAATAATAAACCAACCGCCGTTCCAGCCAATGCAGTATGTACAATCATATCAGTGCCGTAGAGCGAAACTAAATACCCAACGACAGTAGAGCCAGCAATGAAAGCAATAGACCCCCATAATCGAGTCCGGCCATAATCTAATACCTTCAACTTAGAATAATAGTTCGCCATTGCATCCGACAAAGGAATAGCAGGTCCGCAACAAGCATTGAACAAAACCGTCGCCAACGCCATTAACCAAAAATTACCACCGGTAAAAAAATGGAACCAGAGAAAGATAACCGATAAGAAACTCAGCCAACGAATGGCAGGCAAAAGGTATTCTACTTTATGTAACCTGGGTGTTAGCACCAAATTAGCAACACATCTGGCAGCAAAGGCTATCCCCATAAGCAAACCAATGTCTCCCGCAGAGACCCCTTGGTCTTCAAACCAAAGCGCCCAAAAAGGAATATAAACGCCATAAGCGAAGAAGAAACCAATAAAATACTGTGAAATCCAGCCATACGGGGTTGGGGACAACATAATAAAACCTGACACTAGTAGTATGAATATTCGCGCACATTATGCCGCTGTTACCCGTATCAAAAAAGGGAATTATTTAACTAATTTCTTTCCCTAAATGTCACGGAACCGACTTAAATGATCTTAAGAGTATATTTATGCGATCAGGAACAAAAAAATCCCCTTAATTCTGCCTTTCATTAGACCAAAGTCGTCTGGAGGAACAGGGCAAATAAGTCAGACTTAGAGTAAGGATTCTTTACTGGTGTTATATCTTGTTATGCCTGATAAATTTAATATGCAATCTCCACCTTTTGATAGGCTCTCCCAAAATCAGCAACTACAGCTGAGGTCGTCGCTTGATGTGGCATATTACCGAGAGAGAGAGACGCTTTTAAAACCAGGAGAGACCAGTGACCATGTCAACATTCTGATAAAAGGTGCAGTGGAAGAGCGCTCAGCAGATGACTCAGAAATATTTGCTCACTACGCCAATGATGACATTTTTGATATTCGATCGCAGTTTGAAGAAACTATCAAGCATAAGTACATCGCATTAGAAGACACTTTATCCTACCTTTTACCTAAACGTATTTTCCTAGAGCTATATAGTAAGAATGGAGAGTTTGCGGCCTACTTCGACAATAATCTGGCAAAAAGACAAGAACTCATTGAAGCCGCACAGCAGCAACAGAATTTGGCTGAATTCATTCTGACCAAAGTCGATGATTCTATTTATCACCCACCGCTAATTCTACAGCCAGACCTTGCTCTGGTGGACGTAACAAAACAGCTTAAAGAGAACGGAGTTGATGCCGCATTAGTTAAACTAAATAAAGATGACCCTCGAATAAAGAAAAATGATGGAGACTATCCATACGGAATTGTTACCCGAACGAATATGTTACACGCCGTTATGTTAGATGAACTTCCGTTAAATACTCAAGTGGGTGATATTGCCACGTTTCCGGTATTCCATGTCGATGATGGAGACTTTCTGTTTAATGCCATGATCACGATGACCAAGCAAAAAATGAAACGCGTTATGGTTTGCTGTGGGAATGAAGCGGTCGGAATGCTGGATATGACGCAGATATTGAGTGCTTTCTCAACCCACTCCCACGTATTAAGCCTCAGTATTGCCAGAGCGACAACAATTGAAGAACTTGCATTGGCAGCCAACAGGCAGCGACATTTAGTAGAAAGCCTATTAACCAACGGGATCAGAACTCGATTCATTATGCAGCTCATCTCTGCAGTTAATGAACAGATCATCGAAAAAGCATTTGAATTAACGGTACCACCCGCACTTCATGATGAGGTTTGCCTCATTGTTCTGGGTTCTGAAGGTCGAGGCGAGCAGATATTAAAAACGGATCAAGACAATGCGCTTATCGTCAAAGATGGTCTGGATTGGCCTAACATGGATCAAGTGATGGAAAACCTTACCCATACGCTGTTGCAATTAGGGTATCCGCTGTGTCCCGGAAAAGTTATGGTCAATAACACTGAATGGGTAAAGAACCAGACTGAATGGAAAACAACACTCCAATCATGGGTAAGAAAAGCACATGCCGAACAGGTCATGAAAATTGCTATCGTTGCTGACGCTCATGCTGTCGCCGGAAACAAATCACTATTACCACCTATAAAACAACACCTTATTAAGCTAATGGCCAATCAAGACTTAATCCTGACTGAATTTACTAGGCCTGCACTAAATTTTTCAATCCCTTTAACTCTATTTGGCAATGTCAAAACCTCAAAATCCGGTGTTGACCTGAAACAAGGTGGCATATTTCCTATTGTGCACGGTGTGCGGGCACTGACTTTAGAAAATGCGCTCAAAGAAACGAATACCTTTGAACGAATAGATGCACTGCAAAAAGACAGAGTCCTAGAAAAAGAAACCGCTGATAATCTATCCGAAGCACTCAAGTTATTTTTTAAACTACGTTTGGCACAACAACTCGCATTGAATCATAGCCACAATAAAATCGATCTCAAGTTACTAGACAGAACCGAACGAGATTTACTCCGTCATAGCCTCCATGTGGTGAAAAAATTTAAACAATGGCTTGGCTACCACTACCAAATCCGAGAGTGACGTAAAAACTCAGGTATATATATGAATTGGTTAACTAGACGCTGGTGGTATTACAAATTAAAAGGCTCCTCTTACCGAGCTCTTTTTAGTGCGCCTGAGCATAAAGAATTTGTTTCTTTAGATTGTGAAACCACCAGCTTAGATCCGCAGCGAGCAGAACTTGTTACCATAGCGGCAACAAAAATTATCGATAATCGCATCATTACCAGTGAACCATTTTATGTCAGGCTTCGGGCACCTCAATCTCTCGACTCTGGTTCGGTTCGAATTCATCGTATTCGTCATCAGGATCTTATCGATGGCATAGGTGAGAAGGAAGCAATATGCGCACTGTTAGAGTTTATCGGTAACCGCCCTCTGGTTGGATACCATATTCGCTATGACAAAACTATTTTAGACATCGCATGCCATAAGCACTTGGGTTTTCCACTGCCTAATTCATTGATAGAAGTAAGCCATATTTATCACGAAAAACTAGAGCGACACTTACCTAACGCCTACTTCGACCTTAGTTTAGATGCCATCTGCAAACATTTAGGCCTTCCAGAACAGGATAATAAACACGATGCCCTGCAAGATGCGATTTCTGCGGCCTTAGTATACGTACGACTAACCTACGGCGACCTGCCACCACTAACCTCTGCTTACTTGCGTTGAAGTGACGACCGGAAACAAGAGAAGGGATTACCGGTAATCGGTTCCCGATTCCCCATAACCCATCACCTATTACCCATCACCTATACCCCATTACCTATTGCCTATTGCCTATTGCCTATTGCCTATTACCGATTACCGATTACCGATTACCGATTCTCCCATCACCTTTATCCTAAAGTCTAATTGAGAAAAACCGCTTTATAACCGACAGTTACAACACTAAAAAGCGTCTATGCTTAGTTTAATAAATATTTGGCGCATTGGATTATCATCTCTATGACAATCAAAATGCCCAATTTAATAAGCTCAACGGAAGTTTGCTGAATCACAAGGAGAGAAGCAATGAGTGTGCATTTACATCCGGTCAAAGAAAATATTAAAGCCCAGACCCACGCTGATAACGACACCTACCTGTCCATGTACCAACAATCAGTCAGCAACCCAGAAGGATTCTGGGGGGAGCATGGAAAAATTGTTGATTGGATAAAACCCTTCACCCAAGTAAAAAGCACGTCATTTGATACAGGACATGTTGATATTCGTTGGTTTGAAGACGGCACATTAAACGTGTCAGCAAACTGTATCGATCGCCATCTTGAGAAGCGCGGTGATGAAGTCGCCATTATCTGGGAAGGTGACGATCCTACTAAAGACAGAACCTTAACTTTCCATGAACTTCATAAAGAAGTCTGCCGCTTTTCTAACGCATTGAAAGAAGCTGGTGTTAGTAAGGGCGATGTCGTATGCCTTTATATGCCAATGGTACCTGAAGCTGCCGTTGCTATGCTTGCTTGTACCCGAATTGGTGCCGTCCATACGGTTGTGTTTGGTGGTTTCTCCCCAGAAGCATTATCTGGAAGAATTATTGATTCTAATGCAAAAGTTGTCATTACCGCAGATGAAGGGGTTCGCGCCGGACGTGCTGTACCACTAAAGAAAAATGTCGATGAGGCGCTTAATAACCCTGGAGTAAAAAGCATCTCTAAAGTGTTAGTCCTAAAGCGCACTGGTGGTGATGTAGAGTGGAAGGAAGGTCGTGATGTTTGGTGGCATGAAGCGACAGAGAATGTCTCTGACGATTGCCCACCAGAAGAGATGAACGCAGAAGACCCTCTATTTATTCTTTATACCTCAGGATCAACAGGCAAACCTAAAGGGGTATTGCATACAACAGGCGGATACCTTGTTTATGCGACCATGACCTTTAAATATGTTTTTGATTATAACGAAACTGATACTTTCTGGTGTACCGCTGATGTTGGTTGGATTACGGGTCATACCTACCTTGTTTACGGCCCTCTTTCAAATGGCGCTAAAACTATTTTATTTGAAGGCGTGCCAAACTATCCAAATACCAGCCGCATGAGTGAAGTTGTCGACAAGCATCAGGTGTCGATTCTATATACCGCACCCACCGCCATTCGTGCATTAATGGCCAAAGGCAACGAAGCGATTGAAGGTACAACACGAGACAGCTTGCGCATCATGGGCTCCGTAGGTGAACCTATTAACCCCGAAGCGTGGGAGTGGTATTACAAAACGATTGGTAATGAAAAATCACCGATTGTCGACACGTGGTGGCAGACTGAAACTGGCGGTATTTTGATTACACCGCTTCCAGGCGCTACGGATCTTAAGCCCGGATCAGCTACCCGTCCTTTCTTTGGTGTGCAACCTGCACTGGTTGATAATATGGGCAATATTGTTGATGGTGCCACAGAAGGTAACTTAGTTATCCTTGATTCATGGCCAGGACAAATGCGCTCAGTATATGGCGACCATGACCGCTTCGAACAAACCTATTTTTCTACTTTCAAAGGCATGTACTTTACCGGAGATGGTGCTCGACGTGATGAAGACGGTTACTACTGGATCACTGGACGTGTCGATGATGTTCTCAATGTATCCGGTCACCGAATGGGGACCGCAGAGATCGAGTCAGCATTGGTTGCATTTAGTAAGATCGCAGAAGCGGCCATTGTGGGTGTTCCCCATGACATCAAAGGCCAAGCGATTTACGCTTACATCACGTTAAATGATGGTGAATATCCAAGTGCTGAACTTCATAAAGAAGTAAAAGATTGGGTACGCAAAGAGATAGGTCCAATCGCCACACCAGATGTACTGCACTGGACTGACTCTCTGCCAAAAACTCGTTCGGGTAAGATCATGCGCCGAATATTGCGCAAGATCGCCACAGGTGACACCGGAAATCTAGGTGATACTTCGACACTTGCTGACCCAAGTGTAGTGGACAAGTTAATCGCAGAAAAAGAAGAAATGTCTTAACCCACCGTTTTGCCTGTAAAATAGAATACTACCGCCACACTCGTGGCGGTTTTTATTTTTATACCTGAGATTACTGATTAATTATGTCAATTCCTCTGTCAAACCCAGTACCTAACAACTACGATTAACCATACATATTGTGATGTTATATATCGAAAAATGTTAACTCGGTTACAAATCGACATACCCAACCATGGAGATTAGACCAGTAAATTGCTGCTATTTGCTGTGAATTAACTATAATCTTGGTCTAAAGTGATGATTGACTGAATTTAAGCTAGAAAATAACCATAAATACTCGTGAATATGAGAGTATTTTAAATTTCACTCAAGTTAATGGAAGATAACCTCAAGATGCCAGCAAAGTTACGCATTCTGCTCTTAAACGGGCCAAATCTTAATCTACTTGGTGTGCGTGAACCTGGGCACTATGGTTCACAAACGCTGGATCAGATTGTTGATAGCTTAGTAAATCAAGCCTCACAGTCAGATGTAGCACTTCAGCATCTTCAGTCTAATAGAGAATATGAGCTCATTGAGGCTATCCATAATGCGTATGATAAATACGACTTTATCATCATTAACCCTGCGGCGTTTACGCACACCAGCGTCGCAATTCGAGACGCCCTATTAGGTGTCGCGATCCCATTTATTGAAGTGCACCTTTCCAATGTGCACGCTCGGGAACCATTTCGTCATCACTCTTATTTAAGTGATAAGGCCGTAGGCGTCATCTGTGGATTAGGCGCTCAAGGTTACCAATTTGCTTTGACTGCAGCGATAAATCAGCTTCAGTCAAAATCGTAAAGAACTAATATCGTTTAGCCCTGTCATAGTGCTAATAACGTTTAACAGACAAAGAGAAAGAAAAGATGGATATTCGTAAAATTAAAAAACTAATCGAACTGGTTGAAGAATCTGGAATCGCTGAACTAGAAATTTCTGAAGGCGAAGAGTCCGTACGCATCAGTCGCAACCACACTGGACCAGCAGCAGCTCCGGTACAATATGCAGCTGCACCAATGATGGCACCTGCACAAGCGCCAGTACAAACTGCAGCACCAGTTGAAGCACCAGCAGAAGCGCCAGCAGAACCAGCAGGTCATAAAGTTCTTTCTCCAATGGTAGGTACTTTTTACCGTTCACCAAGTCCAGAAGCAAAAGCGTTTGTAGAAATTGGTCAATCAGTTACCGCTGGTGAAACTATCTGTATCGTTGAAGCAATGAAAATGATGAACCAAATCGAAGCTGACAAATCAGGTGTTGTGACTGCAATACTTGTTGAAGATGGCGCAACTGTTGAGTTCGATCAACCACTTGTTGTTGTCGAATAATAGAGGTTAGTCACTATGCTAGATAAATTAGTCATCGCGAACCGAGGTGAAATTGCACTTCGTATACTTCGCGCATGTAAAGAGCTTGGTATTAAGACCGTAGCAGTTCACTCAACAGCTGACAGAGATCTTAAGCATGTATTGCTGGCAGATGAAGCTATCTGTATTGGTCCAGCCAGAGGTATTGATAGTTATTTAAATATCCCTCGTATTATTTCTGCTGCAGAAGTTACTGGTGCTATCGCAATTCACCCAGGTTATGGCTTCCTTTCAGAAAACGCTGATTTTGCAGAGCAAGTTGAACGTAGCGGGTTTATTTTTGTCGGCCCTAAAGCGGAAACTATTCGCATCATGGGTGACAAGGTTTCCGCAATTACTTCTATGAAGAAAGCAGGTGTTCCTTGCGTGCCTGGTTCTGATGGCCCGCTTGATGACAACGAAATCGCCAATAAAGCTCATGCTAAACGTATCGGTTATCCGGTAATCATCAAAGCCTCTGGTGGTGGTGGTGGCCGTGGTATGCGCGTCGTTCGTAGTGAGCCAGAGTTGGTTGAAGCTATAGCCATGACGCGTGCAGAAGCAAAAGCGGCGTTTAACAATGATGTTGTTTATATGGAGAAATTCCTTGAAAATCCACGTCACGTTGAAGTTCAGGTTATTGCCGACGGGCAAGGTGGCGCTATTCACTTAGGTGAGCGTGACTGCTCAATGCAACGTCGTCACCAAAAAGTTGTGGAAGAAGCTCCTGCTCCGGGTATTACCGAAGAGATGCGTAAATACATCGGTGAGCGTTGTACTCGTGCTTGTATTGAGATTGGTTATCGTGGTGCAGGTACATTTGAATTTCTATATGAGAATGGTGAGTTCTACTTTATTGAAATGAATACACGTATTCAGGTAGAACATCCAGTCACTGAAATGGTAACAGGTGTTGACCTAATTAAAGAGCAACTACGTGTTGCCGCAGGCCAACCTTTATCTTTCACACAAGATGATATTAAAATTCGTGGCCACGCTATTGAATGCCGTATCAACGCTGAAGATCCAGTCCGCTTCTTACCTTGTCCGGGCACAATAGATCGTTTCCACGCTCCGGGCGGCATGGGTGTACGCTGGGAATCGCATATCTATACCGGATATACCGTTCCACCACACTATGATTCCATGATAGGAAAACTAATCACCTTTGGTGAGAATCGTGATGTTGCCATCGCACGTATGAAAAATGCGCTTGGAGAAATGATTGTTGAAGGCATCAAAACTAACGTCTCTCTTCAACAAGAAATTATGAATGATGAAAACTTCCAACATGGTGGTGCAAACATTCATTACCTAGAGAAAAAACTAGGTATTCATAAATAAAGTCTTTGCTTGATTCATTAAAAAACGGTCTCCTATTGGAGACCGTTTTTTTATATGGCACTGATCTAGCTAAATAGCGTTGATTAATCAAACTAGGACCCTATCAAACGCCAGTCTCATTGCCCCATAAATAAACATGTAACTGAGGTAATACACTCACATCAAACCAACGTCTTCTGACTACTTCATCCACTAACTCTCTGGTATTTTTAGCCAGAAGTGCCTGATTGGGTTCACCCTCAAGTTGAGTATTGCAAGGCTGTAAATAAAGAGGGATATCAGCATATCGATCACGAATGTCATTTACCCATTGTAGATCTTCACTATTTGAAATAACAATCTTGATGCTTTTCGGTATATCACCAGCGCTAATCAAGCAATGTTCAAATCGTTCGCGAATAAATTTCATTCTGCTGGACGGAGGCTTAGGACTAAAAGTAATTTGATCCAACAAAGAAAACCAAGGTGCAGCAACACTCCCCTGTGTTTCCATTGAAAATGTATAACCTTTCTTTTTACCTAAGGTAATAAGCTGAGTTAGATCTTGTGTTGCAGGGTTTCCGCCAGACAGTGTAATTAATATCGGTTTTCCGCCTGTCAACGCTTCAACTTTATTAAGCACTTCTTGAGCGCTCATCTCGAACCATTCAGAGCGATAAGACTTATCGACCGCATGCAGAGTGTCACACCAGTCACAGCGAAAATCACACCCCGCCGTTCTAACAAATACCGTTGGCTTACCAATTAAGCTACCTTCGCCTTGAATTGTCGGGCCAAATATTTCAGAAATAATTAACATGGCCTATATTCTGCCCACGTTTTAGGTGTTTCAGAAACACTGACCGCAGCGACTTCAGGCCAACGAGCATAACACCACTCAAATAGATGCTTCGCGATTCTTTCTGCAGTGGTATTGTCGATACCTAAAACATCATTTAGGTGACGATGATCCAATTGATCATCAATATAAGATTTCAGATCAGACAGTTCGCGATAATCTCGAACAAAACCTGATTGATTAAGTGTTGCTGACGCCAGCTCTACGATCACTTCGTAGTTGTGCCCATGCAATCGGGTACAAGGATGATCATCAGGTAGATTTCTCAACTGATGAGAAGCGCAAAATTGAAAAGATTTTCGAATTCGATACATAAGTGCATTGCCCTATAAAAAAAATAACAATGCAGCACGACATTACTCAGACATGGTATTTGAGTATATGCTGTTTTTAACCTGGTGCTACGACAGGGCCATGGTGAGTTAACCACCTAAATAAGCGGCTACAGTTTACCATCTCAAAATAGCGAGACAAGACGTTATTATAATTAGACAAACCTGCAAAAATACTGTTTGAGAGCCGACTCTCTATAAATCATAGATTTACTTAACGTTCATCCTGTACAAATAGACAGTTAAATGCTTGAATATCTCTGAAGATACACTTGAAATTGGGTTTGTTATGTCACAACTTTTATCTGCTGTACCGATAACCGCTTTATCTGGAGTCGGAGCAAAAGTCGCTGAAAAATTAATAAAAGTTGGCCTTAATAATGTACAAGACCTCTTGTTCCACCTTCCTTTACGCTATGAAGACAGAACCCGTATATACCCTATAGCAAAATTACATTCGGGCCTATGGGGTGCAGTTCAGGGTAAAGTAATGAACGTTGACACTATTTTTGGCCGGCGAAAAATGCTCGCGGTTAAACTCAGTGACGGCAATGGCACCATTACATTACGTTTCTTTAATTTTACCGCTGGCATAAAAAATAGCTTTACGGAAGGAAAGCTGGTTCACGCCTATGGGGAAATTAAACGGGGAAATTATGGACTTGAAATTATTCACCCTGAATATTCATTTTTCACCCCGACGTCCGAGCCGCAAACCGAAGCGACATTAACTGCTGTCTATCCAACGACCGAGGGTTTAAGGCAAAATACGCTACGTAACCTTACCGAGCAGGCATTGGGATTGTTAGATAAATCGGCCGTAGAAGAGCTATTGCCTTCTGGCTTATACAACAACCAACTTACTTTAGAGCAAGCGCTACACTTCATTCACCGGCCGCCCCCAGAAACCAATATTAATGATTTTGACGAAGGCAGAACCCCTGCCCAGCAAAGGCTGATCATTGAAGAATTACTGGCGCAAAATCTTTCTATGCTCGCGGTTCGGAAAAAAGGGCAGCAAGATATCGCGATTCCAATGCCTGCGGTGAATAACTATAAACAACAACTGCTCAATCAACTGCCCTTCACTCCAACCAATGCCCAAAGCCGAGTGGTTAACGAAATAGAATCGGATCTGTGCCGACCTCATCCTATGATGCGACTCGTTCAGGGGGATGTGGGCTCAGGAAAAACGTTAGTTGCCGCCCTTGCCGCATTACAAGCCATCGAACATGGCTATCAGGTAGCTCTGATGGCACCAACAGAATTATTGGCAGAGCAACATACAATTAATTTTTCAAACTGGCTAGAGCCTATGGGCATTCAGGTAGGTTGGTTAGCAGGCAAGCTCAAAGGCAAAGCAAAAGAAACTGAGTTATCCCGAATTACCAGTGGTGAAGCTCAAATGGTGGTCGGCACTCATGCTCTTTTCCAGGAACATGTGGTATTTAAACATTTAGCCTTAGTGATTATTGATGAACAGCACCGTTTTGGTGTTCATCAAAGGCTAAAGCTAAGAGAAAAGGGCGAAGCACAAGGAGCGTTCCCGCATCAATTAATTATGACGGCAACGCCAATTCCACGAACTTTAGCGATGACAGCCTATGCGGATCTAGAAACTTCCGTCATTGATGAGCTCCCACCGGGAAGAACTCCAATTCAAACCGTGGCCATTCCTGATACAAAAAGACAAGATATTATAGAGCGAGTTCGCCATGCTTGTTTAAATGAAGGCAAACAAGCTTATTGGGTTTGCACTCTTATTGATGAATCGGAGGTACTAGAAGCTCAAGCCGCAGCGGATACAGCGCAAGAGTTGCAAAAACAACTTCCGGAACTGAAGATAGGATTGGTTCATGGCAGAATGAAACCCGCAGAAAAACAGGCCATTATGAAGCAATTTAAAGATAATGAATTGCACCTGTTGGTCGCTACAACCGTGATTGAGGTTGGAGTGGACGTGCCAAACGCCAGTTTAATGATCATCGAAAACCCAGAACGCTTAGGGCTTGCCCAATTACACCAACTCCGAGGGCGAGTAGGAAGAGGCACCGTCGCCAGTCATTGCGTGCTTTTGTACCATGCTCCATTGTCTAAAACCGCACAAAAACGCTTAGGTGTACTAAGAGAAAGCAACGACGGCTTTATCATTGCTCAGAGAGATCTTGAGATCAGGGGGCCGGGAGAGCTACTAGGTACAAAACAGACCGGACTTGCCGACTTTAAGATTGCTGATCTGGTTCGAGATCAGAGGCTCATTCCAGAAGTGCAAAGAATTGCCCGCTACCTGCACGAAAGTTATCCAAACAATGCACAGGCGATTATTGAACGCTGGTTAGGCGAGCGAGACATCTACTCAAAAGCATAACGAATCAGAGAACCGATTACATCATCAACCCCAAAGGGGCGTTCTAGGCTATTGGAAAGTTAATCTGAACTTTCAATCCACCTTCGTTACGATTGTTAAGCAAAATTGAACCTGAATGATGGCTGACAATCCGCTTAACAATAGCCAGTCCTAATCCCGTACCTTCACTGCCTCTGGCAGTGTCTCCTCGGGTAAATGGCTGTAACAGCACGTCCATCTGGCTCTCTTCAATACCGGGTCCATTATCTTCAACACTAGCCCAAACATATTGATTATCCGCCGACATGCCCGTACTGATCTTAAGCCAGCCTCCTCCGTACCTGGCCGCATTCACGACTAGGTTGGTTATCGCCCGCTTGATCTCTATGGGGTTTCCTTTAATGGCACTTAAACGAGTGCCCAGCACAACATCCATATCGATATCATCAACAGACATGGTATTGACAACCGACTGGGTCACCTCATTCAGATCCGCTAACTCAAATCCTTCTATATCGGCAGGCTTAAGGTAATCCATAAACTGACCGATGATCTCATTGCATTCTTCCGTATCCTGAATAATGCTTTTCGCCAAATAACCGTCATCAGGCGCCATCATTTCTGTTGCCAGACGTATACGGGTTAACGGGGTACGCAGATCATGGCTAATGCCGGCCATTAACAAAGCACGATCCTCTTCAAGCTGCTGAATACCTTTGGACATCTGATTAAACGCCTGCGTAACCGCTTTTATTTCACTGGCTCCCTTTTCTACTAGCGGTGGCGGCACCTCGCCTTTACCCACCTGCTTCGCAGCCCCTTCCAGTGCCATTAAAGGACGGTTCTGAATTCGAATAAAGACCCATCCCCCGATAAATATGAGGATGGCCATAATCAGGCTATTTCGAAATAAGGGAATAAAATCTTCTTCTTGCAGCTTGGACAGTGGAATACGCAAAAGAAAGTTAGGTAGTGCATCCATTTCCACCCACAGAATGTAACTCTCCTTGCCTAGTGCCAAGCGTACCTCTGCTGGCGTACCCAAATCGTCACTCATCTCTTCACTCAGGAAATCGATGCTAGTGGCGTTATCAAACTCGAAATGTATGTCATCTAACTTATTGTGCGCAGTCACGCCTAGCTTTTCCAGCAGCTTCCTTTTCGAAGGCGCTTCAAGGTAAACCCCACTTTCCAGCTCCACACTTTCATCCAGCATTAAGTTAACTTCATGCGCCAAGATCTGGTTCGTTTGCTGAATACTCGGAAGCAAAGCGTAATTGATCACGGTAAAATAAGAAAAAAGCTGACTGGCGATAAGAACGGTAATAAACAAAATGATTGTTTGGGTGCGTGAACTGCGAAATCCCATAACTTCCCCTAAAATGAACCCTAACCCAATTTACCCAAGCGAACTCAAGATGTGCCTTGAGCTTACCTGAGTATAACCGGATATAGCATTCAAACTATTCAGTTGACATTTTTTCCATCAGGGACAAAGACATAACCCAGCCCCCACACCGTTTGAATATAACGGGGATGGCTGGGATCTTCCTCTAACATTCTACGTAATCGGGAAATCTGAACATCAATCGAGCGTTCCATCGCTGAATATTCACGTCCCCGAGCCATATTCATCAACTTGTCTCGCGACATCGGCTCACGTGCATTGGTCACTAAGGCTTTCAATACCGCAAACTCACCAGAGGTCAAAGGCAGCGCTTCTTCATCGCGAAACATCTCTCTGGTTCCAAGGTTTAGTTTAAACTCACCAAACTCAATCCAGGTATCTTCCGTGCTTGGTGCCCCTGGCAGCTCTACAACCTGACGACGCAAGACGGCCTTAATTCGAGCCAGTAGTTCGCGAGGGTTAAAAGGCTTAGGCAGGTAATCATCGGCGCCACCTTCCAAGCCAGCGATACGGTCAATTTCGTCACCTTTTGCCGTTAGCATCAAAATAGGGATCCCATTTTCTGCATCTCTTAAACGGCGACAAATGGAAAGGCCGTCTTCACCGGGAAGCATCAGATCCAATACCATTAAATGAAAGTTTTCTCGTTTCAGCAAACGATCCATCTGTTCACCATTCGCCACACCACGAACCTGAAATCCTTGTTCAGAAAGATACCGCTCCAGTAATGATCGCAACCGTGCATCATCATCAACAACTAAGATTTTATGGTTCTCTTGCATTCAAATTCTTCCATTTACCGTTTGTTCAACTAAATAAGTTGAAAAGAGAATACCGAGATAACACATTTTTTGCGTAAAAATCATGCAAAGAATTGTTAGCGTTTGTTTCCAGATGAACTGAACCTGAACATTTCGCTCAGAATTGGTTAAGTATAGGTCGATTATTCTCTGGTTTACACGCATTGAGCCGGAAAAAAATGATCATCATCCCTTTTTTATTCCTCGCAATATATGCCAACCAAATGAAACACATACGCTCAAACAATGGGCTCAACTCATATTCTATAGGTAATTAGAGACGTGACCACCTTCAGCCTGTTTATCGGCGCTTTTCTCGATGCCTTAATCGGCCCAAACCTCTTCGTGCCCGGAGAGCCATTTCTGATCGCTGCCGGATACCAGTTACACCAAGGTATTTACATAGGGTTATTGGCTGTGTTGTTAGGCGGATTTCTTGGCGACCAGATCAGTTACTTCATTGGTTTCTCATTTGGCCATAACTGCCAGAGAAAGCTTACCCAATGGCGACCTAAATCACGCCGTGCTATCGCTCGCAGTCGATTATTGATGAGAACAAAAGGCATATATATTCTGGCCTTCGCCCGCTTATTAGGTCCTGTTGCCTGGGTTGTTCCATGCATTGCCGGTACCAATAAAATCCCTTGGACACGCTTTACCCTCTACTCCTTAATAGGGCTTTTTCTTGGTGTAGGTCAGTTTGTGATGTGGGGCTACTTGCTCGCCTATGGCCTAGAAAACTACCCACTATTTAATGAACTAAAAACATTTATTATCGAGCACCAATACAGCTTGATCGCCATCGGTGTTACCTGCATTTTTTTATACATAGGTATCAAGCGACGTTTTCGCCACCTGATCATTAAGACTGCATTAATACTATTAACAGGTGTCGCCGTATCTAATTATGGGCATTTTTTCTGGTTAGCTGATGATTTTCAAAAGACCACGAATATAGAGACAAAAAGCTACATCAAAACCGAGGACATTATTTTTAAAGCCTATCCGGGTAAGTCGTCCTTTTTTGATGCTCAGGCCATTAATGTTTTATATATAGGCTCGACCCCTAAGACATTAATGCACAAACTCGGCTGGCTGGAAAACAAGTCCTTTTCTTACCATGATCTTGAATTAAAAGATTACATTGACCTGTTAATCGCCAATACACCACCAGTATCCGATCTGTTTTGGAATCAACGGCCGCAAGAGTTGGCGTTTCAACTGCCGGGGACTTTACTAAGCCGTAGCCACATTCGATGGTGGCAGGCCGGCATCGACCCGGAGTCTAAGCAAGCTATCTGGCTAGGCGCTATCAGCTATGACAATGGGCTAACCATAACTCCCTACTCAGGCATCCTGACGGTATTGCACAGTATAGACCCCGATGTCGATGCTCAGCGAGATCAACTCGCCAACCAAATACAAAACCAGCTTTCTAATAAAGCGATTGGGTTTATGGATACCAGTGAACCCATTAGTGTCGATGATCATCATGATTATCGCACTGACGGCCGGGTACTGGTTATTAATGAAAATGCTTAACGAATAAGTATTGCAACAGTAACCAGCGACTCAAAACGCTGGATACACATTCTCAGTTAGACGACACGGGTAGCACATGATTTCGATAAAAAATGGTTTACGTCAATTTGATAAATGGCGAAGAAGAAAAACATCCTCAATGGAAAAACTGCTCTATTTCCCATTCAATAACAGACGCGATTTGGAAACAGATATGCTGCCGAAGACGGATGTAAAAACCATTTTGATCATAAGAAACAACAAACGAATTGGTAATGTGCTGTTTTTGATTCCGTTTGTACGCCAAATGAAGCTGGAATACCCGCAGGCGGAAATCACCTTAATGCTCAATCAACGCTGGCAAGGCTCTCTGTTCAACCATATGGGACTCAAACACATCTGCTATTCGGAGTTTTCGCTAAAAAAACTCGGTTCATCCGTACGACTGATACGTCAGTTAAACAAACACGTATTTGATCTGATCGTACTACCAACAAGCTCCGTTGGTGACTCGTTAATTGCAGCAACCTTGCGAGGAAAGAACAAAATCTCGCCCTACAGTAAAAATCGCACCACAGTTTTCTCTCACAACATTGTCTGCCAGAAGCCTCACAAACACAGTGCGTTGAACCCTCTGGAGTTACTTGACAACATCAGCGGCGGCCTAAAGCATCGCTACTCTCATCATCTCTGCTTTTCTTTACAGGAACTAAAGCAAGCGCACCACAAAGCCTCGCAATTACGCTCGGACAGTAAATCCCTCACCATCGCTTATTTCAGAGGCGCCAGAGGAAAGAAGTTGTTACCCGATCAGCAATGGAAAAGCATCCTGACGCAATTTGATGAATCCGCTGATCAGGATATCCACTGGGTAGAGATACTAAGTCCGGACGTTCCCACGGCGTTAGATGCGCAATCAAGCACATTTTTCTCTCGTGACATTCGTCATTTGGGGGCAGTGCTTCGCTATTTTGATGGTTTTATCTGCTGCGATACCGGCCCACTACATCTGGCTGACGCTGCTGGCGCAAAGTGCATTGGTCTTTATACGGACACCAACCCGGACATCTTCGGAGTGATCGGTAACAACTGCACCAATGTCAGTAATATTAACCAGTTAGATACCACCAAATTACTCAGCACATTAGATAATAAAAATTCTGTCAAAGATATTTATCAGGGCAATTCTTTTAATCAGCAGCCCATAAGTCAAACTGCGTCCTAATACTTCACACCGCGCCATTATGATAAACCAAAGGGGCAAACAAATAATATTGCCCCTGAACCGAATTACTTAACCTTAAAATGATTAATACAAGTTAGCTTTTTTGATACTCTATTCCGTTAATAAACCACTCTTTATCGCCCTCAGGGGTCCTAACGCTAAACTCATCATCCACCTCTTTTTTAAGTAACGCTCTAGCCATTGGGGAATCAATAGAAATATAACCTTTTGCGTCACCGTAGATCTCTTCCGGGCCTACAATACGAAATTTTTTTATTTCACCTTCTTCATTTTCAATTTCCACCCAGGCACCAAAAAAGACTTTTCCTTCTTGCTGAGGTGAATAATCAACTATGGTTACTTCCGGTAAAAATTTACGTAAAAAACGTACTCGCCTATCAATTTGACGCAGCAGACGTTTATTAAAGGTGTAATCTGCATTTTCTGAGCGATCGCCAAGCCCTGCCGCCCAAGTAACAATTTTCGTCACTTCGGGTCTTCTCTCGTTCCAGAGGTAATCGTGTTCTTGCTTTAGCTTGTTATAGCCTTCACGTGTAATAAGTTTAGTTTTCACTTTTGTTATTCTCGGCAACCCTTTATAGACCATAAAATTATAGGTTTTCTCTCGTTTTGGCTAGTGCGTCTGTTCACCAATATCGTTTATATGAAGCGAATCTTCTTTTAAGCGCATTGAGTATAATCAAGCGTAATTGCTATATTTCTGCTAGACTCCTTCGCAATTTCAACCTATCAATTGAGTACCTTCCATGCCTTGGATTCAAATCAAACTCAACGCGACAGATAAAAATGCACTGCCAATTAGCGATATGCTGATGGAAGAAACAGGTGCACTTTCAGTCACTTTTATTGACGCGAAAGACAACCCTATTTTTGAGCCTATGCCGGGAGAAACCCGATTATGGGGTGAAACGGATATTGTTGCACTTTACGACGCTGAAATAGATACCGTACAGGTTATCGAACAAATCAAATCGTCTAATATGTTCGAAGAAAACTTTGCGTACAAGGTTGAGCAACTAGAAGACAAAGACTGGGAACGCGAATGGATGGATAACTTCCACCCAATGAAGTTTGGCGAACGCTTATGGATTTGCCCAAGTTGGAAGGAGATCCCCGATCCAAATGCAATCAATGTCATGTTGGATCCCGGGTTAGCGTTTGGTACTGGTACACACCCAACAACCTCTCTTTGTCTTGAATGGCTTGAAGGCGTCGACTTGCAAGGTAAGACTGTTATCGACTTTGGATGCGGGTCAGGCATATTAGCTATCGCAGCCATCAAACTGGGCGCAGAGAAAGTTATCGGCATCGATATCGACCCTCAGGCTATCACCGCGTCTAAAGACAATGCAGAAAGAAATGGTGTGGCCGATCAACTTGAACTTTATCTACCTCAAGATCAACCTGAAAACTTAATTGCTGATGTCGTTGTGGCTAATATTCTTGCTGCGCCACTACGCGAACTTTCCGGAATCATCACAGGATTAGTCAAAACCGATGGTCTAATTGCCATGTCTGGTGTACTCGATACCCAAGCAGAAGACGTTGCTAATTACTATCGAGATGAGTTTTCTATTGACCCGATTGCCGAAATGCAAGAGTGGTGTCGTATTTCCGGACAAAAAAATATAAGTACTGCGTCCAGTAATTGATTGAAATTTAGGCAATTTACGAAACAAAATGTAAATGCTCAAAATTTAGTCTTTTCACGCATCAAAAAAATGCGTAAAATGCGCGCCCTTACTGGTACAGAACTGTGAAGACGTTTTGAAAATCGGAAAACATCAACTTAAGAACAATTTGATTGTAGCCCCAATGGCTGGAGTGACCGATCGTCCGTTTCGAGAGTTGTGCCTCCGATATGGTGCGGGAATGGCTGTCAGTGAAATGATGTCATCAAATCCGCGCGTTAGAAAAACGTCTAAATCCCAACAACGCATGGTACACGAAGGTGAATCGGGAATTCGCTCAGTGCAGATTGCGGGAGCAGATCCCCAGCTAATGGCAGAAGCAGCTCAGTTTTGTGTTGAACACGGTGCTCAGGTTATCGATATCAACATGGGTTGCCCTGCAAAAAAAGTAAATAAGAAGCTTGCCGGATCCGCACTTCTGCAACACCCAGAGATGATTAAACAAATCCTCACTGAGGTGGTCAACGCTGTAGAAGTGCCAGTAACACTGAAAACCCGGACAGGCTGGAACACAGACAATAAAAACTGTGTTGAAATCGCAAAAATGGCTGAAGACTGCGGCATTCAGGCGCTTGCTCTCCATGGGAGAACAAAAGCTTGTATGTACAAAGGCGAAGCAGAATATGACAGCATTAAAGCGGTTAAACAGGCTATTTCAATACCCGTTATTGCCAACGGTGATATCGACAGTGCTGAAAAAGCTAAATTTGTACTAGATTATACCGGTGCAGACGCTTTGATGATTGGCCGGCCTGCCCAAGGTCGACCTTGGATTTTCCAGGAAATCCAACATTATTTGGAAAACGGCACCACTATGCCGGAGCTTCCTCTTGAGGAAGTAAAGGATATTTTACTTGGACATGTTCAAGAGCTTCATCAGTTTTACGGTGAATTTCTTGGCCCCCGCATTGCTCGCAAGCATGTGGGTTGGTATCTAAAAGAGCATGAAAAAGCTAGTGAGTTTCGCCGTACCTTTAATGCCATAGAGGCTGCTAACCAGCAACTCGATGTGCTAGAAGGTTACTTTGAAAAATTTGCATCATAAATTACGAGAAGAGCTAGACATAATATGTTCGAACAAAATTTGACTTCCGAACCACTAACAGTAACAACTGTAACTTCACAAGATCAGATCACTCAGAAGCCACTACGTGACTCTGTAAAAGCATCTTTGAAAAACTACCTTGCTCAATTAAATGGTCAAGACGTCAGCGAGCTATACGAGTTAGTATTAGCTGAAGTTGAACAACCTCTATTAGACACTATCATGCAATATACTCGCGGTAACCAAACACGCGCAGCCAACATGATGGGCATCAACCGTGGCACTCTTCGTAAGAAGCTAAAAAAATACGGCATGAACTAATCAAAATTAGTTAATTGATTGATTTTAAAAGCCTAAACAGTATTTCTGTTTAGGCTTTTTGTTTATTTGCTACACACAGAATAGATCCCTCGTAGACTCATATCGCTAATATCAAAAAGCCACTTTTAACCTTTTGATCTTACATACATTTAATTCGAAGCGTGAAGAAACTGATTTAATACGCGACTTATGGCATAAAGTGCGGTAAAATCCATAGATTATCATTCCGTGTTCAAATAATAATGCCTCATAGAGTCAGGTTGCCCCCCAAGCAGTTATGGCTGGATATCTTTTAATGAGCTAGGAATGGTCAGGCACGAAAAAATCTCGCTTATCAGCCAAGTTCCAATTCAGGAAATACCTGAATTAATTCCCTCTATTCTTTGTAATGAGCAAGGCTGTTAAGTTTATTAAACTGGTAAAATTAAATGAAAAAACTATTCGCTCCCTTGGCTTTATTCTCTGCTGCACTATCAGCTCATCAGGTCGAAGTCACTTTTGATGTATTAGACGGTACTTATGTCGGAGAATCAAAGTACTATTATGATACAGAATACAGTGACTTACCTGGCTTCTATCATAAAAAGAATAGTGTCGAGCATGGTATCTCGGTCAAATACATCCATAACTTTGAAGATTGGGACGCCATTGCCAGGTTCGGCATGGGCTCTTCGGAACTTCGTTCGTCGAAAACCTATGAGTTAGGTGCACGTTACCGCCTTGACGAGCAACACTGGTTTGGACTGCGCTACAAAGGCCTGTACGCCCTGGAAGAATATCAAATTGATGCTCAGGTTATTGATCCTGAACATCAGAACTCAATCACGAACAGTGAATGGGCGCAGTGGGCCATTCCTCGTTACCAATACAATATTGCTAAATTCGATAATGAGCTGTATGTGGGTGCCGAGACAGCGATAGAACTGTCTGATGATGCTTTGGTTGAGGATGACTTTTCACTTTTGGTCGGCTACCATGCTGATCGACTCATCAGTGAATTCAAACTCGGAAAAGAGCTGGTATCCCTTTCCGTTGGCCTGTCTTTTTCCCTATAAAATTTGCGCTAACCATATCCAGGAGTTTGTCCAAATAATTCGGACAAACTCTTTTGTCACCGCCCGGAACAGATTTAACTATTTTCCTGCGAATCCATCTCTAACATTTTACGTATAGACTGTTCAATTTGACCACCGCAATAGAGCTTGCCGTATTGACTCTCTTCTTGTGCAATAAACTTAGCCAGTGAAGGATTGTCACCGATAGTTTTACAAAGCCGGTAAACGCCTGGAGCATTACTGCGAAGGTCATTCTCCAGCTCAGGAAGGCAACGGATCATATTGCCGAAAAGAGCAAACACACCGATGTCAGCATAGTTAGCTTTCTCTTTTCCGATATATCCCCGCTTGAGAGACTCTTCAAACACGCTCATCCATCTTGGCAACCGCTTTGAGCGGAAGTTAATCCAGCTATCTCGCTCCCACATCATTGAGCCGTTGTAGCAGCATAGTTCCATCAGCACGTCATTACAGTCCATCAATACTTTCATGCACATGGCCTCTTCAAAAGGGTCTTGTGGTTTCAGGCCTAGCTTTTCTGCCATGTATAAAACAATTGCAGGCATCTGACTGATAACGCGCCCCGTATCCCGCTCAACCAGTAGTGGAGGTCCAGTGAAGGGGATATCTTGCTTTTCTGGCGACAAGGCCATCAGGTTTTGAATTTCTTTAAGGTCACTCTCTATCGACAAAGGTTCATTGCGATAAGCAAACTGATAGCTGACAAAGCAACCTCTGAACGCGATGGGCCAGTAATAGAGCTGGTAGTTAGGTTGAGGCATCTGGGCTCCGGTTTAGTTAGTCGTCTGATATTAGAATAATGAAAGACTTGTCTTTCCTGCATAGGCAAAATATAAAACAGGCGAACGAACGATGTCGATAGTGTGAAATGTAAATTTAATTAAAGACGCTGTTCACTCGATTTTCGTACTGCTAGTCTAAATGAAAATGAGAATAATTATTGAGTTTATAATATGAGAAAACCATCACCTAAGCAGCTAACCGTTATTAAATCAGAGATAATTTCACCCAATATGCAGCGTATCGTCTTGCAAGGTGATGCATTGGCTGACTTTCCTCATGATTGCGAAGGTTACTATATAAAACTCTTGTTCAATACCATCGGAGGTACTGATTTAAGTGTTATAGCTGACGGAGAGAGACCCATAATGCGAACCTATACTATTCGACATTTTTCATCTTCTCAGCGTACCATAGACATCGACTTTGTGCGCCATATCACCAATGACCTGCAGTGCGGGTTTGCTGCCCGCTGGGCTATGACCGTCCGCGTTGGCGAGACAATTCATATTGCCGGACCTAACACAATCAAAGACACAAATGCTGACGCGGACTGGTTTTTTATGGTTGCCGATATGACGGCACTGCCTGCTCTATCGGCAAAAGCGAATAAATTGCCACAAGACGCTAAGGGTTACGCGGTTATAAAAGTCATTGAACCCGGCGATATACAACCAATTAAAACTCCGGATAATGTTCAGGTCATTTGGTTAACTGGTGAAGAGTCACTGGCTGCTAAAGTACATTCATTGCCTTGGCTGGACGGAACCGTTTCTGTTTGGGCTGCATGCGAATTTGATTCGATGCGTACAATACGTCGTTACTTTCGTAATGAAAAAGAAGTCGAACGGGAAAATATTTACATTAGTAGCTATTGGAAGCAAGGCGTATCAGAAGATGGACATAAGGCCATCAGGCAACAAGACACTATCGAATGTATTTAACACCTCACATTTTGCTGTTACTTATTGATAAAACTCACTTCGAATGCGCTCTATCCGTTTTCGGTTAACACCAAAATCCGAATATCCAATTCGCGAAGCTGAACGCACATGGATTACGGTTTTCCCTGAATGCAATTCAACAAAATAGAACTCTACGTCATCAACAAAATGGAAAAAAGCAGAAGTGAATTCTACATGAATATAATTACTATCTATTGTCCGTATTTTCGCTCTTTTTTCAGATTCAAGCTTTTCCACCGTGCGAGCATGAGCCTCAACCAGAGTGCCTAAGTAAGTTATAGGGGTAATCTGGTCTTCTTCATTGCTGTTAATTTGGCTGTTCACACAATTTGGCGTATCTGGACACGGTGAAAGCTCACTCTCAGCCAGCCCCAAATAAGGTCTTGTACTAGAGCATGCCGATAGCCAAAAAACACTAATGAAAATAACGAAAAGTCGTTTATACATTTTCCTTTACCTATTTGATTTTTTTTTACTATCTAGTATTTGCTGAATTCTGGGGTTTAACGTCGAGCCATGTTCTTGTTCATACTTTTCCCGCTTTAGGTCATTCATATTTTTCACTGAATGCTGAGCCAACAGGTTCGCCGGAAGCTCTGTAATTAACATGCCTCTCTCTTGAAGGCTCTTTGCCTCCAAATAATAACGTTTGAATAACTCATCTAACTTGTACTCAGGAACCCGCTTAAGCTCATAGAGCTTATTCTGAACTAACCATGTCTCTAACTCATTGGCTGGGGCTCGGGTTAATACTCGAATACGGCTGTCCATGCGTTCTTCAGTGGTGAGTTCTTTGCTTAAAACCTGAAGCTCACCAGTAGAAGGAGGCCAGTACTCTCCCCTTTGAATTCGCTCTCGGCAGTGACGCAACAACCGATCAAAATCGTCTTCAGATAAAGATTCGGTAAATAATATGAACTTGGTATTAGGCTCACTTCCGTGGACGTGCTCCCACTTTGATTCATAAATAGAAAATAAAGTACCAAATACGCTAATACACCAGTCGGTCAGTTCGCCAGTAAACTCTTGTTGGTGCAGTGGCTCAACACGTTGTTGAGTTACAGGCGTAACCTCCCGAGGGAGTACACCTTGCTTTAATGAAGGCTCAACGTTAGTAGAAGAGGCTTTAGAACTTTGGCTTGTGTCCTTTTTGGATGACTTGCTGCCTGAAACGCTCAGATGGGCTAAGCTTTTGTTTATACCCAGCTGTTTGAGCTTTTCCTCCATCTCCTGGAGCTGTTGATCTACCTGTTTGCTGCCTTTCATATCTCTTCTCATTAGTTAGCCAATTCTGAAGCTTTGATTCGATTCTGGAAATCGTCATTAATTCATTAGCACGTGCTCTGTGATGCAAAACGAAATTGCGCCATACCACGGAGTGATCATTCGCAATGCCAGAGAACCGGAATGCTCGCTCTGCCCAAGTAGGAATGATATTTTCATCTAAATCATACGTTGAGATTGCATTGCCTTCACTTCGCTTGCTGCCGGCATATTGCGAACTCGCAGGAAATGGACTGGACGTTGGCTCTCTCATTGAATAAACAGGTATTGACGAATTTGGATCCACCTGATTACCTTGTGCGACCTGTGGCTGAGAGTGATTCACTGACTCAACAGGTGTCATATCTGAGGTATTCTCGTTATTTCGAGTGTTTGATAATGAAATTAACAATTTAAATGTTAATGCTTCATTTCTACCATACCCATCACGGCGAATTCGCTCAATGTACCCTTGTTCAGCGAATGACGTTAGGCAGTTCGCCATGCCCATCTCAGTCATAGAACAAAGATGACACACTTCCGTTAAGCACACTGTCGTCATGCCAGATTCATTGGCGTAATCGGCCAGCAACAGTAACAACAGTTTCTCTGCAGGGTTTGGTATATTGGTTTGCCACGCAAAATACGTGTATTTAGCACTCAAAATCAGCGTCTCTAGTTAATCAATGATTTATTTAGCCTGATATTATGTGAACCACTGATTAAATTATAGTAACTTCTGCAAAAATACCCGGGAAGTCATGCAGTTTTACTTTAATGCTTCCAGTATTGAGCAGTGGCTTGCATCATCATCTGTATGACCACAGCACACATCATTGATCTTTTTAAGCGCATTACGAATTTTTGTTAGCTCATTAATTTTTTGATCTATCAGTATTAACTTCGCGCTGGTAATGGCTTTGACTTCCGCGCAACTATGCTGAGTTGCCTCCAGACGGATCTCTAATAGCTCTCTGATCTCTTCCAAACTCAAACCTAACTGCTTTGAGTTTAAAATGAACATCACCTGCTCCAGGCTGGTATCACTATATATGCGATAACCTGCCTCACTACGCCCGGTGGGCTTTATTAGGCCATTTTTTTCATAAAAGCGCAGGGTATCAGTGGTTACGCCACTCTTTTTTGCTAACTCTCCGATGAGATACATCAATATTTCTCCGCACTAACCCGCTCATAAAAGAGACTATTTACAATTATTTCCGTGATCGCAATCGATTGCGCAAGCTATTTGTCTGCTAATTGGTTAGAATACGCGCCATCAAATTTAGTGATTCGAACCAAAAGAGTCATAAGGTCTTTGCCAAAAGTGCTTTTCTTATACATGATGAAGGCATTAGACCCTTTTTGGCAAATATCTTTATCTACTAACTCTGTGAATTTGAGGAAAATGGAAGTAATGAATAACACTCGCCCAATTCGCCGCGCACTCATTAGCGTGTCAGACAAAACTGGAATTGTTGAGTTTGCAAAAGCTCTTTCTGACCACGGTGTAGACATCCTTTCGACGGGAGGAACAGCCCGTCTCCTCTCCGAACAAGGTATCTCTGTAACCGAAGTTTCTGACTACACTGGCTTTCCTGAAATGATGGATGGCCGGGTTAAAACATTACATCCTAAGGTCCATGGCGGAGTTCTCGGACGTCGTGGGCAGGATGATGACATCATGGAGACTTACGGTATAAAGCCAATTGATATGGTCGTTGTCAACCTATACCCTTTCGCTGAGACCGTTGCAAAAGAAGGTTGTTCTCTGGCTGATGCAGTGGAGAACATTGATATCGGTGGGCCAACAATGGTTCGCAGTGCAGCAAAGAACCACAAAGATGTCACTATTGTGGTCAAGGCTTCTGACTATTCACGTGTTATTTCCGAAATGAACGACAACGAAAAGTCACTCACTATGGAAACGCGTTTTGATCTTGCTATCGCCGCTTTTGAACATACTGCCGCCTACGACGGTATGATCGCCAACTATTTTGGGACTATGGTTCCTTCCTATGGTGAGAACGATGAAGGTGATAAAGAGTCACCATTCCCTCGTACTTTCAATCAGCAATTCGAGAAAAAACAGGATATGCGCTATGGCGAGAACAGCCATCAGGCTGCTGCGTTCTATGTTGAAAGTAATCCAGAAGAAGCGTCTGTTTCTACCGCTCGTCAATTGCAAGGTAAAGCCCTTTCTTACAACAACATTGCAGATACAGACTCTGCTCTAGAGTGTGTGAAAGAGTTCTCGGAACCTGCATGCGTTATCGTAAAACATGCTAACCCATGCGGTGTTGCCTTGGGTAAAGATATCCTGGAAGCATACAATCGCGCATATCAAACAGACCCAACATCTGCATTTGGTGGCATTATCGCTTTTAACCAAGAACTAGACGCAGAAACAGCACAAGCTATTGTTGATCGTCAGTTTGTTGAGGTAATTATTGCACCTAGCGTTTCAGAAGAAGCAGTTAATGTCATTGCAACGAAAAAGAATCTGCGTCTTCTTGAGTGTGGCGAATGGACAACGAAAACAACAGGCTTCGACGTTAAACGTGTCAATGGTGGTTTGTTGGTTCAGGATCGTGACCAAGGTATGGTAACACTAGACGACCTTACTGTGGTTTCTAAACGTCAGCCAACGGACGAAGAACTAAAAGACGCACTGTTCTGCTGGAAAGTAGCTAAATACGTTAAGTCAAACGCGATCGTATACGCAAAAGGCGACATGACTATAGGTGTTGGCGCAGGCCAAATGAGCCGTGTTTACTCAGCGAAAATCGCGGGTATTAAAGCTGCCGATGAGAACCTAGAGGTTGCGGGTAGTGTCATGGCATCGGATGCATTCTTCCCGTTCCGAGATGGTATCGATGCAGCAGCAGAAGCTGGCATCAAATGTGTTATCCAACCGGGTGGTTCAATGCGTGATAACGAAGTTATCGAAGCAGCTGATGAGCACGGTATGGCGATGATCTTTACCGGTATGCGCCACTTCCGTCACTAATTTTCTCTTTATATTTGGTACTTTGCCGTTGTTAACTGCTTTCGCCCACCCCAGTCACATAGTGAGCTATGCTCCCGGGGATGGGCTCAATTGTTGCCTAGCCACAGCACCAACTATTTTGAGTAAAATTTATTTTGTCTCTTTCCTTTTTTGAAGAGAGACTTTCAGAAATTAGTGCAAAGCTATTTTTTAGAGCTCAAGGAAAACACGCGCAATTTATAAACATAAATGAGCATGATTGACGCAGAGATCTGAAAAATAGCGCAGCAATAAGGATTTAAGAAATGGATGTATTGATAATAGGTGCCGGTGGTCGTGAGCACGCGCTTGGCTGGAAAGCCGTTCAGAACCCAGATGTAGAAACCGTATTTATTGCACCAGGCAATGCAGGCACAGCCCTTGAACCAGGGTTGGAAAATGTAGATATTGGCGTGGAAGATATTGATGCATTGGTTGCTTTTGCTAAAGAAAAAGCCATTGAATTGACCATTGTCGGCCCTGAAGCACCGCTTGTGTTAGGTGTTGTTGATGCTTTTAGAGCTGCAGAGTTACCCATCTTTGGCCCGACTAAAGCGGCGGCACAACTCGAAGGTTCTAAAGCCTTTACCAAAGACTTTTTGGCTCGCCATAACATTCCTACCGGGTCTTACGCTAACTTTACCGAAATTGACCCTGCTCTGGCCTATGTAAGAGAACAAGGTGCTCCCATTGTGGTAAAAGCCGACGGCTTAGCCGCTGGTAAAGGCGTTATTGTCGCCATGACCCTTCAGGAAGCAGAAGATGCGATCAAAGATATGCTTGCTGGAAATGCCTTTGGCGAAGCAGGAAGCAGAGTAGTTATAGAAGAGTTCCTTGAGGGTGAGGAAGCTAGCTTTATCGTCATGGTCGATGGACTAAGTGTGCTACCAATGGCCACCAGCCAAGACCATAAACGAATGGGTGATGGCGATACTGGGCCAAATACGGGTGGCATGGGTGCTTACTCACCTGCTCCGGTAGTGACCCCTGAGATCCATCAGCGCATTCTTGACGAAGTAATCTATCCAACAGTTCAAGGAATGGATGCCGAGGGATACCCATATACTGGTTTTCTATACGCTGGATTAATGATTGATGAGCAAGGAACACCTAAGGTTATCGAATACAACTGCCGATTTGGTGACCCTGAAACGCAACCAATTATGATGCGTATGGAGTCCGACCTTGTTGACCTTTGCCTTGATGCCATTGATGAAAACCTAGACAACTGCGAGTCTTTCTGGGATCCAAGAGCATCAATTGGTGTTGTTCTAGCAGCGGGTGGTTATCCTGCAGACTACGCTAAAGGGGATATCATTTCAGGACTTCCAGAAAACGAAGCTGAAGGTGAGAAAATCTTCCATGCGGGAACTTCCATGGATAATGATCAAGTCGTTACTAATGGCGGAAGAGTACTTTGTGCTACTGCACTCGGAAACACAGTATCAGAAGCTCAGGAACGTGCCTATAAGCTTGTAAAACAGGTTAACTGGCGTGGTGCTTACTATCGCAATGATATCGGCTATAGAGCGATAGAGAGAGAGCTAGAGAAATAATTTCTTCTCACTGTTCTATTGAAGCGAAGGTACTGAGATGAGTATCTTCGCTTTTTTTATTCCTCAATAATAACAGGGCGAGTCACACAATCCACGCTCTCATCATCCAGAGTATAAAGATCTAACACAGTTAATTTTGTCGGTGTTTGTGAACCTAAAAACGCCGCATAGCTGTCCAGATTGGCTAATCGGTTAAGAACAAATGTGGGTAGTATCTGGTTAAATTCAATGTTCTTATAAGTATCGCCTGAGCAGGTCTTAAACTTTTTACCATCCCAGTAACCTTGAATCAGTCTATGCCCTTTCTCGTCTTGCGCTTTCACCGTTTCCTTGATGGATAGAGCACCTTGTTGTATCAGGGATATTTGTTCTGCCTGCATAGGAAGAACCTTACCGTCCAGACGGTATTGCTGATAAACCGCTTCGCCTTTTTTATTAAACCTGAGGTGGACTTTATAAGGCAGAAGCCCCTGGTCCTTAACCCCTTGTTCGCCTTGCCGAATCACTTCACGTAAGACATTATCTCGCCAGCGATAATCAGACTGATACCAGCCATGAACACCTGAATTAACATGGTCAGCGGCAGAATAAGGAAAGCTGAGTTGCTCGGTATACCAATAAAAGCTAACGACATCGCCTACCGATTGACCGCCGGCTATCGTTGTAAGTTTATTATCATTAGAGGCAGGGCTGGAAGAACAGCCAGAAAGAATTGCGAGTAATAGCGCGGGGAGTACTAGTTTTTTCATAGTTTTAAATCACGCCGGGCAATTAACCCGGCGTACATTTTCTTATTTCACTGAATCTTTCAGTGCTTTACCAGCAACGAATGCAGGAACATTTGCTGCAGCAATTTGGATCTCTTCACCTGTTTTAGGGTTGCGACCTGTACGTGCTGCACGGTGATTTACTTTAAATGTACCGAAACCAATTAGTTGAACTTGGTCACCCTCTTTCAGTGTATCTGTAACACTGTCAAGAGTCGCTTCTAGAGCAGATTTAGCCTGAGCTTTTGAAAGATCCGCTTTTTCAGCGATAAAGTCGATTAATTGGGTCTTGTTCATTAGGTTTCCCTTCTCATGTGTTATCGAAATCTAACCCACTGTAAAGCATTAACCCCCCGTCTGGCAAAGGGTTGAAGCCGAACTTTATCTTAAAAGACGATCTTTTAAACAGATTCTGAGTAATAACTCACAATTTGATACGAATTAATGTGCCGTAATGGTTGAAAGTGCCACAGTAAAACCAATAAATACAGTATGTAACCTAGGTATAAACCCACATTACCCGTAATATAAAGTTCATAAATTTCATAGGATATACTTAAAAAACCATGCTGCTGTTGACGATCTACATATCCATCGCGATTGGTGTCTCTTTCATCTGTTCTGTATTGGAAGCTATACTGCTGAGCATCACTCCAAGTTACCTTGCTCAATTAAGACAAAATAAACACCCATGCTCAGAAAAGTTATCCCAACTTAAAACAAATATAGATAGACCTTTAGCTTCTATTCTTACTTTAAATACCATAGCTCATACCATTGGAGCTGCGGGAGCAGGAGCGCAGGCATCTCTTGTTTTTGGCAGCCAGTGGCTGGGGCTGTTTTCTGCCCTTTTAACACTAGGTATCTTACTGCTTTCGGAAATAGTACCTAAAACAATAGGTGCTACGTATTGGCGGCAACTCGCGCCTATGGCAACAAATATACTAAATGGAATGGTATGGGCCCTGACTCCCTTTGTCTGGATGTCGGAGCAAATTACTAAGCGGTTAGCTCGGGGTCATACCGCACCGAAGTTGCGAGATGAAATTTCGGCAATGGCTTTGTTAGCCAAAGAAAGTGGCGAGTTCAATGAAGGAGAATCAAAAATACTCAATAACCTGCTTTCGATAAGAGACGTTCCTATAACCAAAGTAATGACTCCAAGGCCTGTCGTATTCCGTGTCGAAGCCGAACAAACGATAAACCAGTTTTTGAGTCAGCATAAAGATATCCCTTTCTCCAGACCGCTTGTATATAGCCAGCAGAAAGACAATATTCTGGGGTTTGTTCATCGTTTAGAGTTATTTAAACTTCAGCAACTCGGAAACGGTGACAAACAGCTTGGTGCCGTAATGCGACCTATCAATGTATTGCTTAATAACGTCGTCTTACCAAAAGCATTTGATCATATGATGAAAAATAGATTACAGCTTGTCTTAATCGTTGATGAGTATGGCACCATTCAAGGGATAGTTACGCTGGAAGATATCTTTGAATATTTACTAGGTGAAGAAATTGTTGATGAGGCGGACAAGAATACTGACATGCAGCAACTCGCCTACCAACGCTGGGAAATGTGGAAAAAAACGCACAAAGTGAAAGAGAGTAAAGAGTAAAAATGGGAAAAGAGCGGCGATAGGTAATGGGTAATAGGCAAACGGGTAACAGGTGACAAGCTACAGGCAATAAGGGAAGAGCGGGTTATGGGGTCATATCACCATAACCCATAACCCAATAGTCCATAGCCCTATCTTACAACTCAACACCAAGATTGCTTACACCTTCATCACGAAGCTCGGCACGTAAGTCTTTAATCAAATCAATGTCTCTATCCTCAGCTTCTCTTAGAGGTCGGAAAATAGCCCATTGAACGTCCCACTCAGCACATACCGCTTCGTTCTCTTTTTGGTTGTCATTGGTGATCTCGTCACCAGTCTGAGCCTCTTCCAGTTGTGCGACCGTCATAACAGATTGCTGACTAATCTTGAGCATATTTTCAAACAGATAATCTCTGTCTAGCAAACCGTGTATTAATGTTGAGAGAGCAATACAAGCATCGATTGCCGGATACACACCATAAAAATCAAACTCTTCAGAACTAGGAATTAACTCTTCCAGTTTTTCTAGTTGGCGGTCAAAATTAATCTTAGCATTCTTGACCGTTAACAGTTCCCATACGCTATCGAGAATGTCTCGATATACACGAGATTCTGCAAACTCTGTCGCGTCACAGAACACCGCATAGTTAGGGTACATGCGCTCACACAGAGAGGCCATAAAGGTGATCTGTTGCCATGGTTCAAATTTCTCAAGGCGAACTTGAAGAGGATTCTGTAACATAGAGACTCAAAGGTTGAAGATTGACTGCGGAAGTGTACTTGATTCATGCAAGGGAAAAAAGAAAGCATATGGATAATTTCACTAATAAGATAAAAATAATTACTGAATCCAACGACGAGTTTATCAAATTATTGAAGCAGGCAAAGCTGCCTGATCTACTGGTTACTGATGACAACAGTGAAGCGAATATCATACTCGCCTCTCCGCCCATCGTAGCCCCTATACTGGATTCCTTTACACAGGTTGAGTGGATACAGTCCATGTATGCAGGTGTTGATGCCCTAATAAACCCAGCGTTAAATCAAGATTATGAACTTACCAATGTGAAAGATATTTTTGGTCCGCAAATCGCTGAATATGTTCTTGGTTATACCATTGAGCATTTCCGTCACTGGGATAGGTATAAAGAGCAGCAAACACAAAAAATATGGCAACCTCATCAGTACCGGACTATCTCAGATAAAAAGATGCTGATCTTAGGTACAGGCTCCATTGGCAACCACCTGGCAAAAGCCGCAGCAGCTTTTGGTGTTCATACGATTGGAATCAATCGCACTGGCATCCCACCTAAAGAGTCAGCTTTTAACGAGATCGTGCACATAGAACAGCTTTTTTCATGCTTAAATGAGGCTGACATTCTGGTATCCACACTGCCTAAAACACCAGCGACTACAGGGTTATTTAACCAGACGCTGTTCTCCCACTGTAAAGAGATTCTGTTTTTCAACGTCGGCCGGGGCGATGCAGTGGTCACTAACGACTTGCTCGAGGCACTCGAAAACGGTTCAGTAAAACACGCTTATCTGGATGTATTTATTAACGAACCCATTTCTCAGGAATGCCCATACTGGCACAACCCTAATGTCACTGTGACGCCACACATTGCCGCCAGCAGTTTCCCTGAACAGGTCTTTGAGATATTCAAAACCAATTACCTATTGTGGCGCGACGGTTTTCAGCTGCAAAACAGGATTGATTTCGACAAGGGATATTAACCTAACTGAATGTATTGACATCATGTCGTTATTCGGTAGTTAAAGCTTAGTTCTGACCAATAAAAAACGTCAGGTCCTGTAAAGGGCCTGACGTTTTATGAACTGATAAGTAATTACTTATGGTATGGCTTGGATAGCTCATGGACTGCATGAACAAATGTACCCGCGTTTTCTGGCGGTACGTCTAGGTGGATACCATGGCCAAGGTTAAATACATGACCTGTACCTGTATCACCGAAGCCATCAAGAATGCTTCCAACTTCTTCACGAATACGCTCTGGTTGAGCATAAAGAATCGAAGGATCCATATTACCTTGCAGTGCAACTTTGTCACCGATACGCGCTTTCGCATCTGCGATATTGATTGTCCAGTCCAAACCAACGGCATCACAACCTGTCGCTGCGATAGACTCAAGCCACATACCACCGTTCTTAGTAAACAAAGTAACTGGAACACGTCGACCATCGTTTTCACGGATTAGACCATCGACAATTTTGTGCATGTACTGCAGTGAGAATAGATTGTAGTCACGAGGAGTCAGCACACCACCCCACGTATCGAATACCATTACCGATTGAGCACCGGCTTTGATTTGCGCATTAAGGTACTCAATCACACTGTCAGCAAGCTTATCAAGAAGTAGGTGCAGTGTTTGTGGTTCTGCGTACATCATCTTCTTAATCTTAGTAAACGCTTTAGAGCTTCCACCTTCAACCATGTAGGTAGCCAACGTCCAAGGGCTGCCAGAGAAACCAATCAGTGGAACGTCACCGTTCAGATCTTTACGAATCTGACGTACTGCGTTCATCACGTACTGAAGCTCACCTTCAGGATCCGGTAGACCAATCTTGTCTACGTCAGCTTTACACGTAATTGGTTTATCAAACACAGGGCCTTCACCAGCGGAAAAACGCAGCTCTAGACCCATTGCGTCAGGAATCGTCAAAATATCTGAGAATAGGATGGCTGCATCAAGAGGAAAACGGCGTAGTGGTTGAAGGGTAACTTCTGATGCAAGTTCTGCATTCTTACACAAAGACATAAAATCACCCGCTTCTGCGCGTGTGGCTTTGTATTCTGGAAGGTATCGACCTGCCTGACGCATCATCCAGACGGGTGTGTAATCAACAGGCTCTTTTAACAAGGCACGTAAATAGCAATCATTCTTTAATTCGGTCATTCCGTTATTTTCCATTTTGGCTTTTCTATAGAACGCCAACAGTTTAACACTCTTTCAACACTTCGTTAGCCACGCTTTGCGCCCTAGATCATGTTATCAAGTATTTAATTACCAATAATTTTGCGTCTCATAGCTCAGCTATGCTACAAATTTGTTCGCTAGCGAAAACAATAATAAGTTGGGTATAAATACCTAACCATCTCATAACGACATCTTACTTACCCCCTCCCTTACCGGAGGGTTTTTTTTATCTATTTTTTATCTCAGAAA
Organism: Vibrio sp. UBA2441; assembly: GCA_002342685.1. Taxonomy (GTDB): domain Bacteria; phylum Pseudomonadota; class Gammaproteobacteria; order Enterobacterales; family Vibrionaceae; genus Vibrio. Next base: position 52,079 of record DDQN01000041.1, read on the forward strand.
CGATTTTTTCGATTAACGATCTAGCGATAGTTCCCTCAGGTGCAACCTCTGGTAATTCATCAGGATTGAACCATTTGGCATCAGCGAGCTCCGTATAATCAATTTTGATTTCCCCTGAGTCATAATCAGCAAGGTAACCAACCATCATGCTCGAAGGAAAAGCCCATGGCTGACTGCCAAAGTAACGAATGTTTTTAATATTTATTCCGGTTTCTTCTTTCACTTCTCTGGCGACACACTGCTCCAAGGTTTCTCCAACCTCCATAAAACCTGCAATTACGGTATAGATACCGTTTTTATGTTTTGCATGCTGAGCAAGTAATATCTGATTGTCTTTCCTAACGGCAACAATAATACATGGGTAGATACGAGGATAGTGGATACTTCGGCACTCTCCGCACTGCATGGCAATTTCATTGTGATTTAAAAAATTCCGACCTCCACACTGAGGACAAAACCGGAGAGTCTGAATCATATGGCCATATTGCACGGCTTTACTGACTAATAAATATAATTCATTAGGAATGAGCAATAGTGCTCTCAAAGAAATGAGTTCTAGTTGTTGCTCTACGTCCGCTTCATTAATCCACATGACAGGAACACCGTCGAAACGGCCGACAGAAATTGCCTTTTCTTTTGGCAAACCAAACTCATCAGCATGCCCTTTGGGTATATCTCCATTAGGAATCCATACTTCACTGCCATTTACGACAACCCAATATGCAACGCCTGATTTTTTGTTGTCACTTTTTTTTAACATCCTTTGATCTCTTCACTTGAAGTTAAACTGATTTACTGGCAATCTAAAACCATACTAGAGCGAGTTACTGTCTGATTTCAACAGAATATTCTTTAGTACAAACAAAATAAAATTTGTAAACTGGACTCCTGGTTTTTCCAGGGAATTTGATTACTATCTATTGGTAATCTGATCATGAGGGACATGGTCATGCTAAATAAATTCAAACAAGTACAAGAACAGTGGGGCGGCTCAAGTGACGTGATTGATCACTGGCTTGATACACGCCAAATATTAATTGTAGAGTACTGCAGACTAGCGGCATTAAAGCCTAGTGCTACCGCTAAAAGCGTGGAGAAATTACCCTCACCTGATGAGCTGCAGGTTTTTTGCCAGCACATGGTTGATTATATTTCTGAAGGTCATTTCAAGATCTATGAAATGGTGATGGATAAATGGAAATCTACAGGATTTTCACCCACTGATGATATTAATCAGACCTATGGAAAAATCGTCTTAACAACCGATCCTTTGCTCAACTTTACCGACAAATATGCGAGCGTTAGTGTCGATGATCCATTAGAAGGTTTTGATAGCGATCTCTCTTTCATTGGCGAAATTGTAGAAACTCGGTTTGAAGTTGAAGATCAGCTGATTCAAATGATCGCAGATAGTTTGGCTGTTCCGCCGGGCGCTTAGCGCGGCACTAAACATAACAGATATAAACTTGTTAACATAAAGACAAAATTTATATCGTTGGTTCAAAATCTATGGGGTTCATTGCATCTAGTGCCCCATAAGTTTTTGCCGATTTGAATAGCATCACCGCCTAAGTATGGGTCTATCGGGCCAATGTAAATCATGTACCCTTCTTTTTGCTTTGTAATAGACTTAGTAGTTGTTAGAATGCTTTGAATAATCCACATATATATTAAGTGTTCATATAGATAATGTTTTACCCATAATTCTAATTTCTTTAATTGAGTCCGTATTCAGCTCAAAATAAAACTTTTGCTTTTTTCCGGCATTACTAGGGACGGTAACATCACTTATATTTTTAGCTGTCGCCAAAAGGTTAGTCGCATAACCGCTAGCATCTATGGCAATAATATTTTCAGACTCTTTTAAATTAACTAGCCTAACTGGTCTGTTATTTTTGTTATTAAAACCTAATTCAACGTAGGAAATGGAGTTATTGTCTTTATTTACATTAATAACATTTACAACGAGGTACTTTTCAAGATCCTCTACGTTATTAACAATTATAGCGCCATCCTGGCTCAAACCAGTTTTTCGCCCATCATCTATCCCTTCATCAATCCCTTCAAGTAAGTCCTTTCCAAATTTAACTATGCCTGATACTACCGACTTAGTCGTCTCTGCAACGGAGCCATCCTTTACTTCCTCTGATTCTTTTGCCTGAGAAGTAATAGGCATTAAGAACATTATATTTTTACTCAACGCGATTTATCCTAGCAAAAAACATCAATAGTGCACCAATTAATGTTATCGACATTGAAAATAAAATCAGGCACTTCAATTGTAAAAAATATCCGTATTGATAGAACCTGTATGTAGATATTACCTGACCATTTTCATATAAATTAGCATTATGTTCATTGAAAAAATAAACACCATTTAATTTCATAATATTTTCATTTTTGATCGAATATTCAACTAGAATATCTCGTATATATCGACCCTCTTTTTTTATATTATCATTTGATTTTTCTGGGATCATAAAGTTATGAATAGAAGACAAATCAGCATAACTTAAGATAGGGTATTCGCTGTTAATTTCAATTAAGTTGTATATAGGCTTAAATAATTTTTTGGCTTTACTTATTAAAGCGTTATGCGCATCTAATACGAGAGAGCTAATTATTAGTTCAAGATTTTTACCGTTAACACATGCATTAATGACTATATCATTCAATATTACTGGTCTATATAATGAGCCTCGCCTAGATAGAAATGCCATAAGTCGATCAGGATCAGTACTCTCTAGTTCTCTTCTAAAGTCAAATGCGGATCGTTTTTTTACATAGTTCCAGTTTGAATCATCGATCGAAAATGGCTGACCTGAAGCATACCTAACCAATGCACTCAGCTCCGCTCCAAAGCTCTCCCATTGTTCGATTAGTTCGAGGACTTGAGCATTTTTCAACGACTTTAACGGTATAAAATCATTTCCAACTTGTGTTTTTTGAACCAATAAATGATTAAATTTAACTAATGAGCCTCGTTGAATAGCTAATGTATCATCGGCTTTTTCTATCAACATAGGTCCATTAATGACGTGCTTTATCATCTGCGGAAGAATATCTCTATTACCCTCAGCCAGTATTGCCGTAAATATAACTCCCATAATGAACAAAATAACACCACGCCAATAAAGAGACATAACGTTTTTTATAGGCCTCCTTTTAAGTTGTTCACTCAACGAGTATGACTGACTAACCGATTGAATAGAAACTAACTTACCCGTTACTTTGGAGCTAGGAGGATTCAAAAAAAATTCGATATCTCCATCTATTTCGCCAACTTGTTTAAGTTGAGGGAAAATTTTTCGGGGCACTCGAAACCAGATTTTACTTTCTTTCAGACGGCAATATTTTCGCCCCATCATCCCTTTAGAAGGCATTATTTCTAAAGTTGCAGCTTCTACTCGACAAATGTCTTTCGATTTATCTCTATTTTTAATAGATAACATAGGTAAACAAAATGCGAGAAGTAATAAAAAACCGCCGACACTAAGAAACCAAATTGTGGGCATAAGCATTGGTTGCTCCACATTAGCCACTGCGATATAACCTAGCAGTAAGGCTGGTATAATGAGCAATGAGCTCCAGCCAGCTTTCCCATATAAATATTTTCTTTCGTTGGGTAATGCACTCCGAAAAGTACGAGAGTTAAAGCTAACCGTTTCTGATAGTGTTTCGGTGCTTAATTGGGCACCATTACTCTCAATTATTTCTTTCATACTTACCATCCACTAGGTTTATTTGAATAACGTTACACCATGCTCCTAATTCCTAAGCTATGAGCATCTATTTTTATAAATTTATTGATAATTAAAGGTGTCTATATTATTTAATAACCGTTCAATTTTTTCATAATTCGTAACTCGAACAGCATTAAACTGGAAAGCAAACTTCTGCTCCCCAATTAACTCTTTAATTGCCTGAACATGCTCTTTTTTATTAGCATTAATACCAGCCCCTGCTTTTAAAAGTAGAGCCACTGCTTCAACCTTTCCTTCCATCGCTGCAGCAGAAATAGCAGTCATACTCCAATTTTTTTCCACATTCGCTACGGCATCAATTTCTGCCCCGGCTTTAATAAGCACCTTCATTATCTCTGTATTACCTTTTGCCGCTGCATTTATTAATGCAGTAGTATGTTGTTGCCCTCTTAGTTCAATGTCGGCACCTGAACGAATGAGTGCTTCAACACCCGATAAATTTCCTTGTTTTACCAACATATGCAAGGGAGCATCACCAGTACTGTTTCGAATCGTTGTATCACTTCCCGCTTTTGCTAAAAGCTCGATAATACTTGCATCTACAGGTGCAACCAGATCATCGCAGGCTAAGAGTAATAAAGAGCTTTGTCTTTCCCCTATTTCATTAACACGGCTGCCTGCATTAATGAATAATTTGGCTAACTCTGAATTGCGAGTGGCAATAACAACTTGTAGTGGCGTATGGTCATAGCCATCTCTAGCTTCAATATCAGCACCCGCAGAAATAAGGAGGTTAATAACATCTGGTTTTCCGCCAAACACCGCTGAGTGGAGTAATGTTTCATTGTGTTCACCTCTGATTTTATTTATATCTAAATCTGAAATAACCGCTTTAAGAGTTTCTATATTCCCGTCAAACGCAGCATTTAGCGCAACGACATGTACTTCATTGTTTACTAGGTCACTTTCCTGAGAGCGACAAGGAAAGCTACTCCCCAGAATTAAAAATGACAAAATATAAATAAGAATAACGTTATTCATTTAATAATGATTCCCTAGTTATTTAGTTCCTGCTTCTTGATTGCCGTAATAACTAACCGTTGTGTACTTTGCCGACGATTTGTGTCAAAGGGATAACAGGTAATGAGAATAAGCTGTTGCTCACCACTGGACTTATCAATCAACATCCGACCTTCTCGAATATCAAATATATCAATCGATGCAACAATAAAGTCCCTACTTTTCAGTCGTTCGTTTGTAAGTAAACTTAACTTAAGTTCATCACCGATTTTCAGGTAATCTAATTGTTTAAAGTGCGTATCATTATGTGCAGAAATAATATAGGTTTTGTCATCACTCACACCGTTAAATCCTGGAGCAAAAGCCAACGCTTGTCCCGAGTCTGTATTGGCAACGATTATTGACTTTCCCAGCGAGGGAAGTTCTAGTTCAGCAACCGGATACATATCTGCCCAAGGCCATGGTTTTATGCCAGTAACTTGTTGCAGTTTTTCTTCTTGCCACGCTTTATTCATAAAGAACTGAGCCAGACTCGCTTTGCCTTGCATATAGAGCAATTGAGAAACGACAATGCAAAGCAACAGCAGAGATAAAATGAAGCTAACAAATAGTCCTTTTGACCACAAACTCGTTGGACTTATTTTTGTCATCGGCTGATGCCTTTTTATAACCTAACCATTACGCTGATTTACTCGAACGATATAATAAGCAACACCAAGTAACACGCTTAATAGCAACAAATACCACGCCGCTGTCATTCTATTATTAATGCCTAAAGAGGTATTCGCTATTGGTACTGTTTTTAGCACCTGAGAGCCTTTAGGCACTAAATTTTCAATTTTTTGACTCGCTAATTGTTCCTCGACTGGGCGTGATTGTTTTTGTTCAATAGCAATAAAGCTGGTATATGGCGACATAATTTGATGATGAAGCGATAGGGATAAAATAGCCTGTTTAATCGCTTCCTGCTCCTCAACACCTACGCGACGATAATTGTTCTCTAATTCTCTTACTTTTGCTCGAGCCCATAATTTATCTATACCACTATCCTCACCTTTACGGGTTAAATTAACCGACTGTTGCCAAGACTGTTTGGCAAGTTGCCCTTTTACTGTCCATTGTTCTGTTGAAGCAACGTCATCCTTTACCCAGCGAGCAGTAACCAATAATGGCTGCCCCTCATAAAGGTCTGGTATTTTTTTAGGATAGAATTCAACCTGTTCAGAAGGCCAATCAAGGGCAATATTTTGCATCATCGGACGACTTATATCGTTAAATAATTCAGACATCTGTTGATTAACTTGGTTAATATCGCTGATATAACGATAAGTTCCTCTTCCTGCTTTGGCCGCTTCAGACATAAAATAGCTGTTAGGAGCAGAACCGATACCGATGGTATGTAAACGCGTATCCAGGAGGGAATCTTCAATTAAATTAAACAATGATTCTTCATTGCTTACAGAACCGTCGGTGATAAAAATAACCTGCCTTAACCGGTTCTCTTCACTTCTGATATTTAGCGCTATAGATAACGCCTCTTCCATTTCTGTTCCACCATGCGCCTGTAAATTTTCTACCCAATAAATCGCGCTATCTATGACTTGCGGAGTAACAGGCAGACTTTGAGAAGACATTTGGGTAGCGTGAGTATCAAACTCGATAATATTAAACGTATCGCCAGTACGAAGTGTAGATAAACCGTATTGAAGCGCCCGTTTCGCTTGACGCATACTTGTGCCGCCCATAGAGCCAGAGGTATCAATAATGTAGATCACTTCTTTGGCAATAGATTTCACTTGTTTATTGCTTGGCGGCATCAACATGAAATATCCATAGTCATATTGTTCATCTTGAGTTTTAAAAAAGGCCGCTTGTGGGATATCCGATGTTTTGGGCTTCCAACGTAAAACAAAATCTGCATCTAAACGTAAGCGTTGACCATACTCTGGAATCAAACTGATTGAGTAGCTTTGACTGTCTTTCTTTTTCTGTATTATTTTGTGATTATCACTCGAAATATCAGCTAGAGGCAACCCAACAGATAAGGCAACGTCAATATTAACAAGCTGATGTTGAGAGTTCGTAATATTGGGGTTTGTAGTGGTAACTTGGGATACAGCAGCTACATTGAGTATTATGGGATTATGGGATGCCCAACCAAGGTTGTTATCAAACTCTATGTCCTTCCCTTTAAGATTGTTTTCATGTGCATTGTTACTTATAGAAGAAGGTGTAAATCTAGGAGTAATAGTTAATGGCAAACGTAATGAAAATTCATTATCAGTGAACGTTATTGGTTGTAAAATTTTTATCTTAACTTTAATGGTTTCACCTGGTGCAATGTTAGCCACTTTGCTAGTAAACATATTTGGCCGTTTTTGGCTTAATAGGCTAGTCTTTTTTCCAGCCTTTTTTGCTTGTTGGTAAAGTTTCTTCGCTTGCTTTTTTTCACGAATTTCACCTACAATCTTTCTCTCTCCAATCTCCATTTCCATACCGTCAACAACGGCCTTCTCAGATAACGGAAACAAATACAATGCCTCTACCCAATCTTCAGATGTATTACTGAAAGACTGAGTTAATACTATTCTGGCTAACATGCCTGTCACATCAACTTGAAAATCACTTTGTTGACTCAATTGAAACTGATAACCGTTTGTCGTTTTAAAAAACAGACTGCCCGATTCAATATCATCATAAGGTAACTGAACAAAAGTTGCAGGCTCATTATCAAAAGTCGTAGATGCATTAACTTGCCACACAGTACTTACAAACAAGGTAACCAAGATAATGATTGATTTAAACTGATTCATGATTTACTCACTCCACATGAGTTTTACAAGAAAACCTATTTTATCAACTTTCAATAAAACAGATTTTCTTATCAGATATAACTACTTTACATTGACCGTTAACTGTTGAAGCTCTTGAATATCTAGTTCATCTTCGTAGAAAAACTTCACCTCCCAAACTCCTTCACGATTAAATACTTGCTTAAAATTATCGCGATAACGCAATGTACGAGGTAATGTTCTCTCCCTTGTATTTCGCGTAATACCTTTGTTATTTACTTGAACTAATACCATACTGCCTTTTTCATTAGGCACAAGGTACTGCACCCAGATATTAACAGGCTGATCTTTAGGCACTGCGTTAATATCTATCACACCTATACATTGGTTTTTTTCAATTTTTTCACAGACTTTATAGTCAACAATAACAGGCGCTACATTATCGGCATCATAATAGTAGTCCAGTACTTGTTTGACAGTGTCTTTACTTGGAGGTGTTGCCGCAAAAATAGGGAGTGAAAAAAGCAGGGTACTCGTTAATAACAATGTAAATTTCATAATTGAACCTTGAAGTACATATACAAAGGAAGGTAACCAGTGTCGGATATATAAGGAACAATTGACATAACATCCTTTCATAAAACCTAAGGCCCATATGCTAAATGATATTGTTGTTGGAACCACGAAGAAGATGAGTGATTAAGTAAAGGAAAGATAATATAACCGCACACACAATACTGAGGTAAAAACCGGTAAATAATGTCAGTAAATATGCCTCAACTATCGGCGGAGCAGTCAGACCAAGCACCTCCTCGACGGTAAAAACAGCTGCCATTCCCACAAAAACATCCATACCAGTAAATTGCAATGGTATTCTAATACAGGTACTTATGGTCAGTTTTTTACTAAGCGTAATGTATCCCCGCTTAATTAGATAGAAGTCCAATATGATATACAAAATTGTCCAAGTAAAAATACCCGACACCATTCCAATCAAATCGTACCTTTCTTCAACCGCAATGAGAAAACCGAATGTGGCATTAGCTGCAACAATGATTACCCACTTAATTATTCTATTCATATTAACTCCACTGAATTATATTTTGCAGACCAATCCATTGAGTAAGTAAAGCAAACTAATTATCGCGTTAACTCAAAGCTATCAACCACAGACTTCAACTTACTTTCATTCGTTTTCCAGCTATTCTGATCATCGGTGGCTGTCACAAGGTAGACAAAACCTCCCTTTTTAACGGCTCTGGAATACCAGTGTAAAATTCTACCCTGAAAAAGACCTTTATATTCAAGCACTGCTTTTTCGCCTTCTAGTCCAGAAGAAACCGTTTTTAACCCCACCTGTTTAAATTGAGATATCGATAACTCAATATATTGCGCCATAGACCCATAGAACGGCTGGATTTGGACGTTTATACCCGTGATCATTGA
>DDQN01000023.1:0-6875 GCA_002342685.1 Vibrio sp. UBA2441
CAAGTTGATTGGGTATACATAGTTTCGTTTATCTCTAATATTAGTCTTAGTTCGATAGAAAACTGTCGAATAAAAATGAATAACGTGATCTCACTCATTATTACTTTTAATTAATAATGAGGCGGAAAACTATTAACTAAACACTGGACTATTAACACCAACCTAATTACCTTTACATAAAAGCACATTAAACGGAAATACAATTGTGCTTTACTCATGGAGAATAATATTATGATGGCCATAGGCTCATTTATTATATTTACCCTTTTTGTCGCCTGGGTTTCATACCGGGCAACAAGAGATGAAAATCTTACAGAAACCACCGGTTACTTCTTAGCTGGACGTAGCCTTCCCTGGTACGTCATCGCAGGTTCCTTATTTTTAACCAATATTTCTGCCGAACAGCTAACAGGCCTTAATGGCAACGCTTTTGCAAAAGGCGCAAGTGTCATGGCGTGGGAAACCGTCGCAGCTGTGACTATGATAGTGCTTGCTGTTGTTTTCCTGCCTCGTTTTTTAAGAGGTGGTATTGCCACTGTCCCTCAGTTTCTAGAAGCTCGCTATGGAAAAAGAATGCGTAGTGTTGCTTCATTTATCTTTATCTATGCCATTGTTATTGGCTTTTTACCTTTTGTCTTATACGCCGGTGCCATTACATTAGGGAAGCTATTTAACGTCGCCGATGTTTTAGGAATTAGCACTGAAGCTTCTACTTGGGTAATGGTGATTAGCCTGGGTATTATTGGCGGGATTTACGCCGTATTTGGTGGGCTCAAGGCTGTTGCAGTATCCGACACTGTCAATGGAGTGGGTTTGTTGTTAGGTGGATTTCTTGTCCCTATTTTGGCATTAACGCAACTGGGAGATGGCAGTATATCCGCAGGATTCAATATTATTATCTCAGAAGCACCAGAGCGAATGCAGGCCGCTGGTGTAACCAAAGATGCCGCCATACCTTGGCATACCCTTTTCTCTGGTATTTTACTTATAAACCTTTTTTACTGGTGTACTAACCAAGCCATTGTGCAGCGTGCTCTGGGTGCAAAAAGCCTGGCTGAAGGTCAGAAAGGCGTGTTAGCTGCAGCCATTCTTAAAGTGTTTGGTGTCATGATGTTGGTTTTGCCGGGTATTATCGCATGGCACATGCACCAAAAAGGATTAATCAGTGTACCAGTAAAATCCATTAGTGCAGAAGGTGTCGAGATTCTGGCAAAAGATATGGCCTATCCCACCTTGGTACGTGAAGTCCTTCCATCATGGTTGACCGGGTTCTTTGGTGCCGTCTTGTTTGGAGCTGTAATGAGCTCGTTTAACAGTGGTGTTAATAGCTTATCGACTTTAGTCAGTCTTGATATCTATAAAGGTATAATCAAGAGAGACGCAACAGACGTTGAGACGGTGCGTATCGGCAAGATCTTCGGTGCAATCACTATTGGGATCTGCGTATGTATCGCTCCGCTTATCGCTCAGTCTGATGGCCTTTACACCCTGATGCGTACCATTATGGCGGTTATCAACGTACCTATTTTAACCGTCATTCTCGTCGGTATTGTGTCGAAGCGTACTCCTGCTCTGGCAGCCTACATTGCACTTCCTATTGGTATGATCAGCTTCTATGTCGCGCACTTCGTACTTAAAGATGATTTAGGATTTGCAAAACTACACTGGTTACACATGGTAGGCCTAAACTTCTTATGGATGGTAAGTATCATGATGGTCGTTCGTGTTCTTAAACCCATGGAATCTGCATATCAACAAACCTATACCGAACAAGTGGAAGTACAGGAGTGGAAATACGTAAAACAAGCGAGCTGGGTGGTTATAGCACTACTTGCAATTCTATACACTGTATTCTCGGAGCTGGGCCTTCTTGGTCAAAATGGCAGCGTACTCAACGTCATTTTGGCATTGGCTGGTTTCGCTGCATTCTGCTTTGCTGCTACAAAACTATGGCAACAAAAAAAGCAAAATAAAGTTTCTTCGCTGATTGAAAACTAAAACACGATTTAAAGGCTCTTTCTTTATTAAAGAAATAGCCTTTTTACTTTCATTTATCCGGTGAGGAAAATAATGATGAGCAACAATAAAATAACTGGAAAATTTTTAAATAGAAAATTGCGTCAAGGCGCATATTCCGCTAAAAATAACCTAAACAAACCTAATATTTTTATGATTACTGTGGATATGATATCTCCAGACTGTTATAGCCCATCGAGAGCGTTAGCCAAGGTAATCAATACGCCAAATCTAGATAATATAAAAGCCGAGGGTACACGCTTTAACCGAGCATTTACACCCAGCCCATTATGTGGTCCGGCCCGAGCAGCTATGTTTACAGGCATGCATCCTCCCTATCTGACCAATGGCGAACGCGCTCCCTGCGGCAGCCAGATCGATTTAAAAACATCAGATATTATTTTTCAAGACTATTTAAAATCCGAAGGTTATGCGGTTAAACATGCTGGAAAATGTCATGTAGGAATAGATAAGTTTATCGGAACATTTGGCGAAAACATGCACGCGTGGGATCGTTGGGGACCACCAGTACTAGATGATGATCGTTATTTGGACTATATCGACAGCATGGGAGTTAAACCACCTGTTTATAAACGCGAACTTATGGGTTTCCAGTCTGACAGACAAAGTCCAGGAAATTCTTTTGGTGGATGGATTATGCAAGAAGACGGTAGTCCTTTCCCTGAAGACGCACATTATTCAGTATTTTTGGCTGACCTTGCCGTTCGCCAAATTAAAGCGGCTAAGAGGCAGAACCCTGACTCGCCAATTTTTAGTCAGCTGGATTTTTTTGACCCACACCAGCCTTATTCAATTCCGGATGGATTTGAAACTCGTTACGAAGAGATTAAACAAGCCATAACACTCCCTGTTAGCGTACATAAATTAATCGATAGCAACGAATTACCAGATAATCCCATTTATCATCTATACCGAAAATATTGGGGGCTATACGACAAGGAAACCATCACTGATTATATTGCTGGTCATTTGCTACAAGTAGAAGTCGTTGATTTCGCTATAGGTAAACTAGTTAAGTACCTCAAAGAGAACGACCTTTGGAATGAAAGCGTTATCCTTTTCTCAGCCGATCATGGCGATATGAATGGCCGCTTAGGTATGGCAGACAAAGGTGTATATTTTCAACCGGATATTTTTTCAATCCCGTTGTATATTAAACCGCCATCAAGCACTTTACCTGTACTGAGCCAATGTGATGAATTAGTTTCTGCACTGGATATTGCGCCAACGCTACTCGATTTTGCCGGGGTAGTTCCACCAGAGTTCATGGAAGGTTGTAGCTTAAGAATGGTAGCTAAAGGCGAAGAAAGAGAACCTCTAATTCAAGTTTATCAAGCCGGTATGCATGTGGGTATGAATCTCGGTGCTGGATTCCAACTCGAGATTGACAATAAACGGTGGTTTTATGGCTATAACACGGCCACCGGATACCAAGAGTTATACAATCTGGAGCAAGACGAACAGGTAAACCTCTTTTACACTAAGGAGGGGGAAGCGCTGCAACCAGCCATCATCAAATACGGTGCTGAGGTATTTAGCTCAGACCCACGATGGTTTGGTTATTGGGCTTCTTACCGGCTGCATAATATGGAGTTATTACCAAAACAGCATAATAGTGATATGCAAATGCTAAAACCAATTGCTAGCTAATCATTCTCCCGAGCCATAGTTTAACCTCATAGATTTGAACATGGTTCGGGGTTTTTATGTCGTGTGCACTATTAATCACTAATTAATAACGGTACATTTCTCCATCGGTTTACCTCTGGTTGTAGAAAAATGTCACAAACAACATCCCCTCAATATTGTCACGTCATGGCAAAACCCTCTGGTTCAGTGTGCAATTTAGATTGCGAATACTGTTTTTATCTGGAGAAAGAAAAGCTTTATCCAGAAAGAAACAAAAACTGGAAAATGAGTGAAGAGACTTTAGAGCTATTTATAAAGCAGCAGATAGATGCGCAAGATGGACCTGACGTGGATATCGCCTGGCAAGGTGGTGAACCGACCCTAATGGGTATTGAATTTTATACAAAAGCAGTCGAGTTCGCCCAAAAGTACGCAGGTGATAAGCGGGTACATTACGCTTTTCAGACTAATGGCATTTTGATCAATGACGAGTGGTGTCACTTATTTAAACAACACAACTTTTTAATTGGCATCTCTATCGACGGACCGAAAGATCTCCATGATACTTATCGAATTACCCGCTCAGGTAAAGGATCTTTTGATAAAGTGATGCAAGGAGTCAATTGCCTGATTAAGCATGATATTCCGTTTAATACACTAACTGTCGTCAATAAAGTCAATGCAAAAGAGCCCCTCAAAGTTTATCAGTTTTTAAAAAGCATTGGTTCTACGTTTTTGCAGTTTATTCCTCTGGTCGAACGCAAGATTTCACAGGGTGAAGAGACTCTGATGGACCTTAGTCACCCGGATCAAGATGTAGAGTCTCAACTTACGGATTGGTCGGTTCCCTCATGGCAATACGGTGAGTTTTTGAACCAGATTTTTGATCAATGGGTAAGAATGGATGTCGGCCGGATCTTTGTCCAGACTTTCGACTCTACGCTAGCAAACTGGTGCGGTCAGCCGGGCAGTATTTGTATCTTTTCACCAACCTGTGGACATGCACTCGCACTCGAAGCCAATGGCGATTTATATAGCTGCGACCATTATGTTTATCCAGAATACAAATTGGGAAATATCCACAACATTCCTATTAGGGAAATGAATTCAAGCGAACAAGCGATTCAGTTTGGGCAGGACAAACAAGACCGACTAACCAAAGACTGCTTGTCGTGTGAATTTAGGTTTACTTGTCATGGTGGTTGTCCGAAGCACCGATTCACGCTGTCCGAACAAGGATTCCCACATCATAACTATTTATGTAAAGGCTACTACCACTTCTTTAAACACACTGCGCCTTACATGTCCGCAATGCGTGATTTGATTGCCAATGGACGTACTGCGGCAGAGATTTCTTCTCTCATTGCCAATAGTGAAAAGAAAGCACCTGTAGCGGCAAGTCGAAATGCCTCTTGTCCATGTGGTAGTGGTAAAAAATTCAAACGCTGTTGCGGTAAATAATCAGCTGGAATGATAAATCTTATCGCGACAAAACCTGAACCAGAATGTGTTCTGGCTCAGGTTATTTCACTTAATACTAATTAAGATAATTAATCTGATTGGTATTCTGCTCTGACACGATTATTTGTTAGTTTAAGCTAACTTCAACATCGGAGTTCACCCGACAAGAACAGGCTAATACAAAACCTTGCTCAATATCATCATCAGATAGCGTTTCGACACTGGTACGTTCTATTTCGCCAACTTTAACTTTGCATTTGCATGAACCACACATTCCACTGCGGCAAGCAGCGATAACAGGCACACCGGCTTTTTCCAGTGCATCAATTAACATTGATCCTTTGTCTGCTTCGACTTCAGCACCAAAAGTAGGCACAGTAATCGCCACTGTACCACTTGCTTCATTCGTCTCCGCAATAGCAACATCCGGAGTAAAACTCTCTTCAAAGAAATGGGCTAAATCAAAATCCATCTCTTGCAGATAGGAATTGATGTCTTTCATAAAGCTAACTGGGCCACATAAATATACACTTCTCTGTGTAATATCCGGACTTAGCTGCGTTAGCCACTCTTTATTTAAGCGACCTTGAGGATACTCTGTACCGGTATTGTCTTTAAGTAATAACTTTAGATGAAAGTTGCTGTATTGACTTGCAAGTGACTCAAGCTGTTCAAAGTAGATGGTATTCTCTCTACTGCGAGCCATATGAATAAAATCAATGTCTATCTCTTGGTTACTATCCAGCCATTGTTTTACCATCGAAGTGACAGGCGTAATACCACAACCTGCACTGACCATAACCACTTTAGCCTTTGGTTTGCAGTCGATACTATTAAAGCTACCGACGGGCTTTAATACGGTAACTCGTTCACCCACTTCAAGGTTATCCAATACGTAGTTTGAAACAACCCCGTTATCTACTCTTTTCACTGTAAACTGAAGCTGATTTCTCTTCGGTAGAGAACTAATGGAATAGGCCCGGTATTCTGTGCGATCCGCCAATGCAAACCCTAGAGATGCAAATTGCCCCGGTTTAAAATCAAATTCCAGATCATTGTCTGCACTAGCCAGCGAAAAGCTGACACTATCTGGTGTTTCGTTCCATTTGTCTTTGCAGATAAGTTCGATGGAATCTGAATGTGTCCAAGCTAGCATGATGAACATCCTCTTTAAAATAAAACCAAAAATCCCGGCAACGCATTCACGCAGCCGGGAATATCAGATGAACAATTACGCCGCTAGGATCGTTTTTAAGTCTTCTTCTGCAGTAGAGATGCTACGCATATCGAACTCTTTCTGAAGAATGTCCAAAAGATTGTCTGTCAGGAAAGCTGGCGCTGTTGGGCCGGTATAAATACCTTTTACACCTAATGCGAACAAGGTCAGCAATATCACGATAGCTTTTTGCTCAAACCAAGAAAGCACAAGCGTTAGTGGCAGTTCGTTAATACCGCAATCAAACTCATCAGCTAGTGCAAGAGCTAGTTGGATCGCTGAATATGCATCGTTGCATTGGCCAACATCCAATAGACGAGGGATGCCATTGATATCGCCAAACTGATTCTTATTGAAACGGAATTTACCACAGGCTAACGTAAGAATTACGCTATCATCTGGTGCTTGAGTAGTGAAGTCAGTGTAGTAGCTACGCTCTGATTTATCACCGTCACAACCACCAACAAGGAAAAAGTGTTTGATGTTACCTTCTTTCACTTGCTCAACAACGGCAGGGGCAGCAGCCATAAGC
>DDQN01000023.1:6984-62382 GCA_002342685.1 Vibrio sp. UBA2441
CAGCAGCCATAAGCGCGTTTCGACCAAATCCAACGGTGATCATTTGCTCAATTTCATCGTGTTGGAAACCGTCTTGTGCCAGAGCACAATCAATTACTGCCGTAAAATCATCACCTTCGATATGAGCAACACCAGGCCAACCTACAATACTACGAGTAAACAGACGATCGGCATATTGACCTACGTTCGGGTTAAGCAGGCAGTTAGATGTCATCACAATTGCACCAGGGAAATTAGCAAATTCTTTCTGCTGGTTCTGCCATGCGCTACCGTAGTTACCCACTAAGTGAGGATATTTTTTCAGCTCTGGATAAGCGTGTGCCGGAAGCATTTCACCATTGGTGTAAACGTTAATGCCTTTACCTTCCGTTTGCTGAAGGATTTTCTCAAGATCATGAAGATCATGCCCTGAAATAAGAATACACTTACCTTTGATGGTTTTAACGTTCACCTGAGAAGGCTCTGGGTGGCCAAATGTATCAGTTTCACCTTTATCCAACATTTCCATGATTCGATAGTTCATCAAACCAATTTGCATAGATGTATCTAAAAGTGCCTGAAGATCCGCAGGATCAGTACCTAACCACGCCATGATTTTATGGTATTCCGCGTAAACCGCGTCATCAGTTTGAGAAAGAACACGAGCATGCTCAAGATAAGCTGCAGCACCTTTTAATCCATATAGGCAAAGTAGACGCAGACCAATAACGTCTTCGTGAAGGCTGTCATGTCCACGGTTAACGGCTGCTTGTGGTGCAAGGGCGATAAGCGCTTCAGCGTCGGTTGGAAGGTCAAATTTCGCTGCTGGAGAAAGCTCTGGTAATTCAAAGCCAGTAACTAGTGCAGCTGCTTTAACTTGTTCTGCCAGTCTTTGCTTGAAAGCGTGAGACTGTTGAGCAAACTCAATAACGCGTGCCGGATCGAAGTTCACATTAGTTAATGTGGAGAAAAAGGCTTTTGGTGCCCACTGGTCAATCTCGCTATCGATAACACCAACCGAACGGCCAAGATCGGCCCAAAATGAAACACCTTGTAGTGAATGAACTAATACATCTTGCAGATCAGAAACTTCTGCTGTTTTTCCGCACATACCTTGAGTGTATGCACAGCCTTTTCCTACAGGGGTTTGAATGGTTTGTTCGCATTGAATACAGAACATAGTTAAGCTCCAGTTAATTAGTTATATCTATTGGTGCGTTGCCAATAGCTTTTAATTCCAGAGCTTACATAGCACTAAGCGTGCCAAAACATATCCCATTGTTTTAATTGAACTTTATAATCAGTAACTCCTAACATCGATGTAATATTAACATCACCGCGATGTCTTTATTACAACGGCAATAACCAGTTACCGGTTACCGATGCTCTCCACCCCCAACTTCTTACCCATCCTGTATAAGTTTCCTCGGTCCATATGCAAAAACTGCGCGGCTTTCGCCCAAACACCATCGGTTTGCTCTAATGCATGTTGAATTAACTGTTTCTGAAAATCTTCTACAGTTTCACGCATTGGTTTGGACTCCTTCAGAAAAAATGCGGCCCCCTGACTTGTGTTGCCCGTTTGAGCATTTTCACCAAAATGGGTATACCGAATAACCTGTTCACCTTGCTGTATTGCCCGCAAGCTGACACGCATTAGCGCATGCTCTAGCTCTCGCACATTACCCTTCCACTCCATTTTTTCCATTTTGCTTAAACAATCCGGGTGGATATAAAGGTTAGGTATATTAAACTGGCTACGAACTTTATCCAGCAAGTAACCTGCCAGTATCGGTATATCGCCATTGCGTTCACGAAGAGGGGGTATGTAGATAGGAAACACATTAAGACGATGAAAAAGATCAGCTCTGAAATTACCTTGAGCGACTTCATAATGTAAGTCTCTATTGGTGGCCGCGATAATCCTGACATCGACAATCAAGTTTTTATCAGCACCAACTCGCTGAACTTCACCTTGCTGGATAACCCTAAGTAATTTAGCCTGAAGCAACAGCGGTAACTCGCCTATTTCATCCAGAAAAATAGTACCGCCATCTGCCAGCTCAAATTTACCTGCGCGATGACTCGTTGCCCCGGTAAACGCGCCTTTTACGTGACCAAATAATTCACTTTCAGCAATAGATTCAGGAAGCGCGGCGCAATTGACATAAACCATAGGTTTATCGCTTCGCTGTGACTGTTCATGTAGCGCATGAGCCACCAGCTCTTTTCCTGTGCCCGTTTCTCCGCTGATCAACACTGCGTAATTAGATTGAGCAACCATAGATATATTATCTCTGAGCGATTGCATTTGCGGGCTCAGCCCTACCAACTCACCTTGCTTATTTCTTGCCTGCTTTATTAAAAGCTGATTAATGGACTTTTGCTGGCGATTACTTTCCTGCAGTGCTTCGAATAAGGTAATGTTTCTCAGCGTCGCCGCAGCAAGAGCGGCAAAAGTTTCGATGGTAATCACATCTGTTTTGTTAAACGCACCCACCTCCAACGCATCTAAGGTAATGATCCCAACCAACTTATCTTCGACATATAAGCTGCATCCCATGCAATCGTGTACATCTATCTGTTCTTCTGGTGCGGATAGCAGTAAACCATTAAAGGGATCGGGTAATTCAGAGTTGGCGCTAAATCTGATCGGTGATTTGCTGGTTAAAATCTTTTCCAGTCTGGGGTGATTGTCAGGTGAAAACTTTCTGCCCAGTACCGCAGAAGACAATCCACTAACGGCAACAGGGACTAAAAAACCATCTTTATCTAAAACAAATAGCGCACTCGCATCACAAGGCAGCACCTGTTTAACAGAATCAATAAGCTTTTGATAATGCTGACCTTTTGGAAGCTCAACACTTAAATCCAATGCAATTTGCAATAATACCTTCTCTACAGAAGCAATCATGAAATCTCTCGCAAAATTATTATGGCGCAAAGATATCACAACGATGTATTTTTGACATCAGAATATATGGAAGCCTACTTCAGGCTTGTGAACTACAGTTTCAATTGCCAAGGAAGCAACTAAAGTACCTTACTTTCCGGTCTGAATTATTTCGTCCATTAAACGTTCAATTTGGTGTACCACTTCTTCACTGGAACTCTCCATTGAATTTACAGATGAAATGATATTTTTCATATCCTCTTGCTTACCAGAAGTCATTGCCTGTCGACCAAAATCATGAACCATTTTATGAGGGGCTTCCAATGCAGAAAAACTTCTCATATGGCTGAATCTATCACGACCATCGCCTTTGTAATACCAAGAACCCAAGCGGCATTCAGAGTGGGTATTTACAGCAGCATCAAAATTCTTATCCTCCAATTGCTGATAAATGCAGTTCTTCCACACTGCATGGTCGAGTTTTACTGTGTCTAAAAACGCCCGGGTGGAGGCAATTCTAATCACCTCTTGCATATGTCCCGATTTCTTAAGTACATCGGTCACCACTGCATCAATCTGCTGTGAGGAAGTAGAAACTTCTTCTGCACAATGCTGATTGTCCTCTATCGTTTCTTTAATAGACCCTACCTGAGAAATGACCTGATTTACCAAGTTCTCTATCTGAGTACTTGCAGCATGCGCTTTACCTGCAAGAGTTCGAACTTCATCCGCCACCACAGCAAAACCTCTGCCTGCTTCACCAGCACGAGCGGCTTCTATTGCTGCATTCAGAGCCAGTAAGTTTGTTTGGTCGGAAATCTCCTGAATCGTAGACACCAATTGGCTAATAGACATTGCTGTTTTATCTAAAACCACGGCGGCTTCCATGCTGTTATTCGCCTGTACTCTAATCTTTTCAGCACGGGTATCTAGCCTAGATAGAGCAGCATGTGTCTGACCAAACATCTCATCAAGCTCTTTTAAAGCTTCATTTTCTTCTGCCAATGATTCGGCGCTTGTGGCTAATCCAGTACGAATCACCTGTAGCATTCCACCACCTTTTAAGTGGCTTTTCATCAGTTCATTTCCGAGCCCGCACTCTTGTTGAGCCTGAACAATAATATGATCTCTCTCATTTAACTGAGCGCCCAGATGCTCTACCTGAGATTCATAATGGGCTTTTTGCGCACTAAGTTCATTCCTTAATGCATCATTCTCTTTTCTGAGTTTTCGGGCAGCAAAAATCATCGGAAATATAACCATAATTATTGTATGAGAATCTAATTATAGAAGGCAAAAATACTAAGGAGAGCTAAATAGATATAAGTTGTGTTTATTATTAATAAAGTGTGATAAAAACATATGCAACATACATCTTAAAGATTCATCGATCATATAATTTTTAATACTAAATTTGCCGACTAACAAAAAAATAACAAGGAAGTACAGTGGAACGTATTATTACCATTCGTCATAGTGAAGCAAAAGACGCAGAAAACATAAAACAAATATATCAAGGCATCCATGCTTATACAGACACATTACAACTGCCCTATCCTTCTAGTGCCGTCTGGGAATCCCGTGTTAGCAATATACCTGATAACGTTTATAGCTTCGTTGCAGAAATTGATGGCAAGGTAGTCGGTAATCTTGGTTTCGAAATAAATAAAAACCCAAGAAGAAGACATTGTGGTTCATTCGGCATGGGGGTTCATGATAATTACCTTGAACAAGGCGTCGGCAGTTCACTTTTATCCGCACTTATTGACATCACTGATAACTGGTTGAATATAAAACGTATCGAAATCACCGTTTATATTGATAACAAAGCAGCTATCGCATTATACGAGAAATTTGGCTTTACTATTGAAGGGGAATCTCCAGACTTCGCATTCAGAAACGGAGAATTTGTCTCAGTTTATCATATGGCTCGAATTAAGAAATAAATCCATGATTAAGCGTTATTCACCGTTTCCCGATCAAATAACGCTTAATAGTTCAAACAGAACTAGCTCTTTACCGTTTTAAGGTTTAGATAAATTCTTCGTTCCCATTGGGTAATAAAGGCAACGGCAGCAATGATAATAAATGCGCCTAGCCATAAACGTCCGGGGGGAACCCATCCAAACACCATCCAGCCCAATAAAACATTCAATGGCAGTTTTGCATGATCAAAAGGCTGCACAAAAGAGGCGTCGGCCACCGAATACGCTTTAACAATGCCCCATTGTGCTAATGCCGTCATAGCGCCTGCCGCTAGTAAAATCATCCAAGTTAACGAATCCGTTGGAAAGGACCAATCTGGTATTGCTAACACTATATTAAACGGGGTGATTAACAGCAGAAGATACACTACCATGGTGGAAGGAGAATCGTCTGAAGAGAGTTTTTTTACCATTAATGAATAACATGCCCAAAAGAATGCAGCTCCGACGGGAAGCAAAGCAGCCCAATTAAAATCATCCGCCCATGGTTCCAGAATAATCATTGCACCAACAAAACCTGTTAAGGTTGCACCCCAACGAGCGGCGCCTACCTTTTCTTTCAAAAAGAGGCCAGAGCCGATAGTAGCGAACAATGGAGAGGTCATTAACAGAGCTATTCCTTGCCAAATTGGAACCGGATAAGCGAGCGCCCACATCCATAGTTGTATACCAATCACAGAGAGCAACACGCGAAATACATGCATTTTAAGGTTATTGGTCGCAAGAGAACGGCGAATTCCGAGTGACTTGAGATAAGGCAAAATAACCACAAGTGCCACTGCATATTGAATAAACGCGACGGTTGTAGAAGGTAGACCAAAATTGATACTAACGTATTGTGCCAGGCTATTAACAATGGCGAAGGCCAAGCCAGCAGTGAGCATCCAACTAGCTCCATGCACTGGAGAATGAGAAGACATATTTTTCAGAAAGTAGTGATAATGTCACTGTATAATAAAGGAAAATCCATAACAGCCAAACTGTTAATATTAGGTTTCACGTTGAAACCGTCAAAATATAATAAGTGTTCATAATGATGCTGTGATTAATTTCGAAGTAAATTACTGTGATCTACGCGTTTAAAGTTAGTGCTTCTTTTGCACCTCTATCAATGTAGCTTTCTGGCGGCCATCTCTTGTGTCATTTTTTCAGCTCTTAGCCTCACCTTAACCAACTCGGAGTAATCCGCACTATCATCTAGTTCGATATCAATCTGGTCATGTTGATTAAGCAAACACCCATTATGCACTTCATGCAAGCTATCAAGATAGAGCTGAGATACAGGGTCTAATCGGCGACCTTCGACTTGTTCCAGAACTTTTTTGAGCTGTGTAGAACAGTGATTAATGGTGGCGGGATTCTCTTCTTTACTGGCTACTTTATAAAGTTTGAGAAGGTTGTTTAATTTATGACTAAACATTGCGTCTCTCCGTCACTTATTTCCGACAATCCATCAAACCGAAAATACAGTGCATAGGCATTAGGTCAATTGCACCCTATCCGTAGAGGCAATATACAAACAGTACATCTGTCTGTTACCACTATCTAACACCTTCGCTATTGATGCATCTGTTAATTAATATTACTGAACCAGCCTTGGGTGAATATCACTTTTTAATGTAACACAAATATGGCGTACTACAGAATTTCATCTGAATACGGACAGCCAGTTGAGCCAATTTAAAAACTTTGAGCCAGTTGCTAATAGAGGATAATGTCGCGATTATAATTATAAACAACGGATCGATCGTATACTCTATTAATGTTTCTATGGCGTTTTGATACTTAAGGAGCAATAAGCTCATGAATAAGCTACTCATCTCCAGCACACTATTATTTTCTTTGTCTGCGTACGGAAAAAATGTTTCCACTCCGAGTAAGGCTGTCATCATCGGAACTGGCAGTCAGCCAACTAAAAGAGTCTGTTATTATCAGGATAAAGCCTATTCTATCGGTGCGATTCTTCAGGTAGGTAAACACTATATAATTTGTAAGCAAGAAAATAAGTTTGAATCTAACGGCCCATTAAGTTGGTACTCGCTGGAAGCAACCACACAAAAAGAAGCCGTGCAAAACAAATAATTGCGTTTGCAAGGCGCTCTCAATCGTTTTATTTTAAATACTTATCACTTACAACGTAACAACCCAATCAATATCGTAATAAAATTACAAAATAAATTTGACCAGCATCACATAATGATGCATAATTGTGACCGAAATCTAATAAATACAACGAGGAAATAATTATGAGTGCAATCTTAAGTTCACAAATCGAAATCACAGAAACTAGCCAAACAGAATCGAACATCAAATCAACATTAGCTGAAGTTGGCGCAATGATTACAATGTTTGCTGTAACAGCAGTTATCGTACTTGCAATGAGCTTATCTTGGGTAAATTAATCCTTACCGATTAATCCAATTGAAATACAAACTCTGCGGTGGTTATGTCTGTTTTATTGCAAATAGTGCACTAGATCAGTATATATTACACAAACAAAACTGTAATAACATTACAGAATGCAGGGAGCAAGGAATGACAAAGACCGCATTCCATAGCGTGAACTACAAAATACGGTCTTGATACCAGTCAACAGAGCAGCATTCCCGACCAGGGAACTACTCCGATGCTATTATTTTTTATAAGTTAAGTCCCGAATCTGAGCTTTTAAGCCTGGAAGCAGAGACGCGCTTGCACTCAATTTGTGCACACCCAGTTGAATTAGCAATTCTGACATATCACTGTCTCCTGCCATTTCACCACACATGCTAACCGGTATGTTATTTTGCTGTGCTGCTACACAGGTCATTTCAATTGCCGAAATAACAGCAGACTTTTTATAGTCAACTAACTCTGCAACTGACGTATTACCGCGATCCGCAGCCATAACATATTGTGTTAGATCATTAGTACCTATACTGAAGAAATCGGCTTCTTTCGCCAGTTCATCAGCATTTAGTACCGCCGCCGGAACCTCAATCATGATTCCCACTTTCATTGGGCATTCAGACTCAGGCAGGTTCAGTTCATCACGACATTCTGAAATAAGCGCCTTTACCGCTTTAAGCTCATTCACTTCTGCGATCATTGGGATCATAAGCTGAATGTTCGAATGATCTCTTGCTGCTCGTAATACCGCTTTAAGCTGAGGCTTAAACAGGTCATTATCCGTCAGACAAAGTCGTACACCACGTAAACCAAGGAATGGATTTTCTTCTTCAACCATAGGATATGACGGTAGAGGTTTATCTCCTCCCACATCCAAACTACGAATAGTCAGTGGTCGGTTTTCTAACGCGACAGCAATATCACGATAGATTTCATATTGCTCTTCTTCCGTCGGTAACGTTTTACTTGACTGGAAGACAAATTCGGTTCGCAGTAAACCGACACCTTCAGCTCCATTTTCCAAAGCTGCTTTTACATCATCCAAACCACCGATGTTTGCCTGAACATCAATCTGCACGCCGTCTTTAGTCACCGCTGGTTTTGAAGCCTGCTCTTTCTTCGCTAGCGTTTCAGCTAACCACAAGTCACGTTCTTCAATTAGCCGGGAACTGGTTTCAGCATCAGGCTCCAGCCATAGGTGCCCGCGCTTACCGTCTAAAATGACTTGCTGACCATTGGTCGTCGCAGTCAATATACCTTCTGCTTTAACGATGCATGGAATACCCATTGCTCGAGCGATGATTGCACTATGTGAAGTACGACCACCCGCTTCCAAGCAGATACCTGCGACTTTATTTGCATCAAGCTGAGCTGTTTGTGCTGGTGATAAATCTTTCGCTACGATGACTGAATTTTCAACCAATTCAATCGACTTGGCTTCTGCCCCCGCAAAAGAATACATGGTTTGTTTTGCCACATCCCATACATCCGCTTCACGTTCGCGCATATATTCACTTTCAGATTGGGCATATTGCTTAGCAAGCTGCGTCATTACCGTCATTAGTGCCTGCTCGGCAATAGAACCAGCCTTAATTTCAGCTAAAATATTGTCATTTAACTCCGGATCAGAAATCATCAACAAATGCGCATTAAAGATTTCGGCTTGTTCTTTGCCTAACGTTTTCTCAGCATCAGCCTCTTGTGCTTTCAACTGAACAGAAACAGAATCTACAGCTTGAACAAACAATGATTGTTCTTCAGTTTCAGATGTATAAACCCGCTGCGGCACTTCCGGCATCGCACTTTCTAAGCCGATTACTTGGCCAACAGCAATACCATCGCATACCGGAATACCAGACACGGCACCTTCAACTTTAGCAACATCCGTTTTCTCTTCAACGACGGCTTCTACATGATCAATTGATTCACCAAAATGTTCTCCGGCTAATTCTTCGAATGCAGAAATTGCTTTCGCTGCATCGTTTCCTGAAGCAAGAATTCGAATCTCATCATCAAGTTTGACACCTAGCTTCGCAATAGAATTAAGGCTTTTAGCATTAACTTTTTGTCCTGATTTCTCAATTAAAATATCAGACTCAAACTTTGCCATAACGCCAACGATAGAAGCTGCCGGGCGGGCATGTAATCCATGTGGGTTTTTTACCGTCCAGTTAAACTCAAGAGCATCGGCCGAGACTTCAACAACCGTTGTTGATGAGGCCTCTTCAACCACTTCACCCAAATGTTCACGTTTTGCAGAAAGTGATCCAGCGGCCTCTTCTAGTACCGCCGCCATCGGAAGATCCGCAGACGCCGCAACTGACGCCGCCATTGTTCCTTCTACGATGGGGGCTGAACATAAAGCAATATTCTCCACCATATCTGGGTCGATCAATTCAAGAGCTGTCTCTGTACTTAACAGAGCCGAGCCCATATCCATCATCACAACAACACCGCTATCGTCGTACACCTCTTCAATGGCCATCATGATACGAATTGTATCTGTACCAATCGGATTCTCAGGGTCGTCAATACCGCCAGCCGCTGCAATTTTGCAGCGACCTTGAGTCATTTGGTTTGCCAGCTCAACAACACCGTTAGCCAGCAATTCGCTGTGTGATACAACAACGATACCTACCATTATTTATGCCTCATTAACTACTTTATTTAGTGCTTGGATCATCAACTTTGTTGATGTTGCACCTGGGTCTGCATGGCCAATACTACGTTCACCAAGATAACTGGCACGGCCTTTTTTCGCTTGCATCGGAATGGTTTTTTCTACGGCCGATTCGGCAACCAAAGCCATATCGGCTAGTGCAACTTTAGTATCTTCACCTGATTCAACAGATGCTTTAGCCGTTGCAATTACATCCCACCAAACATCACACATGGTTTTATCACCCGGTTCTGCTTTGCCTCGACCTACCACACCATCAACACCAGCTTGCAGCGCGTCAACAAACTCCGCCAAGTTTAAGCTTTCTTTTCCTGCTGATTTAGTTGCAGCACGGATAAAAAAAGTACCGTAAAGTGGGCCAGATGCTCCACCAACTTTTGATAGTAAAGACATTCCTGTCGTTTTAAAGACACTAGCAATGTCATTGTCGACAACAGATGGTAACTTAGTTGCTACCTCACCAAAGCCACGATCCATATTAAGGCCATGATCCGCATCACCGATGGCGGCATCTAGCTCAGTCAACAGGTCGCGATTTTCTGCGTAAACTTCACTGCAATTTGTCAACCAGGTAACAATTTGTTTTTTAGTAATATCAGACATGATTAGCAACCCCAGCGTAGTGAAGGAGCATCAACTGGTGCATCCCAAAGTTCTAATGTTTCTTTATCTGCTTTCATTAATGTAATAGAAAAGCCTTCCATATTTAATGAAGTACAATAGTTTCCAACCAAAGTACGCGCCACTTTAAATCCTGCCGCTTCAAGTTCGGTATGTACTTTACGGTATGCGCCAAACAACTCTGATTCCGGAGTTCCGCCTAAACCATTTACCAGAACGATTAGCTCATCGCCTTTTGCAAATGCTTCTGTTGTTTGTTCAGTTTCAATCCAGGTACCTTCTTCACGATCCCATGTTTTTAATACACGAGAATATGCATCAGATGCGAGTAGTTCTTCTAGCATTTGAGAAGTCGTTGTATCAACATCTTTATACTCACGACGCTCGATACCTGGTTCGCCATGGATGCCAACACCAAATTCAATTTCGTTGTCAGCAAGTACAAACGATGGTTTACCATTTGCAGGAACAACACATGCCGATAGCGCAACACCGAAAGAGCGAGAGCGGTTATTCAGGCGAGTTGCCAGTGCTTCACAATATTCAATATCTTTACCAGCTTCTGCTGCGGCACCAACAATTTTTTCAATAAGAACCGTTGCAGCCACTCCACGACGACCTGCTGTATAAAGAGAATCTTTAACGGCAACATCATCATCAATAACGACAGAACCCACTTTAATGCCTTCCATATGAAGCATTTCTACTGCCATTTCAAAGTTTAAAATGTCACCAGTGTAGTTCTTAATAAAGTAAAGTACGCCTTCTTCGTTTGGAATAGCCTTTCCACATTCCATCATTTGATCAGGCGTCGGTGAAGTAAATACTGCTCCTGGACATGCTGCTGTTAACATGCCTTTGCCTATAAAACCTGCGTGCAGAGGCTCATGCCCACTGCCACCACCAGAAACAAGAGAAACTTTACCTTTACTCTTTTCGTGGTAAATAAAATATGGATCAGTGACCAATGTTAAATCTGGGTTTGCCAGCACGAGGCCTTCAACTTGTTCTGATACGACATTTTCTACTTCGTTGATTAATTTCTTCATCACATTCGCTTCACTGTTATTGGATAAATGACATATACAAAAATATATAAGGGGATCTAACTACTAAGTTCATCATATGTCCTTTTGTGTAACTTTTCCAACAATGTAAGCGTTTAACGTGAGTACGATCAAAAATAAACAAACAAAAAAATACACTAATTCACAAAACGAGTCATTGATCACTGTTGATTGATTAAATAACTGGTTACATAAAATAAAGAACCCTATGCTTCCAAATTCAAAGAGGTCAAAAATGGACAAAATCATTATCTCGCCAAGCAAATATGTGCAAGGTGCTAACGTACTTAAGTCAATTGGCGAATATGTAAAACCACTCGGTACAAATGTTCTAGCAATCGCTGATGGCTTTGTAACTGGACTTGTTGGCGCGACCGTGACTCAAAGTTGCCTAGAGTCAGAAGTAGAATTACAAATGGCTGAGTTTGTTGGCGAATGTAGCCGCCCAGAAATTGAGCGCTTAATGGATATTGCATCTGCACAAAATGCTCAGGTGATTGTTGGTATTGGTGGTGGTAAAACACTAGATACCGCTAAAGCGATTGCTTTCTACTCTAAAATTCCTGTGGTCATTGTTCCAACTATTGCTTCAACAGATGCACCAACCAGCGCATTAGCTGTTATCTATACGCCTGAAGGTGAATTTGCTGAATACTTAATGATACCGAGTAACCCTAATATGGTTATTATGGACACTCAAATCATTGCAGGTGCACCTACTCGACTCCTTGTTTCTGGTATGGGTGATGCGCTCTCTACTTATTTTGAAGCACGTGCAAACGGCATCTCTGGTAAATCAACAATGGCGGGTGGCAAACCAACACGTTCAGCACAAGCTCTAGCTAAACTGTGTTATGAAACCCTAATTGCAGATGGCCTGAAAGCGAAAATTGCTTGTGACCAAAATCTATCCAATACAGCTGTTGAAAACATCATTGAAGCGAATACCTACCTTTCAGGCATTGGTTTCGAAAGCTCAGGTTTGGCTGCAGCGCACGCCATTCACAATGGTTTGACTAAGCTAGAAGAGTGCCACCACCTTTACCATGGTGAAAAAGTTGCTTTTGGTACGCTAACTCAGCTGGTACTAGAAAATGCACCTATGGAAGAAATTAATGAAGTACTTGATTTCTGCCGTTCTGTTGGCCTGCCAACCAACTTAAAAATGATGGGTGTCACTGAAATCAACCGCGACAAACTGTTAGAAGTAGCAGAAGCCTCATGTGCTGAAGGTGAGACTATTCACAATATGCCATTTGAGGTTACGCCAGAGTTGGTATTGGCTGCTCTACTTACAGCAAACGAATTAGGCTCAATGTAATATCTAATAATAACAAGTTTCATTTTATACCTTTCTTGCCGTCACATTAGTGGCGGCATTTTTTGTTTTCATAGGGTATGAAAGCAAGAGTTACTATGGCTAACGAATAAGTTAAGATGTCTAACCAATCAATCGTTGTACCAATATTCATAAAGCGCCCATAAAAATGAAACCAGAAAATACTAACCGAATCCAATTTCGTCAGCTTACTGTAGAAGACAGTGCATTTGTTTTGGATTTATACAACAGTACTGAGTTTATCGAATATATTGGCGACAGAGGCATTAAAAATGTTCAAGATGCTCGCAGTTACATAGAATCAACGCTTATTCCTATCTATCAGCAAAAAGGAATGGGCATGTTTGCTATTGAGTATAAAAACGACGTTGTGGGGGTATGTGGTCTTCTAAAAAGAGAGCATCTGGCTTATCCCGATCTCGGTTATGGTTTTCTAAAAAAACACACCAAACAAGGCTTAGCGCTGGAAGCAGCAAAATCAACGCTTGAGTTTGCACGTTCGCAGCTAAAGCTAACACAATTGCTTGCCATGGCAACATCTCACAACCAAGCCAGTATTAATCTATTGCTAAAATTAGGTTTCGCTTATCAGAACAGTGGTAAAGAAACAGGCAATGATAATACACTCGATCTTTATCAAATAAACTTCAACACGATTGACGGCTAGTTTTTAAATCTCACTAGATCAATAAAGCACGCCATAAGCGTGCTCTATAACTAGTGTTCTGTGTAGCTTATTTCTCACCAACACCCATGACAACAGACAAGCAACCCTGCTCCGTTTCAATCTCAAACGGGACCGAAACCGTCACCGTGTCAAACCCAGCATCAAGTAACACTTCTTCAATGCGGGACTCAGTAAGGCCTTGATCATCTGCATTAGCTAGCCAGTCCCAGTGAACAAACAGCCCTTCATCTTCCAGTAAGGAATACACAAGATGGGCGGCTTCTTGATAGTCATCTAAAAAGCCACACACAGATGAAGCCACAAGACAGTCGAACTGCCCTCTGAATGCAGGATGCTGCGCTATCAAGCCTCTGGTAAGACTGTCGACTACTGGTTCAACATTGTCTAGTAGCTTTTTGTCCAGCTCTTCAATCATCGCTTCAGAGCCATCTAATGCGATAATTTCTTTTGCCAATGGTGACATTTTTTGGCTAAGTAAACCGGTGCCGCACCCTAAGTCAACGACTCGCTTGCCTTCTAAATTAATAAGTGTGTTTAATTCTGCAAATGCTTTCTCAGCAAATTCATTTGTCGCTTTGTTGCTTTCCCAGTCAACAGCGCACTTATCCCAGTCCTGAGCCATTTGGCCTCCATTTCTACTTCTGTTGCCATACATGATGTTCCCAAACTGCCTCACTCTCAGGGAGTGACTCAGTGCCACGAGGTAGTTTGAGTATACATGGTAAACAAATTAAGTCGCCGCATCACGCGCAAATCACCATCTTTTTCATTTTTTTTAACTATTTACCATTTCATTAACCGTATTCGTGGGAAAACAAAAGAGAAATTCGTTACTCTTACCTTTCGATTAAGGTGAAAAGGAGTGTATATGAATCTATCCCATATTGAGGCTTTTTGTAAAATAGCAGAACTAGGTTCAGTTTCTGAAGCTGCTCGCCAGCTGGAATGTAACAGAACCAAACTCAGTATGGCGATAAAAGCATTGGAAAAAGAGCTGAATATTGCTCTATTTATCCGAACAGGTAATCAACTCAGTTTATCAGAAGCAGGTAAAGCGATTTATAAAGACTGTGAAAGCCTATTAGTAACAACTGCACGCATCAGGCAAACCTGTAGCCATGTTTCAGGGGAGTTTAATGCGGAAATATGGATTGCTCGTGATGATGCCCTTCCCGACGATTTTTGGCTGGATCTCGCTCACCAACTCAATAATCGATTTTCAGCAACTTCGTTTAATATCGTTCTTGCTTCTAGTGGTGATCTCGCTAATTTAGTTGAAACAAAACAGGTAGATTTTGCATTTGGTGTTGATTTTGAACGTAACGATGACCCAAGAGTCACGTATCTACCTTTAGGCAAAATTCGAATGATGTCGGTATGTAAAAAAGGGCACCCATTAAGTAAGATGCGTCGAGTCTCCGATGAAGTTTTAAGAGACCATATGCAAGCATCAATGGCTTATCTCAATGAAAAAGATAATCCTGAATTACAGCCATTTTCTTTTAAATATATTGGCTTTTCTAGCTTCGACTATATGCTAAATACCATTCTCTCTGAAGATGCATGGGGAGTTTTACCAGAACCATTAATTCGTCATCTTCTTCGTAAAGAGGAGCTTTCTGTCATTAAACATACCTATGGATTAACTCAAGAGGACTATTGCATGTTTACCGCCGCTGGCATGGCAGAAGATCCCGGAATGAGTTGGCTCACAGATAAACTTAGTGACTTCCTATTTGATTTTTAAACTTAAGACTGAATAGCACTGAGTGTCAATAATAATGACACCAGTATTTTTTATAATTCATTGATATTTATAAACAATCAATTATTTAGCACTTATTCACTTATTGAACCATCAATTATCATTTGTATCTTTTCGCTGAGTTGTCAATATTGATGACAGGTTTATGGACGAGAATCTACATGTGTACGGAAATAAATAAACACGAAAATCAAATATTACTGGTATCCGCTTTTTTAGCCTCAGCATTTGCTTTTGGAGGATTAATACTTGGGTATTTGGTTGGTTCTCTGGTCATCGTCTTTGACGGGTTCTACTCACTGGTTAGCTTACTTTTGACTTTATTGTCTCTCGCGGTTTCAAATTATATTCAAAAACCTTCCAAATCTATTTTTCCTTTTGGTAAAGCAATTCTTGAGCCTATTGTCATTGCGTTTAAGGGAGCGGTTATCTTAATTGTCGTAGGCCTATCACTCTACTTCGCCATCGTTGCCCTGTTTACTGGCGGGCGTGAAATAGATACCTCAATTGCCTCTCTATTTGGTTTTGTGAATGTTGTAGGCTGCGGTTACGCGTGGTGGTATATATCTCAAAAAAATCGGCATAATACGTCAGGGTTAATTGATGCAGAGTCCAAACAATGGAAAATGGACACTCTACTTAGCATAGCTGTTACTTTAGGCTTTATCTCTGCTTGGTTGATCAGTCTATCACCACTGTCTCACCTTGCCGTCTACGCCGATCCTTTCATGATGTGTGCTATCTCGGTCTACTTTATAAAAGTGCCGTTTGATATGTTTAAGGAAGCCGTACGCGAACTGTTAATGATGAGACCAAATGAAGAAATCTGTACTCATGTCGACGAAGGTATTTTAGCGGCCGAAAAAGAATCTAAGCAGAAAATAAGTTTGGCGGGATTAACCAAAGTAGGCCGAGAACTTAGAGTGAATGTAGATATAGACACTCGCTCACTAGAGTTTATCGCCATAGATGACATTGAGAAAACTCGGAAAACACTCTCTAACCGCTTATCTAAATTGCCATTTGATCTTCAGTTAACCTTACGTGTCGCAAGGTAATCTCTTACCAGAGAAAAAAGAATTACTTTTTACTTTGAAAGTGTTCGGCTAACGATACGCGTCTGGCAGGCCCTACATTATCTTTCTTAGGTAGTGTATGTTCATAACCTTCCTTAATAAAAGACGAAGCATGCCCCCCACCTGTCACGCGGCGAAGTCGCTCATCATTTTTACCAAAGACCTGATATTCAACCAATTTATCACCCGTTTTAAAAGAGACGATGGTTCCGTCAAAGGTGAATGATGTCGATATAAAACGATTGTCTTTCATAACGCCAGTCGTGCTCAAAACAAACCGATCTGTGGACCATTCCGGAGCGCCAATCTCAGTCCATTTACCATATACTCTGGCAGGATCAACATGCTCCCTATAAGTCACAATGGCTACATAACTAATAGAAAATGCAGCAACAAAAAGGAGAAACAACCAAACGTACATTCCCATAGCCATACGCTTTTCTTTGCTGAACTTCTCTTTCTTCTTGAGTTGTCTGCTTTGCTTTTTAATTACCATGAATATCTCTAAATGAAACGACTAAGTTAATCCTAGCTCAGCCCCAGCCTGAAAAACAGACGTAAATTCAGATCACTGTTCATAAAATACTAATTTTTTTGTCTAATGAGAAAATAAATACAGCCAATCCAAATACTAATAATTTCCCGACTTCCGCTATAAAAAGCCGGGAGCAACCTGTTTAAACAATCGAAAAGCTGTGTGTCATTTTTACCCCTTCACCAAGCATCAGGCAAACCGAACAGTATTTTTCTAATGAATCAGCCACTACTTTCGCCACTATTTCCACATTGAGGTCATCACCAGAAACATCAAAATGGATATTTACACTGGTAAAGTAGCGTGGTGCAGTTTCGCGCCTCTCTGTGGTCAGTTTCGCCACACACGTAGTGACTTTCTGATTTTCTGACTTCAACCCATCAACAACGTCTACAGAACTACAGCCACCCGCAGCCATTAACACCATTTCCATTGGACTTGGTGCAGTATCACCACCACTGCCATCCATCACTACAGAGTGCCCCGATTGAGACTGGCCAAGAAACTTAAAATCCTCAATCCATTTTACTTCTGCTTTCATCATTAACCTCTATACCCAATGGGTAAATTTATGCTCAAACCTAATATGATCGCTAGTATATACCTAAGTAACCTCAAGGTGCTTATTAAGCCATTAAATTCTACGGATAAAAGAAACGGGCAGACCTAAGCCTACCCGTTCTTTGTTTAACGACATTCAATCTCACCGATGCTTAACTGAAATACCCTCACTATCGAAAATATGGATTTTTTCGGAAGCGGCTTTCAAATGAATATCTTCACCTTTATGCAGATTAACAATGCCCGGTATTTTTGCCACCACGGCTTCGTCTTGATTTTCCACGTCGATATGGAGCAAAGTGACCTCTCCTAAAGACTCAACAAAGAGTACCTTGCCAGAGACAAAAGCGTTACTTTCATCCGATAACTCCATATCTTCAGGGCGAATGCCAACCTGCACCTTATTTCCTTCTAATTCTTCTGTACAAGGATGAGGAAAATCAGCTTCATTTTTGTTTTCAAAACGGACTTTTCCTGTTTTCCCTGTGCTCACCAAATCCGCGGGCAAAATATTCATTGATGGTGATCCAATAAATCGAGCAACAAATATATTCGCTGGATTCATGTACAACTCAAGCGGTGAGCCCACCTGTTCAACTCGCCCAGCAGACAATACAACAATCCGATCGGCCAATGTCATCGCTTCCACTTGATCATGAGTAACGTAGATCATTGTGGTTTTATCCATCTTCTCCTTCAGGTTTGCAATTTCGATACGTGTTTGTACCCTAAGTGCAGCATCGAGATTAGAAAGGGGTTCATCGAACAAAAACACCTTCGGATTTCGAACAATTGCTCGTCCTATCGCAACTCGCTGCCGCTGGCCACCAGAGAGCGCTTTAGGTAAACGACCCAAATAAGGAGTCAGTTGGAGCATTTCCGCAGCTTGTGTTACACGCTTGTCTATCTCTTCTTTAGGCTGTTTAGCAATACGCATAGCAAAAGCCATGTTGTCGTAAACGGTCATGTGTGGATAAAGTGCATAAGTCTGGAATACCATTGCAATACCGCGCATCGCTGCCGGCATATCATTTACTCTGGCTCCTTCAATTTCCAAATCACCACCAGTAATATCTTCTAATCCGGCAATCATTCTCAACAGTGTTGATTTACCGCAGCCAGATGGCCCAACGAACACAATAAATTCACCAACATCGATATCCAAATCGATACCGTGAAGGACTTCTGTTTCACCGTAGGCTTTTTTTATGTTTGTTAACTTTAAACCAGTCATCGAATTCTTCTCTCGTATCAATTATTTTACTGAGCCAGAAAGCAGGCCACGTACCAAATAACGTTGCAGGGTAAAAAATACACCTAAGGGCACTGCGATTGAAACAAAGGCAGAAGCGGTTAATATTTCCCAGTTCCCGCCACGTGACCCCAGCAACTCTCTTAACCTTCCCGTCAGCACTAACTCGTTCTCACCATTGCCTAAGAAGACAGTAGCGACTAATAAGTCATTCCATACCCATAAGAACTGGAAGATGGCGAATGATGCAAGCGCCGGAAATGACAGAGGTAAAACAATACGGGTAAATATTTCAAAATCCGTAGCACCATCTACTCTGGCAGATTCAATAATCTCCCTTGGAAGACCTGCTATGTAATTACGCAAGAGATAGATAGCCAACGGCAAACCAAACCCAGTATGCGCCAACCAAATGCCTAAATAAGTTTTCGCCCCTACACCAAAAAATGCGCCAATTTCGTTGTATAAGCGTAGTAGTGGAATTAATGACATTTGCAAAGGAACAACCAACAACCCTACGACTAAGGCTATCAGCAACGGGCGCCCTGGCATTTTCATCCAAGACAAGGCATACGCAGCGAAGGCCGCAATTAAAATCGGAATGATGGTTGCAGGAATGGTAACCGTCAGTGAGTTAATGAACGATTGTCCGATACCTTCCGCAGTTAATACTTCCCGATAGTTATCCAATCCAAATTTCGGTGGAATTTCTGCCGTATAAAAGACCCGTTTACCCCGAGAACCTTTAAAGGGTTCTGGTGAAGTCATGACATAACGACCGGTTTCACTTACCGTTAATGTGCCACCTTTGCGCATCTGCGCAATATCACCAACAACATGTTGTGTAGGTGCTTTTGAGGTCCAACCAAATAACGTGACGTTGATATCATCGCCATTTTCACCCAACTTCCCTTCAAGAACATATACACCATCCTTTTGAATCTGAGTATCTGGGTGACTTGTCCGTCCAATCAAGTTCTGTTTAGAAGACGATAAAGCTGTCCACCAACCTGAAACTGCTAGCTGGTCTTTATCCCGAAACGACGAGATTAATAATCCAGCAGTAGGTAGTGTCCATAGAATTACCACCAACAGTACTGATATATGAACCAAAATAGTAAGTGGAGAACGGCGTAATTTGCTTAGGCCAAACTTAGCATCTGACATCTATCGATCCTCCATCTGAGCGTTCGCCTGACGAATGTTCCAAACCATAACTGGAATAACCGCAACCATAATAATGACAGCTATCGCTGCTCCACGTCCAAAGTCACCTCCTCCTCTGAACATCCAATCAAACATCATGTTAGCCAGAACTTGAGAGTTCCATTGACCGTTTGTCATAGCGAGCACGATATCGAATACTTTTAATACAGTAATGGTAATGGTCGTCCATACAACCGCGATAGTTCCCCATATCTGTGGGATAAGAATCTTAAAAAATATTTGAACACCATTGGCTCCATCTAAAACCGCCGCTTCAACAGTTTCTTCTGGGATACCACGCAGTGCTGCAGACAAAATGACCATAGCAAATCCGGTTTGTATCCAGATGAGTATCACCATCAAAAAGAAATTATTCCAAAATGGAACGGTAATCCACGCTTCTGGTGTCCCACCAAAGGCTTCAACAATCGCATTTAGAAGGCCTATCTGCTCAGAGCCTTCGGCACGATAATCGTAAACAAATTTCCATATAATGGACGCACCAATAAAGGAAATGGCCATAGGCATAAAGACCAAACTTTTCGCAATATTTCCCCAACTCACTTTGTCTGTCATTGCGGCAATAACCAGACCAAAAAAGGTTGAGGCCGCTGGCACAACCAGTAACCACAGCAGGTTGTTAAGCAGAGACTCCTGAAACTCTCTGTCACTAAGCAGCCAGGTATAGTTGTCTATACCAATAAAGTTTTCTCCAGTCCTATCATTTAGTGACAACATGAAGGAATCAAAGATCGGATAAACCAGATATAAACCAAGAAAAGCTAACGCGGGTCCCAAGAACAACCACGGACGAACTGCTGCTGCACGGCTAATATTTTTAGCCATTGACTGATTAGACACGCCACGCGTAGGAAAAATGAGAGTGAGTATAAAGTTGCTGCCTACAAAATAGATTATGCAACCAGCCACACCGAGGATCATGATAAAAAGGGAGTAATATAATTGCTCCATGAAAACCTCACAAAAACAAAGCTAAATTCTAATTCTCGGTCTATCGATTTAATCGACGACCAATAAAGGTCAGCACTTTCGTGCTGACCTTCTCAACGGACTATATTATTTCAACGCATCCCAGTTTTTCTGGATGTCGTTTGTCACTTCTTTTGAAGATTTACCACCACTATAGTCGACCATACCCGTCCAGAATGAACCGGCGCCAATTTTACCCGGCATTAAGTCCGAACCATCGAAGCGGAATGTCGTTGCACCTAACAAAATTTGACCTTGTTTCTTCAGTGACTCATTGGCATACGCATCTAGATTAGCGCTCTTAAACGGTGTTAAGAACCCTGATTGCGCCATCCATACTTCGTGAGCAATTGGCAAGCGTAAGAACTTCATAAATTCTTGTGCGGCCTTCGAGTCTTTAGTAATACTCCACATTGTTCCCGCACCAAGAACAGGTTTACCTAAATCTTTCCCTTCATATGCCGGGAAATAGAAGAAATCAGCGTCTTCACCTAACTTAGTACCTTCTGGGAAGAAGCTAGGAATAAACGAAGCCTGACGATGCATATAACATTTAGCCGGAGAAGAAAATAAACCTTTTGGACTGTCTCTGAAGTCTGTTGCGGCAACAGCGCGAGAACCTCCATCAACATATTTATCATTTAAGAACCAGCCAAACTCATCAATGGCTTCCATTACTTTAGGGTCATTAAATTTAAGGTC
Organism: Vibrio sp. UBA2441; assembly: GCA_002342685.1. Classification (GTDB taxonomy): domain Bacteria; phylum Pseudomonadota; class Gammaproteobacteria; order Enterobacterales; family Vibrionaceae; genus Vibrio. Next base: position 28,712 of record DDQN01000023.1, read on the forward strand.
ATTTTTAGTCCACGCATCATAATCAGCTGGAGATTGAGTCCGTAGCATCATATCTTCAACCCAATCGGTTGCAGGCCAACCAGTCGCACCGCCACTACCTAAGCCAATACACCAAGGTGTATCGCCATCTTTAGCGATCTGCTTAGTTAATGCCTTTAACTCTTCCATCGTTTCAGGAACATCATAGCCAGCATCTTCGAAATTTTCTGGCACATACCAAACCAATGATTTCAAATCAACTTTATAGAAAAACCCAAATAACTCATCTTGACCTTTCTTATCAGAGAATGTGCCAAGATCAACCCAAGAAGAACCTGCCGCATAATTGTCTTTAATCCAACCATTCCAGTCATCAGTTAAAGGCGTTAAGAAACCTTTAGAAGCCAGATCTGCAGCTAATCCAGGTTGAGGGAATATAGCAATGTTTGGCGCACTTCCCGCTTGAACATCAATGACTATCTGAGTTTCAAATGAATCTGAACCTGCATATTGAACATCGGCACCTGTTGCTTGCTCAAAATACGCAATTACCGTTTCAATAAGTGCTTTATCCGGTCCTAACCATGGGCCACGAACGGTGAGGGTTTCACCTTTCAGATCCACTTTCTTTAAATATTCGTAACTGGCCCAGTTAAAGCGATTGTCTTCACCTGGGGCGTACTTAAGATCAGCGGACATCGCTGAAGAAGAAAATATCGCCAGAGCAACTGCACTAGTGAGTAGAGTAGTTTTCATCAGTTCGAACTCCATGTATTGAGTAGTTATATTTTGTATGGGTAACTATAATTCTTGTTGTTCACGCTAAAGACTTAATCGGTTAAGTCCATTAAACTACCATAGACGCCAATTATCTGTTCGACCAATAACATGTCTATATTTGCTAATTAGATCAAATTAATGAGCAAAAATTAACCCATTAAGTGAGCTTGCGCAAAATAATCATAAAAACCATAGCCGAGAGGTTTCTTAAATTTTCTTAATCGTTCTAGAATCCAATGTAGCCGTTTGTGCAGGACATATAAAAATGAAAAACCATCTTATGAAAAAACCCACATTAAAAGACGTCGCAAGGCAACTTGGCGTTTCCACTGCCACGGTATCAAACGCATTTAACCGTCCGGATCAACTCTCTTCTACGCTTAGAGATAAGATTTTGGAACAGTGTCAACATCTGGGATACACTGGTCCTAGCCTAACCGCACGCAGCCTTCGCACAGGAAAGACCGGCGTGATAGGAGTGCTGTTGGCTGACAACCTGTCCTATAACTTTACCGACCCTGTTGCGACCGAATTTCTGGCAGGTATCTCAGAAACTTTAGATGCTCAGCATGTCAATATGCTGCTCCTTCCATCAAGCGCTGAAAATTATCAAAATACGCAAGCAGAGACGATCCCTGATAGTTTCATTGTTTACGGTAAACCCGCAGAAATTAGCGTATTAGAACGAATACAACGTCAGGGAAAACCCCTTGTCACTGTCGACTTTGATCTGCCCAATACACCATCGGTCAGCATTGATAACAAAACATCATCGTATGAAATTGCCAAACACGTTATTAGCGATGCGACACAAAATATACTGATTTTAGGATTGAGATTAGAACCCTCTAACGCTCTAACAATGACTACATTTGATAATCTGTACTCTGAGGAAGAGTGTATATCCCGGCGTCGATTTGAAGGGTACAAAGACGCCATGTCAGATATAGGTATTAATTTAACCACTCAGCACATCTGGCAAATACATCATTTAGAACATGATGCAATGAAAGCGGTACTACGCGGTGCGCTGACTGGCCCTAAGACCATTAACGTGCTGTTATGTATGAGTGATCGTATTGCATTGGCGGCCATTGATGCAGCCAAAGATCTCGGTATTCAGGTTCCGGAACAACTAAAAATTGTGGGGTTTGACGGTATTGCTCAAGCTGAGAAAGCTGGACTGACGACTGTGAAACAACCTACTACAGAGAAAGGTCAGATTGCAGCGAAAATTGCCCTTGCATTATTACCTTATGAATCTGTTCAACTATCCTATGACATACTCCTGCGAGAAACGAGTTAGTTTCAATCATAAAGGTATGTTCTCTAAAGTTAAATGCTATACGCTTGCTTAAGGAGTAACCATGACTAGCCAATTAGAAAAGCGTTGGTGGCACAACGCCGTTGTTTATCAAATTTACCCACGTAGTTTCAATGATTCAAATGGTGATGGTATCGGTGATATTCCGGGCATTATTGAAAAACTGGACTATATAAAACAGCTTGGTGCAAATGTTATCTGGCTGAGCCCTGTATTTCAGTCTCCAATGGATGACAATGGCTATGATATCTCTGATTACCGCAATATCGCCCCTGAGTTTGGCACCATGGCAGACATGGAGTTATTGATTACTGAAGCGAATAACCGTGGCATAAAAATAGTCATGGATTTAGTCGCAAATCATACTTCTGATGAACACCCTTGGTTTATTGAGTCCAAAAGCAGTAAAGATAATCCTAAACGAGATTGGTATATCTGGAAAGATCCAAAACAAGGTGGTGGCGAACCAAATAACTGGGAATCTTTCTTCACACCTAAGGCCTGGACACTGGATGAAAATACTGGCCAATACTACTGCCACCTCTTCGCCAAAAAGCAACCAGACCTCAACTGGGCAAACCCTGAAGTTCGAGATGCCATCTATGACATGATGCATTTCTGGCTGAAAAAGGGGCTGGGCGGGTTCCGAATGGACGTTATTAATATGATTGGTAAACCTTCCGACTACCCGGATGCAACCATATTCGATGCAGGGGTAGCGGGATGGGAACACTGGTCAAACAATCTTTTGGTTCATCAATATCTCAGAGAAATGAACGAAAAAGTGTTGTCTCATTATGACGTTATGACGGTTGGAGAAACTCCCTTCACTACAACGTTAGACGGTCAGTACTACTCCAACCCGGGCCGTAAAGAAATCAGCATGATTTTTCAGTTTGAGCACATGAGTATCGATCGCGAAGAGCACAACGCTGTGAAAAAGCCGTTTGATCTAGTCGAGTTCAAAAGCATCATGTCTAAATGGCAAAATGACCTCTATCAAAAAGGCTGGAACAGCCTTTACTGGAATAACCATGACCAACCTCGCGCTGTTTCTCGCTATGGGAATGATCAGGGTGAAAAACGCGTTATCAGTGGCAAAATGCTCGGAACCGTATTACATATGATGAGCGGCACACCTTATATCTATCAAGGTGAAGAACTGGGCATGACCAATAAACATTTTTCTGATATCAGCCAGTTTAATGACTTAATGGCGCATTTCCACTATAAAAAAATGCTCGAAAGAGGTGTAGAACCACAATCGGCACTGGATTTTTTGAATAGCTTTTCACGAGATCACGCTCGTGTTCCTGTTCAGTGGGACAATACTGATAACGCTGGCTTTACCTCTGGTCAACCCTGGTTAGCGGTTAATGACAACTACTCCGAAATTAATTCCAATCAAGCTACAGCCGATGATAATTCCATTTTTCATCACTACCGTAAGCTGATTGAGTTACGTCAGGGCGAAGAATATGGCGACGTTATCGTTTATGGTAACCATCAGTTACTTGATCCTGAAGACGCAGAAGTATATGCCTACCTTCGTTTTTATGACGGTAAAACACTTTTGGTTGTTGCCAACTTCAGCGGAGAAAAACAGTACCGCAGTTATGATCATCAACTTAAAAAAGTGGTATTGGACAACTACGACGCATCAAGCAATGACCTAAGCTCACTGGAACTACAAGCCTATCAAGCCTGTATCTTTGAAGTAGAGTAGGTTCCTTCCACCTCGGTCACCTCAATCTGCTTTGCTTTAATGACAGCAGGTTGAGGGTATTAATTTTGACCTATACTCTAAGCACTGCGTTCAGTGCGAATAGGAATGGGATGACATAAATGATTCCAAAATCAACTAAATTTCCCCCTATTAAAATCACCACCTTCAATCTGTTCAATTATATTGAGCCACCTAACGCGTTCTATGAATTTGATAATATTTACACTGTAAAAGAGTGGCAAAAAAAACAAGACTGGATTTCTCGTCGTATCCTTGAAATCGAAACGGATATGATCGCCTTTCAGGAAGTGTTTAGTGTTGATGCCCTCAAAGATCAGCTAAGTACCCTTGGATTTCCGTACTTTGCCTGTTTAGACTTGCCACATATTGAGAACGAATATCAATATTCCCACCCTGTTTTGGCCTTTGCCTCAAAATTCGAAATAGTTCAGGCAGCATTGGTTCCCCCAAGTAAAAATTTAATCGACCATTCATACATTGAACCGTCATTTTTTTTTAGCCGTCAACCTTTACAGGTCACGGTGAACTTGCCCGAATTTGGTAAGACGGATATCTACATTGTACATTTCAAATCACAGCGCCCTACCCTTACTACTGATGATATAATGCCAAATCATAACGGCATAGGAACCTGGCTTTCGACAGTGCAGAGAGGGTTTGAGGCAAACAGCCTGTACGATTCAATAAAGCAGACCAAACTCAAATATCATCGTGCTTGTATCGTCATGGGTGATTTCAACCAAAGTATCGATAACAATGAATTTGATTGCTTTACTGAGGGGAAGTCCAAACGAACAAACCTTACTTCAGAGGCAGCAGTGACATTATCTGACGGATGGGACAGTTACTGCCAATCCTTAGATCCTGCAAATTTGGCATGGTCGAGACAGGCAACACATTATTATGGTTCCGTTGGCAATGTATTAGACTATATACTGCTTAGTGAAGAATTTAGCCTAACCGCCGAAGTCACTGGTTATGATGTTTATGATACACATCTAATTAATCCCACTTTTGAATTTGACCACTTTTCTACAGACCACGCGATTGTGAGCCTCAGTATTGAACTAAAATGAGGTCATTTTGTTGATATTTGTCTGTATCTAATTCCAATAGTTTCGTGAGAATTACTAAGCTTATAGGCGCTAGTAAAGTGACTTAACTTACATAATGGCCAAAATCTATCAAATGCGACATCCATATTGATGCAAGCTATTAATTGTTGGTTGAAACTGAATCAATAATCCGTAATATTTACGTCAATGAATTTAAAATACTCTTACATAAAATTATTATAATGTCGGGTATACACTCAGGAGTTGGCTAGGTGAGTGCTGAAGCAACCATAAGAAAAAGAGTAAATCGAGTTGACGTTAAATATGAGCCCCCTCTTAAAGGTACAGAAAGTACAATAAATAGTACTGATGCCATTGATATGGTGAGCCATGGTAGTGAGTTAACCATCAACCTCACGACACCTGTTGGTATTCGCTATCAAGGAAAAACCAAATTTATAGGCACACATTCTGATAATTTTATTTTATTAGAAATGCCAGATATTTCCGATGATGACTTAGGTTTTTTCTTTCAGGAAGGTTTTTGGATGAACGTTCGTGCTATTTCTCAAAAAGGCGAAGGGGCACTCATCTATTTTCGCAGCCAAATTATGCACATTCTTGAAGAGCCTATCCCACTGGTAATGATTTCCATTCCTGGAATGATGAAGATCAATCAATTACGCAAAGAGCCGCGCTACGACGTGAATCTAAGAGCTCAAGCTGGCGCAGGTAAATTAAAATTGGAATGTGAAGTTCGCGATTTGTCTAAAGGTGGCTGCCGGTTTATAACCAGCCCTCTGGCAAAGCACTTAGATGTCGGTGATCAAGCCTTTGTAACTATTGCCACACCAGGGAAATCAAAAGTTGAGTTACTACCTCTATCTGGGACGATATGTAACCTGCAAACTTCTATGCATTACGCAAAGTACGGCTTAAAGTTCGACGAGTTTGGTCAGGCTAATGTTAAAAGCTTACTTAATCACTTAAAATTTGATGGCACAAAACTGGCGCTCAAACTTTAATTTATGGCTGACTGTTATTAACATTAAGTCTTACTTAGCTTAGTTATTGCGTAAGTTAATTGTGCTATAAGCCAATAGAGCCTCCCTTTAAAGTGGAAGGCTCTATTATTTTATGGACAACCTTATTATTTCATGAGCAACCTTCATCAACCCACTCGTTATTATTACTATTTCCTTAGTGCATTTAGCTTAGCTTGAGCAATACCAAATATCGTATTTATTGGGTAACTGCCCTCTTCACTAGCTTCCCCGGCAGGCTTACCTGTAAAAAGCTCAATCGCTTCAGAAACATGATCTATTGCCCATAAGTGAAACTCTCCTTTTTCTACTGCTTTGACTATATCTTTCCGAAGCATCAAATTATGTTTGTTAGAACGAGGAATAATCACGCCTTGGTTGTGGTTTCTACCTTTAATAGCACAAACATCAAAGAAGCCTTCTATTTTCTCATTCACTCCGCCAATTGGCTGTGATTCACCAAACTGGTTCATTGAGCCAGTAATGGCGATATCCTGCCTGTTAGGCTGCTTTGAAAATGCAGATACCACGGCACAAAGCTCTGCCATACTCGCGCTATCACCATCCACACCACCGTAAGATTGCTCAAAGGTAATATTAGTTGTGAGTGGGATTTTGGCTGTTTTACCAAAAACGGAGGCCAGAAATGCGGATAATATCATGACACCTTTCGAGTGAATGCTACCCCCTAAATCTACATTTCTCTCGATATCAATAACCTCTCCCTCACCAAAAGAGGTGGTTGCTGTAATGCGATTCGGGGCACCGAACATATAGTCGCTCGTGCTAAGCACTGACAATGCGTTTACCTGCCCAATCGCTTCCCCGGACGTGCGTATCAAGGTTGTTCCGTTAACAAAACTCTCCATCACATCATCTTTCAACCGACTTACCCGCATTTCTTGATTCTTCAGAGCCTGATCCACATGGTTGGCTCGGATCAAATTGGAACGGGCGCTTTTTGCCACGTAGTTTGACTCTCGCAATAAATTGGCGATATGGGCTGAGTGCAATGAGAGTTTTGTCTGGTCCCCCGCTCGTCGCGAGCTGTGTTCAATAATTCGACCAATGGCCTTTCTATCGCAGTGCAGCATATTATTGTCGTGCACAATACTGGAAATGAACCGGGCGTAGTGCAGCTCTGCATCTTCGGTCCTGTTCATTTCATCTTCAAAATCCGCCGTAACCCTGAACAGCTCACTGAACTCAGGATCATAATGCTGCAACAGTTGATAGGTTCGATAGTCGCCAAACAGAATGATTTTAACATCCAGCGGTATTGGTTCCGGATCAAGAGATACTGCACCAGTTAAGGTTAACTCTTTTTCCAGCGCCGTTAGGCTGAGTTGACGAGAGCGTAAGGCCCGCTTTAAACCATCCCATACATACGGTTGTTCCAGTACTTTAATCGCATCCATCATTAAAACGCCGCCATTTGCTTTATGCAAACTGCCTGATCGTATGAGTGAAAAATCGGTAAATACCGTTCCTTTAAAAGTCGCTGTTTCTGTATAACCAAATAACGAGTGATAATTTGGATTTTCCTCAACCACAATAGGAAATAGCTCTGAAGACTGGCTCACCAGCAGGTTAATTTTATAGCGTCTGGGGAGTTTATTATCCAATGAAGCGGAGGCGATTTCCCCTTGCTCGTTACTCTCTTCGAGAAAAATTTCAACATTCTCAACAATATCTTTTTGCAAATCCGTTAAGTATTTTTTAATCTCACTGTAACCCACATAAGCTTTCTTTAATTCTTTAATAAAATGAGTTATTACTTCTAGGGTCACTTCATCATTCAGTTTTTGAATTTTCTCACTGTACTTCTCTTCCCACTCAGTCAACTGTCGAACCATGGTCCGCAGCTGAATTTCCAATTCATCAATGTTATTGCCAAATTCTTCTTGTTCTTTAATAGATAACGCATCAAAGCTTTTTTCAGAATGCTGCTCTTCACCATTCATTGCTATAAACTGATAATCGCCCTGTGTAGTAAGCGTCAGACTAATGCCTTTCCCTTTCGCCACCTTGCTGATATCTTCCAACTCGCCTTGCTGTTTTTCTGTCAGTTGACTTTTTAATTTTTCTGCTCGGGTAAAGTACATTTCGTTATCAAATGCAAGAGGGATAGCTTTAACCAATTTTTCCATCAGTTTTTCGATGTCTTGTTTAAACTTAACCCCCATACCTACGGGCATCTTCAGCACTTTTGGTGTACGAATATCCTCGAAATTGGCAACATAACACCAGTCAAACAGTGAGCTCACCTCATGTTGATGACGGTTTAGATATCGCAGAATCATGGTTCGTTTGCCCAAACCATTTCTACCAATAGCATAAATGTTGTAACCCTTTTCTTTTATAGACATGGCGAATTCAACCGCCTTTTGCGCTCTTTCCTGACCAACAATTTCATCAATAGGCGAGAGTTCTTTAGTAGATTTGCACGGTAGCTGATCAAGTTCAGCGACATGGTATAGATCTTGTGGCACTAACGAGGTTATTGGCATTCTTACCTCCTGCGGGGATTAGTACATGATGCTAAAGTTAAGTAGCGAGCATCATCTTTATCGTTATATCACTAAGTGTAGTGTTAATTATTCTATTTTTTAGTGATTTAGGTGGGATTTGGTTCCAACTGCTCACAAGATAACCAGCTGATCTATTTGGATCTTTTAACGAGCAAAATACCAAATGTGATATTGGTTCAGATTTTTCTGAAAAACAGGCATTCGTCACATTAATAGATGTGTTTTTAGTTCAATTTTCATACAGGGCCGCTACACTGTATTGTCTTTAAATAGAAAGTAATGCAAGGAAAGCGCAACTCACATGCGGCAGTTTTTAACAGGGATTAAGTTAGAGGACATGGCTGACATTAGCCAAAACCGGCGAAAGAAATTTCGCATGGTATTTACCTCAATCGCCATTATTCTGCTATTGGGTTATGGGGTCGTGAATTGGCTATTAGGCAGACATATCTTCACAGTGACTAATTTCTCTGGCGCCTTTCTATGCTGCATATATCTTATCCAGCTGTCTCTAGAAAAATACAAAGAACATTCTCCGTCCTTATTTAATATAGCTATGCTACTAAACGCTGCCGTTAATCTAGTATTTCCCGAAGGGACGATATTCTGGGTTTTCCCTATCCTTGCCAGTATTATTATTATTAACGAGTTCAAAACGGCGTTAGTGACCACCTCTGGTTTCCTTATTTTTTCAGCCGTTTTTCTGTATTTCAATAATTACGGGTGGGTGAGCTTTTCTTCAGATCGACTGCCAGCTGATCGTTTTTTGCTTAGCTTATCCGTCATGTGCCTGATTGGGTTAAACTCAAATTATTATTATCATAAAGCGATCAATTACTTGCAGGGATTATATCAGGAAGGCATCGACCAGCTCGCGTATCGAGACAGGCTTACCGGACTGGCCAATCGCTGGAGTTTTGAAACATGGGCAAAACAAAAACTAGTCGAGCAACAATCGAGCAAAAATATCTCTGCACTGCTTTTTCTGGATATCGATAATTTTAAGATCATTAATGATACCTATGGTCACGATACCGGTGACAAACTGCTGCAACATTTTGCTACTCGCTTATCAAGCAACATGCGCAACCGTGATAGAAAAACTAACGAACAGGATTATTCTGTCGCCCGCTATGCTGGTGATGAATTTATGCTGCTGCTCTATAACATCCCTTCAATATCGGATGTTCATACCATAGTAAATCGAATCAATAAGTTATTTGATGACGACCTGAAACAAGCGGAGCACGATTCAAATCTCACCTTTAGTATCGGTGTTTCTATATATAAACAAGATGCAGATAATCTAGAAGAGCTAATACGCTGTGCTGACAAAGCCATGTACGAAGCAAAAAAAATGGGCAAAAATCGCTATCGATTCTATCAATCTTCGCAAAATGGAATAGTTGAGCAAGCAGTCACTCAATTACAGGCCGTTAGAAAGTAGTCTCCTAGTAAACCAACACTATTGTTATTGCCATATAGCATGATTTCTCGTTTACTTTAGCTGCTAGGAAACATGAACAAAACCCAAACCCAGAAAGCACCCAGAGTAATCGACCAGATTAAAACTCGCAAAAATGTAAGCTCTGGCATTTTTCGCTGCTTTGTATTGAGAGTTTGTTGTCGCTTCAGCTCTTCCTTAGCCTTGGCTATGGCTTCAATACGCTTTTTAGCCGGATTCAATGCAGCCTTATAAAGCTCGCGTTGCTCGCGACGCAGTTCAGCTTTGTTCGCCACCTCCGAATAGCGTTTGCGTTGATTATTGGTAAGCTCTGTGTTCGGGTCATAATGCTTACCGGGGTCAGTATGCATTCTAGTTACCGCCATAGTGTCCCCCTTAAAATAATTAGATATTGATTCAATTATAGACAAAAAGTACCTATTTCGTCATCTTGCACTTATTGTTCGTCTACTCAGACTAGACAAATTAAATCCGTCTTAATGTATTTTTTCAGGTATTTTCACCATTTTTACTCGTTCCAGAAAGAAATTCAGGCAAAAAAATACCCAGTCTGAATTATCAAACTGGGTAATATTTTTAGTAACAAATCATTACGCTCTATGTATTACAGCTCTTTAGAGATTGTATGTTCTCTAGGAAGCTGGTGAGCAATACCTTTGTGACAGTCGATACAAGTTTGCCCAGCGTCTTCTGCTTTATCATGAATTTTAGCCGCTACTGGTTTTTGAACCACATAGTCCATAAACTCGAAGTTATGACAGTTACGACACTCTTGAGAGTCGTTCGCTTTCATACGGGCCCATTCTCGCGATGCCATTTCAAAACGGTGTTCTTCAAACTTTTTACGCGTATCCACTTTACCGAAGGCTTTAGCGTAAAGCTCCTTACTTGCCTGAATCTTACGAATCATCTTCGGTACCCATTCTTTAGGTACATGGCAATCCGGACACGTTGCACGAACGCCAGAACGGTTAGTATAGTGGACAGTACTTGTATACTCTTGATACACATTGTCTTGCATTTCGTGACAACCAATACAGAACTCTTCTCTGTTTGTCATTTCCATGCCAGTGTTGAATCCACCCCAGAAAACGATACCAGCGCCGAAACCAATGACTAATAATGTACCAAGTGCTAAGTGACTCGGCTTACTGAACCACGCTAAAAAGCGTTTAATCAATCCCATATCGCCCCCTACTGACCGAATTTACCAACGGGTTTGAAGTCGTTAGCTACCAGTGGTTTTGAGTCTACTTGAGTCACGTGACACTGCAGACAAAAATAACGGCGTGAAGCCACTTCTGTAAGCATATTATTATCACGATCCGTGTAGTGTGTCGGGCTCACACGAGGTGCACCACTCTTGCGGTAAGTACTCACATCGTGACACTCCAAACAACCATTATTACTTGGATTCAGTTGCACTTGGTCCGTTGAGTGTGGAATAAGAGGTGGTTGATTCACATAATCTAAGCCTAGCTTATCCTGACTCTTTGGTACGTTCTTGATTTTAGCAACTTCATTTTTTGCATTAATAGCCTGATCGCCTCGAAGTGATGTCACTTCGGCGAATGCTGCCGTACTCACTAAAGCAGCCAGCATTGCAGACACGACAAACTTACTCTTCATATTTAGCTCCAGTTCTAATTCTAAATTCGAATACCTTTTCAGCACAGACATCAATACAGCGACCGCAACTAATGCAATCTTGACTCATGACTTTTCTGTCACCTTGTTTCAACGGTTGCCTCAATATTTTGGGTTCCGGACAAACGTTAAAACAATCCATACAGTTGTTGCACTGCTCCCTGTTAGTCGCAGTTATTCGCAATAAGCTGTAGCGACCGATGACACCATAAGTAGCACCTAGTGGACAAAGATGACCACACCAAGCATGCTCAACAAGAAGCAAGTCAATGAGGAACACCAGCATAATCAGCACCCAACCTGCACCCATACCGAAAACTATGCCTCGATGAAGGGCTGAAACCGGGTCTAACCATGCCCAAAGTACAGTACCTGATACCGCACTACCCACCAGGATTGCTGCAAGTAGCCAATAACGCAGTGAAGATGGCCATTGATAACTTGCCTTAAGTCCTGTTTTTCTTCTTATCCATGCCGCGAAATCCGTTACCAGATTCAAAGGACATATCCAGCCACAGAACATTCTTGGTCCTGCAATCGCATAAAATCCTGCGACAATTACACCACCTATTATGGCGGTAGTTTCAGGCCAGTAGCCTGTTGCTATCGTTTGGAGCAGTAATAGCGGGTCACTCATTGGAATTGTTCCTAGTAATTCACTAGAAGACAAGTTTCCTTCGAGTACTCCCCATGTTGGGCCCATAATAAACAAACCGATAACAGATAATTGACACAGTCTGCGCAGGATTAAGAATCGATAGGCATGCCACCAACCCAACTCCTCTCTCGCAGATTTTCCAGCATCTTTTGCATGATTCTTCGCCATTTTACAATCCTCCCTTAGAGCCTTCCGGCTTGCGAGTCGGTAGAGTCAATTGCTCTGGAATCAAACTTTCGCCACCATGTTTTGCTTTTTCTTCCCATCCTAAGCGGTAGTGATGACCTAACTCACCTTTCGCCAGTGTGGTCGGAACCACCTTTATCGCTGTCTGCTCAAGCACACAAGCTTCTTCACATTTACCGCATCCGGTACATTTATCCGAGACAACGGTTGGAATAAAGCTAGCGTGTACCCCTGTACGTTGATTCCGTATTGGTTCAAGGGTAATCGCTTCATCAATCAGCGGACAAACTCGGTAGCAAACATCACATCGTAAACCTTGCCAGTTCAAGCATGTCTCATGGTCGATAAGAACCGCAGTTCCCATCTTAGCGTTATCTATATCAGTTAAACCTTTGTCGAGTGCGCCACTTGGGCACGCTACAACGCAAGGGATATCTTCACACATTTCACAAGGAATATTCCTCGCAGTGAAATAGGGTGTACCCGTTGCAACTGGCGAAATCATAGTCGCCAATTTTAAGGTGTCATAAGGGCATGCCTGGACACACAAACCACAGCGTAAACACGAGTTAAGAAAATCTTCTTCGTGTAGCGCACCGGGTGGACGAATTGGAACACCCGATGTGTCTGCTTTACTCTGTTTGGTTTGCAGGCCAAGCACTGTCGTTGCGGCACCAACCCCAACTGCTGTACGAAGAGCGTCTCGCATGAAACGTCTTCTACTGGCAGAGGGTAAAGAATGTAAAATTTTCATTCTTCACTGCTCCCTAACAACAACTAAGCTTTACCTACCTTAACTGCGCATTTCTTGTAATCAGTCTCTTTTGATAGTGGGTCGGTTGCATCAAGAGTTAACTTGTTGGTCAACTGACCGGCATCAAAGAATGGCATAAATACCAAGCCTTGTGGCACCTTGTTACGTCCGCGCGTTTCAACGTGGCTGGTTATTTCACCACGACGTGAAGCAACTGTAATTGCATCACCGCGACGCAAGCCTCGTTTCTTCGCATCCAATGGGTGCATATAAACAACCGCATCAGGGAAAGCACGATACAACTCAGGTACACGACGAGTCATGGAACCTGTATGCCAGTGTTCAAGAACACGACCAGTACATAACCACAAGTCATACTCTTCATCTGGTGATTCCGCCGCTGGCTCATAAGGAAGAGCAAAAATTACCGCTTTCTTATCTTTTTTACCATAAAACGAGAACTCTTCACCTTTATCCACATATGGGTCATAACCTTCAACATAGCGCCATAAGGTTTCTTTCCCATCAACCACAGGCCAGCGAAGACCACGAGCTTGGTGGTACATATCGAAAGGTGCTAAATCGTGAGCGTGTCCACGACCGAAGTATGCATATTCTTCAAACAGTCCTTTTTGAACATAGAAACCATACTCTCTGGATTCATCATTCAATTGACCTTCTGCTAATTCATCTACGCTAAACTCATTGACATTGCCATTTTCAAATAGCACTTGGAATAGCGTTTTACCCGCTAATTCAGGTTTAGTATCGATAAGCTCTTGAGGCCAAACTTCTTCTACGGTAAAGCGTTTAGAAAACTCCATTAGCTGCCACAAATCGGACTTCGCTTCTCCTGGTGGAGAAACCTGTTGACGCCAGAACTGAGTTCGACGTTCAGCGTTACCATAAGCACCTTCTTTCTCAACCCACATTGCAGTAGGAAGGATTAGGTCAGACGCCATAGCAGTTACTGTTGGGTACGGATCTGACGTGACAATAAAGTTAGCAGGATCGCGGTAACCCGGATAACGCTCTTCATTAATGTTTGGTCCCGCTTGCATATTGTTATTACACATTACCCAGTAAGCATTTAGCTTACGATCTTTCAACATGCGATCCTGAAGCACAGCGTGATAACCTGGTTTTGGTGGAATAGTGCCAGCAGGGATCTTCCACTTGGTTTCACACATTTCACGGTGTTTAGGATTCATTACTACCATGTCAGCTGGTAGACGGTGTGCGAATGTACCTACTTCACGAGCGGTACCACATGCCGAAGGCTGACCTGTTAGAGAAAATGGACCACAACCTGGTTTAGAAATCTTACCAGTAAGCAAGTGAATGTTGTAAACAAGGTTATTCGCCCACACACCACGAGTATGCTGGTTAAAGCCCATTGTCCAGTAAGAGACCACTTTCTTGTCTGGATCTGCATACATTTCAGCCAATTCTTCTAGCTGATCAACTGGAACACCAGATAGTTCAGACGTGTACTTAGCATCATATTTAGAAACAAACTTAGCATAAGCGTCAAACGTCATCGGTTTCGACTTCTTACTGCCAGGGTTCTTCGCCGCTTTTTCTAACTCATGAGTCGGACGTAAACCATAACCAATATCAGTTTCACCTTCACGAATGTTAACGTGCTTATCCATAAAGTCTTGGTTCACTTTATTATTCGAAATAATATAGTGAGCAATATAGTTCAAAATGGCTAAATCAGTTTGCGGAGTAAAGATAATGGGATTATCCGCAAGCTCATAAGAACGGTGTGTATAAGTAGAAAGTACCGCCACACGAACGTTTTTATCAGACAAACGACGATCAGTCAGGCGAGACCACAAAATCGGGTGCATCTCAGCCATGTTAGAGCCCCAAAGCACAAATGCATCTGCTTTTTCTAGGTCATCATAACAACCCATAGGTTCATCCATACCAAAAGTACGGGCAAAACCTACTACCGCTGAAGCCATACAGTGACGCGCATTAGGATCGATATTATTAGAACGGAAACCCGCTTTATATAATTTCGCTGCCGCGTAACCTTCCCAAACAGTCCATTGGCCAGAACCAAACATACCAACGGCTGTTGGGCCTTTTTCTTTCAGCGTTTTCTTAAATTTGTCCGCCATTACATCGAAAGCTTCATCCCAACTTACAGGAGTGAATTCACCTTCTTTATCGTAAACACCATCGGTTTTACGAAGTAATGGTTGAGTCAAACGGTCTTTTCCGTACATGATCTTAGGTAAAAAATAACCTTTGATACAGTTTAGACCACGGTTTACCGGCGCATCAGGGTCTCCCTGAGAAGCCACTACGCGACCGTCTTGTGTACCTACAAGAACACTACAACCCGTACCACAGAAACGGCATGGTGCTTTGTCCCAATGCACTTCATTATCTTTTCCAGCAGCTTGAGCAACCGATGTAGGAAGAATAACTCCCGTTACCGATGCCGCAGCTACCGCTGCATTTGCCTTCAAGAAAGTTCGTCTACTGACACTCATTTTTGCTTCCTCAGTCAAGCTCAACTTGCTCATCCATTTGATGGAAAACCAGAGTTGCTGCTAGCACCCCTGGCAATTGTTTAATCTCGTCAAAGCGATCTGATAGGCTGTCTCGGCTATCCCCTTCGATAACCACAACTAACTTACCCACTTCATTGGTTCCTGGAACTTCAGCTCCGGGCATCTTTTCGATTGCGGCCTTAACCGTTTCGAGTTGGTCAGCTGCAGCGTGAACTGCCAGACTACTAACGTGATAGCTCATCTTTGCTTCCTGTTTTTTTGATCTTTATTGCGTGGGAGGGACATGGTTTGACGCATGCGCCACATCCCGTACACTCTTTCTCATTCAAGACAGGCTTGGCGGAGCCGCCTATCTGTAATCGAAAATTGATAGCTGAATAGTCACACATTTCACCGCATATCCTGCATTCCACACCATTAATAGATAGACAAGTATCATCTATTTCGGCGACTTGCTGCCATGCGGGTTGTTGTCGAGGAACAAAGAGGGGCTCTGGGCATATATCCGCACACTTTTCGCAGAAGGTGCACTCACCTAAACTGAAATTCACTTCAGGGAAACCCGCTTCGCCTTTAATAATAATGGCTGTTTCACACGCTTCCATACACTTGCCACACCGGGTACAACCATCAACAAAAGCTTGTTCTTTAACAAGCCATGGCATACGCTGCGGTGAGTCAGTGCTAATCTGAGCTTTCGGTTTTCTGCTAAACAAACGGCGTCGGGCTAGATCAACCAATGTTTTCCTCGGTAACTAAACTTAATAAAAAAATATTTAAAAATAATTAAAACTTGTAAGTACCTTTAATAAAATGACTTTTTCGCACTTAATTGGTTATTTTTCTACTTATTGTTAATAACTCTAGTCTAAGATTTAGGATAAGCGAATAAATACCCCGAAAGGGCTAAATAAAATGAGGCATTGACCTAGATCAATATTTGAAGTGGTTTTACTTCACACAATAGCGAATCCTAAATTTTGAAATTCACCAACGGAGCACTCTCTTTGCGACGAGCACAAATATCGATAACAAAAACTATCGCCAGAGCAATGATAGGTATTTTACTTTTGTCGGTGACCACTACCAGCATCACTATTTTTTCTCTATATTCCAATTTAGATGACGCCGAAGCCATCAACATTGCTGGCTCATTAAGAATGCAAAGCTATCGGCTAGCATTCGACATAGAAACCCAATCACCACATTTTGTTGATCATCTTATAAATTATGAGCGCTCTCTTTATTCGCCTACACTCGGTGGTATTGATAAATGGTTTACACCTGAGTCTTTAGTTGACAATTATCACAACCTTCTAGCACGTTGGCGCTCTTTACAGCCGGCACTCCAGTCAGAAGATAAGAAAATTTACCTCATAGAAGTTGCCGAGTTTGTAAACCAAATAGATCGATTCGTTTATGAGCTACAAAAATTTTCCCAATTTAAATTGCAACTACTCTCTCTCTCTTACGGGCTTGGCTTTTCGTTAATTCTTTTAACGGCAATGTATGTAATTTACTTTTCCCAACGCAAAGTCGTTAAGCCTCTAGAACAGCTCATGGTAGCGAGTAAAGAGGTACAATCAGGCAATTTCGGTTTTAAACTTAGAATAGATAGTCAAAACGAGTTGGGCGTATTGGCAAATGCGTTTAACGGTATGGCTACTGAACTAGAAAAACACTATCTGGATTTAGAACAAAAAATTGCTGAAAAAACGCATCGTTTAGAACATGCCAAAAACTCTCTGGAAGTACTGTATGGCTGCCAGCAAGAATTGTCTGCAAGCCAGCTAAGTGAAAAAAATTTCAAGAACATGCTTGAGCTACTACAAGCTACAGAAGGTATAACAGCAGTACGAATGGTAGTTAAAGAGTCTAACGCTCAATGGGAACTAAAAACGGGTACTCCCTGGCCTCGAGATGATTGGCATTGCGAACCACTGAAAATCGATGACGGTGTTATGGGACAACTTGAGTGGCAGTATACCCTTCCATGTCCTGATCAAGAATTGATATCTAATGTAGCCAATATTTTATCCAGAGGCATCTATTACAACAATAACCAAAAACAGATGCAACAGCTGCTATTAATGGAAGAGAGAGCAACTATTGCACGTGAACTCCACGACTCCATTGCTCAGTCACTCTCTTACTTGAAAATTCAGACAACACTGCTCAACAGAAGCATTGCTAAAGAAAACATAAAACAAGCGGCCTGCACTGCTAAAGAGATAGATACCCAACTGAGTGCGACATATACGCAGCTCCGCGAGCTACTGAGCACATTCCGACTCACCATCGGCAAAGCAAATTTGAGTGAAGCATTACAAGAATTACTTAAACCATTAGAAGAACAAACCAAGGCTAATATAATATTGGATAATCGGTTAGCCTCTATCTCCCTACGGGCAAACCATCAAGTTCATGTTATACAGTTAATACGAGAAGCAGTTCTAAATGCAATTAAGCATGCTAATGCGACTGAAATTAAAGTAAACTGTCATGAAGAAGATGGCATGGTAAATATGACCATAGCAGATGACGGTAATGGGTTCTGTACCGATGTGGAAAAACTAAACCACTACGGACTGACCATAATGGCAGAGCGTGCTGATCGTTTACAAGGCCAATTGAAAATAGACAGTAAACCAGGAAAAGGCTGTGTTGTTCAGCTACTTTTCCCATTGCAGATGTAATGCTTTATCTACAGTGAGCATGTAGATTTAGTAGAGAATAGGAAAAACCAATGCCAAACTGGAACGTACTTATTGTTGATGATCACCCGCTTATGCGCCGTGGTATCAGCCAACTTCTCTCTTTTGAAGAAGAGTTTACCGTAATCGCAGAAGCAAGTAATGGTGCTGATGCCGTGACACAGGCCTGTAAAGAAGAACCAGACTTAATCCTGTTAGATCTAAATATGAAAGGAATGTCTGGGTTAGATACGTTGAAGGCACTCAGAGAAGAAGGCGTAACGTCTACGGTTATAGTCCTGACGGTTTCAGATAGCAGTCAGGATATTCGTTCCATTATTGACGCTGGTGCAGATGGGTACTTACTAAAAGACACTGAACCCGATGAGTTAATAACCCTGCTTAAGCAAGGGATGGAAACAGGTTCAGCCTATAGCCAAATAGTATTGGATGTCATGCGGGATCAATCCAAAACTGACGATATGTTTAGCTCACTTACAGAGAGAGAAAAAGAGATACTAACTGAAGTCGCTCGTGGTTACAGCAACCGCCATATTGCTGAGAGACTGTTTATTTCTGAAGCCACTGTAAAAGTACATATTAAAAGTCTACTGAAAAAGCTGCGGGTAAAATCTCGCGTAGCGGCAACTGTACTCTATTTAGAAAGCCAGGGTAAAGCGTAATTTTCGGCATTAAAAAACCCAGTAATCTCTGGGTTTTTTATGCTGTTATTTCTAAACGATTACCTTCAGGGTCAAGAATGACGCTTTCATAATACCCGTCTCCAGTTCTTCTTGGACCATCAATCACTGCATAGCCATCTAACTCAAAACGCTGTGTCATTTGATCAACCTGTTCATCTGATTCCAAAGAAAATGCAATGTGTGTCAGTCCTATAGCTTGCAGGTAACTGTCATTCTTGCTCTCTGGAATGGCATTCATTTGCATCAGTTCAAGCCTTGCTCCCTCGGTAAAAGTTAAAAAATAAGAAGAAAAACCCTTTTTCTGATTCACGTACTTGCCATTACTCTTCGCTGAAAAATATTTCACATAAAAATGCTGCATCTTTTCCAAATCTTTAGTCCAAATAGCAATATGTTCTAGTTTCATATTTTTTCCCTTATTAATCACGGACTGTTAATAATGTGGCTTGTGAAGGTTCAAAAAGCCAACGGGGGCAGGCCATTAAAAACACTCCACAAGCGACAAACAAATTATGATTCATTTTAAGGAAGCAAAAAACAGACAATATAATTATAAATATTTCCTTATATATAAAAAACAAACCATTTTTTGCAGAATCCAGGCCCAATGAGTTAAAATAAGGAAATATTATTATTGAAAGGTTCTTATTTTGAGTAATTCAAGACTTTGCCGATATTATTCTCGCCTAGCGACTCTGGGAACAAAGAAGGAGTTAACCACGACATTGGCGGAGGTTGCTGAAGTTTTATTTACAACACCACGTCACAGCCGAACTCTGCTTAAAGAAATGCAGCAGCATAATTGGTTAACCTGGCAGCCTAAAGTCGGTCGGAATCAGCGTTCGACGTTGTCACTGCATTACCAAGAAGAAGAAATGCAAAACAAAGTGGCAGAGGTACTAATTTCTGAAGGGAAATATGAGCAAGCTATTGATCTACTCAATGGCGATCAAGATCGATTTAGTTCGCTTTTACAAAAAACATCAGGGATAAAAAGACGTGAAGGTCAGTTACATATTCAACTAACCTATCAACGTAATTTTTCTTCATTGTTGCCTCATCATCCCCTTAGAAATAGTGAACGATTTTTAGTTCGTCAAATATACAGTTGTCTGGTTTCTTGTAACAAACATGGTACGTTAACTCCTCAATTGGCCCATCACTGGGCAACAAACAGTGATGCCTCCGAATGGCGATTTTACTTGAGGCCAAACCTGAAGTTTCACAATAATGAAGCCATTACGACCAAACAAATCGTTAAGCTATTCACTAGCCTAAAGAAACTTCCAGAATACCAGATAGAACTTTCACATCTAAAAAACATCCGCAGCAAAGGACACTGCGTTATCTTCGAACTTAAGTCGCCCGACCTTAGTTTTGCCGGATTGTTGTCAGATTTGCGCTATTCAATTCAACCAGATATTCAAGTTAATACATTACCTAATTTAGTCACTGGAAGTGGATTATTTCGAGTCATCGAACATTCAGGTAAGCGACTAAGACTACAAGCATTTGATGATTACTTTGGCTTAAGAGCTCTCACCGATACCGTGACTATATGGAAATTAGAAGAAAAAATCGTAGAACATGAATACAATGGCACAACACAAATTAAAGCAGTATTAAGCAATCATAATAGTTCTGTCTGCTCACATTACTTATCGATAATTGAAGAAAATAATTCAGACACAGACCTTTCAGATAAGAAATTACCGCAAGGAAGTGCCCAATTTAGCCGCATTGAAGACGGTTGTCTCTTCTTGCTCTTTAACCTTTCGAACAAAGACATGATCTTTAGCCAAACTCAGAGGCGATACTTATCTCAATTATTGTCTGGCAATGAGATTCTCAAGCAGTTAGACACGACAGAAAATCAATTAGGTGCTATTGCCGCACACAATCTACTTCCGGGATGGAGCAAGATCCACAAGACGTCAACTCAGCCAGTCGAATTGCCTGAAAATATTAATATTGCTGTTTACGACCACCCAGTTTTATTACATTGCGCTAACGCAATTTCTCAACAACTTTTCAGTCTGGGCATACAGAGTTTTATTCACATTTATAGCTATAGCGAACTCCATCAAAAAAGTCACCAAAAGCAATTAAGTGAAGAGATTATTCTAAGTAGCGTAAACCTCGACGACAACAGGCCCACCTCTGCTTTTCGCTGGTTTCTTTCCAACTCAGTACTCAGACAAGGTTTATCGGACAAGGCGGAACACTGGCTCAGCAATGAATTAACGAGAATTAGACAAAATGAACCAATCGAAAAATATTTGACCGAATTAGAATCCTTGTCATCAACAATGATCTATGAAAACTGGATTTCACCGCTCTTTCATCATAGACAAACTCTTCAGTTTGAAGGCATCTTGGAAGACGTTTCTATTACCGATTGGGGTTGGCCTGCCTTCCAGGATGTCTGGGCTGTGGACTAAACACAAATGAGCTATACATCTCTTTTCAGATAGATAGATAGTGAGTAGATTTACTCTTTGTGGAAAAACTTTCATTGGAATCACATCATTCAGAGAGAGGTATTTTTTCACAACGAGATATTATTAAATTTTTCAGCCACAAATGTGCTAAATCATTATTCCTGTTTTCATGCCAAAACAAGGTATAGGACAGGTGAGGAATATCAAAAGGCAGCGGAACCACTTTTAAACCAAGCTTAGGAGCAATATGCCTGGCATACAGGCTCGGCACCGTTAATACCAGGTTGGTATGGCAACATAATTCGGCCGCACTATTAAAGTCAGGCACGTAGATAGCAACGTCCCGCTTTAACTCTTGTTCAGCCAATTTGACGTCCAGCAACCAACGTTCTTTCTTGTAATATTTGGTTACTATATGCCGTTGTGCCATATAAGTGTCTAATTCCCACTGGCTCTGTAAAACAGGATTATTGGGATTAATGAGACAACAGAGCTCATTGCGAAACAGTTCATATGACACTATTCCTTGTGGCGGTAATAACGTACGTTCCGCATCTTTAGGGTGCAGGTCTTTGCCTGTAATAGCAAAATCTAACTCCCCTCTGTGAAGGTTCTCGAAGGTAGCGGAATCCCAGTTACAACTATCAATAGTAATCTTGGGAGCTTGAGCAAGCGCCTCGCCAATAAAGTCAGGAAACATAAGCGGATATATACTTTCTACCACTGCCATGCGAAAGCATCGGTTGCTTTGTTGTGGCTCAAAATGATTTGGCGCAGTCAGTTTCTCTATATCAAAAAGCAAGTTAACCAAATCTGGCTGAATCTGCTTGGCTCTTGCCGTAGGTTCCATTCCATATCCAGAGCGTTCAAGCAGTGGATCATCAAATAATTCTCTCAGTCTGGCCAAGCTCTTGCTCATTGCAGACTGACTCAAGTTCAGATGCTCTGCAGCTTTGCTGACACTGTTATGCTCTAGTAATACGTGTAAGCAAACCAGCAGGTTTAAATCGAGTCTGGCTAATTTTTCTAACGGCATAAATAATTATAATATTCTCTATGGGAATAGATATGATGAATTTAAACCATTTTCATTCATAAATCGATTGCCTTATTCTTTCAACCAGTCAATAAGCTCATTAACTTCGGATAAGAGAACCTACTTAGGTTACTTACCATTGAGTTACTCGTTCCTAATTGAGGTTATATAGATCATTATTATCGTTGGAGATTTGTTATGGTTGAACTGGTGATTACAATTGCAATTGGCCTTATTGGAGGGTTAGCTGTCGGTACGCAAACTCCAATTGCGGGTGCAATGTCTCAGCGTATTGGAGGTGCAGCCAGTAGCGTTATCGTACATTTAGGTGGGTTAATCGCATCTTTGATACTTCTGTTTTCCAGACGAGGTGAAGATATTGCTCAATGGCGAGAGTTGCCATGGTACATGCTCGGTTGTGGTGGATTTGGGTTGATTTTGTTCCTCTCGGTCAGCCATACCATTCCCAAATTAGGCGCTGTATCAGCGATAACGCTAATCATCGTGGGCCAACTTTTGGCTGGTGTTATTATTGATTACCTAGGTGCGTTCGGCACGATTCCCCGAGGGCTGGACATAAATAGAATGGCAGGCCTCGCACTATTGTTTGTCGGTGCTTTTCTGATCATTCGATAAACTTAAACGTGTCTATTATTAACCTCCATATATAAAAATATACGGCTCTTATCTTCTTGCTATCAGGCTCAAGCAAGCGGATAAGAGTCACTTCTCTTATCAATCTGATAATTTAGCGTTTACTTGTCATTATCCCATCGATGACGACAACTTAGTTATTGGGTTTCTCTGCGACAAAAATATAACGGTTAACGGAAAACATATATTCACCGTTTTCGGTCACTGTCTCCAAATCAGATTTCCACTTTTGCCACAATATTCTATTCCCCGGATCAGGGTGGTCCGATTTAGGTTCAATAAGATTGAGCAATTGTTGAGAGAACGTATCAGATTCGAACTGCCAGTTTACTACTGGCATTGATGTGCGAGCCTTAACAACAAACCCTGCTTTTTCCAACCTCTTCGACAGCGTTCGCGGAACATGAGCATCAACATATCTTTCAAGCATGTACGCTTTTAGTGACTCAAACAGTATGGGATCAGTCGAATTCCAGATCAATGAATCCCAATCCGTATCTAAGATGACTAAACGTCCTCCCGGTTTAAGGATTCGCCAACTTTCCTCCAACGCACAGTCAACGTCATTAAGAAAGCAGTACAGCTGACTGGACGTTACCACATCAAAGTAATCCGCCTTAAAAGGCACATCAGTCACGCTGCCCAAAACAAAAGTTCCCTGTTCACAAAGGTGTTCAGCCAGCGCTATCATCGCAGGCGCACAGTCTAAGCCGTAAACCTTTCCAGCCTCGCCTACCTGAGAGAGAAAATCCCGTGCGAGTATCCCATTACCACACCCGATATCAATAACATACTCACCAGGTGTTAACGCCGCACTGGCCAGTATGACCTTTCTCTGTGCTTTCATATCCTCTGTAGCCGCTATTCGCTCTTGCTTTTTTGCCAAACTTTCATCGTATGAAAATGCAGTCCCCATAAGCTCCTCACTACCGTACAAACAAGCTGATATTGACATTATAGAAGAACACTGGGCATTACA
Source organism: Vibrio sp. UBA2441 (assembly GCA_002342685.1). Lineage (GTDB taxonomy): Bacteria > Pseudomonadota > Gammaproteobacteria > Enterobacterales > Vibrionaceae > Vibrio. Next base: position 52,919 of record DDQN01000023.1, read on the forward strand.
TATTTCTGTCAAACATTGCATCGATCCCATTCAAAATATTTTCATTGACCTGTCTACAGCTTTATAGTTTAAGGTACTTAACCATCAACGGATATAAGGCTTATCACTGTGTATCGGATATCTGAGCTTGCAGCAAAAGTTGGGCTGTCACGAACTGCACTACTTTATTATGAAAAGCAAAAGCTTATCTCAGGCAGTAGGCTTAATAATGGCTATCGTGTCTACAGTGAAAAAGATTTGCAACGTGTCCGTTTGATCAAGCAGTTGCTGGCTGGTGGTTTAACGCTAAAAGAGTGCAAAGTGTGTCTTGAGGCGAAAGTAGATAGGCAGCTATTGAAAAACCGCCTCAAAGCACTGGATCAAGAGATTGAACAAAAGCAACAGTCACGAACTTTGCTGGCAGCAATGCTTGGAGAGGGTGATCTTACAGCCTGGCACCAAAGTTTAGATAAGCTGGCGCCAGATGCTCACCTCGATTGGTTAATAAAGCAAGGCTTTAACGAGAAAGAAGCATTGCGACTGAAATGGTTATCAAAAGACATGAACAAACACGATTTATATATGGCTGATTTTATGCGGGTTTTCGAAAAATTAGAACGTTGGGGGCCCGGCAGTGAAAGTGAAACACAAAAAGCGCTGTCACTGGTGCCAAAACCGCCTGGTAATATTCTGGAAATTGGTTGTGGCAAAGGGCTAGCCACCAAAGTACTGGCTGAATATAGCCAAGCTGAAATTACGGCTGTCGACAATGAACCGTCCGCACTTGATCGACTAGCCCAACGATTTAAACAGCAAGGTAACTCAGAACGGCTCAAAACAATGTGTGCAAGTATGACGGAGTTGCCTTTTGCCAAAGAGAGTTTTGACCTTATTTGGGCAGAAGGCAGTGCGTACATTATGGGGGTCGTAAAAGCGCTAACGGCGTGGAAACCACTCTTACGCCAACAAGGTTATCTGATGGTCAGCGATATGGTTTGGCGGACCGACAACCCAAGTAGGGAATCAATTGAGTTTTGGAATAACGAATATCCAGATATGCAATCAGTACAGACTCGGATCGAACAAATGAAAAAATGCGGGTATCAAGTTGTTGAACATTTTCCTCTGAGTGAAGAAGCATGGTTGAACTACTACAGCCCTTTGGCCAAAAGAGTGACAGAATGTGCGTCAGAAATGCCCTCTTCCGAGGCACTAAAAGACATTAAACATGAAGTAAACATCTGTACCCAGTTTGCTGACGAGTTTGGTTACCATGTATTTATCTTAGAGAACGTATAAGGTATACCTGTTCATTACCACGCGGCGCGGTAACGAAAGAATACCCGCCGCAATGACTCATGGTTTTACTACTATGGTTTACTATTAGCGGGATATTACTTTCGAATTCAAGCCGTGTGAATATTTTAGCTATATTTGTCTCTTAAGAGATCTCTTTTAATATGTATTAGCCAAATGACGTTGTTATGCAGTTCTGGTATTACTTTATCATTCCAGGCCCCAAAATCTACTACTTTAGTAGTACCACCATCAAGGTCAGATGAGTGTTTAAACTCTAAAAATGTTCTCTTCAAGGACGGAAATGGCTTAAAAGAAACTTAAAATCGACAAGTAAAGAATCGAGTGTTTCAAAGACTATACTCTTCATATCGACCACAACCCACAGGTCAATGTGCGAACTATCATGTGGCAAAACAGAAACTATCTTCGCTTGTTATCAGCTCAAGTGACCTCTCTGATTGGGACCGGAGTAAGCTCCGTTTGTCTGGCGCTGCTCGCTTACGATTTGGCTGGAAAAGACGCAAGCATGGTATTAAGTACGGTCTTTGCTATAAAAATGCTGGCTTACATTCTTCTGGCTCCGGTGTTTAGTACGCTCAGTCAGTGGCTACCAAAACGCCAAGTAATGGTGGCATTAGATATAACCCGTGCTGCTGTATTCATTTTTTTGCCGTTTGTTACTAATGTGTGGGAGGTGTATCTGCTGACCTTTGTTATTAACGCCTGCTCTGCATGGTTTACCCCCTTATTTCAATCGACGTTGCCTCTCATTCTTCCAGATAAAACTGAGTACACCAAAGCATTGAGTCTGAGTCGGCTCGCCTACGATCTGGAGCAAATGTTTAGCCCTTTACTCACGGCGCTGCTGCTAAGTGTGCTTAGTTTTAGATATCTTTTCATGCTTGATGCTGCAACCTTTGTTGTCTCGGCAATATTGATCCTACTTTGCGTTATTCCTAACCTAACCAAAACCACCAGCCACCGCCAGCAGCTTACTTTAACCGGGATAAGCAGAGGTATTCATGACTACCTGAGTAAACCTTCCTTAAGGGCCCTATGGATGGCTTATCTATCAGTGGCTAGTGCCTCAGCAATGGTATTGGTGAACACCGTTGTGTATGTTCATGAGGTATTAAACGGAGGTGATAAGCAGACCGCTTTGGCTATGGGGATAGTCGGCCTTGGCTCGCTGGTAATTGCACTTCGCTTACCTGTCTGGCTGGAGTCCATACCTGCAAAAAGGTTTCACTGGCTTGGTATGTTTGCCATATCCGGCGCATTTTGTATTGGTTCCTTTACACCTGGCTGGGTTGGGTTTATCGCTATATGTTTAGCGATGGGCGTTGGTATGTCCTGTATTCAAACCACTGCGGGCCTCTTCATCACTGAAGCATCTCAAGGTGACGACACTGGCCCGTATTTCGCAGCACACTTTTCTCTTACCCATTTCTGGTGGTTGGTTACTTACCTGAGCGCTGGATTCAGTGTGAAATTATTTGGCTTGGGCTATGGTTACCTGTTTATGGGAACACTCAGCGCATTGGCGATGTTAGCGTATTATTACTCCTGCTCCAGAGCTTCCCAAAGCTCCTCGATATTTTAATATTTCTACACACTCAATCAGTTCTGATCAAACCTTAGTTCTTTAAAATAAAACTCTTTATCTCGCTGATTAATTTGCCTAATCACACGGCAGGGGTTCCCTACCGCAACCACATTGGCGGGAATGTCTTTTGTCACTATGCTTCCTGCACCAATAACACTGTTTTCACCGATCGTAACACCGGGCAATACCACCGAGTGGGCTCCAATCCAAACGTTCTTCTCAATCTTTATCGGCACATTAAACTGAGCTATCTTGAGCCGCATCTCCGGGTCAATAGGATGCCCTGCGGTTGCCAGCGTAACGTTTGGCCCAATCATGACATAGTCGTCTATATAGATATGAGTGTCATCCACGAGCGTCAGGTTGAAGTTTGCATAGACATTTTTGCCAATGTGAGTGTGCTTTCCCCAGTTCGCTCTCAAAGGAGGTTCAATATAGCTATTATCACCCATTTCAGCGAAAATTTTCTCTAGTAAAGCCAAACGTCTTGCGCCTTCGGAAGGACGTGTCTGGTTAAAGTCATAAAGGAGATCCAAGTATTGGTCCTGCTCTTTTTGAATCTCATCATCATGATAGTAAATTTTCTGGCTATGCAGCTTGTCTCTATTGCTCACTTTCCGTACTCCCCCAACCTGTCTATTTTCATCCACTAACAATGCTTTTTCATACTAAAGTAAGAATTTAATCAATACCTTAGCTCGATTCTTATCTGAGTTGGCGAATGACCTGTCCAAGCGCTGTAAGCTCGTACAAATGAGTTCGGTTCCTGAAAGCCTAATAACAGCGAAACATCCAATATTGGTAAGTTGGTGTGTTCTAAGTAGTACTCGGCAAGCTCTTGTTTTACTTGTTGCAACACCAATAACTCTCTGAACTATTGCTTAATTAAACCAGTCAGGGTTAAAAGCCAGACTCATCCAGAGTAGTATTAATTACCCGCAAATTTTATATTGTCGTTCCAGTTCACTCACGCCAAGCCCCGACTTTTTACTCACCTTTAACTGAACAGGGATTCGCTCTTTCATTGCTTCAATGTGACTGATCACGCCAATCATTTTTCCGGAGGCATTTAAGCTGTCCAGAGCATCCAGAGCGAGGTCCAGTGTCTCGCTGTCAAGGGTGCCAAAGCCTTCATCTAAAAACAGCGAATCGATACTGGTTTTATAACTGACCAAATCTGACAAACCTAATGCCAATGCCAGACTGACCAGAAAGCTTTCTCCGCCAGAGAGTGTTTTAGTATCCCGTACGACATCAGCCTGCCATGTATCCAGTACAGAGAGTTCCAGCCCTTCCGATTCACAGCGTTTAAGCTGGTATCGGCCATGCAACCGCTCAAGTTGGTTGTTGGCCAGATAAATGAGGTTATCTAAGGTAAGTCCCTGAGCAAATTTACGGAACTTGTCCCCATTGCTTGAACCTATCAAAGCATGAAGATACTGAATATCATCGTATGTCATACGAGACTCTTCGATCTTGCTAAATAAGCTCTGCTGATCCTGACGTCGTTTTTGATCAGATTTAAGTTCGTTGGTCCTTTCCCCTTCTTGCTGAGAAGTTTGTTCTATGGTTAATCTAAGTTCACCCAACTGCTGTTCCAGCATGGTCTTATCTGACTCTTGGTACTGTTTGGCATGTTCATCGGCTAACACAGACTGAACATGTTTCTCAGCGGTCTCATACAGCGCTTTAGCTTTTGAAAACACTTCATCAAGACTCTGTTTTAATTCAGCAATACGTGTCCGTTCATCGTGATTTAATAGCGCCGCTTCGAACTCAGAAACAGAGGCAAACTGACTTTGATCCAGCAGCACTTGCCACGCTTCTTGCTGTTGTTTGTGCTTAACGTCTGCCCCAGCCTGGCTTGTTAGCAGAGACTTAATTTCGCCCTCTAGCGCCTTTTGTTCTTGTTGAGCTTTCTGATGGTTCTCTTTGGCCTGCTCTAGTGCTTGTTCCGCATTTTTTATCGCTTTAAGGCTACGCTCTCGCTCCGCATCGACCATTCTCTCGCCAAACAATTCTGTTCGCTTATCGGCAAAATCCGTTAATAAAACCTGCTGCGCCGACTGCTCTTTATTTACCTGAGCTAAGCCTTTATTAAGCTCGGCAATGCGGGTGGACTGTATATCGATATTAGACTTCAATGCCGCTCGTTCCTGACCAAGTGCCGCTGAGTGTTTCTCTGTTTCCTGCCATTTGGCCAGATCATCTCTTTTTAGCTCAATCCAACTAGCTAACTCAACATCGGTCGATAAGTGAAAACCACACTGCTCAATGTGCGACACCAATTGTTGATGCGACGCCTGCAACTCAGCATCGGCTTTGTCTAACTGAGCCTGAGTTTCCAGATTGATTTTCTGTTCATGCTCAAGCTGCTGCTGTAGCAGTTTGACAGCACCATCATGTTCTTGATGCGACTGTGCGCTCAGGTTAGCGGTCTCTTTGGCTTTCTGTAACTGGTCTTCAATATTTCTATATCTGACGGTGAAATCAGACAGTCGATTGCGCTTAGTTTCCAGCTCCTGAGCAAATTGGTTAAGTGCCTCAGTATCCTCTATGGCGAGTTGATGGCCTATAGAACCAGCGGACACCTTCCACGATTGCACCAATACTAACTGTTCTTGTTCCAGCCAGTTAATACGCTTTTTATCATCGTCTATTCGGCGAGTTAGAGAGTCGATATCGTGTTTAACGTCTTTACCGTGGGTTCTTATAGACTCTAATGCCTGTTTTTCCCTATCCAGTTCCGTTTGCTTTTCTAGGACATCAAATGACTGTTCATTATCCGCTAGCGGGTGCTCTACAGAACCACAAAGAGGACACGGATGACTTTCTTCCAACTGGCTTCGATATACCGCTAAAATCTCTTCTTGTTTAAGCAGTTTTTCTTCTTTAGCCACCAAATCTTGTAACGTTTTAACAAATTTGTCTTGTGTCCAGAACTTTTCAAGCAACGATTCTCGCAGTACCAATTTCTCTTTTTTGCTGCTATTAAGATCCATTGAAAGTTGATATTTATCTCGCTTCTCCTGATCATAACCGTGCCATTGATTTTGAACGTGGCGTAACGTCTGAAGCGTTGAAATATTCTGATTTAGTCCGGTTAACTGTATTTCTAACCGAGTCAGGTCTTCAGTGATGGTAAATTCATCTTTTAGTGCTTGTTTCTGATGCTCTATAGTACTTACTAATTGTTGCTTTTGTTTTAATTGCTCAGCGGCCTGTTGTAGCTTCAACTGTGTTTTATTGATCTGCTCTTGCTGTCCGATCACTGTTTTCTCAGCCAACAGCATGTTTGCTTTTAAGCGATTAGTACTCTCTGTTTGACGTTCAGTCTGGCCTAACTGTTCATTCCATTTCTCAATGTACTGCGCCAGATGAGCATCTTCTTTATGCTGTTTCTGATAGCGATTGATATTCTCAATATTCTGCTCAACACCATGTTGATCAGACAAGGTTCGCTGATGCAGGTCCTGTATCCCTTTTAGCTCATCGGTAAATTCACCGACTCTTTTTTCTAATGTATCGAGCTGGCTGTTCTCTAGTTTTATCTGGTTATCTAATGGCACTATGTGCTCATTGATTAGCGTTTCCAGTTGACTATTTTCCAGCTTTACCGTTGCTAATTGGTCATTTACAGTAACGGTATGTTGTTCGGACTCTTCCGCTGTTTTTGCTAATGCATCACTACCTGACTGTTTATCTGATAACTGATTTGACATTAACTGTAAGTGAGCACTCGCTTCTTTTAAAAGCATGTACGGAGTGCGCATTTTTTCCGCAGGTTCGCTTAGAGCCAATTTATCCAGATCCAGCTGAGCATCCGAAATTCGGCTTTCTGCCTCGGAAAGCTGATCTTGTGCAGCGACTTTTTCTCGGTGGTATTTGTCTAAATTAAGCAGCCAGGTCAACTGCTTTTCCAGCGCTGTTTCTTGCTGCTTGTTCACTTGCTGTGCCTTACCGAGCGCTTCCATCTCCTCTTCCAAGTGCTGTATCTGTTCTTCGCTGAGTAGCTGTACCCCCTTCGCTTCTGCTTCCAGCTCCGTCAGCGTCGACTTTGTCTGCACATACTGTTCATGAATTTTTTGCGATATCTGGCTATAGATTTCGGTTCCGGTCAGCTCTTCTAGCAGCCCTGCTCTTTCGCCTTCTTTGGCGTTTAGGAAAGCGGCAAATTGCCCTTGTGACAACAGCATAGATTTTGTAAACCGGCCAAAATCCAGCCCGGAAATTTCTTCGATTAACTCGCTTTTTTTCTTAACCTGATTGGCTAATACCTTGCCTGACTCTACCTCAGCAAGTTCAACCAACGCAGGCTGCATATTGCCATCCACTTTACCTCTGGCTCGCTTCATGCTCCAAAAAGCACGATAGGCTTTACCTTTTACTTCGAACTCAACCTCAGAAAGACACTCTGCGGTGCCTCGCGTCATCAATTCATTATTGGACGCTGAAATAGTACTGAGCCTTGGTGTCTCTTGATAAAGCGCAACACATATCGCGTCGAGAATCGTGGTTTTTCCCGCTCCGGTAGGGCCGGTAATAGCAAATAGTCCGCTTTCTGAAAATGGCGGCTGTGTAAAATCAATTTTCCATTCACCCTTCAAGGAGTTTAGGTTCTGAAATCTTAAGCTGAGTATTTTCATTCGCTTAACTCCTCTTGATCCATCTCTTCCACGATCTGCTTGAACTGGGTTTTTATTCGATCTAACCGCTCAACTTCTTCATCAGTGGAAAACGTTTCTAGATCCAACCTTTTATTAAACACATCAAATGGCGTCAGTTCTGATAAGGTTTCTTTGCGCTCGCTAACCAAACTTTTTTGTTGCTGCCCTCTGGCTCGGCGCAATTGCAAAACTTCGACATTCAAATCATCTGTCAATGCCTGAACTCTCTGCTGCAAGTCAGACAAAAAGTCTTGAACCTCTACTTCAATCGCTAACCAAACACTCTGCTCTGAAGGAATATGTTTAAACTTCTGCAGCTCTGCTTCTATCTGTTGTAAATTGCCTTTTATTGACACCATATTTTGAAACAGCGGCACATCGATTGGATGAATAACTGGTGTCACTGACTGGTCAAACTCAACCATAATAATTTGCTTAGTCGATTTCAGCTCATCGAAGCTCAACGGAATAGGTGAACCGCAGTAACGAATCGTCTCAGTTTTTGCGACTATCTGAGGCCGATGAATATGTCCCAAGGCAATATAGTCTGCGGGTGGGAAACCATCGGCGGCAAAACCATCCAATGTCCCAATATAGATATCTCGCTCCGAATCCGTTTTGGTTACGCCCATTGCCGTCAGGTGTCCGGTCGCCAAAATAGGAACATTCAGTTGCTTGGCCTTTTTCAGCGCCACGGCGTGCTGGTAAAGCCCCTGATAATGCTGTTTTATCGCGTCACCCAATTGCTTTTGTTTCTCCACTCCAGAGCTTCCTGACTGGCTTTTCATCACGTCTCTGGCTCTGACAAAAGGAACACCACACAATATGGCACCAGTATCGCCGTGCCTGTTTTTTAGCTCAATGATTTGAGATGCCAATTCATCACTGGTATTGGCTATCACATGCGCATTTAAACACGAGAGCAGCTGTTTCGATTCGTTGAGTGTGGCCACCGAATCATGATTGCCCCCCAACACCACCAAGGTACAATTCAATTGGTGCAGATCGACCACGAACTGGTTATAAAGCTCTCTGGCGTAACTGGGTGGTGTGCCGGAATCAAAAACATCCCCGGCGATGATAATGGCGTCAACATGCTGTTTCTCAACAATGTCCAACAACCAACTAATGAATGCCTGATGCTCGTTTTTGCGACTTTTATTAAAAAAGTTCTGTCCGAGGTGCCAGTCTGAGGTGTGGATTATTCGCATAGTATTATCAAGTTAGGGAGCTGATCTGAGATTGTGCCAACTAACTTCGTCTCATACAACGAAATAGAGCTTTTAACCATTTGATTTTTGACTGATACTTAAAACTATCAATATGGAGATTGTTATGACAGAAAGACAGAGAGAACTCACTTTACGTTTTTTGGCTGAACCTGCTGATGTGAACTTTGGTGGAAAAGTTCATGGTGGCGCGGTAATGAAATGGATTGATTTAGCCGCGTATGCTTGCTCGGCTGGCTGGAGCGGGAAATACTGTATTACAGCCTATGCCGGTGGTATTCGGTTTGTCGCCCCTATTCATGTAGGTAATTTAGTTGAAGTGACTGGCAAGGTAATTTATACCGGTTCCTCCTCTATGCATATCGCCATAGACGTTCAAGCCAGTGATCCCAAAGAGCTCAATAAAGCACTGACGACCCACTGTATTGTGATCATGGTTGCCGTAGATGCGAACGGAAAACCCACTAAGGTTCCAGAATGGGTACCCACCTCAGAAGAAGATATCCAGTTACGTGAATCGGCAATAAAACTGATGAACATGCGCAAAGAGATCGGCGAAGAGATGGAAATGCATGTAAAACTATTAAAGTAATTGTACCGTTACAAAATTATGATAATGGCTAAGTGTCATTAATCTTTAATATGGCTCTGATTTAATCCTATATCAAATCCCCACATTGTGCA
>DDQN01000023.1:62490-143717 GCA_002342685.1 Vibrio sp. UBA2441
TGCACAATGTGGGGATTTGACATACTCATTATTCAACGGCCAGGATTAAATTTGATAGATAAACGTTCTCTAATCACCTTAAGTGACCAAACCATAGGTGACCCTAGTGCCGTTGAATACCAATGGGTTAGAAGTATGTATGTGGAAGGCTATCATACCGATGATATCAACCATTACATCCAGACTTGTTTTGGCGGTGATGGCATATTTGCCGACCTATTCAGAAAAGTTGCCCTTCATGAAGAGAGCATATATGTACTAATGCAGTACGTGGGTTGTGCCCCCTCAAGTAAAGAGTTTTAAATAAAGAAAAACCCAAGTGAGAACTTGGGTTTTGTCTATCGTTACTTTCTAAACTCTTAGCCTTTCACACCGCCAGATGTTAAGCCACCCACTAGCCAACGCTGAGCTAATAAGAATACAACGGTGATAGGCACTGCTGACAGCACAGCGGCGGCGGCGAAATCACCCCACAAATAGTTTTGCGGGTAAAGATACTGCTGCATACCTACGGCCAATGTGTATTTATCAACATCAGATAGTAACAGGGATGCCACTGGTACTTCACCAACGACACCAATAAATGCCAAGATAAATACGACGGCAAGAATAGGCACGGATAACGGCAGTAATACCAGACGGAACGCCTGCCAAGGAGTCGCGCCATCAAGAGCGGCCGCTTCCTCTAATGAACCGTCAATCGTCTCAAAATAACCCTTGATGGTCCAAACATGCAATGCAATACCACCAAGGTAAGAGAAAATCAAACCTCCATGGGTATTCAGACCAAGGAATGGAATGTATTGACCCAATTTATCAAATAATGCATACATAGCTACCAGAGCAAGCACCGCCGGGAACATCTGGAAAATCATCATCGCTTTGAGGATGGTGTTTTTACCACCAAATTTCATACGAGCAAACGCATAAGCTGATGTGGTGGAAAGTGCCACAATAAATATCGAAGAAATGCCAGCAATTTTAACGGAATTCCACAACCAGGTTAACACAGGGAATGGCGGTGGCGTTACGCTACCATCAGCATTCGTTACTGAGAATCCCAGTGCCAGTTTCCAGTGCTCCAGAGAAGGGTTCTCCGGGATAATACTACCCGTAGCGAAGTTACCTTCACGGAAGGAAATCGCAATTACCACTATCAACGGGAAAATGATTAGCGATAAAAATGCCCATAGAGCAATATGCGTTGCCCAAACACGGTATTTTAGGTTTTTACCTTGTACCATAGCCATATTATTGCTCCTTAGTCTTGTGACAGTTTAGTGAATCGTAAATTGAACAGTGCTAGACCACCAACCAACAGGAAGATAAGTGTGGCGATTGCACTTGCTAAACCAAAGTCCTGACCGCCGCCGCCTTCGAACGCGATACGATAGGTATAACTCACTAATAAATCGGTATAACCCGCGGGTTCTGTTGTACCAATCATGTTCGGCCCACCACCAGTTAAAAGATAAATCATAACAAAGTTATTAAAGTTAAAAGCAAAACTAGCAATAAGCAGTGGTGTTAATGGCTTCATCATTAGTGGAACGGTAATGCGCATAAAGTTCTTCAATGGCCCGGCACCATCAATTGCAGAGGCTTCATATAGATCATCCGGTATCGCTTTAAGCAGCCCCATACACAGAATCATCATATAAGGGAAACCCAACCAGGTATTTACAATAGTAACCATAGTTCTTGCGAGCACCGGATCAGAGAACCAGTTAGGACTGATGCCAAACATCGCCTCCAATACCATGTTTATTTCACCAAAACTTTGGTTAAACAAACCCTTAAAGATCAGGATAGAGATAAAGGCAGGCACCGCGTATGGCAATATAAGCAGCACTCGGTAAACAGCACGTCCTTTCAACGCTTCCCACTGTACGACACTAGCAAGTACTAAACCGATAATTAGAGTGAAAGCAACCGTCATAGCTGAGAATACAACAGTCCAGATAAAGATGGAGATGAAAGGTTCTTTAATTCCCTCGTCTTGCCATACACGCTCAAAGTTTGCCGTATCAATATTAACAATAAAACCAGGAGAAACAGTATCACCAACATAATTACCAAGCTCATCAACTGCTTGATAAAAACCGACCTCCATATTGGGTTTCAGTACTGCTCCACTATCATTATTAATTAAGGTTTTTCCATCGTCTTGCAACGTATAAAGAGAGGCAACAGATGCAAATTTACGTAAACCACTCATACGGATATCTGCGCCATCCGGTAAATGCAGGTCAACCTGACTCAGAGCGGAGCGATTTTTAACGATGGTTTTAATTTTTTCTTTTTCACCCTGAGCTTCGGTAATCGGCTCAAGATCTAAATCATGTTCAGAAAGACCTTCCAGAATAAACGGTTGGGTCGCTAACAAGGTTTCACCATCAGAGATAACTAACTGGTGGCCTTGTTCTGTTTTGTAAAGCGAGAAAGGATAACTGTCACCACTTTGATAAGTTCTATCTAATAGTACTGACTGGGTTCGCTCTAAGGAGAGTTGGTTTTTTGCACTGTAGTTGGTAAATGCAAGGCCGACGGTATACGCCAATGGGAATAGGATGAACAGGATCATCCCTGCAATACCAGGATAAATATAACGGTGAGCGTATGTTTTCTTACTACCAAAAATATAAAGCGCTAGCGCGGTTAATATGACAGTAAGCATTGCAAACGCTAACTCACCACGAGAGTACATTAATATGGTGGCATAGCCATTTACAATACCGACTGTCGCTAAAAGTGCCCACTTTATAAACACTTTTTGGCTTGAAAGCATTGTAGTTGGTGCTGCCGCACCATTAGCTTGAACTGACTGCATAAAGAAACCTACTAGCTATAATATCAACCGACAACAGTAATTGATTACACTTGCTGATAAAAAAGTTGAGAACAACTACGTATTCAGATTGATATAAATATGAAATAAGGAGGGGTTACCCCCTCCCCAAAAGGGTATTACTATTTTAACTTATTTTGTCATCTGTTTTTCTGCGTCTGCAAGTGCTGCATCTACAGTCTGGCGGCCATCAACGATATTTACGATAGCGTTTTTAGCTGCGCCCCAGAACGCGCCCATTTGTGGGATGTTTGGCATGATTTCGCCGTTCATCGCATTATCCATGGTTGCCGCGATGCGCTTGTCATTGTCTAGCTCTTGTTGGAAAGAGTTAAGTGCAACGGCACCTAATGGCTTGTCATCGTTAACCAAGCGTAGACCATCGTTAGTTAATAGGTAGTTTTCAATAAACTCAACCGCTAGATCCTGGTTTGGTGACGCTGTGCTGATACCAGCCGTGAGTACACCAACGAATGGCTTAGAAGACTGGCCATTAAATTTAGGCAGCGTAGTCACACCATAGTTAATACCTGATTTTTCAACGTTGCCCCAAGACCAAGGACCGTTAATGGTCATCGCCGTGTTGCCTTTGTTAAATTCTGATTCTGATACAGAGTAATCCATATCTGCTGAAATAATGCCTTTTTCAACTAGGTTTTTAATGAAGCTCATTGATGCTTTCACACCACTGTTAGCAATACCCGCGTCTTTCACATCATAACCAGTAGATCCGTATTTAAACGCATAACCACCGTCAGCAGCCATAAGTGGCCATGTGAAGTAAGGTTCTTTCAGGTTCCACATAATGGCTGTTTTGCCATCTTTCTGCAGTTTAGCATTAAGCGCTTCAACTTCTTCCCAGTTCTTAGGTGGGTTTGCTACTAAATCTTTGTTATAGATAAGCGATAAAGACTCAATCGCTACTGGATAACCAACGTATTTGCCATCGTATTTAACTGCGTCCCACGCGAAATCAACCACACCCTTTTTGATTTCATTAGATGGCTTAACTTCTGCTAATAGACCTGCTTCCGCATAACCGCCGAAACGGTCGTGAGCCCAAAATACGATATCCGGACCATCACCAGTCGCAGCGGTTTGAGGGAATTTATCTTGCAATCCATCCGGGTGAGCAACAGTTACTTTAATACCAGTGTCTTCTTCAAATTTTTTGCCTACTTCAGCTAAACCGTTATAGCCTTTGTCACCATTGATCCAGATAGTCAATTGACCTTCTTCAATAGCAGCGTTTGCACTTAATGAACCCAGTGCAGCTAAAGTACAAACCGCAACAGTCGATAGGGTTTTTTTCATGTTTATATCCTTTTATATTGTGATGTAGGGCTATTCAGACGATAAGCCAAATTTCGATGTCTATAATCTTAAATTACCGTTGTCTAATCATCATCCTAGATTCTACGCCCCTGTCATTATCAAATATTTTCGTGATCCTTATCAGTACGAGGTATAGATCATGATCACAAAAACACCCAATAAATTGAGGCTAATCACAATATGAGTCTATAGAAGTTTGAGCTAGATCTTGTTTTGTCTTTTAGCCCCTTCTACGCCTACTCCCCCGCTACTCCCCCCGCAATTATTTTTTCTGGGAGGATGTACCTAGACGTGTGTTCTACGACACTGTAGTCATCCAAGAGTGGATAGTAAGAACCTTTACCAGTAAGACTGGTTTGCAATGCCGGGTAAGTCAGCAGTAACCATCAGGAAGCAAATAGTATTTGTTTACGGGGGAGTTTTCTGATGGTTGAGGGGGATGTTAACTTATCATTGGCTTTAATGGGTGATGGTTGGCTGAATAGACGTCGACATCACCCACTTTTCTTACTCATAATAACAGTATCCTACTCATAAAATAGTTTCCTACTTTTATGGCCTACCATACAATCCATGTTCGGTCAGGCGGTAAACTTAAAAAATTAGTCGAGGACAAGCGACATGGCAAGCGTCACGTTAAAAAATGTATCTAAAGCCTATGGCGACGTACTTATCTCCAAAAATGTAGATCTAGAAATCAATGAAGGCGAATTTGTTGTATTTGTTGGTCCATCAGGTTGTGGCAAGTCAACGTTATTACGTTGTATCGCTGGTCTGGAAGACATCACTTCCGGCGACCTGTATATTGGCGAAGAACGTATGAATGACATAGAACCATCAAAACGTGGTGTTGGTATGGTCTTTCAGTCATATGCTTTATACCCACACTTAAACCTATACGACAACATGTCGTTTGGTTTAAAACTTGCGAAAGCCGATAAAAGCGAAATCGATAAGCGTGTTTCTCGTGCAGCTGAAATTTTACAACTAGGGCATCTGCTAGAGCGTCAACCAAAAGCACTATCTGGCGGCCAACGTCAACGTGTGGCTATTGGACGAACCTTAGTTTCTCAGCCAAAAGTATTCCTGCTTGATGAGCCTCTATCTAACTTAGATGCCGCGCTTCGCGTAAATATGCGTAGTGAGATCACCAAACTCCAGCGTCAATTAGGTTGCACCATGATCTATGTTACCCACGATCAGGTGGAAGCAATGACGATGGCTGATAAAATTGTTGTTCTGGATGACGGTTATGTTGCACAGGTAGGTAAGCCACTTGAGCTTTACCACTATCCACAGAACCGCTTTGTTGCCGGATTTATCGGCTCACCTAAGATGAACTTCATGAGTGTACAGATTGAAGATACTGAAGCAGAGCGAGTATTAGTTCAGCTATCTAATGGTGAAACCTTGTGGATTCCTGTTGATGGGACTACCGTCAATAAAGGAGAGCGCATGTCATTAGGTATTCGCCCTGAGCACTTGCTCAATGCAGACCAAGCCGATGCGACCATTGAAGGTGAAGTGCAAATCGTTGAGAAATTAGGCAACGAAACACAAATCTATCTTCATTTGGAAAGTGCTGATGCTGATGTTATCTACCGTGCACCGGATACACTACCGGTAGAGGTCGGTGATAAGTTCTCAATCGGTTTGGCCGCTCACCGATGTCACCTATTCCACAGTGATGGTAATGCGTGCCGTCGTCTGCATAAAGAAAATGGTGTAGATTTTGATTAAGTAACGGGTCACCGGTCACCGGTCACCGGTCACCGGTCACCGGTCACCGATAAAATAAAAAACCTTGCTGAAATGGCAAGGTTTTTTTATTTATGGGAACAATCGCGGCTAATCATAAACTCAGTTTTTAAACCTCCCAAATCGTAAAACACAGTGATGGGAAATTGCACAGCACTCATACTATAGATAAGTTGCGAGTTTTTATTGATAGTACTAGATAAGCGATTACCAGAATCAGACTGAATCTTTATCTGGCCTCTTTGATCCTTTGACCTAAAAAGCAGTTTGATTTGTGTGCCTTGCTGAATACACGTGATAGAAAGACCTCTATGCTCTATGATAACCTCACTTGCTAACGCTAGCTGCGAAACGAATAAAGCGGCGCACAGCACCGCTTTAAAGATATGACCTAAAAACATCCGTTATTGCTGATTAATAGATACAGCGTTGAAACTAGAGTTTGTCATAGATACGTTCGCGTAATCATTACCCGTTTGCTGAATACTAATACCCGCAGTACCATTCATGTTGCTTACAAAGTTGCCGAAAGAACCGTTCAGTGTCACTTTAGCCATAGAGTTATCACCGACTTGATCAATATCGATGGCATTTACACTAGAAAAGTCTAAATCTAAGTCTACATCATTTCGCGTATTCGACTGGTTAACATCAATATTGTTACCACTGGAGAACCGCAAATCGGCTTTAACCGTGTTATTTGCGATATCGCCTTTAGCATAGTCAGGTGTTGAGTTCTGCGCGATTTTCAAAGTATTGGCATTTGACCCTACCATGTCTATATCAGCAGAGTTTTTGAATTGTTGTTCAATCGTAATCGTATTGAAACTGGAGGTACGCAACGCTACGTCAGCAAGATTATACGAGCTTTGATCAATCGTAATGGTATTGATATCTGAGTTATTTCGCAGGTCAACTTTTGCTTTCGAACGAAGAGGGCCACCTTTATTTGCCCATGTTTGATCTATTGTTACCTTATTACCATCAGAGCTAATTAAGTCAACATCTGCTCTATTAGCAAAATCTTGATTAATTTCAACCGTGTTCGTGCTAGAAGACCTCAAATTGACACTCGCTTCATTTTTAGTGCCCGATAAAGAGCCTGCATACCCTGCTTTTTGAGTGATCCCCACGGTATTACCAACTGAGAATGCCCCGTCAGCTTTCACAAACGCAGTATTGTTTGCACCATCTTGATCAACTTTTACCGATTGCAACGAACCATTTTTCAAATCAACTACGGCAGTATTATCCGTCGCCTGGTCAATCACAACGTTACTCGCATGAGTATTGTGTGTAATTACAACCGATTGATTATCCGAGTATTCTGAGTTGACATAAGCGCTTAAATCATCAATAGCCAATGCTGCATTTGAAGCCAAAGCCACTGAGATTGCTAATGTTAGTTTTTTCATAATAGACGTCCTTTATCCTTAGATATTTGATTTAATTATTTTTAGTAGTCATGGTGTCAGTTATTGATTAATACTGATTCTTCTATCCATACTACTGACAACGGCCACATAGCTGTTTCCAGACTGAGTAATCCCATAGTCAGATCCCCCAAAGTCAACAACCAGAGCGGTATTATTGTTTCCCTGCTGATCAAGGTTAATTTCACTTCGTGCTATCTTTTGTGATAACAGGGCGAAGTTATCATCTCCAGATTGCGTGATCTGACCTTTATGTTGATGGCCATCCTGCATAAGCAAGGCAGTATTATTTCTACCCTCTTGCTCAATTAATGCCGTATTATCAGATCCATGTTGATTAATATAAGCCGTGCTGTTATACGAGTTTGTCTGTATCACTTTTGCTTTATTCATACCTATTTCTAAATTGTTTGACTGTATAATGACGATTTCAGCAAGATCGCTATTGTCCAAGTCAACATCCGCATAGTCAGAAAAATCACCACTGATCAAATCTAAATCTGTGAAGCTTTCAGAAGCATTGAAACGGTCATTGAATACCATCGAATCTGATGCATAATCTCTTTCGTTTGCTGTAGCGAGATCGGAAAATGACATTGCAATGATTAATGAGGCGGACATAAGCATCCATTTCGCTAATGTAGAAAACACCGCATCACCTTTCATTTTATTTTCCTTTATTAAAAATGGTTACATCTCATATAACGTGGCGATATTATTCTGATATTGACCTAATCAAACAATAAACTTTCATTTGATTATATCTGGT
This sequence comes from Vibrio sp. UBA2441, assembly GCA_002342685.1. GTDB lineage: Bacteria > Pseudomonadota > Gammaproteobacteria > Enterobacterales > Vibrionaceae > Vibrio. The sequence continues at coordinate 70,634 of DDQN01000023.1, forward strand.
CATATTTTGTCTTTCGTGGGAAGCACAAAACTATATCTAATCATTTTAAATTAAAATATAAACATCAATCTAGTTCTAAAGTTTATTGACACATTATTAATAAATTTTATTTACTCTCATAAGGTAACCACGGTCTAACATATGAAAACAAATTAAGATGAAAGATAAACGTCACTTCCAAAAATTGATATGATTCATTTAAAAACTTAATATGCCCTACGTTAATGTATTTAACTAACAATCAAACTCCATGAATTACATAGTTATAAATCGGCAATCTATGCTAATAAAAACCATACTAATTTTATGTCTATTTTCTTTTAGTTTCATGTCAGCAAGTAGTGATAAAAACCCCAAAACACTGGAGCATAATGCCCCCTTAGAAAACGGAGGGCCACTAGAGAATAAACAACCAACATTTAATAATTTCGATGAAGTTTCGGGGCTTATCATTGACAGAACAATAACCCGGTTAGGAGAAGATTTTTACTTTTTCTTCTCACAAAAATTGAATGATAAATATGACAACTTAGAGGAAAACTTAATGGTTAAGGAGAGACCAACCGCACTCTCCGGCAGCATTATTAGTGTGTTCCACTCTGGAAAACTTATCTACCGCACTGCTCTATCTCCAGGAAGAAGACAAGCACAAGAAAAAGCTGACGAAGCCATTATTGCGGTAAGCAGCTACATAACACGCTGGCAAATTGAGCGCTTATTTATGGATACTTTTGATTTAGATTATGACGAATTTTAGCTGAGGAAAGCATGAATAATAAAACCATAGCCTGCTTATTGCTTTGGAGCTCTACAATGCTCAATGCATCAGAGCTCATCTACACTCCGGTCAATCCTAGTTTTGGGGGGCATCCAAATAACAGCTCTCACTTAATGGGTGTTGCCAACGCAATTAACACCTATAAGGCTCCCCAGAGTGATTCAGGTTTAGAAGAACAGTCCGCACTAGACCGATTAGCTTCCAGTTTAGAATCACGCCTAATTAGCCAATTATTATCCGATATTGGTACTGGCAATACGTCTGGAATATTGGACACTCAAGATTTTCTTCTGAACGTGCAAGATGACGGTTCTGGTGGATTGGTCATCAATATCCAGGATAAGGAAACCGGTGAATCTACTTCCATTTCCGTCAGCGGACTCAACCCTTCCAATTAATATCAAAGAGACTTTTATCATAATGAAAAGGCTTATTCTAACCCTTATCGTGGCAGTGTTGACTGGGTGTTCAAATTATATAGGTATTCCTCAAGCGCAAGAAGCACCAAAACTGATGCCCCGGGGAAGCACATACAGTGACTTGGTTTCATTACCATTACCTAAGGGTAAAATATTAGTCTCTGTTTACGATTTTAGAGATCAAACCGGTCAGTATAAACCCTCGCCAAACAGTAACTTTTCAACGGCTGTTCCTCAGGGAGGCACCGCATTATTGACGACTTCCCTATTAGATTCAAAATGGTTTATTCCCTTAGAACGGGAAGGCCTGCAAAATCTACTTACTGAGCGAAAAATCATTCGTGCTGCACAAAAAAAAGAACAAAGCCTATCAAATCACGGTAAAGAGTTACCTTCTTTAAGCTCTGCCAACATTGTTGTTGAAGGAGGTATTGTCGCTTACGATTCCAATATTAAAACGGGTGGCGCAGGAGCAAGGTACTTAGGAATTGGCGGCTCAGGAAAATACCGAACTGATATGGTCACGGTTAACCTACGGGTTGTCGATGTGCGAAGTGGGCAAATTCTACTTAGTGTGACGACCAGTAAAACTATTTACTCTCATGAATTAACTGCCGGCGCATTTCGATATGTTGATTATAAAGATTTGCTTGAGGTTGAAATGGGATACACCAACAATGAACCCGTCAATATTGCTGTTATGTCAGCGATAGATGCTGCAGTAATTCACCTGGTCATTGAAGGGATCGAGCGCGGTATGTGGCAGCCTTCTAATCCACAAGAACTGGACAATCCTATTATTAAACGTTATGCCTCTGAGGTACATCAGATATTGTAATTCTGATTACACAAAAAAAGAGATTCAACAGAATCTCTTTTTAATCACTATTCACATTCTAGTTAAACTCTTCTATACCGATATTCTCTTTTGCCCAAATTAATGCTTGCAATCTATTTTTCGCATTTATTTTTCTGAATACATTATGTAAGTGTGTTTTGACTGTATTCTCACTGACAAAAAGTTTATCTGCAATCTCTACATTGGAGTCACCATTACCTAACAATTTAATAATTTGTTGCTCTCTTTTTGTTAACTGGCAGTACGCACCGCTTGTCTTTATCTTATTCTTACCACGGAAATATTGTATATACTCTTGTGCCAGTTTTCGGCTAAACCACATTTCACCACATAGTATTTTTCCTATGCCTTGAGAAAGCCTCGATATGTCATCACTATGATAAAAAACACCGACAAGATCAGACCAATGTTTTAAATCAGTATATTTACAGCTTTTATCACAATTGATAAGTACCTCTATACTTTTTGGAAAAAACTGGTGTCGACACAATGCATAAATACTGTTTTTTTCTTCATTAAAAACACTTACATCAATAATAACAACTTCACCGACAACCCTTCCACGAGAAAATGTAGGAATTGACAGGTTATTAATGGCAATTATATCAATATTTATATTAAGAGACTTTTCCAATGAATCTTTTAATAATGATGACTGAAGACTATTTTCTGTGATAATAGTCACGGTATCATATATTTTTTTGCGAGAACTCATAATTAATATTCTTATATTTTATATAGACAACTTTCAGCGAAAAAATAAAAATAGTTTAAATACATGTCAATTTAATTATTAGTCAAGTGAATGATTACTGGTTAAAAAGCCCAGTAATAACCATAACTATCAAACAGTTAGCATCACGTCTCATTTATAAGAATATATTTTATTAACAATAATGTAACTTATTAAGGGGCATTAGTTAATTCTAATAAATTAATATTTGCGTTTTTTATCGTTCAATATGCCTCGAAAACCTATTTAATGCATGAGTCTGAGGTGAGTTATTTAGGCTACAGGCTAGCAAATAAAAACCTTGCTGATATTGGCAAGGTTTTTTGGCTATGGCAGCAGACTATTTTCAAAGAACGTAATCAAGTCACCGCTCTCGATTTAATTGCTGAGAGACAAGACCCAGTGGTTTTCTTTCGTGATTACTGCCAGTAAGGATAGATTATCGATATGAAGGCGCGCTTTATCTAACTCGGCCTTGGCGTTGTGACTTAAAATAGCAACAACCTCACTTCCAGCAGAACGTCCTGCTGCAACACCAGCTGGAGCATCTTCAAATACAATACACTCGTTAGCTGTCAGTCCCAGCTCTTTGGCTCCCAACTCAAAAGGTTCAGGATCTGGCTTACCTTTAGTTACCCTATCTGCAGTCACCAGAGATCTTGGCTGGGGTAACCCGGCAGCGTTGATTCTAGCGTTAGCGACCGGATATGTTCCTGACGTCACAATAGCCCATGGAACGCCCATTTCATCTAATCGAGTCAGAAGTTCAATAGTACCTTCTCTGGCTACCACTCCTTCCATATCCGTCGCTTCCGCGTTTTCCAGCCATCGAATTTCGTCATCTAATTCCTGATCAGATAAATGGGGAAGTAATTCTGCCTGTGACTCTCTGGCTGGGCGTCCATGAATAATAGACATCACATATTCTTGGTCTAATCCCATTTTGTTTGCCCACGCCTTCCAGCATCTATCGACCGCGGCCAGTGAATCAACGAGCGTACCATCTAAGTCAAACAATAGTCCTTTAAATGGTAATGATATCTTTGTCATTTTCTTTCCAACACGTCATATGAATAAATAAGGGAATAATTTTCTTTTTTCTTCAGGGGTTAAAGATTCCACTCTGGCAATATTAGTCTCAGGAATTAACTCAGGGTCTGGATAGTGCTTCAATACTCGTTCCATGCTCTCTTCACGGATCAAATGCAGAATTGGGAATGGAGAACGATTAGTCAAATTCTCATCATCATCCGGTAATGCACCGCCGAAACAGTAGTCAGGATGGAACGTAGCCACCTGATATATTCCTTCCCAGCCCTGTTGCTTGATAAGGGCATCTACCCAATCTTGAAACATATTGTAATCGAAAAAATCTTGTAAAAGATCAGGAATAACCACGAGAGTCGTCTCTAACTCGCTTGCTTGAGTCGAGTCTAATTTCACTAGCTCTTTGAGAACATCTTCAATTAAGCGTTCTTCGGTTTGTGCGTGGGAGACTTGAATTTTAATCTGATTATTACGATTTGGCTTCGCTGCAAAAGGACATAGGTTCAATCCAATAACAACTTGCTCTAACCAATGTTGCACTTGTTGAATGATTACTTCGTCTTTCAAAATCTTAACCCTTAAGTAAGCACTAACTCTCTACTCTCTTCAAATAGAAACTCAGTAAAAAAATTGCTATGCACAGCAATGAACCACCAGCCATAACCAAAGGCCAAGCCCCATTTTGCCAACAGTAGATAAGGAAAAAACCACCCAAGCTGCCGCCAACATAATAATGTACCAGATAGAGAGCTGTTGCTGTGGCTTTTGCGGTTATCGCCTTTTGGCTAACCCAACCATAAGCCAGCGCATGAGTAAAAAACGCGCCTGTACTGATAAATAATAGCCCAATCAACATCATTGGGATTGATTCGAAATAGGCTAGATACATTCCTATCATAGTTATCGCAGTACCTAAGACCATTCCTGATACCGGATTTTTTTTAATTGCCCATTTACCACTATAGCGTGAGCTTAATGTACCGGACAAATAACACAAAAATGTCAGTGATGTCAGGCTAGAGGGTAAATAATAAGGCTCACCCGCTAACCGGAACCCAATCACAGAAAACAGGTTAACAAACAGGGCAAAGTTAAATCCACCAATCAACATAGCGAACCACACTTTCCGATTTCTTAAATGCTGGATCAACTGCCGATTATGGTGGAAGAAGACACCGCGCTGAGGCTTAAAGTGTTTCTGTTGAGGCAGTATTTTTAACACGGCAAACGCCCCGAACAACGTCGCTATGGCAATAATCAATGCCGCAACCTGCCAGCTAAACAAGTCCGTTAATACACCACCAACAATGCGGCCTGTGATCCCACCCAGTGAGTTTGCCGCTATATAACCGCCTACCGCTTGGGTCAGTGCCGCAGAGGTCATTTCCTCCGCCATATAGGCAACAGCGACTGATGCAAAAGCCGCTAAGGCAATACCCATGAAGGCTCGAGCAATCACCATGCTATAAAAGCCGGTATCCAACATCATAATAAGGTTAATGATTGGAGGAACAAATAAGCCGATCAGCATCACTCTTTTTCTGCCAAAAGACTCGGATACCAAGGCCCAGGGCACTAGAAAAAGAGAAAGCATTAAAGTGGTTGACGCAAATATCCAGTTAACTTTGGTCGCACTCACGTCTAGTTGTTGAGAAAGCTGTGGAAGGATCGGCTGAAACAGATAAAGGTTGCAGAAAATAAGGAACGACCCCAGCGCCATAATAAAGCTAATTTTTTTATATTCTGGGGTACCAAATTCAATCATGCTTTTCCTACTTAGCTGCTAATCCAATCAATTTATCAAAACACTCCATGACCTGTGGAGACTTCATCACCCTTCCATGGCCCTGTCCTTGGGTTGTGACTAAGGTGACCCGTTCGCCTTGTTCCGCCGCTTTTACCGATACCGAATACTTAGTGAATTTGTCCTTCTCATCATGGACTATATAGGTATTATTTGAGCGATTCATTAGATGTGCATAAGGGTCAACAATATTAATTGGGTAGTGATATTGCTCTTGGAGGTCTTCAACGATTGCTTCAAAAAGCTTCATGGAATATCCCGAGCGACTCACACTGCCAAACAAATTGTCTAGATAATCGAGTACCGGAGCAATAAGCAGCAGAGGGCAATCTGCGATCTTAGCATGCCGACACTCGAGTGCCGATGCCGTTCCCATACTATGACCTACCAGTCCGGCAACATCGTTAGTGTTATCTAACACCGCTTCCAAACAAACCACGAAGCCTGGAATATGACCATAGGCTCCACCACTAAGGCCATGCCCTGGCTGATCATAAGCTAATGCTGTAAAGCCACGTGAAGCGATATGTTGCATTAATGGGTAGAACTGGCTTGCTGTACCTGACCAACCATGAGTCAACACCCAAACCGGTCCCTGACCTAAGCGATAGGTTTTAATCATGCCTTCCGAAGTCGCAATCTCTCCCTTACTCAAACCGCTAGGCTCTTCATTTATTGGCTTACTTCGAACGGGTGTTAAGAATAAATTTTTCGCAAATTGCTTAGCATGCTTAGGAGCAACAGTGTGATGCAAACGAGTGGTGATATTGACCAGTTTTCGCTTGATACTAAATTTGCCTGACGTATTAAAATAAATTTTCTCACTCACGATTATGTCCTTTATTATTATTTTTGCTGCGAAACTATAACAAATTATCTACATTCTTGTATGGCAACTTTCTACACAAGAGACAACAAAGTGCATAACGGAAAAAAAGGGACTTGAAGATAATATTCTCGTTAACGTGTTGAACAAATCTATGTAACAATGTCTGTTAACATTTAGACACGAGATAATGATGGCCGAATTTTTAACACAGTTGCAGTTTTCCGCAGCCATCACTGGCCCTATCTGCCTGATGTTAATGCTAGGGGTGTTTCTCAAACGCATTGCGTTAATTAATGATGAGTTTATTGATATTGCTTCAAAGCTGGTTTTTCAGGTCACACTGCCAGCATTACTTTTTCTCAGCATTGTTCGTTCTGAACATGATTTTTCCAGCAGTACACCCTTAGTTGTATTTGGAATAACAGCAAATCTGATTTTCTTTATTTTTATCTCTTTGCTTAGTCGAAAACTGTTTAATCATTCTCAGGATAGAGGCGTTATTTTACAGGGCAGCTACCGGGCAAATACCGCTATTATCGGACTGGCTTATGTTGCCAATGCCTACGGTGATGCAGGTATCGCGTTAGCCGCTGTCTATGTAGCTCCAATGACCATTCTTTATAATATATTAGCTATCATAGCATTGAGTCCCAAAAGTCATGGTGAACAGAAATCCGTCCTAAAAACCGTCACTATCATTGTAAAAACCATCACCAAAAATCCGCTGATCATTTCAATTTTAATAGGCTTAGGCTTTTACTTCCTAGCCATACCAGTGCCTGAGATGGTGCTAAATGCAGGGCAATATTTTGCCAATATGACATTACCTCTGGCTTTGCTTTGCACTGGTGGGTCACTAAATATTAAAGCTCTTAAAGGTGAAAAGTACTCTACATGGTTCACTACCGTAAATAAGTTGTTATTAGCACCCTTGCTGATCACCGGAGGGGCTTTATTATTCGGTTTTAAAGGATTAGAGATAGGAATTATTTTTTTTATGAGCGCAGCTCCCACAGCCGCCGCAAGTTATGTGATGGTTCGTTCAATGGGGGGTAATGCTGCATTAGCCGCTAATATCATCGCATTAACAACCGTAGTGTCTCTGCTCACTTGTACTCTTGGCATTTTTGTACTGTCGTCATTTTCATTGATGTAACCCTTTTCTAATCGCTATTTGGCAGTGATTGTTCTACTTTTTAACTATCAAGCCACTTTTTTCTATCGAGCCCGTTATTCGAAATCTGTTCACGTTCATCGTCATGATTTTCAGTGTCATTGCTCCCATAGCCTCAGCGACACAAGCTGAAGGTGACGTAAAGTTATGGCAGCTTATCCGTTCTGAAGATGGCATTATCATTCATCAATTAACACATGAAAGTGGCTTAATAGAGTTGCGCGCTCAAACCATTACTCAGACCACTTTTTCTGGCTTCTATTATCTACTAGAAGACACCAACAATATCCATGCATGGCTTAGTCATGCAGAGAAAGTCACCATACTTAAAACGATTTCTAACACTGAGAATATTGTGCTTACCCAGTTTCAAGCGCCATGGCCAGCATCGAACAGGGATATGGTTATCTACTCTCGGTACTCACAGCCCGAAAAAGGCGTTCTAGCTTTGGAAATAAAAGATCGTTCTGATTATATTGACCAGCAGGAAGGTTATATCCGCATAAGAGAGGTAAGAGCGGATTGGTATTTACAGAAACTCAAAGACGGCCGCACTTATATTGCCTACTCAGTTTATGCCAATCCCGGAGGATTATTACCCGACTGGTTGGCAAATCAAGTTGCAGAGACTAATGTTTTCAACACCTTTCAAAAACTAAAAATGCGCCTTCCCCTATATCAGGAAAAGACGCATCCATTTATCAAAGAATAAATAACCTTCGCTTGAGGTAATTCAAACCACTCAAAAAAAATTATGTGAGTTTATAAAATACCGTCGCTAATGGTGGCAGTCTCAACTGTAATGACTGCGCTAAGTTCTCACTAGAGATATCATCTGTATTGAGCGATTTAACCACTTCAAAGCCACTTCCTTGATATTTGGTATCATCACTATTAAGCAATAAATCGTATTTACCTTTGAACGGAACGCCAAGTCTATATGCATCATGCGGTACCGGCGTAAAGTTGGTGACCACCAAAATTCGCTCTCCGGATTCACTTATACGCTCATGGGCCAAAATACTCGAATCATCCGCATCCTGCAGTCGCCATTCGAACCCTTTGGGATCGCAATCTAGCTCATGCATCGCTAATTCATTCTTATATAACATATTCAGGTCACGCGTTAAGGCATAGATACCCTGATGACGCTCATAAGCCAGTAAAAACCATTGTAATTGGTCATCGTGGTTCCACTCAGCGGTCTGACCAAATTCAGTACCCATAAAGTTCAGTTTCTTACCCGGCTGACCATACATGTAACCTAAATAGGCTCTCAAGTTTGCCGTTTGCTGCCATTCATCACCTGGCATCTTATTGTGAATAGAACGCTTACCGTAAACCACTTCATCGTGCGACAGAGATAAAACGTAATTTTCACTATGAGCATAAATCAGCGGGAAGGTTATCGTATTGTGATGATACTTGCGATGTACCGGATCTTCCTGAACATAAGAGAGACTATCGTGCATCCACCCCATATTCCACTTAAAGCCAAAACCAAGCCCGCCCATAAAGGTTGGAGCAGATACACCAGGGAACGCTGTTGACTCTTCTGCAATCGTCATGGCATTAGGGAAGTGTTTATATACTTCCTCATTCACCCACTTAAACATAGCGATAGCATCGTAGTTTTCATTTCCACCATCGCTATTAGGGATCCACTGATCATGACTACGTGAGTAGTCCAGATAAAGCATAGAAGCCACAGCATCAACACGAATACCATCAATATGGAATTGTTCAAACCAGTAAAGGGCATTGGCAACCAAGAAGCGACGTACATGCTCTTTACCTAGGTCATAAATAAAGGAGTTCCAGTCCTGATGCCAACCACGACGGGGGTCGGGATCATGGAATAGTGGCGTTCCATCGAAGTTCGCCAAACCATGATCATCTGATGGGAAATGTGCGGGCACCCAATCCAGAACCACACCGATTCCAGCCTGATGACAGGTATCAATAAAGTATTTAAATTCATCTGGCGAACCAAAACGGCTAGTCGGAGCAAACAAGCCAACGGGTTGATAACCCCAAGAGCCATAAAATGGATATTCGGAAATAGGCATTAATTCGACATGCGTATAACCAAGATCAACTAAGTATGGCACCAGTTCATCAGCCAACTCACGATAAGTTAAGAAGTTACCATCTTTATTACGCTTCCATGAACCTGCATGAAGTTCATAAAAAGATAACGCTTCTTTAGTTTTGGTTGTAACAGCTCTGTCTTTCCAGGCCGAGTCTTTCCAATCATAACGGTCATGATTATAGGTAACAGAAGCAAAAGAAGGGTGTTGTTCCGCAGAGAAGCCCCATGGATCTGCTTTGTGCGGCAATGTTTGCCCTGCTGGTCCTTTTATCTCGTATTTGTACTGAGAGCCTTCTGGCAGATCTGGAACAAATAAACCCCAAATACCGTAATCTAAACGCTGCATCGGAGTACGACGGCCATCCCAGTAATTGAAATCACCAATAAGACTCACCGCGGAAGCATGCGGAGCATAAACCAAGAAACGTGTGCCTGAAACTTGATTTCCATCGCGCTCCATAGAGACAAATTGCGCCCCCATGTGGTGATACATTTGCACTGGTGTATGCAGTTCTTCAAATTCCCGATATAGAGAATGATACTGGTATGGGTCATCTATAATCTGCTCTGTTCCGTCCCAATCAACGGCAAGCTTGTAGTGTGTATAAGTTAAGTCTCTATCCTGATTCAGAATAAAACAACTTTGATTACCGGCAGATTTTTCCAGCGCAATTCTGGGTTCATCTCCAATAATCAGTTCTACTCCAGTTGCCCCTGGAATCCAAACTCTTAGTGATACTCCTTCAGCCCTGTGATAAGGCCCAAGAAGTGAAAACGGGTCAGCGCAAGCCGCTTCATCTAACTGATCAAAAGCCTTCACCTCTTCCAACAACGTATCTTTTTTCAACTGGCGTCTCCCAAAACATATTAAATTATATTTACACATCCGTTGTGCAGTATTTCAATTGGTTAGCATATTTGGAGTGTTAAGATTTCTAAAACTTATCTCATATTAACCTGATAGGATACTCACGCAATATGTAATCAAAAAAAATACCCGCTCTGGCGGGTATTTTTAACGTTAGTCATTCACTGATGTTCGAATCAGAAAGTGATTCAATATGTGTTGTAAAAAAACGTACTACAATTAAATCACTTTGAATTAGCATTATTTTCCAGCTTTAGCCCGTACTTCAGTTAAGCGTTTTGCAATATGGTTGACTTCTTCGCGAGAAAAGATGTCGTCGAGGTTCAAGTTTAGCTTTCTGCGCCAGTTCGGATACTCATCAACCGTGCCTGGGATATTGACCGGGTTATCCATCTCCAGCCAGTCCTCCAACTGCACACTCAGAAGGGCAGAAGAACCAGAGGCTAGATGCAACTGAAACGCCTCACTAAGGTGTTTATCCATTGGTACCACAGTAGCATCACGGCCAATACTGTCTGGTAAGTACCCATGCCATGCAACGCTGTTCAATATCTCTTGTTTGCTCTTCAATCGATCATTAAACAAGGTTTGTAACTGCTCTTCATCAGGATACAACCCTAGGTCTTTACCCGTTTTCAGATCATCACAATGCCAGAACCCACGCAGGGTCGGCATATCATGAGTACATAATGCGGACATTGACTGTTCTGCATAATGCTTTGGCGAATAAAAACCGCCGTCTTCTGCTGTCTCGAAAAAGAATACTTTATAGGAATGTACACCCGCATCAGCCAGGATATCCACAATTTCGTCAGGTACTGTGCCTAAGTCTTCACCAATAACGCTACATTGATAACGATGTGATTCTAGAGCAAGAATCGCCAGCATATCCTCTACTGGATAATAAATATAAGCACCATTAGTTGCACCTTCACCTTTTGGAATCCACCACAGACGCAGCAGTCCCAATACATGGTCAATACGCAACGCACCACAGTGCTTCATATTGGCTCTTAACAGCTTAATATAAGCATCATAACCAGTTGCTTGCAGAGCTTGCGGGTTTAGCGGTGGCAAACCCCAGTTCTGCCCTAAAGGCCCAAGTATATCTGGTGGAGCACCAATACTCGCATCCTGAACTAAAATACCTTCATCTGCCCAAGTTTCTGAACCTGAGTCTGCAACCCCTACAGCCAGATCGCGGTATAAACCAACAGCCATGCCCTTTTCTTCAGCGAGTGCCTGAGCTTCATTAATCTGTCCGTCAGCAATCCACTGAAGGTACAGATATAACTGAACTATATCTTGGTTTTCTTCAATAAAAGTCTTAACCGCTGTATTGTTGAAATGGCGGTACTTTTCTGGGAATACAGGCCATCCCCAAACCGAAGAATCTTCATTATGTAATGTGGCATGAAGGGCATCAAAAGCCGCCTGATGCAATAAGCTATCGCCACCGTTTTCAACAAAATCAAGAAACGCTTTCGCCCTATCAGTCATCTTATCAAGATGGCGGGACTTAAACTCATCAAACAATAAAGGCAGTACACTCATCTTCAGAGAGGAAACTTCGGTATAGTTTACCCAATGCTCTTCTCTTACTTTGTTCAAACGTTGTTGGAACTCACTGCTACCCACTTTTTGTTGTGCTTCTACGCTCAATACAAACTCAGGCACTGAGCTCACATCAATGTATAGAATATTCAACCAGCGTCGAGAAGAAGGGCTATATGGACTTGCACCTTCCGGGTTTGCAGGGAATAAAGAGTGTATTGGATTCAAACCTACAAAATCACCACCTCGAGAAGCAATTTCGGCAACCAATTGTTTCAGGTCACCAAAATCACCAATACCCCAGTTGTGCTGAGTTCGTAGTGTATATAGCTGAACACTTGGACCCCAAAGCTTCTTGCCTGAATTCAATTCGTCTTGCTTGTAACAAGAACTAGGAGTAACAATCAGTGTCATTTCATAAGGTGTTTTACGACGCTTACGGTTCACAATGAGTTTATGGTAACCCCAAGGAAGGTTAGGCAACTGAAACACTAGCGGCCCATTTTCAGCTCTTTCATCTCTGACAATCTGAGATTGAAGGTAACCTTCTAGCGTTTCACCTTGCTCTGTTTCCAGTTTCCAACTGAACTCACTTTCTCTTGCACTGACGCCAAGATTTAGTTCAACTTCAATAGGTTGATCAGTGTCTCGGACAACCTGTACAGGTCCCAAAACATCTTTTTTATGCTTTTTCTCGGCAGATTTAAGCAAGTTTTCATCGCTAGAGGTGTCATAGCCAAGAGACGCCAATAAACGGCGGATCGTCTCGTCCTCAACACTAGCGTCATCGCCCCATGCACTGATATAGCTGTCAGCAATGTTAGCCATATCAGAAACTTGTTTTAATGCTGATCGTTGTTTCATTATTATCTCCGAAAGTGTCGTTTACACCTTCTGCTAAGTAGGGTGTTCATCTCAATACCAAATCCAGTAACCGTCTCATCTATTTCATTAGCGAAACAGCTATTGGATTAAGTAATACCGGCCTGAACAAGTTGTTGTTTTAACTTTGACCGGCAAAATCTTAAATAGATACTAAGCCGGGAGAATGCTCATCCCGGCTCATTCCACTCTTAGCGTTTAACGGCTTCGAGTTTCCAAATATTGTTCACATAATCACGAATTGAACGGTCAGAACTGAATTTACCTACCAGCGCTGTGTTCAGAATCGCTTTCTTAGCCCAACCGGCTTGATCTCGATACTGTGCATCCATCGCTTCATGAGCTTTAACATAAGAAGCGAAATCAGCAAGACATAGATAAGGGTCACCACCATCCAGCAAGCTATCAAAAGTAGCACGCAGTTTTCCTGGCTCTCCAGGTGTAAACTCTTCACCCAGTAATAGATCCATTGATGCTTTCAGAAGGTGATCCGCATTGTAGTAATCAAATGGGTTGTAACCACTTGCGCGCAGAGCTTCTACACCATCCACTTCAAGGCCGAAGATATAGATGTTTTCATCGCCAACTTCTTCACGAATCTCAACGTTTGCACCATCCATCGTACCGATGGTCAATGCACCGTTAAGCGCCATCTTCATGTTACCAGTACCTGATGCCTCTTTACCTGCAGTAGAGATTTGCTCAGAGACATCCGCAGCAGGGATGATGATTTCAGCCATACTGACACGGTAATCAGGGATAAACACCACTTTCAGTTTGTGGTTCACACGCTTATCGTTATTGATTTTCTCTGCTACTTTATTCGTTGCATAGATGATCTCTTTCGCTAAGTGGTAACCCGGTGCCGCTTTGGCCGCAAAGAATACTACGCGAGGCGCCATATCAAATGTCGGATCGTTCAATAGGCGATGGTACAAAGATAAAATATGCAGCAGGTTAAGATGCTGACGTTTATACTCATGCAGACGCTTAATCTGCACGTCAAAGATCGCATCGGTATTTAGCTCAATACCCATGTTCTCTTGCACCCAATTTGCCAGACGTTCTTTATTGGATTTTTTAACCGCCATAAAGTCAGCTTGGAACACTTTATCGTTGGCAAAGTCAGCAATTTTAGTCAGTTGGTCAAGATCTGCAGGCCATTTGTCACCGATCTTATCGCTGATCAATGCTGATAATTCTGGATTACAGAATTTCAACCAACGACGCGGAGTAACACCGTTTGTTACATTGTGCAGACGTGTTGGGTACAGTTCGTCGAACTCTGGGAAAAGATCTCTTTTTACCAACTCAGAGTGAAGCGCCGCAACGCCATTAACAGCATAAGAACCAACAACGCAAAGGTTAGCCATACGCACCATGCGGTGGAAGCCTTCCTGAATAATTGAAAGCTTGCGTTGCTTGTCTACATCACCAGGCCACTTAGCTCTAACCTCTTGCATGAACAAGTGGTTAATATGGTAAATAATTTCCATATGACGTGGCAGTAAACGTTGGATCAAAGACTCACTCCACGTTTCCAGTGCTTCTGGAAGCAAGGTATGGTTAGTATAAGCGAATGTTTTAGAACATATAGCCCACGCCGCATCCCAACTCATATCACGCTCATCGACTAATATGCGCATTAGTTCTGGGATAGCAATAGTAGGGTGTGTATCGTTTAACTGAATAGTCTCGTAGCTAGGTAGATCTTCTATCTTATGACCCGCTTCATCATGACGACGTAGGATATCAGCTATCGAAGCGGCACTGTGGAAGTACTGCTGCATTAAACGAAGTGTTTTACCTTTTTCGTGGTTATCATTCGGGTACAGTACTTTAGTGATGTTACCAGCATCAATTAATGAATGCTGCGCTTCAAAGTAGTCGCCGTTATTAAAACTTTCCAGAGAAAACGGGGCAATCGCCTGACATTCCCATAAACGCAGAGGATAAACCGTATCGCTTTCATAACCTACAATTGGTAGATCCCAAGGCATGGCTTTTACCTGCATTCCCGGAACCCAGCGACGCTTTTCTTTACCGTTCTCATTTACCACTTCTACATGGCCATAAAAACCAATTTCCTGAGCTAAATTAGGACGAGCAACTTCCCAAGGGTAACCTTCAACACCTCGCCATGCATCTGGCGCTTCTTTCTGATGGCACTCATCAAAAGATTGTTTGAACAAGCCATACTCATAGTGCAAACCATAACCGACTGTTGGGAACTCCTGCGCAGCACATGAATCCATAAAACATGCTGCTAAACGACCAAGGCCGCCATTACCTAACGATGGATCACGCTCTTCTTCCAGAAGGTCCGTCAGGCTCTGACCAAGTTCTTTCATCGCACCATCGATTTGAGAGTAAAGTCCCATGCTAATTAGGTTATTACCTGTTAAGCGACCGATAAGGAATTCTAAAGAAAGGTAGTTAACACTTTTCGCGTTCTTGATTGCTTTATCACTTTCTGTTTCAAGCAGATCGAACGTTGTCATTTCTGCTAAAGCACGTCCCATGGCTAAATACCACGTACGAGCATCTGCATTTTCGACTGTTGTTGCATACGTTGCACTTAGATGCATTTTTACATCGGCTTGGAACTGGGCTTTATCAAACTTTTTTTGCTGAGTAGCTTTCATAGTGAAATCTCATAATTGTTTCGATTTATCTACGGCATATCCTGCATCCATAGTGTCAACAGAACATCCTCCTGATTAAGTGACGTAGGAGGAGGAGGAACTAGGGCGTAGAAGCTCCTCTTCCATACGCATATCGATCTAAATCACACAAACACTTTTTTTGAGCCTTAATTAAGTGATTTAGATCTCATGAACACTTGGTTATCCAACTAAAAGCCATGACAAATTATTTTTAAAGAAAATAAAAAATGGCATAAAAAGTACAGTTTTGCTCATAGAATTAATACTAGTTGAATAATGTTTCATCATTGTACATATGTACACACATGCATCTAGTTTCTACAATTATCAGAACTTAATCGTGATACTCATCTCACTTTTGAGGCGTAGAGGGTGATTATGGTAACTGAATTTATACATATCAGAGCTAGATCATATTTTGCAGTTATGCGCTTAACGTAGGATAACCGTAATTCATATACTCAAATGATCCCGATCTATTTGGGTATGCTTATATAGCTATTAATCAGGCAGCAAAACGAAACTATGTGGATACCTTCAAAACTGACTCGGCCCGGTCGATTACACAACGCAATTGTAAGACCACGAGTATTGGATCTCTTACAGCAAGCTCCTTGTTATAAACTTGTGTTATTCCGCTCACCAGCGGGCTACGGAAAAACAACAATGGCAGCACAATGGTTATCAGATAAGAATTCGGTTGGTTGGTATAGCCTTGATGACAGTGACAACGATTCATTCCGTTTTGTAAACTATTTCATTCAAGCGATAAACCGTGCCACTGGTGATCAATGCCCAAATGCACAAAGCATCGCTGAAAGACGCCAGTTCTCTTCATTACACTCACTATTTAGCGAACTGTTTTCAGAATTGGCCCATTATTTCAACGAGTTTTATGTTGTTTTGGATGACTACCACCTCATTCATGATGATGAAATTCATGAAGCGATGCGCTTCTTCTTAAAGCATATGCCAGACAATATGACTTTGGTGGTAACCAGTCGTTCGACACCAACACTGGGCACGGCAAACCTCAGGGTTCGGGATCTTATGATTGAGATCGGCAATGAAATGCTAGCTTTTGATACTGAAGAAACCACCCGATTCTTCAACCAGAGAGTTTCTGAAGGCATTGACGACACCACAGCCAACAACCTACGAACCTACGTCGAGGGCTGGCCATCCGCTTTACAGCTTATAGCTTTACAAGCTCAGCACCAAAAACGAACGCTGGCACAATCAGCAGAGTCAGTATCTCATTTTGATAACGCACATCTATGGGACTACTTGGTTGAAGAGGTTTTTGATCTCTTAGATTCGGAAACCCGACATTTTTTAATGCAATGTTCCGTTTTAGAGACATTCAACGATAAGTTAGTCAGCCAACTGACCGATCGTGATGACGCTCTGAGTATGATCGAGTCCTTAAATCGATTTGGCTTATTCATTTATCGTCTGGAAGGTGAGCAAAACTGGTATCGATTCCACCACCTTTTTGGCGAATTCCTCACCCATGAAAGAAAAGCACGTATCCCACAAGAAGAGAATATTCTTCAACGCAGCGCTGCAAATGCTTGGTTAAAAATGGGGATAGCGCATCAGGCTTTATTTCATGCGCAGAAATCCAAAGATGGTAAATTGATCGCCAAGATTCTGATCGATCACGGCTGGAAAATGTTCAACCACGGTGAGCTATCCAGCATGGAAAACGCCATGAATCAGCTTGATAACGATCAGTTATATTCAGATATGAAGTTGCCTTTATTGCAGGCATGGTTATCCCAAAGCCAACACAGATTCGATGCAGTAGAAGGGATGCTGGCCAAGTCTGAAAAGAAAATGGCAGAAAGAAATATCGAGTTAACGACAAGCGATAAAGGCCAGGTTAATGCTTTGCGTGCACAGGTGGCGATAAATAGAAATGATCCTGAAGAAGCATTAAAATTAGCCGAACTTGCCCTCAGTCAACTAGATACCACTATTTACATGAGCCGTATTGTCGCAACGTCTATCGTCGGAGAAGTAAATCACGTAAGTGGTAAACTAGACCGGGCACTTTCCTTAATGCAGCAGACAGAAAAACTGGCTAGGCAACACCAGCTATACCACCAGGCTTTATGGGCAATATTGCAACAGAGTGAGATACTTATCGCTCAAGGCTTTGTTCAAGCCGCATATGAGTTGCAAGATAACGCCTTTAAACTCATAGAAGAACAGAACCTGCAGCAGGTCCCACTACACGAGTTTTTGCTACGCATGCGCACTAACGTTCTTTGGTGCTGGAATCGTCTCGATGAAGCAGAAGAATTGGCTTATAAAGGCATTGATGTACTTGGAAAACACGACCCTAGCAAGCACTTACCTGGCTACTCAATGCTGGCGCGTATTGCCATTGGGCGAGGAGAGTTAGATAAAGCGGCTAAATTTATAGAACAGATTCAGCATTTGTTACAGCAGTCCAGTTACCACCTAGACTGGAAAGCCAATGCATCACTTTCTCTGATACTGTTTTGGCAGGCAAAAGGAGACGCAGAATCAATCAAGCAGTGGTTAGAGCAAGCAGTACATCCATCAGAAGCCAAAAACCACTTCTATCAGCTTCAATGGCGTAACATTGCCCGAGCACAAACCTATATCGGCCAATATGAAGAAGCAGAGCAAAGCATAAACTTTTTACAAAGTGAAGCCGAGGCTGCGGGGTTAGTAACAGACATCAATAGAAATTTGGTTATTCAGGCGACATTGTTGGTCAAACAGGAAAATGAAGAACAAGCCACAGAAAAGCTTAAACAAGCTCTTTTGATGACCAACCAGACAGGCATGATTGGGAACTTTCTGGTTGATGGCAACACTATTGGTCATTTATTGCAAAAAGTCAGCAGTAATACAGCATTAGGCGACTTAGAAAAACATCGGGCGCAGCAACTTGTGAAAGATATTTCCAGCAAGCAGCGAAGTCGTTCTGTCCATTTCGATGAAGAGTTTGTCGATAAGTTGGTTAATCATCCAAATATTCCAGAGTTAGTGCGAACAAGCCCACTCACCCAAAGAGAATGGCAGGTGCTTGGACTGATATATTCCGGATTCAGCAATGAGCAAATAGCACAGGAGCTGGATGTTGCAGGCACCACGATTAAGACTCATATCAGGAACTTGTATCAAAAACTCAATATTGCAAACCGAAAAGAAGCGATGGAAACGGCAGAAAATTTACTCAGTCTCATGGGCTATTAGTACAATATCCAAGTATACTGAAACTGTTTAGAGAAGTTCGTTTCCGAGAAAACTAATTCATACATCTAAACCGACCTCTGTGGTCGGTTTTATTTTATGCTAAGAACCAAGGAATTCAGATGACGCTAATAGTATGGCAGGAAAATCGACTTTGGTATAAGGACGCTGTATACCAGAAGTGGGGGCTCTCTCATGCTCACCGCATGGTCGTCATAAAATTAGCAGACGGGTCACTTCTCATACACGACCCAATAGAATTAACCCCACAATTACAACAAGACCTACGCGAGTTGGGAGAAATCCGTTGTATCGTCACCGCTTCCCCTAGTTACCACCAATATCTATCTGAATGGTGGCTTGCTTATCCCCTAGCTCAATTTTTCGCAACACCAACACTTATTCAAAAACGAACCGATCTGAATTTTGATGCTGCGCTTTCCAATCAAACGCCAGATGCATGGAAAGGTGACTTGTATCAAGCCGCCATTTTGGGATCTAATCGTCCCCGAAAAATTGTATTTTGCGATCCTAAAAGTAAAACACTACTTTTGAGTGACCATCTACTCGCCGCACAAGCTCACCTTCCTATTGGACAAAAACTTTTGGTCTGGGCGCAAGGTATTAACCAAGAATTAAGGCTACCGTATGCTGAAAAACGTGATATAAAAAATATGCCACAGCTACGAGCTTCCATTCAGGAAATAATGACATGGCCATTTGACCGAATCATTTCAACCAATGGTTTACTCATAGAGACTCAGGCTAAGTCACATTTTTATCAGGCGTTTTGGTGGGCATTTTAGAAAAGAAAAAAAAGCCAACCGCAATGCTTGCGATTGGCTTATAGATAGTGTGAACAATTAGTATTCACTAACAACGTCAGTTGGCTAGGTGACCCTCGGCTTTAAGAAGGGTCAATAGTATTAAAGCACATTATGTGCCAACTTTAAACTACGTAATACTACTTAATTTTCAGCGCAATAATGACGAAAAAAGCAGCAATAGTATCGATTACTTTGCAAATTGCGAATTGCAAATTGCAAAAATACGCAAAATGCTATGAACTTAATTGCACGGCATGCCCTTTACTACTGATGAAGAATTACGTTTTTCATATTTTTTTGAAGTGAATTTTGTATAATCCAAGCACTTTTATTTTGGAATCCATGTATTAATGAAATATTTAACCACTTTTCTTAAAGGTATGGCGATGGGAGCGGCAGATGTTGTTCCTGGCGTTTCGGGCGGCACCATAGCCTTCATTACCGGTATTTACGATACTCTGTTGGAAAGTATTCGTAGGATTAATCCAAAGCTTATCGGCATACTAAGACAGCAAGGTGTTAAAGCCGCTTTCAATCATATTAATGGGTTCTTTCTCATCAGCCTGTTTGGCGGGGTCATTACCAGTATCCTCACCTTAGCTAAGCTCATCTCATGGCTGCTTGTCACCCACCCTATACCTCTATGGTCGTTCTTTTTTGGCTTAATACTGGTGTCGGTTTACCACATCCTAAAACAGGTGGAACATAAGGATATCATTAGGGCGGTCTTCACTGTTCTAGGTATTGGGTTCGCCTACACCATTACGGTTTTAAACCCGCTAGAAATGGACCCGACCAACATAAACATCGTTTTAGCTGGTGCCATCGCAATATGCGCAATGATACTTCCAGGCATATCAGGCAGCTTTATCTTATTATTGCTTGGCATGTATACACCTATTTTAGCCGCAGCCAAATCAATGCAGATAGATATACTATTGTTATTTGTTGCAGGATGCGTGATAGGGCTATTAACTTTCTCTCATTTACTTTCCTGGCTATTACGCTCTCACAGAGACTCAACCCTCATGTTCCTGACCGGGCTCATGATAGGAACACTGCCAAAAATATGGCCATGGAAAGAGACTATCAGTTGGAGAACTAACTCTCATGGCGAGCAAGTGCCCTTGGTGCAACAGAACCTGTCACCGTTCGAATTTGAAAACATCACTTCAATGCCTCATCAATTAATTTTAGCGATTGCAATGATGTTAACGGGTATCGGATTAGTGCTGTTATTAGAGAAATTTGGCGAGAACAACGACTAATTCACATTTAAAAGGCGCTAATTGGGCCTTTTTTTTGTAATGTTTCACAACTCGGCCATTTTGTAACATCAGAATATTAAAACCGTGTTAGCCTCTTAACTTATTGATAATGTTTAATCTGCTATGAAATTTCTCAAAATACTCGGGTTGTTTTGTGCCATTGCACTTGGATTCTTCGCCGAAAACATCATTGGTTACTTTGATCAAGATACAAAACGATTAGATGAAAAGTATTGTTTGCTCTCGACGAATGAATGTGTTCAGGATCAAATCTCGATGGTGCTAGAACATGATGTAGCAAAACCACTATTCCCAAGCATAATTACCGTCCACTGGCCAAAAACAAACAGTGATCAATTAACGCTTTCTCTGAAAGGGTTAGAAATGGATATGGGTGTAAACAGGTTCCAGTTGCAAAAACAAGCCGATGGTTCTTTCATTGGTTCTGTGCAACTTCCAATTTGTGTACAGGATCAGATGACTTGGTTTGGTACCTTGTCTGACGGGAATAATGAAGTTTACCCAGCAATCAGGATAGAAAGATGAGTAAAAATTGGTCTCTCGCGATAGTTGTCGCTTTTGTACTAGGTTACAGCCTAAAAGTTTATATGGATAATCAGGCTGAAGTAAAAGCAGAAAACCAACGTGCCGATGCTGAACTGATCGCTAAAGATCCCATTTTTAGTGGCAAAGAAAATCAAGACGTTCATATCTTCGATTCATCCGATTCGAGAATACGAGTTATCTATTTCGGTTATACACGTTGTGCTGACGTGTGCCCAACCTCTCTAGCCATGCTTTCGGGTGCATTAACTCAATTTAATGAGAAAGAGCTATCTCAATTAAGGCCACTGTTTATTTCCATTGACCCTGAAAGAGATAAGCCTGCTGCTGCCCATGAATATGCTCAGTATTTTCATGAAACCATTGAAGGGCTTTCAGCCCCACTCGACATAACAAAAGCAGTCGCGGATCGCTACGGTGTTATTTTCAGAAAAACCACGCTTGAAGATTCTGCTATAGGTTATGTGGTCGATCACAGTTCTTACTTCTATTTTCTTCAGCCTGATGGAAGCCTAATTACAAAAGTGCCTCACACCCTGGACCCAGCTCCAATTGTTGAGGCCATAAAAACGGTTTTAAACACCCCTAAAGAGTGAGCAATAAGCCCACCAACTCAAAAGGAAAAACGATGAAACGTCTATTTTTATTAATGACTCTAGCCCTATCCAATACGTTTGCTTTCGCTAGTAGCGACCTGATGATCCACGAACCTTATGCGCGTGCTACGCCACCCAACGCACCAGCCAGCGCCGTTTTTGTGTCTTTGATGAACCATAGCAAGACTGACAGAACACTTGTTTCTGCCTCTACAGCGGCCTCTGGCAAGGTTGAATTGCACGACCATATTAAAGAAGGCGACGTGATGAAAATGCGTCAGGTTGAGAGCATCCATATTCCGGCCAATACCACGGTAGAGCTAAAACCCGGCAGCTTGCACATCATGATGTTTGACCTTAAAAAAGAGTTCAAAGAAGGTGGTGAAATTGAAGTTGAGCTTACTTTTGCCAATGGTGAAAAACAAACCTTCAAAGCACCGATCAAAAAAGTCATGTCTGGCATGATGAAAATGAAACACTAAGTAGAAATACATTTTCTAACTCAGTTTTGACAAAAAAGAGGTTCCTGATGGCGCCTTTTTTTTGTTATTCTTAATATTCGTAACACACGTTACTTAACGAAAACCTAAGAAATATTATTGGAGGACAACATGATTGTATTCACTACCCACCCGGTAACAGCCAGAACTTAAGAAGCTAAACGACGCTTTAACCCTCTCCTGTTGCCCGGTGATCATCAAATTACCGGGGCTTATCCGCACCACACCAGCCCCTGAATATCTACTTTCGGCGAATTTCGCTTGGGGTTTAAAAATGAACAACCATTTATCTTTGTCACAATTAGGCTGGCAATCATACTTTCAACAACAGCTTACATTAGAAGATTATCAATCGAGCATTATTGCTCGTGTATCCGCACACCACCGTTCTGGATATCAACTATTAACCGAATCTGGAGAGATCACGCTAAACCAGCACCATGACCTACCTGCTATGACAGTCGGTGACTGGCTAATACTGGATGAAAATGGTCACTTTCAAAGGTTACTGGAGCGAAGTTCGCTATTCCAGCGTAAGGCATCAGGCACTAAGGCTTATCACCAGCTTATTGCTGCCAATATTGATACCTTATTTATTGTTTGCTCGTTAAACGACGATTTTAACTTAAGCCGAATCGAGCGCTACCTTGCACTAACCAATGAAGCGAACGTTCAGCCAGTTATTATATTAACCAAAGCTGATCTTTGTCTGGAAGCTGATTTATTAAAAGCACAGGTTCAGAATCTCGACTCTATGCTGATAATAGAAACGGTTAACGCCCTAGACAGCGAAAGCATCAAGCCCCTATTACATTGGTGTAAACAAGGCAAAACAGTGGCATTTATGGGCTCATCTGGCGTAGGGAAATCAACCTTAGTCAATACTTTGATGCAGACAGAAGCTCAAAAAACTGGCGGTATCAGAGAGGATGATAGTAAAGGGCGACACACAACCACATCAAGAACACTGCATACGATGCCAAATGGTGGCCTGCTGCTCGATACTCCCGGCATGCGAGAGCTGCAACTGGCGGATTGCGAAACCGGTGTCAGCGAAACCTTTTCCGATGTTGAAGAAATAGCACAGCAGTGTCGATTTTCTAATTGCCAACATCAATCGGAACCGGGTTGTGCTATTCAGAAAGCGCTTGGCGATGGGTCGCTTGATGAACGCCGCGTAGGAAACTATTTTAAACTGCTCAGAGAACAGGCCAGAAATAGCGCAACCCTTGCTCAGAAAAGGGCTAACGATAAACAGTTAGGCAAATTTTATCGTTCAGTACAGAGTGAAAACCGCATAAGAAAAACGGGTCGCAACTAAAATAAAGGAACAATAGTGGGAGTACGCACATGCTCCCACGCAACAGATTTACTATTGCCAGTTAACAACAAATCAACACATATCTCTATATTTCACAACGAGCCTCACTTTATTGATTAAAATTTAACTTAATCCTAGACAGATTCTCTACTTTGCTTAAGATATGCCTCTCAGTGTGACTTTTTACTAAAAAGTCGCCGAGATAAAATTAAAATATATTAATTAGGTAGTAATCTCATGCAAAACAACAACACACTTATTGCAAGAATTGCCAAAGGCAACCTTGTTTTACAGATATTCGTAGGTATTGTACTCGGTGTAGTACTTGCGACTATTTCGCCTGAAAGTGCAAAAGATGCCGGTTTGGTTGGTAGTCTATTTGTAGGTGCTTTAAAAGCTGTCGCTCCAATTTTAGTATTCATTTTAGTCGCAGCTTCTATCGCAAATCAGAAAAAAGGGCAGCATACTCATATGCGTCCTATCATCATTCTATATCTTATTGGTACCTTCTCTGCCGCGCTGACAGCCGTTCTGTTAAGCTTCGCATTCCCAGTGACATTAACACTGGTTGCAGGTGCTGAAGGAACATCACCACCGCAAGGTATTGGTGAAGTTCTGCATACTCTTTTATTTAAATTAGTTGATAACCCAATCAACGCGCTTAAAGAAGCTAACTATATCGGTATTCTGGTATGGGCTGTTGGTCTTGGTTTGGCACTACACCACGCTTCAGCAACCACTAAAGCCGTATTTGAAGATTTAAGCCACGGCGTGACTCAAATTGTTCGCTTTATTATTCGCCTTGCACCACTGGGTATTTTCGGTCTTGTTGCTTCTACGTTTGCAACAACTGGTTTTGCAGCCCTTGCAGGCTACGCGAAACTTCTTGCCGTTCTATTAAGTGCCATGTTTATCATTGCACTTGTTGTGAACCCAATTATTGTTTACGTTAAAACAAAACAAAACCCATATCCGCTAGTACTTCAGTGCCTGCGTGAAAGTGGTGTAACTGCGTTCTTCACTCGTTCAAGTGCTGCGAACATTCCAGTAAACATGACACTGTGTGAAAAGCTTAAGCTTGATGAAGATACTTACTCTGTATCTATTCCGCTAGGTGCGACGATCAACATGGCAGGCGCAGCAATTACCATTACGGTTCTAACTCTTGCTGCAGTACATACTATGGGTATCGACGTTGACCTTCCAACAGCACTGCTTCTAAGCATTGTAGCTGCGGTATCCGCTTGTGGTGCTTCTGGTGTTGCTGGTGGTTCTCTGCTACTTATCCCTCTAGCTTGTAGCCTGTTCGGTATCTCTAACGATGTCGCTATGCAAGTTGTTGGTGTTGGCTTTATCATTGGTGTTATCCAGGACTCTGCTGAAACGGCGCTTAACAGCTCTACAGACGTTGTATTTACGGCTGCTGTATCTAAGTCACAGCACAGTGCTTAATCGCAACAAACCTTAAATACAAAAGGGCTCTTATTAGAGCCCTTTTTCAATTCTAATACACCCTGATATTTCCTACAAAACTAACCAAGCATTAGCGCATAAAGTTTAGGATCACTCGGAACTCAGCGCCGTTATTCTGAATACTGCACTGCCAGCCCATTCGCTCACAAATACGCTGCACAATGACTAAGCCACAACCGTACCCTTCGTTGTGCATGTCGTTCTCGTCATGCCCATTGGTTATTTCCAGTGCCGTATCGTTCAGCAAAATGTCTATGTCTCCCGTGCTGTAACTAAACGCGTTTTTAATCAGATTATTAACCACAATTGTTAT
Organism: Vibrio sp. UBA2441; assembly: GCA_002342685.1. Classification (GTDB taxonomy): domain Bacteria; phylum Pseudomonadota; class Gammaproteobacteria; order Enterobacterales; family Vibrionaceae; genus Vibrio. The sequence continues at coordinate 96,432 of DDQN01000023.1, forward strand.
AAAACTTTCCGGGGCATGGATAACGGCCTTACTGTCCACAACCAATGTATAATTCACTTCTTGTCTCTTTAACACTGGCGCTAATTTTTCCAATTGCGTCATCAAAACAAACTCAAGTTTACACTCAGAGCACTTGTCCAGATCGAAGGTCTCTTTACCAAGCATCAGAAAGGTTTCAGTGAGCACCTGCATCTGCTCACTTTCCTGCTGTATGCGCTTTATGGCCTTTGATGCTACCGGTGGCAGGTTTTTTACTTTTTCAAGCAGATCGGCAGAGCCTCTGATAACCATGATCGGCGTCCTGAGCTCATGAGAAGCAAACTGGCTAAAGTCCTTTTCCCTTTGAAAAAAACCGGAAATATGTGTCTTCGCATCAATAAGTGTTTGTTCAATATGACGAGTTTCCGCATAGGTAGTATCAACCTCAAACAACGGTTGGTCCGGTGGCATCTTATTGATTTTGCCCTCCAGAGAACTGAGTGGTTGCGATAGAGAACGAACCACATACACGCCATACAAAACCATTAACACCGAGATTCCTCCCCCAATAAAGAAGGAGTAATAGTGAAGTGTCGACTCATATTCGTCCAAGTAGTCATCCGCATCATCCTGAAATACAAGGTACATAAGGCCATCACCGGACGGGTGTGCTCTGACAATAAAGTGTTTATCTTCTGCACCCAGCAAGTGCTCATAAAAACCGGAGACTTGATAGGAGTGGAGCCAGTCGGGAGTGGTATGTTTACTCCAGTAGGTGGAGAACTCAGCCTTATTCGGTATGGAGGCTTGATCGCCCACTAATGTATACTCCCGCGCGTATCGGTTGGCTTCCGTATCCAGCCAATGGTGCAGGCTTATAACCTCCATCTGGTTTTCTGCTAAATAGATAGCCGTCCAAAACAAGCTGAACATAAGCAGAACCATAATACCAAGACTGACACGAATTTTACGATAGATACTCGGATAATCTCTATGATTTGATTCGGTAACCTTTGCCATGAATTGTCTCTAATCTCGATTGTTCAAAACCATGGTCTAATGCATTACGCAGGCTATAAATATGACTACGCAATGCATCGCTATTTGGTGTATCTTCTCCCCAGACAGAGGAAATCACTTGCTGACGACTCACCACCGCCGGAGCCTGTCGTAACAATGTTTTTAATATTTTTAGTTGAATATGGCTGATTTTTATCGTCCGACCAGCTCGTTGTGTTTGGCCAGTCCGAGTGTTCACACTAATATCACCATAGCTCAAATTACCAATATCTTGTCGTGGACCCCGAACCGCCAGAGCATGTAGACGAATACTTAATTCCTGTAATGCAAAAGGCTTTAAAAGATAGTCATCTCCTCCTGACTGAAATCCAGCAATTTTGTCCTCAAGCCTGTCTTTGGCGGTGAGAAACAGAACAGGCGTATTGCAAAATAACTCTTCACGCATCCTTTTTACCGCAGATAGACCGTCCATTTTAGGCATCATTATGTCCATAATGATCACATCGTAATGATTGTCAGAAACGAGCTGCAACGCCGCTTCTCCATGATACGCACAATCTATCACTATGCCTTCGAGTTCCAGATAATCTGCAATGGTTTCAACAACATTGTGGCTGTCATCGACAATGAGCACTTTCATACCGGCAACTCCAATCTCTTGACGAGTACTTCACATTTGAATGTCTAAAATACCCTCAAATCCACGCAATAATATCCAATTAGAGGGAATTTATATGAAAAGTTTAATATCACTCGCAGTAATTCTATTTTTGGCTGGATGTGGCGGCGAAAATAGCAGTAACGATGAAACAAAAACGGCATATAAACCCGCGGTCGTGCAAGGGTCAATTCAATCCATTTCCGGCAATACAGTTACTGTTAATGGTCACAGCTACATCGTAGCAAGCGTGACATTCAATAATGTGTCTCTTTCTGTCTCTGAGCTGCAACCAAATATGAAGATCACCATTTCATCGAGTTCTGCCGCAGGAACTTCATTTTATAATGAAGGGGGAGACAAAAACCCCCACTCAAGTGGAACTAACCATGCCGAATTAAACCCAACATTAACTGGCTTAATCGGCGATATTAATCACACCACGGGCTCATTCACAGTCAACGGCATTGAGCTAAGTTTTCCAAACCTTTCTCCAGAAATCAAAGTCGGTGATTGGGTTATGGTCTCTTCACTTCCTGCCGCTGACTCTGGTTACACTGTGCTGTCTGTCGTCGCCTTCGAGCAAGCAGATCTCATTGGTCATATCGAAGTGGAAGGGCTGGTCAACAACCTGACTGACACCAACTTTACCCTTGGTAATTTGATCGCTGTAGACTACTCCGGAGCCGTTGTCGAAGATAATGTCGTGTTACAAAATGGACTTTGGGTAGAAGTAAACGGCTCAATGAACGGGGCGGTTTTGGTGGCCACAGAGGTAGAAGTAGAGAGTGATATCAACCTTGGGCACGACATCGAAATTGAAGGGCGGATCACTTGGGTCGACCAGAACTTAACGTCATTTGAACTCAACCACCAAGTACGCTTCGAGGTGAATTCCAGTACACGTTTCGACGATGGAAGGCAACAAGACCTTAAACTAGGCCGGCTTGTGGAAGTCACTTCGAAACAGCAGAACAATCAAAATATCGCCGTTGAAATCGAGTTTGATGATGACAATGATAACAACTGGATGAATAACGATATCGAATTTGAAGGGCGAGTCATTAGCGTTGATAACACAACCTTGAGTTTTGTTATTGAAGCCATGAACGGTGCACAAACAACTATCTACACAAACCACCGCACCCTATATGAAGATCGTTTGACCTTTGGTACTTTGTATAATCAACGGATCGAAGTTGAAGCCTATAAAGTCAACGGGCAGTATATAGCGACTGAAATTGAGTCCGATATTGATTAGGCCTCTACATTAATATCGCAGCAGATATATATAATAATTAAAGGGCTCAAATGAGCCCTTTCTTATGCTCAATTTAACTGCATCAGTACACACATCCATTAAAAAATCTTATGTCTGCCCTTCAAATAGATACACTATAATTATCGTTAAAGATATCTGTTCAATAGTGAATCCTAGATGAAATCAGCTCAACTGAACAACTCACTGAACCTACCTTCAAAAATGCTCTCAGAATGGCAAGAGATCGTTAATTATTTGGCTGACTTTGCACTGGTGCCCGCAAGTTTGATAATGAAAATAAAGAGCGATTCTATCTCTGTTTTAGTTTCCAGTGATACCGAAAACAACCCCTACCACGTTGGAGATAGTGAAACGCTAAAAGGTGAACTGTATTGCGAAAGCGTTATTGAATCACAAAGCCACTTACTTGTTCCTAATGCATTAGAGGATCCCGACTGGGATAACAATCCCGACATAAAACTGGGCATGATCTCCTATTGCGGCTTTCCGGTTAACTGGCCCAACAATCAACCTTTTGGCACCATATGTCTGCTAGACAAAAAAACCAACGCTTACACAGACCAGCAAATCCAGCTGCTTGGTATATTCAAAAACATGGTTGAGAGTAACCTTTCCGTTTTGTACCAAAAAATCATGCTGGAAAATAAAGTCGTCGACAGAACCAGACAACTGTCTGATGTTAACTCGCAACTTACCCAAGCCATTGATGAAAAAGAGTCGAGTCAAAAGCTGGTAAAACTGCTTAAATATTATGATCGAATTACTGAATTGCCGAATCTTAACCAATTAAAACAGCAGGTAAAGAAAAAAACTCTCACTTTTAAAGAAGATACTTTTTTTATTAATATTCGCTTGTCCAACATTAGCCACCTTATTGATAAGTATGGTTATTCTATTAATGACACCTTACTCAAAAGTGTCGCTAAATCTATCAATGCTCTGGATAGCCACCTGAGTGTGTATCATCACTCTCCTTATGAGTTTCTCTGCCTATATTACGATGACTCCCTACAACCAGTATTAAAAACGTCGCAAAAAATTTACCGTATTTTACGCAATTCTGATTTTTCTATTGATGAAAAAATGACCCCTGAGTTTAGTTTCGGCATCGCCAGAGTCACCGCAGAAGAAAGCTTTCTTGAGACGTTACGCCAAGCCTGTTATGCCTCTACCGTTGGCCAGAGCCTGCCTGAACGGATTAGCCTATATGATCATAATCAAGACCATGAAACCTCAATAACAGAGAAGATTCATATCGAATCTGAACATGCCGTTGATAATCTAGAACTTGCCCTTCATTATCAGCCATTTATTTGCGTCAATACTGGAACAGTGTTTGGATGTGAGGCGCTATTACGTTGGAACAACAAGAAGTTAGGATTTATTGCCCCGGATCAGTTCATTCCGATCATTGAGAGCTCAGGTAAGATCATTGAATTTGGTTTGTTTGTATTACGAACGGCTATCGAACAAACCAGACACTGGCTTGAATACCATCCCGACTTTGTGATGGCGATTAATATCTCACCGCTTCAGCTTAAAGATGAGATGTTTGCCTATCACGTCCAACATCTGCTGAAGCTGTATAATGTTCCTGCTAATAATATTGAGTTAGAATTCACCGAAAATATCTTTTTAGGGAATGATCTCAACATTAGCAACAACATACAGAAGTTATCCGGTTTCAATATTAAATTGTCGTTAGACGACTTCGGAACAGGTTACTCCTCACTCAGTTACCTTCACAAGTATCCCTTCAATACCGTTAAGATTGATAAAGAATTTATTGGGAATATTGAACATTCGGAGAAGTGCTGTCACCTGATTAAATCCATTGTTTCTATGGCAAAAGGCTTAAACTTAACGACAGTCGCAGAAGGGGTGGAAAACAAAAAACACATCCATTTTTGCAGAAGTTGTGGCGTAAACATATTCCAAGGCTATTACTACTCCAAACCTATTCCAGCAGAAGATTTCTACGTTAAGTTTATCGCATCAAAGGGGGGGTGAGGCTCCTACACACCCCTTTGGGTATACAAAAGCCTAATGTTATCTTGTTAATGCTTGTCGATGGGAGAGTAAGAAAAGTCCATGGTGTCTGTGTTTTCCTCTGGTTCTTCTTTTAATTTCGGTTCATACACCAAAAATTCATTGCCATCACGGTCAGGAAAATAACTTTCGCGTTTATAAAGTTTATTCAGTGCTTTAACCATTGAGTGTTTCACTAATGCGCCATCAGTCAATTTACGTAGTAATGGCTTAGCCATCCCCTGTATGCCGACAACAGCATCTACACCTAATATATTGCCGACGTCATCTCGTCTTGACTTGGCTGGCTCATGACCAAAATAAGCCGATAGAAACAACCAAAGGTAAGCTATTGCATTACCCTTAGAACCACGACCAATCCACACATCTCCGGCAAGGTATTGCGCTTCCGCATTTCCTTGCTCAGAGGCAACTTCAAACCAGTATATTGCTCTCAAGGTGTTTTTTTCAACACCGCTACCGTCGCGATAATGAATACCCAGTTTCAATTGGCCTTCAGAGCTATTTTGCTGTGCCGCTTTAAAGTGCCACTCGGCAGATAATTTTGGGTTAGGATTATTATTGGACTCTGCAATATACCAATCTCCCATAAAGAGCTGCGCTTCAATATCGCCACCGTTTGCCACTTCTTCTATGCTAGCGATGCCTTTTTCCGTGTCCTGTTCAATTCCTTTCCCACCCAAAAAAGCTTTGCCTAACTCAAGCTGTGCTTTGGTATTCCCATTGTGTGCTTCTATCGCTATTTGCCAAAATTTAGATTTCTGATTAAGTACAACATCATCTTTTGCTCTGCCACAAACTCGAACGACGCCGTACATCGCTATTTCACTGCCTATAAGGGCCGCTTGCTCATACCAATATAATGCTTCTCTGGGGTTGTTCATTTCGGCTTCTTTCGCCAAATACAGTTGCGTGGGCACATGTCCTGTCTCCGCTTTAAAGACGCGCTCTTTACGCTCTTCACTTCGCTGCCTTTCAATTGCTCTTCTATAGGCGCGTTCTCTTTCGTCTTTTTCAAGCGCCAACCGTTTTTTCTTGGCAGACAAGGAGGCAAGCCATCCAATGATGACTAATAAAGAAATGCCGGTAGCCCCAAGGGCAATGGTTATAAAATTCATAAATTCAGTTAATACATCAATACGCTAAAGCGTTATTATTTTCATTGTTATAATAATTATATACCCAAGTAACCTCAAGACAGCGTCGTTGTCGCCAATGTACTAAAAAGTCACTCATTTTATCCATCTGAGTCACATTATATGAGATTAAGGTGCAGTACCAATTCTAAATACCTTTTCCTTGAGTCCATTACGTTAAGTCCTCACAAAATAAAGAATTGTTGCGCTATGGTTACTTTTAACGACTAATAGAAGAAAAACTTTAACGGAAAAAAGCGCACCCGAAGGTGCGCTAAAGGCATGGATATTCGTTTAATTGCGTAGTTTTAACTACACTCTGATGAACTGGTTCCTGATGTCCCTTGTACCGTTGCCGCCTGAACTTCACAGAAGTTAGCATGGCTAAAGGCATTCAGTATTTCATCATGTGCCGCTTTGTTGAAAATCATTTCCTGTGACTCTTGAGTCAGATTAGGTTCAAACTCGCCAGAATGGATAAGGTTCACGCCATCAGCATAATCACTCATAGCGAAAATTCTGGCGACATCAACATCGTCACTTAGTCGACGTACACTAGGTGGCAAGTAGACAACTAAGATTTCCGCACCACTTACGGTTCGTAACTCCCAGTTCCCCGTTGCGTATAATGTTCCATTGCTATTCGAGTCTGACGGTACTGCATAAAAATTAACGGTTTTATTGCTGTCGCTTACGATCTCAGCATAAACGTTATTTCCATCACCATAAGCGACGTATGGACCTTTTGCCTGTGAAGGAGTCGTTGCCGCAACAGAAGAGAAAAGATCTTGCATGGTTTCCGCATAACCACCGGTTTCACCACCTAACCATACCTGGTAGCAAACTCCCTCTTGCAACTGCTGAGAGTCACAAGTATGTTGCCAAAGCTCATATCGGTCATAAAGCTGGATAAAGTCCATCTGATAACCCGCAGCACTGTCGCTACTAAAGGGACTGGCGTCCTGAACAAATTTAGACCACTTTTCAGTTCTAAAATCAGCAGCGCGTAATGTAGCCGCAATGTCTTTTCCGGCCAGCAGAATTTTGTTGGCAACAAATTGCTCTTTAATCTCAGAATAGGTTGGATGCGTTAACGATACTACGCCCGTGACATCATCAACAGTGATAATAAAGTCTTCATTAACATCTTTCCAGCCATCCGAAGTCAGGATGAAATTATTACCACTGTCAGTTCTCTGATCCCACGTAGAACCGTTGTACTGGTACTCTACGCCAGCCTCAACATAAGCACCACTAACATCCGAAGACGCTGCCAGCTTGAAGTTATGATAAAAGGCACGCAAATAACTGTCGTTATGCCAAGCACTGTATGAGTATACGCCGTCTGATTTAACGACATTAAATACCTCTGTTGCACTGGCCACCTGAAGCTCTCGCTTCACTTCAATTTCACTCTTAGCATTAGTCACATCAATTTGTACTTCTGTGTCTACTGCCGATATTATCTGAGTGATTGGCGCATCAACATCATCGGTTTCAATAATGGTTGTCGCAATGGTTTGCAAGTTTTCAGCGACCTGCTCACTTATCCACTCTAATTTTTCCTGTTCGGTAATGCCATCTTCAGCCGATGGGTTTGCTTCAAAGTCTGCCGTATTACGTTTCATGATATCAGCGGCAACCTGAGCAACCTGATGTAACTGTTTATAGGCTTTCTGCTCAGTGGCATCTGTACTTTGCTTTTTCGCCACATAATCGGTTTGTGGGTTAATATCTAAGCCCAGTAAATCCTTAATCGCTTTTTCAGCGTCTTCGAGATTTTCTGTATTTTGGTTATCTAACTCGCTTTTCACCATGGTAGAAATTGGACTAACAAAGGTATAACCTACAGGTGCAGTAAGCGAATATTCTCCATCTATTGGGGTGCCTGGGTTGTCTTGGTCAATGGTGATGTTTTTTACCACTTCTACCACAATACCGTGAGCATCAATTTCAGCCTGTGTCAGCCCTGTTAAAGTAAAGCTACCGTTCGTACCTGTAACGGCTGTTGGTTCACCTTGATCACACACTTTGTTGTCGTTTACATCCAGACAAACATTCGCATTCATTAAGTAACCATCAGCAGCCTGACCAGACAGAGATTGAGCTCCACCAGTCGCACCATCTGAACTGCTGCCACCACCTCCGCATCCGTACAGCGCCAATGCCACTGCTGCACCAATCAAAGGTTTGCTCAACTTAGAATTCTTTAACAACATATTAGATTCACTCATATTGGATAAAACTACACAACACCATAAGCTCTGCATATTAATACAAAACTCAGTAACAATTCCATCCATAGAGCTAATTAATATAATTAATTTGTTGAATGGATCTCAAAATTAAATGCATATTACACAAGTCAAACAATTAGATTCAATATTCTAAAAACACTCGACAAAAACCAACCAAAAAATCAAATTAATTTTAAAAAACAACAACTTATACAAAAATTACTCTTAATCCCTTCAAAACAACCACTAAATTAACATTGCAACAAACTAATTGCACAAAGAGGAATACGTTATTAAACAAGTTTCCTAGAAATTACCCAAAGAAATATATTGAGCTTTTTAATAAAAATTAAAGGCCGTACTCGTTGCTTGTCTATCAATTTTTTGCTTCACACATTAAAATGGGCTCTGGATCAACTTTATCAACACGCTTAAAAACAATAGAGTCGTTTGATGCTTTACCCAAGTAGCCTCAGATACCGAATAAAAACGATATAATTGTGTTCTGTTCAAGGTAAATAACAGACGTGATGCCATTTACCCAAGCCAATTAGCTTTTTTCTATATCTGTTTATAATAAATTTATTTCTTTAAACAAAAACATCTCGTTATAGTTTTGCTATGAACACTAAGCCGCAACAAGCCTATCACTGCGGTTTAGAACAGCCTACCTATATTCAGAAGACGTATACATGCAAAAAAACCACATTTACTTGACCGGGACCAACTGTTTGAGCAACTCGCCATCGAGGACAGTCACTCGTTCCCATTCGTTTTTGGTGACAATATGGATGGTTACTTTGAAGGAAGTAGCCTCTCCGACAGTTTCGGTAGCTACACGCACAGCAAACAACACTTTTTTACTGGTTTTAGTTCAACTGTGGGTGGCCAGCCCCAAAAAAGAACGAAAGCATTAAAGGCAACACTTTATCCATTTGGTATAGAGCACACTTTCCCAAATACGCTCAAAGAGTCTTTTAGCCTGTTTTCCGGCGAAAGAACGCTATGCATACAACTCAAAACTGCTACCCGGCAGAAGCTCGGTTTTATCTCAGAAATAACCAATATTGCACAACAAGGCACCCTTCATTTTTCGCCTAACGGCACAACGTTAGCATTACACAATGAAGCGAAGTCCGATGACCCAAACTATCTCACTATCATTTGTAATAAACCCCTGCAGCCAATTGAACTAACACATCACAGCCAAAAAACAGCTGGTATTTGACCGAAAAACGGCGTCACTGCTGGTCAATAACGACGTCGTTCCAATGTCTCTGATTAGCGCTGCCAATGACGAACTTAGCAATATTCGATTTGCGCGACCGGATTTTTCTCTTTCTCATATGTCATTAAAAGAAAAGAACTATCTAAAACACAAGATTGAACACAACCCTTCTGATATTGCGCAAGATAATGAAGAGTAAAGTATGAGATTTACACTCCAGAGGTGAAGTAATTTGTTTTGATGTTATACTCTGGTCATAACATCAAAACAAATACAATAAGCGTGTATTTGGTCATGACAATGCTCATGCCATAAGGCCACCCAAAAACAAGAAATTTAGTGGCAAACGGTACGAGTATGACCACCTGCATAAATCAGCCGTAGATAAAGGAACGCCTTATGAGTTTTCCGATTGTTACTCGCTGCTACAGGACTTTTTTGAAGGCATAGATAAAACTATAGAAGCAATAGAAGCAATAGAAGCAATAGAAGGTGAATAATATGAAAGCGAGAATCGGAATTATGTCTGAAAAGCTAATTCGTATGAGAATGTTGGCTATTGCTCAAGGTCAATACACACCAAAAGCTAATGAACCAAAAATCTGGTACACCTCGTTTAACGCGATATCACAACTACTAAGACCAGAGAACATTGAACTGCTTCGCTTAATTGATTCAGAACGTCCGGAAAGCTTAACTCAACTGGCAGAATTAACAGGCAGAGCAAAATCCAACCTTTCTAACACGCTAAAAGCATTAAGTGAAAAGGGCTTTGTTCGAATGGAGCAAGGGACAGGAAAATCCGTTAAGCCGGTAGCGGTATTTACAGATTTTGAAATTGTGACAGATTCAGAGTTAGAATTTCTGCTAATGCAATTGTCTGTTGGGAAATCAACGGCCTAATAAACTTATTTACAAGGCCGTTGCTACTCTCTATAAACGGCTATACGCCACCGCAGTGCTCAGCGACGTATACAAACTGGCCGTGCGCCCTTTGACTTTATCCCTGAAAGAACAAGCCAGTTCTTAAGCTTGATCCTCAGGGATAAACCCGCTTTCTTTAGTAAATGACTTCTATCTTATTTTGTTGCGTTACGTCCAACGAATCGATTGAAACCATCAATTGATTGTTTTCATATCGCCAGTCACTGATCGGTTTGCCGTTCAGAAGCACCGCTTCAATGTTCTTGTCGGCCATTACCCATTGCACTTCTAATGTTCGCATATGCTTTGCACCCTGATAATCTCCCGAGCTCGCTATTCGTAAACTTGCTTTTCCTTCGCTGGCCTTCGCTGTGAGTTTGGTCGCTCTCACCTCTCCATTTTGGTATGCGATGGTTTCTCCGTCATCTTCAAATAAAGTAAACTCCGATGCCGTCGGCAAGCCATATAATTTGACTAATAAGGTGTCTGGCACCTCACTGGATACTTTGTCTGCAGCAAAACCATTGGTTGGTATTATCGCGCCTTTTCTAACATACAGCGGCAACGTATAAACCTGCGTATCATCTATGTTGCGATACAAAGGCACGGCATCCAGTTTAAGGCCATTTTCACTACTCAGTTCTTGATTAGTGTGGAAGTCATACCAGGTACCCGCAGGTAAATAAACGTCAGTGGTCTTCTGTTCTAGCTGCGCAACCGCGACGCTTAATATGTCCTTACCCATCATTTTATGATCAGGAAGTACAGCCTCAGCATCATTTGGGTAGTTATAACTTAGGGTCGGGAATACAGGCTCACCGGTATTCGCCGCCGTATGTGCCAACGAGTAAAGGTACGGAATTAACTGGTAACGCAACTTAAGGTTAAAGTGGTTACTAGCCATATCTCCCACTCTATCCGGCGCGGTTTCCTTACAATTACACAAATTCTCCGTATGAGGCCGTACCGGTACATCAAACAAAGCACTGTAAGCGAACCACTGAGTATAGGTTTCATCTAAAACTTGTTGCTTGTCCTCTCGTCTTACCCTGAGTCCACTGCGGTGAAAACCACCGATATCCGAACCATAGTAATCGATACCAGATAACATCATGTTTTCTTGCATGCCAATATGCACTGCAAGGCTGGTTAAGTTTGAGCCGATATCAGCAGACCACATTGAAGTACCAAACTTTTGTACTCCCGGTGCGCCTGATCGGGACATCATAAACGGACGTATTTTGGTTGCATGATCTTTATATCCCTGAAAAATACTTTCCAGCCACTGATAATTATATAAGTTATGTACTTCCTGATGTGATTTATCGCCAAAGTAACGTGCCTTACCGTTATACATTTCCGGTTCACCAAGATCAGTCCAGTGACCTATTATGCCCATATCTACTAAGGGTGCCCGCTTCCACTCATGCCATTTTTTACCTGCGCTGGCATTACTCCAGTCGATCATGCCTCCTTTACCCCACCAGTGACCAATACCATTTGGATCTGTATCTATGGCTCTGCCTGTTTGCGGATCTTTCGCCAGATAACCTAACTCATCCATCACTTTGTGTGAGTCCAGACCTTCACTGATGTAAGACTCTTCAATCAGCATCATGCCGACGCCCTGCTTTTTCAGCTTGGCGATCTTAGCTTGTGGATTAGGAAAGTTCTCCTCGTCCCAGGTCAGTGAGCCCATTTGACTCATAGCATCACGATCACTCACATTGCCAAACCACTGCAAGTCCATCACGACACCATCGATGGTAAAGTCATGTTGTTTCAATGTTTGAAGTTTGTCGTCCAGCTCTTTCCAGTTATCAAACCCATATTCAGATAGCCACAAGCCGAACATTTTTCTAGGCGGCACCAATGGATTCCCGACCATTTTCATATAAGTAGAACGAAGGTCGCTGAGCGTATCTCCTGTATAAAACAAGATATTGGCCTGACCGGAGGCGGGTTTAATCTCCCACGGAGACTGACTGAAATCCCAACTTGATGCGTATAAGTTGTCTAAATAGATCGCAAAATCTTTTTTCTTAGGATGGGATGCATAAAGAACAGGGAACTGAGTATTTCCTGTTGCTCCACCATTAAAGCCCTCCATTTTATTTCCAGAGTGACGGATCTTTCCATTCCAGCTGCCATCGATAACACCGGGCTCTGAAAACTCTTGCCCTAATCCACTCAACCGGTAATCGTTATTCGCAACTACCTCTAAGCCATTTTTATTGTCCGGGCATATCAACGTGAGCCGCTGACCTGTCGTATTAGACAGCTCAACACACAAGGTATTCAGCTCCATTTTTCCTTTCAGACTGCCGGTAGAAAATGCATTTGAGGTCACATCTGCTGATGCTGTTCCCTTTAGTGACTCCAGGTTAATAAACTCTGCCAAACCTGGCTCGCTGCTTTGATTCACGTCCAGATAAGACAGTTGTAGCAAGGTATCTGAATACACTTTCACCACGAGTTTTTTTTCTTTGAGTTTGGCGTTAGCCGAAATTGAATCAAAGTTGGCGTCAACAAATGGTTCATTAAGCCTGGTTTTTAAGGCCGTTTTTAGTGCCTGCTCAGAGGAGTAAACCGTATTAAGTAACGGCCTAAGTTGTTTACGGATATTTTGCTGTGGGAATTTTTTGTTTAACCGAAACACATCTACCGCTTTGATCTGATATCTGACACCACTGTAGTACTGAAACTGGTCGATAGCAGAAGCTGATGATGCCACGCCTGAAAAGGTAACCAAAGACAATAGTGAGAGCGAACTCAACAACATTTTTAGCATATTTTCTTCCAATTATTAGGTAATAAGGAGCCATAAGGCTCCTGTAATATCAATTAGGGTAAAACTCGCACTGCAAACGCTTCATATGGCTGCAAACAGAGTTGTTCATTCAAAGAGGTATGGTCAGAGTAATTTGATATCAGCGCTTCCATCGGCTTATTGACCAGCCAGTCAGGCATATCCAGTGTCACCGTGTCTTTACTAAAGTTACTAATAACAACGATGGACTGCTCATCGTCTTTGCGCAAATAGGCAAAAACCTTATCATGATCTTCAAACAGCGGCGCGAAATCCCCATACACGATCGTTGGATACTGCTTACGTAATTTAATGAGCTTTTGATAATGATAAAATATCGAATTGTCATCATTTAAAGCCGCATTCACATTGATGTCACGATAGTTAGGGTTAGCCTCTATCCATGGAGCAGCCTGAGTAAAACCACCATTTTCATCTTCGCTCCACTGCATCGGAGTACGTGCGTTATCTCTGCTATTTTCATGCAGAGCTTCCATCATGGCATCATGCGTGACCCCTGCTTCTGTTTTCACCTTATAGAAGTTAAGCGTCTCAATATCTTTGTACTGATCCAGAGAATCGAACTGGACATTCGTCATGCCAATTTCTTCACCCTGATAGATATATGGCGTGCCTTTTAATAAATGCAGTGTTGTCGCGAGCATCTTTGCCGACTCAACCCGATAAACAGTATCGTCACCGTACTTGGAGACCGCTCTTGGTAAATCATGATTATTCCAGAACAGTGAGTTCCAGCCTTCATCGGCTAGCTCCATCTGCCACTTAGTTAAGACTCTTTTAAAATCAGGGAGATTAAGCGGCTGTGGCTGCCATTTGTCCCCGTTACCCCAGGTAAGGGTAATATGTTCGAACTGAAAGACCATAGAGAGCTCATCTCTATCCGGGCTACTGTATAATTTTGCGATATCAGGGTTTGCTCCCCACGTTTCCCCAACCGTAAGAAGATCTTTGTCACCAAAGGTTTGCTTATTCATCTGTTGAAGAAGAGGATGCAGCCGCTCACCATTTCCGGTAATGCCTTTATCAATCTCTTTACCAATAAGGTCGATAACATCCAGACGGAACCCACCAATGCCCAGGTCAATCCACCAGTTCATCATCTTATGCACTTCTTGCTGAACCTTAGGATTTTCCCAATTAAGATCCGGCTGGCGTTTCGAGAAGAGATGGAAGAAATATTGGTTGGTCGTGTCATCCCACTCCCAGGCAGAGCCTCCAAATATCGAATCAATATCACTAGGGCAACTACCATCAGGCTTAGCATCACGCCAGATGTAATAATCCCGATAAGGATTGTCTTTGGATTTCTTCGCTTCAATAAACCATGGGTGCTCATCAGAGGTATGGTTAACCACCAAGTCCATCACAATCTTGATACCCATTTGCTTGGCTTTCTGAAGCAAGGATTTCATGTCCTCTAACGAACCAAACTCCGCGGCAATATCCTGATAATCGGAGATATCATAACCATTATCATCCATTGGCGACCGATAGACCGGAGATAACCAGATAACATTGACACCAAGGTCGTTTAGATAATCGAGCTTGCTGATAATACCGGGAATATCGCCAATTCCATCGCCGTTCGAGTCACAAAAGCTACGCGGGTAGATCTGATATACCACCGCATCATGCCACCATTTTTTATCCACTTTTTAATTCCTATTAATCTCACTAATTAAGCAAAAATATAGCCTGCTTAAAACGCCAAAAGAAATAGAGAGAGCACATAAAGCTATAGCTTTTTTCTATACCATTGCGGATAATGTCACCCTTACCTTATCGCTGAGATTCGAATGGACAAAAATTACCGTTACTTCCTGATGATTGCTCAATCAGGAAGCTTTAAAAAAGCGTCTGAGCGACTTTTTATCAGCCAGCCTTCCCTAACCGTTGCCATAAAAAAACTCGAAAATGATATTGGTGTCACACTATTTCACCGACATGCTAAAGGCGTAGAGTTAACGGACTACGGCATTTTGCTAAAAGAACATGTGCTCCAACAACAAGACAAGCATTTTCAGTTAATTCATCAGATTGAAGATATGAAGCAAAGGGTGCACGGAAAAATAAAATTAGGGACAGGAGAAGCGTGGTGGGAGCTACTGGTCAAACAGATAGTATCCCAATATCAAACCAATCAACCCGGTAGTTCCTTCCATTTAGAGTTTGGTAATAATCAGGCCTTGGTACATCACTTGGTCCAAAACGAATTAGATTTGGTTATTGGTCATGAAATTATTGGGCTATCTGAAGATGTCAGAGTCTCTTTTTGCCCACTATTTCAAGAAAACGAAGCCATTTATGTAAAAGCAAATCACCCATTGTTGGGCGATGAGCACTATGCAGACCAATTAACCCAATACCCACTCATCCGGGTCACGCCAACTCACTCTCGCCACCTGGCGGTTCTGGCAGCAGAAAATGCACGACAGAGCATTATTTATGAACAGGACCGAATACTGGATAGAGTTTGTTACGATATCGATTCATTAGCAGCAAGTATAGATATGTTAAATATGACAGAAGCTATCATGCCCTATACCGATAAAATGCAGCATTGGTTGAACCAGAAAGGAATAGAAACGCTCGCCATCAACAAGAAGCAGGTAGGTAACGTAGGCGTTTATACCAAGTATGGTGTGAAAAACGAAAAAGTCGCCCTGTTTATTGAACTGCTGCAACAAGCCGTACAGCAATGGCAGAGCGACTGATAGATCACAACTAAATTGTACAGTCTACTTGGTGATCACACTGTTCGTCGCGTTCAGTCTAACTCGTTTAGTTTCTATTCAGCTAATCATGGCTTTATTGTTAGCCTTCTTGTAGGTGACAATTAAACAATTAAAGGTGGTTTTGATATCAAGTAAATCACCTACGAAATATCGCTTAAAAATCTCTCTATGGTAAACAAAATTAGGCTTCCATTGCATCAAGTACAAATTTTGCAAAAGGTGTGATGTTACCGTTTACTGAGGCATCTTCTAGAGCAGCAAGATAAGCTGATCGAGTTTCATGCCTGATTACCGTCCAAGAGTAACCCCCTAGTACCAATAGGTAATTCATTAAAAAGCGCGCGGTTCTACCATTCCCATCGGGGAACGGGTGTATGTACCCCACGAATAAGTGCCCCAAAACTGCCTTAACTGCGTAATTTTCTTCTTTAGCAATTAATCCTTTGAGTGCATCAATGCAATCCATAAGCTGTTCTGACGCCGGTGGAACGTGCATAGAAGTCTTTATGTACACTGGGCCTTTTCGATATCCTGCTAAGTCAGCTTCATCAATGATCCCCGCTGTAACGCAAGGTGTAAATAGAGCGTTGTACCACTCATTAATGCCGACACCAACAAAGTATTCTAAGTCAGGGGCTTCACCATCCTGATAGGTTTCCTCTAGGAGTGATTTTACTTTGTTGAATGCATCATAGTAGCCACGCGCTGCCAATGCGTCTTTTTGCTCTCTGTCTGCTGCAATCGTATCAGGAGACCAGTTGCCATTTGATACTTTTTCGATAAGTTCCGGGGTGACTTTGTACCCCTCAATAGACAAGGAGTGGTAGGCATCATTTACGTAGATTTCTTCCATCATGCTGAGGGTATCTTCTACCCCAACCTCAAAGAAGTTTCTTTCAGCGCCCTTGGGTGCAAGGACTTCCACAACAGCATCCCTCATGCTTGCCCACATAGCTCGGACTCGCTTAGCGGATGGAGCTTGATTGCGGTTGCCTCCAAGGACAATTGGCGCTTCCTCAAATGGATTTTTTGAGGCTACATTGTCAAAACCTGCGCTGTTCATAACATTTTGTAGAGTTCGGCTTTCTGTTCTCATTCCTAATGCTTTGTAGGCACCAACAAGCCGAGCTCCTGAACTTGCGTTCTTAGTGTGCATTAATGCCTTTTGCACTTCGTTAACATCAGAACGCTCTAACGCAATTTGCATACACAGTGGATTACTAGTGAAAATACGCTGCGTTGTTTCCATAAGGCTACTTTCGAGCGAGTGCCCCCAGACGAGATCATTTAGCTTGATACGGGAGTAAGGCGTTTTCTTAGATCCCATAATTAAAAGGTTTATGCCATTTGGTAGGTCAATCTTGCGAGGGCTTGATTCTGGGGCATAGGCAATAATCTGCTTCGGTAGTGTGTTGCTTTCTGTCAAAATGTCCAGCGATAACTCTGGGGAAAGCCAATAGTCCGATCCGAGTTTGTTCTCAATGTACTGCCCAATAAAAGCCCACACAGACTCATACCACAAAGCCGACTCACCCGCCTTTTGAGTTAGTAAGTCAGCGTCAAGTAAGTACCAGCCTTTGATAATTTGCTTTAGGTATCCCTCTTGAATAAGCAAAGTTCGATTGGTTTTACTTAGGTTTTTTGAGTGTACAATGTTATCAACATCCGCATTATGAGCTTCTAGCAATGCTTCTGCCAACTTCTCTTTTTTAGTTTTAGCCATGACCAAATGCCCGTTATATCATGTGGTTATCAAATTATACTACACCCCACCAAAATGCCTAAACAATTTAGCATTTACGGACTTGATAGTTTAGCAAACACGGTTGTGGGTTTAGCGTTTGCGAATTTGTTAATTTAGCATTTACGGGTCTAATAGCTTAGTGATTAAGGACAAAAGAGTTTGGTATTTGTGCATTGGAGGGTTTAGTGAATACGGATTTGAAGCTATGGATTTTAGAGAAATGCACATTAACAGGTTATGAATGAGTTTCAATTTTGGCAAGAAGGGGGACACTCAAAGACTGCTCGCAATCACCGACTTAATATAAGTTGTACGTCTTAGAAATTTTTGGTGATAAAAGTCAAAAATAAATTCAAATAATTCTTTACATTTAGTTAGGAAAGAACAATAATCGCCTTGCTCTGTTGTTCAGAGTTATTAAATGAAACATCAGTTGTAAAAGTAAAACCCTCAGAATTCCTTCATTGTTATCCTCAGTGTTTCCCTTAGCTTCATAGATACATTAAATAATTCAAGCTTCTAGCGCATCGCATTTTCAGCGATTAATTTTTATTATTATATAAGGGACACTACATGTCTAACAAAACAACTGGTTCTGTAAAATGGTTTAACGAAGCTAAAGGTTTCGGTTTTCTTACTCAAGATAATGGCGGTGCTGATGTATTCGTTCATTTCCGTGCTATCGCTTCTGAAGGGTTCAAAACTCTAGCTGAAGGCCAAAAAGTGTCTTTTGAATTAGAGCAAGGCCAGAAAGGCCCTCAGGCTGCAAACGTAGTAGCCATATAAGATTAAGTTGGCGCAGGCGATAAATTTCAGCTTGCGTCACTCCCCCTTTATCTCAACATATTATTTATAAAACTTATCGAAAATATCCAACATTTCCTAATACCTCCTCTGTATTTGTCGTTACGTTACTGATTAACTTCGTTCCATTATAAATAAAGACACACATAATTTTATTGAAAACTAATTTAAATATTATTTAAGTTCTATATCTAATAAAATAACGAAGGATAATTTATGTCACGCTCAATCGGCCGTCAACGTTTTTGGTTTCAAAAAAAACATCAAAAAACAAACACAAATAAAAATAAAAAAATTATATAAATTACATTTATTAAAAGGCAGCCTATTTTGGGATTTCATACCATTGAGAAAAATAGGTTGCTGACAAACTTTAGGAAAAAACCTTGTTGCGAACTTAATATTACAGAGTGAACAAGGATAACCTCAGCGACGAAAAAACCTTCCAATCGCCTACAAAGTCATGGCCAATTTTACTCAGCTATTACACTTCTGGCTCGGGTCATAATCGGTTCCAACAGTCCTCATAGTGACATTAAACGAAAGTAATGCTGAAAAGCTCTTTCATCTTTCAAAATAGGGCTCCGAGTGCGCTAGAAACTTCCTCATTTTAGCAATTGGATCTAAATCAGCCCAATATTTCTACCTGGCAACTTAAAAGGGGAAGAAAAACCTTTGAAAATACGCTCTATTTTATTTCCTTTTTTTGGTTAGCATTAGTCCTATATTAGTCAATAGTGATCAGACAGAGGTTCCCATGATTCAGTTTCCAGATAATTTTTTGTGGGGCGGTGCTATCGCCGCCAATCAGGTTGAAGGTTCTTATGACCTTGATGGCAAGGGGCTATCTACCTCAGATATGCTCCCTTCAGGTATCCTTAGCCCTCATCAAACCCGCGAAGAACGAACGCCAGGCATTAAAGATTTAGCCATCGACTTTTACAACCGCTATCCGGAAGATATTGTTCTATTTAAAGAGATGGGTTTTAACTGTTTACGGCTGTCACTGGCGTGGACCCGTATCTTCCCAAACGGCGATGAGCAGGAGCCAAACGAAGCAGGTCTGGCATACTACGACAAGATCTTTGATGAGCTGGCGAAACATGATATCCAGCCATTTGTTACCTTGTCTCACTACGAAATGCCTTACGCTCTGGTAGAAAACTATGGTGGCTGGGGCGACAGAAGGCTTATTGCGTTTTTTGAGCGTTATGTAACAACTGTATGCGAGCGTTACAAAGACAAGGTTAAGATGTGGCTGACCTTTAACGAGATCAATATGTCTCTGCATGCTCCCTTTACAGGCGTTGGTCTGCAGGAAAACGCCACTGAGCAGGAAATTTATCAGGCAATTCACCACCAGTTGGTAGCGAACGCCAAAGCAGTTAAAACCTGTCAGCGTATTATTCAGGATGGAAAGATCGGTAATATGCTGCTCGGCTCTATCAATTATCCATTCACTTGCAACCCTGATGATGTTATCGCTGCAATGCAGGAAAACAATAAGTGGCTGTTTTTTGGTGATGTGCAAACCCGTGGTAAATACCCTGGCTATATGCTGCGCTACTTCCGCGAGAATGACATAAAGATAAAAATGGAAGAGGGCGATCTTGAGAGTATCGCAAGCGCATCGGTCGATTTTATCTCATTTAGCTACTACGCCAGCGGCTGCGCAAGTGCTGATCCAAAACAGCAAGAGGTAGGTAATATCGTCGACAGCGTACCAAACCCTTATCTGGAAAAGAGCCAGTGGGGCTGGCTAATCGACCCTAAGGGGCTTCGCATCCTGCTGAATTTCTTGTACGACCGCTACCAAAAGCCGCTGTTTATTGTTGAAAACGGGCTGGGAGCAAGAGACGAGATAAATGAGAATGGCGAGATACTGGATGATTACCGTATCGCTTATCTTAACGACCATCTTGTACAGGCAAGAGAAGCGTTAGCTGATGGGGTTGAACTGATGGGCTTCACCAGTTGGGGGCCAATCGATCTTGTGGCTAACTCCACTGCGGAAATGAGCAAGCGCTATGGGTTTATCTACGTAGACCGTCATGATGACGGGACAGGCACCTTAGAGCGCAAACGTAAAAAGAGCTTTAACTGGTATCAGGAAGTGATAAGAACGAAAGGACATTCGCTGACAGTGCGCTAGTCAAATTCTTCGTGTATTAAGAATACGGGACACGCTAAGATTGAATTGCACCACCTAAAGCGTCTGAGCGTATATGAATCACTACAATTTATTAACCCGGACAACTGAGTAGCTCTTTTCGCCGGGCAAAAGAGCTACTGATTGGTTTTCAAACTTAAATACTATAAAACTGATTAATTGGAGACTTATTATTGTGATGCTTATTGCTTATATGCATTCACTGCTTCCACAAACACGTCTTGAGCACCTTTTATATTCAAGGCTTTGGCTTCTTCTAATAGAGCAAGTGCTTTAGGAATGTCGTTACCTTGCACTGCTTTTTGAATGGCTGTTTTGTAGTAAGTGACCGTGTCTAAAGCAGCAGTTATCTTCACGTTATTCAACGATGTATTTTGCATTGGAATTTCTGGCGCTGCTGCACTTTTTTGTTTCTTTGAAAAAAAACTCTTGCTGCCCAACTCTCTTGCTGAAATTTTGACATCACCAAACTTCCGATGCTTAGCTACCGGATCAGGAATTTCAGGTGGGCTATTTCTCTTAGCTATCGCTATAGCTTTAGCTGGATGAATCAGTGTAGTTGTCTGCTTCAAATCATTTTGAGTTGTAAAAACCAATGCATGAACTTCAGTAATTGATAATGGTACATTGATAGTCACCAAGCCATGCAGAACTTCACCAGCCATAAAATCATTTCGATCATAATCAAATGATTCAGAGTCAAACTCTCTAATTACATTAAAATCTTGATCATACAACGCTAAATTAGGAGCAAATACGCCCAATTTTTTTACAATACTACTAATTTCGATCTCAATCGGATTACCGTTATTCGTAAACTTAAATGCTACGACATGACTGTTTATATAATTATTGTCTACGTGTTGACTATCTAACGTAAGTGAAGTTTTGATATCACTTGGTAATGAAACTGTAGTCCAATATAACTCCTCAATCCGTTCGACATTTGATTCACTTACATTAGTTGTCGAATCAAGCAGATGAGATGTACCACATCCAGCAATGGCTAATGCTGCAACTATGATCGTTATCAGTCTATTCATATTATTCATTCCTATCTTCTTTTTTATCAATAACAAGGGCACGTAAGACTACAACGAGAAATAGCCAGCATTCGCTGGCTATTTCTGTTCACGCTATTGGCTAATTACCACCAAGCTTCAACATTCACACCAAACATCAAGTCATGATTATCCACAGCTTGATCGCCAGTGTACTTACTTGCAAACACTCGAATTGCTGGTCTTGCCCAGATGCTTGATCCAGCTTGCCATTGTTGTGCGACAGTGATTTTTTGAAGATTTTCTGACTCACTCATCCATGGGTCATCTTGTACATAATAACCACCTTCAAATACTGTACTCATTGTTTCTGTCCAGTAATAAGATGGGCGCACAACTATTGCGGCTCTGCTACCCGTTTTACCATCTCCATTTTCTAAACGTGAGTATGTTAGTGAGTAACCTAGATCCCAACTATCACCAGCAATCACACCCCAATCGATGAATCGCATCGACTTTCTACCTTCTTGGCCTTGTTCCATATTATAACCAGAACCTAAGTGACCATTGATACCGTATCCATCCCACGCATACCCTTCAGTGGAGTACTGAGCTACTACCTTGTTAAATCCACCAAAGAAGTTACCCTGAGTATGCTCAACAGTTAAAGACAATCCTGTCTTGTCTAGGCCATAATCACCAACGTTACCAGTATTATTATCAATCGCATCTTTTTGTTTATCAGAATAAGACGGCTTAGCCGCTAACAAAATAAACTCTAGAGACCCATTTTCATTTACATTCAAACCTGTATAACGTAAATCAATGGTATTCGCTGTTGAATATACTTGTTCACTTTCAAGCAATGCTCTTTCATCTACAGCAGTCGAAGTATCGTCAGCCGTAGCTAGAGGCGCTTTCCATTTGTGCTGAACAAGAGCAGCATGAAATTTACCAGGGCCAACTTCTACATTTTCAATACCGAAACCTTCACCCGAGTTATTTACATAGTAAAAATCTTGGATGTGGACATCTTTACGACCGTAATAGCGATTACCACCCCAAAGTTTCATGCCATTAGCCATAGAGTAATCAACCCAAGCCTCACGAAATGCAGCACGACCGCCAGTCCAAGGGTCATTGGCATCTGTACCAATTGCTTGAAAACTGTTACCACGACCATCTTTACCGCCATCTTCTAATGAGCCATAAGCAACTAAAGTGTGAAGATTAAATGTTTCGCCGTCTTTATCGTAAAGTTTATTAGCATTTAATGATAATTCAGCATATACATCACACTCATCTCCTAAACGACCGACTTTATGGGACGCTGGACCACCGTTACCATAACAATATGCAGAACCGCCATCTGCGTTCATACCAAAACCTGCGTTCATATATCCATGGAAATCTACTTCCGCAGCTAATGCTGAACCTGATAAAAGTGCTCCAGCCACTGCTACAGCAATCATGCTTACTTTTTTCATTCGTTAACTCCTGAACGATTAATTATTCTTTATTTCCTATTTATTGGTTATCACTCGAAAGGCAGTTAACAAGCGTGACCAGATAAAGAGATAAGTTTGGGATTCATTCCCGGTTTTGTTTCAACGTTAGGAATATTAAGCAAGTAATCGTGGGCTGACTTCCTCCGCCTCCGACTAATTTTCGGGGGAGTAGAAAGGCGTAGAAAATGGCGTAGAAAACAATTTTGAGGGTTCTGTCACTGAATTAGGGGGGAGTAACGGGCTATTAGACTGAAAACTGCTATACAAAGTGTCAGACGTATCAAGTTTTCACCAGTTTAGGGTATAAGAGTTTTTTTTAATTATTTTTATATGTAGCAATAAGGGTGTTGCCTTTATAGGACATCCCATTTACCTTAACGTTCATAAGATAAGTAAAAAAGTCTAAGAAATACTAAAATGAATAAGACGCGAACACGACCGTATCCATTAGGTGCTACTTTAGATAGCCATGGATGTAATTTCTCAATATACGCGCCCAATGACAGAACCATCTCACTAGCATTGTTTGAGAACGAAAAAGATTATCAGCTATATCCGCTCACTCACGAATACGCGGGTATAAGACACGCTTATATAGATAACATTAAGGCAGGACAAAAATACGGCTATGTGGTTGAAACCGACAAAGGCATACTGCTTCTGTCCGACCCTTATGCTAAAGCCATCGATAAGCCGCTAACCTATCAAGCACCTTTTTCCAACGAAAAGAGTTGGGGAATGAGTAAGTGTGTCGTTACCGACTCCTCTTTCGACTGGCAAGACACTCATGCACCAAGGATCCCACGCGAAGAAACGGTTTTATTCGAAACACATGTAAAAGGGGTATCCAAGCTCAACCATGAAGTTAGCCCTGCAAAACAAGGCAACTACCTTGGCCTTGCCAGTGCTTCAATGCTGAAGTTCTATAAAGAACAGAATATTAATACACTTCAGTTACTGCCTGTTGCGGCCTGTATGCATGAAGAACACCTGCTCAATATGGGAAAAACCAACTACTGGGGTTACAACCCATATCTCTTTATGGCGCCAGACCCTCGTTACGCGGTTCATGATGCCGTCAGAGAGCTGAAAACAGCAGTACGAGAACTACACAGAAATGGCATAGAGGTCATTCTTGATGTCGTTTATAACCACTCCGCAGAAGGTGGCGAAGGTGGCCCTACCTTCAACTTAAAAGCCCTAGATTCGAAATATTATATTAAACATGGTGCTCATTTTGCCAACTTTACTGGCTGTGGTAATACCTTAGACCTTACCCACCAGCCAAGCTTAAACTTGGTCATGGACACGTTAAGATATTGGGTGGAAGAGTTCCATATCGATGGTTTTCGTTTCGACTTGGCGGCAACGTTAGGTAGGAATGGCAATGACTTTAACTATCACTCCCCATTTTTTAAAGCCGTTGCACAAGACCCTGTGCTCCGCGAAGTCAAACTGATCGCGGAACCTTGGGACATTGGTCCAAATGGCTATCAGGTCGGCGGTTTTCCCGATGGCTGGAATGAGTGTAATGACAAATTCAGAGATATCACCCGCAGTTTCTGGCGCGGAGACCACGGTTTCTTAAAAGAATTTGCGACGCGTATAATGGGCTCACGTGATCTTTATAGTGCCAGCCGGTGGCCACAAAAGCTCACCATAAACTACATAACCTATCACGATGGCTTCACCCTTCAGGATCTCGTTTCCTATAAACATAAGCATAACGAAGCCAACGGCGAAAATAACCACGATGGACATGGTGATAATCGCTCTGACAACTATGGCAGTGAAGGTGAAACCGATAATGTACTGATTAAAGCCGTCAGAGAGAAACAAAAACGTAACTTTTTTGCCAGCTTGCTCTTCTCATTTGGCATACCACATATTATGACCACTGATGTGCTATCGCATACACAGCAAGGAAACAATAATGCTTATTGTCAGGACAATGAAATCAGTTGGATTAACTGGCAACTAACTTCGAGAAAAATGTTGTTCCAACGCTGGATCAGCGACATGGTTTCAGCCCGGCATAAATATATGCTTCCATTTATAAGAGCGTTTAGTGGCGAGCAGAGAAACCAAAACCGTGTGGGTTGGCGTCGCGCCGATGGAGAGCACATGGAGCATGATGACTGGAATAATCTCAACGCCGTTGCACTTCATCTAGGCATTGAAAAAAATGGGGACGAGCTAATTTATCTGATTAACCAATCGTCCGCACCAGCACGATTCAAACTGCCATCCAATAATGATCAAAATTGGTTAATGGTGTGTAATACCAACCTAGATAAAGTGACGCATGAAACCTTAGACTACGATATGTTGTTAGCTCCTATGTCACTGGCTATTTTGCATGCTTCAACAGAGCCTAGTTCACTTAACGTATAAGCATTTGAAAAATTGACAATTATAGCCAGCAATATGAACTAACATCTTGCTGGCTATCAAGTCTCGTTACAATAAAAGGCCGGGAGTATTCACCGTCTTCATTAGTTACCCTTATACTAGTGGGTACTCATGAAAGCCTAGTTGCTCAGAAATATTTTTACCCGCCTCCTGTAATAGGCGGACATAATAGGATTTACGCTTACTATCAAAACGAATTGTTGGGAACGAGATCGAAACACCATAGATAATATTGCCAAATCGGTCATAGACAGGGGCGGCAACACAGTACAACCCAGGTTCTTGCTCCTCATTATCTTCGGCATAGTGTTGCTGTTTAACCGTTTCTAACTCATCCAGCAATTGCTCTACATTTTCTAGCGTCTTATCTGTACTTTTCTTAAACTCAACCGTAGATAACGCATCTCTGACAAACTCCTCAGTATGCCCAGATAACAGCACTTTACCGATCGCGGTGGTATAAAGTGGGTTTCTGCGGCCAACTCTAGAGTGCATACGCAGACTATAGCTTGAATCAATTTTGTGGATATAAATAATTGAGCCTTCGTCCAGAGCACCTAAATGCACGGTTTCATTCGTTTGCTCAGAGATGAAGCGCATTTGCTTTTCAGCTAACTCAATAATATCTACATATTCAAGCGACTTTGCACCTAATTCAAACATTTTTAAAGTAAGCGAATATTTATCAGCCTCGCCCTCTTGAGAAACATAACCAAGAGATTTTAGTGTTTGAAGAAAACGGTAAGTGGTCGCTTTGGAGGTCATTAACCTTTGAGATAGCTCAGAAACACCAATTTCTTTTTGTTGACCTAACGCTTCCAAAATACTAAATACTTTCAAAACCGAAGAAACGGCTTCTGGCTGTGTCGATTTTGCCATTATTCGAACCTTTTTATTATATTGTCGCCACATTATAACTCTCCAACTAAATTCTACCAGTAATTTCAAAATGGCCTTTCAAAAAATATGACCCACTCTAATTGCAGTGCAAAAACATCGGCCCACAACAACAAATTGAAACGCCATTTCATTTTTTATTTGATTTGCCATTAGTTTTACTGCTATGCTCGTTTCATCAGAGGGACAACCTTCCTAACTCAGTCAACATAAACAGGATGCAAAGACGCATCGAGGAAAAATTTATGATACTTGATTCATTTGATTTAAAAGGCAAAGTGGCAATTGTAACTGGATGTGATACAGGCTTAGGCCAAGGTATGGCGTTAGGGTTAGCTAGTGCAGGTTGTGATATTGTTGGTGTAAACATTGTTGAACCGACAGAAACGATTGAAAAAATGGCTGAGACTGGCCAAAAATTTATCGACGTACGTGCTAATTTAATGAAACTTGATGATATCCCTTCTATCGTAGACCGAGCGATAACTGAGTTAGGCCGCATCGATATTTTAGTGAACAACGCTGGTATTATTCGCCGAAACGACGCCGTCGATTTTAGTGAGCAAGACTGGGACGACGTTATGAACATTAACATTAAGTCAGTTTTCTTCATGTCTCAGGCCGTTGCCAAACAATTTATTGCTCAGGGCGAAGGTGGCAAAATCATTAATATTGCTTCTATGCTTTCTTATCAGGGTGGCATCCGCGTTCCTTCATACACTGCCTCTAAAAGTGCAGTAATGGGCGTTACTCGTTTAATGGCCAACGAATGGGCAAAAGAAGGTGTTAATGTCAATGCGATAGCACCTGGCTATATGGCAACGAACAATACGACAGCACTGCGCGCCGATGAATCACGCAACCGAGAAATCCTCGACCGTATTCCTGCCAATCGCTGGGGTACACCTGAAGACGTAGCTGGCCCTTGTGTATTTCTGGCATCAAGTGCATCAAACTATATTAATGGCTATACCATTGCCGTAGATGGCGGCTGGTTAGCTCGCTAAATATCAGTACAACCATTTACCATCCTACTAAGGATGAAAATGTTATTGGTGAAGAAACGAAAGTAATTAAAGCCGGAGGGCTATTAGATAACTTTACGCCTATACGTAAAGATTTCGTATAACCAATTCAAACTGTTTATGACAAATTTGCGGAATGCCCGTAAGGAACTAAAAATGAAAATTGCATTAATGATGGAAAACAGCCAAGCAGGTAAAAACTCGGTTGTATTGAACGAACTAAACAAGGTTGTATCTGCTCAAGGTGATTCCGTCTTTAACGTTGGTATGTCTGATGAAAACGACCACCATTTGACCTACATCCACCTTGGAATTATCGCTAGTATTCTAATTAACTCTAAATCCGTTGATTTTGTTGTCACTGGCTGCGGTACAGGTCAAGGCGCAATGATGTCTCTGAATATCCATCCAAATGTTGTATGTGGCTACTGCTTGGATCCATCTGATGCATTCTTATTTAATCAAATCAACAACGGTAACGCACTTTCTCTAGCTTTTGCTAAAGGATACGGTTGGGGCGCAGAGTTGAATGTCGGTTATATCTTTGAAAAAGCGTTTACTACTGGTGCACGTGGTCAAGGCTACCCTCTAGAAAGGGCCGAACCTCAACAACGTAACGCTGCAATCCTAAACGATGTTAAAGCTGCTGTTGTTAAAGATAACTACCTTGATACCTTGCGCGCTATGGACCAAGAGCTTGTAAAAACGGCGGTATCTGGTGAAAGGTTTAAAGCTTGCTTCTTTGAAAACTGTCAGGTTGCAGAAATCGCTGACTATGTAAATGAGCTTTTAGCTTAAGTTTTGTTTCAGCTGTCTTATCGGGGTCAGCCTAACATTTTTGCCAGCTCAGAAATGAGCTGGCATTTTTTAAAGATCTAAGAAAAGGCGTAGCATTAACGTCATTTCAATCAATTACGTACAGGAATAGCTTAGTGTTCTTGTACGCTATGTTAGCTTAAGCACTTCGAATCCAAGACGGTCTCATTATAATAGAGGAGACTTTCTATGAACATTAATAGCGTTGCCATTATTGGCGAGTGCATGATAGAGCTTCGAAAAACGAAACAAGGCCTAGAACAAGGTTTCGGCGGTGACACACTAAATACCGCCGTCTATTTATCCCGCCTAACTCACTCTTCAGGTGTTACTACATCGTATGTTACCGGATTAGGCAGCGATCCTTTCAGTTCAGATATGCTCAACCAATGGCACGACGAAAACTTGAATACAGACATGGTCTATCAAGTGGAAGGTCGAGTTCCGGGAATTTATGCGATAGAAACAGCTGAAGACGGAGAACGCAGCTTTTATTATTGGCGTAATGAATCCGCTGCGAAATTTTGGATACGAGACCACGCTGTCCAGTCCCTTGCAGAGAATTTATCCCGACATCAGCTTATTTATCTTAGCGGTATTAGCCTGGCGATTTTACCTGACGATTGCCGAAAAAAGTTATTGGACGCATTAACCTTGTGCAAAAGAAATGGTACTACCATTGCGTTCGACAATAACTACCGCCCTGCATTATGGGACTCTATTGAGGAAGCTCAGCATTGGTATCGCGAAATGCTGACACTGACCGATATTGCCTTTATCACTTATGACGATGACGTCATGCTTTGGGGGGACAAAAACGAGCAGTATTCAATATTACGAACGCAATCTTTTGGCGTTGACGAAATCATAATGAAAAGAGGCAGTGACGCCTGCTTTGTCATTAAAGATAGTCAAACTATTGAAGTACCTTCAAACAAAATTGACAACGTTATAGACACCACTGCGGCAGGGGATTCTTTCAGTGCCGGATATCTAGCAAAACGTCTATTAGGTGGCTCTTTGGAAGAATCTGCACAGTCGGGTCATAAAGTCGCAGGGACAGTTATTCAACACCGTGGCGCCGTTATTGACCAGGCAACAATGCCAACTATATGAGGATAAAATTTGTGAACGCATTAAATAAACAACTGCAAGACATTAAAGTAGTACCGGTTATTGCCATTAAAGATGCCAGCAAGGCGGTAAAGTTAGCGCAAGTATTGGTTGAAAATGGCTTACCTTGCGCCGAAGTAACCTTCCGCACCGAACAAGCTGTGCAAGCAATAAAAAACATGCGCGACGCTTTTCCTGACATGCTTATAGGCGCTGGTACAGTGTTAAATAGCAAGCAAGTTGATTTGGCCATTTGCGCTGGTGTCGACTTCATTGTCAGTCCGGGCTTTAACCCGACGACGGTCAAATATTGTCAACAACGTGGCATCACCATCATTCCTGGAATCAACAATCCCAGCCTAGTAGAACAGGCCATGGAAATGGGATTAGATACATTAAAGTTTTTCCCGGCAGAGCCTTCTGGTGGCGTTTCAATGTTGAAAGCCCTTTCAGCCGTTTATCCAGTTAAATTTATGCCTACTGGCGGAGTAAACCCAAAAAATGTTAACGACTATCTTGGTGTTTCATCCGTAATCGCATGTGGCGGTACTTGGATGGTCCCAAATGACCTCATTGATAACGATAAGTGGGAAGAGCTAGGCCAACTGGTCGCAGAAGTCGCTGGAATAATTCAATAAGATTACGAGTCATTAAGTGGGTACGGAACCCAAAAAGATCCATTGGGTTCCGTCAATTCACTTTTCAATCATTAATTTGCTGACCACTTCATGCTGATCATTCTATGAAAATATAAAATCCCGCTTATCCACCAGTCGGCGAACATGCCTAGCCAAATACCATAAATTCCAAATTCAGTCCTACTGGAGCAGTTCAGGTTTCTAAATGCAGCATTCCCATAACCTATACCCCATATCCCATATCCCATAACCCATAGCCCATAGCCCATAACCCATAGCCCATAGCCTAGACCCCATGACCCATAACAGATTAAGAAAGCAAAGCGCAAAGACTGTGCATAGAAACAAAAAAGGCAAGCAGACCAATTAGCCTGCTTTCCTTTTTATCCAAAAATATTTTTTATAAAACTCAGCTGCGAATAATCATTTGTTCGCGCTCTGGCCCTACCGATACCATGCTAATTGGCACACCCATAAGTTGCTCAATGCGAGTGACATAATCCTGTGCAGCTTGAGGCAGGCTATCAAAAGTACGACAAACTGTTATATCTTCATCCCACCCTTGCATGTCCTCATACACTGGCGTTAATGCCGCGGTTTGTGGCCAAATTGGATTCTCGGTATGCTCACCAGCATAAGCAACACAAATCTTGATATCTTTCATACCTGAAAGACAATCAATTTTCGTTAACGCAATCTCTGTAGCTGCTTGCAGCTCAACACCATTTCGGGTCGCCACAGCATCAAAATAGCCCATATCACGCGGACGACCAGTAACAGCACCGTACTCATTGGCACTTTCGCGGAAATTGTCTTGTTCTTCCATCGCTGTGACTAACGTGCCTGTCCCTACAGAAGAGCTAAACGATTTAGCAACAGCAATGACGCGCTCTGGGCGAAGAGCAGGTAAACCACTACCAATGCCTGCATAGGCCGCAGTAACGTTGGATGATGTTGTCCATGGGTATTCGCCATAGACTAAATCACGACCTGCTCCTAATTGAGCTTCAAAAAGCAAATTGGCGTTTTGTGCTTGAAGCGCCTTAAGCGGCTGAGTCACATTGCAGATAAATGGACGCCATGCTTTAGTGACATCAAGTAGCCACTGGGTCATTTCTGCGGCACTTTGAGTAAAGTCGCAATCTGGATAAAGCGCTTTAAGCTGTGGCATTTTCCAGTCGAGCATAAACTGAATACGCTGCTCAAGCACTTCCGGCTGGTTTAACCAACCGACCAAAATGCCTTTTTTCATAACGCGATCACCGTATGCTGGAGCGATACCTTGTCTGGTTGAGCCATAAGCGGCGTCACCCAAACGTTGCTCTTCTAAGGTGTCCTCTAGCGCATGCAGAGGTAAACATAAGGTGGCACGATCTGAAATACACAGTTTGACATCAACGCCTGTCGCTTTCACTTCTGCAATCTCTTCACTTAGTGCTTCAGGGCTAATTACCATGCCCGGACCAAGAACGGCGATACAATCAGGATTAAAAATACCACTTGGCAATTGGTGCAGTTTAAACGTACCGAAGTCATTTACTACGGTGTGACCTGCGTTATTCCCACCTTGGAAACGAATGCTTGCAGAGGCATCTGCGGCTAGAAAATCGACAATGCGACCTTTACCTTCATCACCCCAGTTAGCACCAACAACAACAATAGACGGCATAATATTTCTCCTGATTGATTGAGGAACCATGCTATTCCTGTCGATTAAATAAGAGAAATTAATTATAATTATCATCTTAATAAGAAATTCATATGACCTTTATTAGAACCAGCAAGCTAAGGAAACGATTGTGCTAGATATCCATTGGTTAAAAACATTTGTCACATTGGCCGAATATAAACACTTTGGCAAAGCGGCTATCGCGCTGCACATGACACAACCCAATGTAAGCTTGCACTTAAAACAACTTGAGCAAGCGACCCGGGTAAAACTGATAGAACGAAGCCCATTTTGTTTAACTCAGGCTGGCCTGCGTTTACTGGAGAGTAGCCAAAAAACCTTATTAGAATTGCAAATATGTCAGGCGGATCTCAACGCCTTCAATGAGTTCAACCGGGGTACCTTAACCATTGCCGCCAGTGATATTATTTCTCGTTTATTATTGATTGAGCCCTTTCAGCTATTTAAGGCTCAGTTTCCCGGCATCGATTTTACCTTATTAAATACCACATCATCTCAAGCCTCTGAGCTGGTAAAAAATGCTGAAGCCGATCTCGGATTTGTCATCGCTCAAAAACAGAGTCAACCACTGCATTTCACTGAGCTGCAACAGATAAAATGGTGTGCTTTAGGTGATGGTTTAGAGTTAGAGCAAAATGCAAGCAATCAAAAAAAGAGCAACAATAAAACCGCAAGACAACAAGATGGACTTACCCTAATTTTACTCGGCCATGATACGCGTACCCGGGATTTCATTGACGAAGCTTTACCTCTATTAAACCTCCCTGAATATAGAGTCATGGAGGTAGGCAGTGTAGATGCTCAAATTGATTGGGCAGAGGCCGGATTTGGTGTAGCTATCATTCCAGAGTTCGCTATATCGACTAAGATTGCTCTCAAATCTAAGGTAACGGCTTTACCTGACTTTCCCACCACAAGCCTGGGATATGTGGTGAGACAGAATCAAATATTGTCGAAGGCAATCAAACAGTTATTAAACTGGGTAAATGATGAAATCGTCAGCTCACAACGTGGGTGAGAACAAGTCGATAACGGTTAAGCTTATTTGAGCTTAACCTACGCGCCACAACCTTTAAATCAACGGTCTTCATTCACGGCCCACTTCCACAGTAATATGCTGGTATAATAAAAACCAACAGCAGCATTGTGTTACATATGAATCGACAAAAAGAGTTAAATAATGAGTTTAGATAGCAACGCAGAACAAAAACAAGCATGGGAAACCATCATGCCAAACGACCAGTTCGAGTTTATGAAGAAGGTACTTGCCTCTCCTTCACCTATTGGTTTTGAAGCCGCAATGACCTATGGCGTAATCAAGCCGGAATTTGAGCAATTTATGCCAGCCAGTTGGGGCGTTCATCAGTTTAAAGGCAATGCGGGCCTTGTTTTCGATTCTCATCCGGGACGCGATGATCTAGTGAGTGTGATGATTGTTGGTCATGCTGATAAAATCCGTATGCAGGTACGTAAAATTGATGACGATGGTAAAGTATGGATCAATACCGATTCTTTCTTGCCAACAACCCTGATTGGTCATGAAGTTCAGGTATTTTGCCAACACCCGGACGACGCGGGTAAATACAAGTCAATTGAAGGTTGCACCGTTGAGGCACTGGGCGCGATCCACTTTTCCACGCCAGCTCAACGCACTGGTGAGCAAGGTATTAAACCTGAGTCTATCTATCTGGAGCTGCATACCCACGGCGACGATCGTAAAGCACAAGTCGAAGCATTAGGGCTGCGTGTCGGTGACCCGATTCTGCTAGACCGCCCAATTAAGCGTGGTGTCTCTTCGGATACGTTTTACGGCGCGTATTTAGACAATGGTCTGGGTTGTTTCTCTGTTACAGAGATTGCGCGTTTAGTGGCAAAAGAAGGACTTGATAATGTTCGTGTCCTTTATACCGTGGCAACCCACGAAGAGATTGGCCGCTTTGGCTCTACTCAGGTCGTCGGTGAACTAAAACCAGACGTATTAATCGCCACTGACGTCAACCATGACTACGAAGCCGCACCAGGCATCGGCGATCGTAAAATGAACCCACTGAAAATGGGTGATGGCTTTACCATTGGCCGTGGCTCTGTGACTTCAGAATATTTAGTTCAGGTTTTAGAGAGTGTTTGTCGTGAACAAGAGATCCCTTATCAGCTGGATTTCTCCGGTCGTGACATGGGCACAGATGGTATGGCCGCAGCATTGGCTGGCGTTGATAGCGCGGCAATCACCATTGGTTACCCAATTCGCAACATGCATACAGCATCAGAATCTGCACACACGGGCGATCTACTTGGATCCATCCATGCTCTTGCGGCATTATTGCGTCAGTTCAATTCATTGAATGATGGGAAAGGCATTACACGTGATGATCTGAAAAACAGCCATATCCGCCTAGATCACATCTAACTTGCGACTCTTCTGAATAAAACTACCTGAGTTGCAAAATGCAGCTCGGGTGGTTCGCTCTTATCCATAAGTACTGTATGACCAGAGGCATGCCTCTGTGTTTAGCAATGATGTACATTTTGTTTTCGGTTGGCTAGCATCAAAGTACGTACTCGGTAACAACTGAGCTTCATAGGTAGAATTAGTACATTGAGAGAGAGGAAACCAATAGTATCGAACAGATAGGTAATGATTATCTTGATTTGATAATAGACTTTACTTTGTACATCAAGATTAGTGATGCCAACGCTAGTGTTATTGCATTTGCAATGATCATTGGACGATCACTTACCGACAAGCCATAACCAAGCCAGCTCGCTACACCAAGCACAAAAATCACGTACATGCTCAATGAAATTCCTTTGGTTTCTTTGGTTTTTACAACCTGAATAACCTGAGGCAAAAATGAAACTGTTGTTAGAAAAGCAGCCACGAAGCCAATGTATTCCACATTAATTCTCCTAAATTGATTAATTTACGAGCATTATAAAACTGTGACACAGATCACGCAATACCTTTCATAAGATATTTTATAAACAAAATTAAACAAAGTAATTCACTTTCATTTAATAACTTCGTGTTAGTCACCAGCCTCAATTTTGGGAAAGCAGAATAAGCCTCCAACCTGTCAGCTAATTATGGCAAAAACACCTCAGCCAACATGCACCTGACACTACCGCCGCCGATGTTTTCAATGGTCGACACATCAAAGGGTAATAGTTTTCCATGTGTTGAAAGCTGGCTTCTCTGCGTTGGTGTAAACGCGTAATAGGCAGATAACGACATTGCGATAAGCTTGCTACCGTCAGAGCTCTCAAGTTGAAGAATATTGCCGCAAAACTGGTTCATCTGTTGCAGGGATATCGAGATAACCTGTTTATCTTTCGCCAAAGATTTAATCACAAACCGGCGCTCAAATTCGGGGATAAGTTCATCGCAAATTACGCAAAATGACTCCCCTACCGCCATCATGACATTGGTGTGATAAATGGGATGTCCAGAAGGTAAAATTGTCTGGAAAGAGATAACTCGCTGATACCCTATCTTTTGCGCGTACTCTTCAAGTACTTCTCGATCACAACGATGTGAAAGTGCGGCATAAATCGTTTGGTTCACGTGATCCATCACCATGACACCAGTACTTTCCAGGAACGCACTGCGTTTGGCAAAGTTGACCAAAGAAGACTGAGTGATCACTTTCTTACCCGCACTATCCAGAGTTTCTATCAACGCGTGTGGACGTACTTCAAGCTGGCGGTTAGCACACGCCATTGGGAATACAAATAGCTCCCCTTCAGCATTAGTACTAAACCAGTTATTTGGAAATACTGCGTCTGGTGTTTCTTTCTCACTCACCGGATAATCGAATTCGATAACCTGAACTCCTGCTTGGCGCAAGCCCGAAACCATGGCGACAAATTCTTGCATCGCTTTGTCTCGAACCAGACCATCATTCAAGTCGACCTTATGCTGAAACTCATTATCTTGTGCTGTCTCAGCGTTATAACGAAACTCTTTTGGTGGTACCATCACAACGCAACGAGCGTTTTGGACTGAGGCTTTTGCATTGTGCAAAACAGCATGGGTATGTAAGCCTTCATTGGTTAGTACGTGGTTCATCGGTCTTATCCAGTTATTCGTGATTAGAAAAATTGTAACCATTATGTTAAGAGTTTATTAACTGAAAAATAGGTGAAACATAAATACCAACTCAATCATATTACTGAAATTGGCACATCTCACAGTAAAAAACACTGACGAATGGTATAACCCAGAAAACCCACCATCGGATTTAAATTCATTCACACCTATAAAATTCATCAAAAAACCACTATTAAACACCTAAATTGCGCATATATAGTGAATATTCATTTGCAGATACAACTATAGTTATGCAGTTAAAATAACTGACTGGATGAAAATAAGGCGTGAAATTCGTCAGAGATTAACCATGAAAGGTTCGCCTCAAAATGCTATTCGATCCGCCTTACACTTTCTTCCTTAATTATTAACTATCTTGTTTTAAATGAGGTGAGTTAGTGGACAGTTTGGTTGGCGACTTCACTTAAATGGTAACCTTGCTGTTCTAGCTCTATACAGTCGGATGCTTTGGAACTGGCTAACGATTTAAGGTTTTCAATTTCCAGAGATACATGACACTCGAACTCGCTGATAAATCTTACATCAATAGTTTGAATTTTGTTCGCTTTGCGTTAAGTTATCTTTCCCTTATGAAGACTCTTTTTCATATTCAGACTCAGGGTAAGAGCTCAGGCACTAATAGGGGTGAACAAGGATAATTATCATGTATAAATTTTTTGAAGGCTTAACTAAAGCCTTTCCACAACACGACCCCGAACAACCACCCAAAGGGGTATTCGCTTTTTGTCGGCATTACACCAAAGGTTTTGAAAAACCTTTGCTGCTTATGGCTACGCTAAGCACCATTGTTGCCATCATAGAGGTATCTTTATTTGGCTTTATGGGGCAACTAGTGGATTGGCTTTCCAGCAGTAACCCTGAAACTTTTCTGGAAGAAAATAGCTCCACACTTTGGGGAGTCGGCATCCTGCTTCTGGTCGTGATGCCTATTTTGATCACCATATACTCGCTCACTATCCACCAGAGCTTGCTAGGAAACTATCCAATGTCGATCCGCTGGTTAGCGCATCGGTATCTTTTGAAGCAAAGCCTCTCATTTTATCAGGATGATTTCGCCGGAAGAGTCGCCACTAAAGTCATGCAGACTTCATTAGCTGTGCGTGAAACCGTCATGAAAACACTGGATGTTTTCGTGTATGTCATGGTCTATTTTACTGCCATAGTGGTCATGCTAGCTCAGGCTGACTGGCGATTGATGATGCCTATGCTGGTATGGCTCGCTGCTTATGTTGTCATTCAGGTCTATTTTGTCCCTAGGCTTAAAGCCGTTGCTTCAGAGCAAGCAGATGCCCGCTCACTAATGACAGGCCGTATCGTCGATAGTTATACCAATATCGCCACGGTAAAACTCTTTTCTCACAGCAAGCGAGAAACAGAATACGCTGAAGAAGGCATGGATGGCTTTCTGGATACCGTACACAGGCAAATGCGTCTGGTTACCGGTTTTAACATCTGTGTAGAAATCGCTAATTATCTTCTGGTTTTCTTTATTGCTGCTATTTCCATTTTCTTATGGATGGAAAGTGCAATTACCATAGGTGCTATCGCCATTGCCATCAGTTTGGCCCTGCGTATCAACGGCATGTCCATGTGGATTATGTGGGAAGTCGGTGCGCTATTTGAAAATATGGGCACCGTCGTTGACGGAATGTCTACCTTATCTAAGCCGATAGATATTCAGGATAAAGACAATGCCAAACCACTGAAAGTGGATCACGGAGGCATAGAGTTCGATAACGTGAGCTTTCATTACGGAGAAAAAGACAAAGGTGTGCTGAGTAACCTCAACCTGAATATTAAACCGGGTGAGAAAGTCGGTTTGGTTGGACGCTCTGGCGCAGGTAAATCGACCTTGGTTAACCTTTTACTCCGTTTCCACGATGTGGAGGCAGGCCAGATAAAAATAGATGGTCAGGTGATCTCGGATGTAACACAAGACTCCCTTCGCAGCAATATCGGCATGGTGACTCAGGATACCTCTTTGCTTCACCGCTCTATTCGAGAAAACATTTTATATGGTAACCCTGAGGCCAGCGAAGACCAATTGCGAAAGGCAACAGCACAAGCGCATGCAGATGAATTCATTGAAACCTTAACTGATCCCCATGGCAACAGCGGCTACGATGCTCAGGTTGGTGAAAGAGGAGTCAAACTTTCAGGAGGGCAGCGTCAGCGCATCGCTATCTCTCGTGTACTACTCAAAGATGCACCGCTGCTAATATTGGATGAAGCTACTTCCGCATTAGACTCAGAAGTCGAAGCCGCAATTCAGGAAAGTTTAAACGAGCTCATGCAGGGAAAAACCGTTATCGCTATCGCTCACCGACTATCGACGATTGCTGCCATGGATAGATTGATCGTACTGGACAAAGGCCAGATCGTAGAGCAAGGAACCCATCAGGAGCTTATTCAGGGCTGTGGTATTTATGCCCAGTTATGGGCTCACCAAACGGGCGGCTTCATCGGTTGCGAAGAAGATTGTAATAAACAAGAGATGGTAGCCAGTTAATCTATACTTTAGTTAAGCAGATAAAAAAATGTCAGGCCTTATTGGACCTGACATTTTTTATATTACTGATGTTTATCAGATCAACTACACATCATAAGTCGTTGATGCCGTATCGCCGCCAGTTCCCGTCCAATTAGTATGGTAAAACTGTCCGCGAGGCTGATCAATACGCTCATAAGTATGCGCACCGAAGTAGTCTCGTTGTGCCTGAAGCATATTAGCTGGCAAGCGAGCAGTCGTATAACCATCAAGGAAAGTCAGTGCAGACGTCATCGTTGGCATAGGCAATCCAATCTCCAGAGATTTCGCCGCCACTTTACGCCATGCAGGTAAGCTGCTTTGCAATATATCTTTAAAATAAGCATCAGAGCCTAAGAATTTAATATCTGGATTTGCTTCATAAGCATCACGAATGTTACCTAAGAATGCACTACGGATAATACAACCACCACGCCACATCAGTGCCACGCTTCCGTAGTTTAATGACCAGTCATTTTCTTCAGACGCTTCACGGATCAACATAAAGCCCTGAGCATAAGAGATGATCTTAGATGCAAGTAATGCCTGACGTACAGCTTCGATCCACTCTTGCTTATCTCCCTCGACTGGAGTAATAGTTTTATTAAATTCTGCTTCAGCTTCGATACGTTGATCTTTAAGAGATGACAGGCAACGAGCAAAAACAGATTCAGTAATAAGAGTAAGAGGAATACCTAAGTCCAGCGCATTAATACCCGTCCACTTACCGGTTCCTTTTTGTCCGGCTGTATCTAGGATCTTTTCAACCAGAGGCTCGCCGTCTTCATCTTTATAACCCAGAATATCGGTGGTAATGTCGATAAGATAGCTATCCAGCTCAGTAGATTTCCACTGTTCAAAAATGGCCTGCATTTCGTCGTGGTCAAGCCCTAAGCCTTCTTTCATAAAGTGATACGCTTCACTGATAAGCTGCATATCACCATATTCAATGCCGTTATGCACCATTTTCACAAAATGACCGGCGCCATCGCGACCAACCCAATCACAGCAAGCTTCACCATCATCGGTTTTAGCCGAAATCGCCTGGAAGATAGGTTTAACATGTGGCCATGCTTCTGGTGAACCACCCGGCATGATCGAAGGACCAAATCGAGCCCCTTCTTCACCACCAGAAACCCCAGTTCCAACGTAAAGAATGCCCTTCTCCTGCAGAGAAGCAACACGGCGATTCGTGTCTGGGTAGTTAGAGTTTCCACCATCAATAATGATGTCACCTTTGTCCAGCAGCGGTACTAAAGCATCAATAAATTGATCGACAACATCGCCAGCCCTTACCATTAACATCACTTTACGTGGCGTCTCAAGCTTATCCACCAAATCCTGCATTGAAGTAGCACCAATGATGTTTGTGCCTTTAGCCGGACCTTCCAGAAACTCGTCCACTTTTGCGACGGTCCGGTTAAACGCCACA
Organism: Vibrio sp. UBA2441; assembly: GCA_002342685.1. GTDB lineage: Bacteria > Pseudomonadota > Gammaproteobacteria > Enterobacterales > Vibrionaceae > Vibrio. The sequence goes on from DDQN01000023.1 coordinate 136,395, forward strand.
ACTTTAAAGCCATGGTCATTCATATTTAATATTAGGTTTTGGCCCATGACAGCTAAACCAATGACACCGATATCGCCTTTCATTATTTCTCTCCTTTAACAAGCAACGCAGCTGCTTGTGAATCCAAATACCACTCGGTCAAACCGAAGGTAGAGTTAACTTTAGCCGCCGGGTATGGCAGTAATTCCGCCGGCTGCTGTTCAATTTCTTTAATAATATTCGCTTTGCTTGCACCAAGGACTAAATAAGTAACCCTATCGGCATTGGCAATGAGTCTCGCCGTTTTTGAAACTCTGATCTGGCCGCTTTCAGGGTGGGCAACCACCAATGACAAACCGGGATCATCATAATTAGTCTGATTCGGGAAAAGCGAGGCTGTATGTCCATCCGTTCCCATGCCAAGCAAAATCCAGTCAAATGCAGGTAATCCATTTTTATGCGGAATGACTTGTTCCATCTCTTTCGCAAACCTTACCGCTTCGATTTCAGGATCATTTTCGCCCAAAATTCGATGGACATTTTCTTCTGGCAATTCGATGTGTTGAAACAGTAGTTCGTTAGCATCACCGTAGTTACTTTCTGGATCATTAGGACCGACACAACGCTCATCTCCCCACCAAAAATGCAGGTTCTGCCATTGAATTTGCGCAGCATAAGGCGCTTTCGCCAACGTTTTAAACAATAACTTTGGCGTACTTCCGCCTGACAAGGAAATATGCACGGCCTTACCTTGCTTGCTTTGCTCAAGCATAGAGTTAGCTAAAGCTTCGACCACTTTTTCTGGCGTTTCAAATAACTGATAGTTCATGTCTACAACTCACAATATTCTGTGTTGGTTAAATTTTTACAAGGGAAACGCCAATCGCGTCCATCATTCTTAAGCAGCTCGTCAGCCTCTTTTGGCCCCCATGTACCTGCCGCATAACCAAATAAGTGTTCCGGGTTCTTTTTATGTTCGAGAATAGGTTGAACAAATTCCCAACACGCCTGTACTGCGTCAGTACGAGCAAATAAAGTTGCATCGCCTTTCATACAATCGAGGATCAATCTCTCGTAGGCAGTAAGCATGTTTGTCTCTTCCAGTTGTTCATAATGGAAGTTCATCGACACTTCTTTGGCTTTAAAGCCTGCACCAGGTTCTTTTAAACCAAAACTAAGTAAAATCCCTTCATCTGGCTGAATTCGAATGATCAATTTATTCTCAGGGGCATTAACACCAAATACTGGATGAGGTGTATTTTTATAGTGGATGACGACCTCGGTAACGCGGGTCGGAAGGCGCTTTCCTGTACGAACATAAAATGGCACACCATTCCAGCGCCAGTTATCGATGAACATCTTCAAACCCACATAGGTTTCTGTTCGTGAGTCATCGGCAACACCATTTTCTTCCCTATAACCCGGAAGTAACTCGCCACGAACATGAGACTCAGTATATTGGCCCAGTACCAAGTTGTTTTTGAGATCTTCATCAGACAGTGGTCTAAAACACTGCATGACTTTAACCGCTTCATCTCGCATTGAATCTGCATTGATAACGGAAGGTGGCTCCATTCCTACCATTGCAAGCACCTGAAGAAGGTGGTTCTGGAACATGTCTCGAACGGCACCCGCGCCATCGTAATAACCGCCTCTTTCTTCCACACCCAGAAATTCAGAACCGGTAATTTCAACATGGTCGATATAGTTTCGGTTCCATAGAGGCTCAAACATGGCATTGGAAAAGCGAAGAACCAAAAGATTTTGTACCGTTTCTTTTCCTAGATAATGATCAATACGATAAATCTGATGCTCCTGAAAGCAATTATGAATTTGCTTGTCGAGTTGTATCGCAGACTCTAAATCGTAACCGAATGGTTTTTCTACAATCAGGTTTTTCCAGCCCTGTGTTTCGTCATTCAGACCATGAGCGGCTAAACACTCCGGTATCACACCATAAAGGCTTGGAGGTGTAGACAAATAATAAACTGTGTTTCCGCCCGTGTTATGTTTTTCATTCAATAGAGCCAAACGCTCTTTTAAGAGTGCATACTCTGTAACACTGGCAGTATCAAGAGGTTGGTAATAAAGATGATCGCAAAAGGCATTTAATACATCTTCTTCCACTTTCTCATTTTCAATCAGAGCTTTTTTCATTTTCTGACGAAATTCACCGTCACTAAACGCTGTCCGGCTGACACCCAATACGGAAAAATCGTCAGGCAGCATTTTATTGGAATAAAGATGGTAAAGAGCAGGGATCAATTTACGGTGCGTTAAATCACCAGAAGCACCAAAGATAACAATCGAATTGTTATCCGGACTAATTATACTTTCTATGTTATTCATAATTTTCTCACGCAATGAATCGTGCTTTCTTGAGATTGCTAGAACAATAATAGACCTGATATTTGCGAAAAGGGGGGGAGCATTTTCACGTCATTATCGTTAGCTTTCCACCTATTGTTAGTGGCATGTACTTATATATGTTATCGATAACATAAATATCAACCGCCGGGATGAAGAAAAACGCAATCTCAGGAAAAAACGAGTAAATAGTGAAACCAAATGGGCATTGTGACTGGCTATTTTTTCAATTAAGTTAAAAAAAACCAATCAATCATCAAGTTGTACACCTTCTACATGATGAAATGACTATTAACTCGCCACATGTACGGCTTTAAATCCACCGATGTCACATTATTGTCAGGAATTACAAATTTATTGCTTACCTAAATCCATGTTAATTCCTTACCATTGTTTCTCCGGTCAAATCTTGAACAACAAAAAGTATCACTTTCCATCTAACAACTAACTTATTGATAATTAGATACAATTCATATTGGAATCGAGTTCAAACTTTACTTGCCCACAAGACATATAATTCTTCATTCTCATTAACAAGCAGATAACAAATTGGTCATTTTGATATTTAGAGAATATAATTCCAAAAATGTCAATATTGTCGGGTGAATATTTTTACCTTATTCTTCTCGGCCAAAATATAAGATGTTAAGGTAAAAAAATGGATGAAAATACTAAAAAGCTATCCCTGACAAATAGAGTCATTCTCGGGATGGTGTTTGGCATTCTCACTGGGTTAGCAATCCGAACATTTTTCGACGGCAATGCTTTTATTGATACATACATCGTCAATGGATTTCTTGATGTGGGCGGAAAAATATTTATTGCAAGCTTAAAAATGCTTGTTGTTCCGCTAGTATTTGTCTCTCTGGTTTGTGGAACCAGCTCTCTTAAAGATGTTGCTACACTAGGCCGCTTAGGTGGTAAAACACTACTTTTCTATATCACAACAACCGCGGTGGCTATCTCTCTTGCGTTGTTAATGGGTTCTGTTTTCCAGCCAGGAGCTGGTGCCGACTTAACTGCAGCAGGAAGCTTTATTGCCAAAGAAGCCCCCTCGCTTGGTGAAGTTATTGTTCAGATGTTCCCAACCAACCCAATCAATGCCATGGCAGAAGGTAAAACACTACAAATTATCGTCTTTGCTATCCTGTTTGGTATTGCTATTAGCCTGTCAGGCAAAGCGGGTGAGCAAGTCGCTTCTATGTTTAGCGCACTAAACGAAGTAATTATGAAGCTGGTCGCGCTATTAATGAACATTGCGCCATACGGTGTGTTTTTCCTTATGTCCAAGCTATTCACTGGCTTAGGGCTCGGTGCCATCGTTAATCTGGCTGAATACTTCCTCGTATTGTCTGCGACCTTACTGATTCATGGTCTGGTTACTTACAGCGTAATGCTCAAAGTTTTTGCAAACCTGAGCCCAATCACTTTCCTTAGAAAGATGAAAGACGCTGTGATGTTTGCCTTCTCCACCGCATCCTCCAACGCCACAATACCTGTGACAATGGAAACCGCCACTAACCGGATGGGCGTTAGCAACAAAGTCGCTTCTTTTACCATACCACTAGGTGCAACCATCAATATGGATGGCACCGCTATCATGCAGGGCGTAGCAACCGCATTCATTGCTCAGGCATTCAATATTGACCTGACTCTAAGTGACTACCTGACGGTTATCTTCACGGCCACATTAGCCTCTGTTGGTACCGCTGGCGTTCCCGGTGTTGGTCTAATTATGTTGGCTATGGTGTTAAGCCAAGTCGGGTTACCTTTGGAAGGTATCGCTCTAATCATGGGTGTTGACCGCCTGCTAGATATGATTCGTACCGCGGTTAATATCACTGGTGACAGCGCCGTAAGTTGTATTGTGGCTAAATCAGAAAAAGCACTCGATATGGACAAGTTCTACGACCCCCATGCAGGTGAAAAAGAGGAAGAAATACACTTCACTCACCTTGAAGATCCAGCACAAGAATATGAACTTTCCGGTAAAGACGCTTAAACAAATTTAATTAGAAAAACTCTGAAACCCTTCATTTTGATATTCAAATTTAAAATGGAGGGTTTCATTTTTTGGTTATCTTCTCTAAAATCTCGCGCATCCTTCACTTCTTCAATGACTACTCAGAATGAATAAGAGTTTACTCACCAATCTAATCGCTTTGGTCTTACTTGGTATCGGCTATCAAACCCAACAAGATACCCTGACTTATGCCGGGCTTTTCGCTTTCTCAGGCGCTATCACCAATTGGCTAGCTGTGCATATGTTGTTTGAAAAAGTACCGGGACTTTATGGCTCAGGGGTTATACCTGCCCGTTTTGAAGAGTTTAAGGCCGCCATAAAAACGTTGATGATGGAGCAGTTTTTTACCAACGACAATATTGACCGTTTTTTAAGTCAAGAGATGGCGGGTGGTAATAAAATTAACCTTGAGCCAGTCATAAGCAGCATTGACTTTGAACCCACTTTTGAATCATTGGTAGAGGTCATCGCCAACTCCTCTTTTGGCGGCATGCTGGCGATGGTCGGCGGAACTGAGGCACTTCAGCCACTCAAACAACCTTTCGTTGAAAAAATGCAGGAATCCGTTGTCGAGATTAGCCAGAGCGATGCAGTAAAAGAGGCGCTTAAGAACCAATTTGAACAACCTAAAATGCTGCAAGAGATCCAAGAGAACATTGAAAACATCATTGATCAGCGACTGAATGAGCTAACACCAAAACTGGTTAAGCAAATGGTTCAGGACATGATTAAACAACACCTGGGCTGGCTAGTTGTCTGGGGTGGTGTCTTCGGTGGCTTAATTGGCGTTATATCGTCTTTTATTGCCTAACCGCTTAACCCATCCAAAAATAAAAGCCGGTCTCTTTAAGCGACCGGCTTTGAATCAGTGGATATCCGTTTAATAATACAAACTCTAAATTGTGCAGCTACTTAATTTCAACTCTATTTCATTTCCCTGAGAATCGATGACCACTTGGTCAATAACATCACCGCCCGCATTTTCAATGGTAAATTCAAGGATTTGCTCAGCGCTGTCGTCTCTATTATTCAGGTCAATATAAACACTGCCACCATTAAAATTAGAGCCTTGGTGGCGTTGCACGTTACCACTAAAGTCATACCAATCAATAACCTTCACACCACTGTTTTTAGTAACCAGTATTTGCATCACTCCGGAAGGCTCGTCTGTCCAATTGCCCGTATATCTGTAAGTCCCTACGTATTTGGTTCCTGCGTATATGTTATCGTCACCCTCTTGCGACGAAATAAACTTTTCGCCAATGACCGTACCGCCCGTTACACCATTTTCACTCCACGAACCGCTGAGCTCTGCGCCGTCAAACACGGAGGAAAACACCACGCCGCTATATTCATGACTATCACTGCTGCCCAGAGCTACAGGTTGTGCTCCACCTTTTAACTGGAGAGGTTCACCCGTCAAACCAAACCATTCATATTCATAACCGTCATCCGGCTTAAATGCCCCTCTGGGTGTCAGGGTTGCCGGATCGATTGCAACCGCAAAGACTCCTTCACCTTCACCTTCATATTCACCGTAAAAAACACCACTGAGGTTACATCGAACGGTTTGATTAAAATGTGCAATCGCTTCTTCTGCCGTTGGGAACTCAGCATCAGGGTATAGCTGCCTCACTCTGCTCTCGAGCGCATTCATGCCATTTTCAGTTGTGATGTCCAGATCGCTATAATCAACTTCATGAGTCAGATAATCTACCGCTTCCTCCGGTATCTGTATCCCATTGCTATATATGCCATCGTCATCCAAAAGCATTAACACACGCACTATATTTACGTTCTGAGTATTTGAAGGACTTAAAAAAGACGTTAATTCAATAGGGGTAATAACAGGTGCTGCTTTTGTTTCGCCGATATTAAGTGAACCAATTGAAAAATGTACACTTTCTCCGTCGATATAATTAAAGCTACCACCCAGCCCGGTAATACCAGATTGAGTAGCCGTTTTATATTCTACCCCTTCCACTGAAGCATCTTTAAAATAACCTGTTTTTACATCCTGTGTTGATGCAGCTCTATCGCCGCTGCTCCCACTACCACCACCGCAACCTGCCAATGTAGCAACAATCGCCAATGATATATAATTTAACTTAATCGTCATTATTCTAACCTCATAATAATATACTTATTGTTTTTATTTAAAAGCTCTCTCGGTCATGGCCTGTAGTGTGAAACCAGAACAACTAACAGACTAGCATTTGCCTATGTTATGCTTTCATAATCAGCCACAGTTAATAAAAAAGTAATAATTAAAAAATTAAACAAATAAAATCAACAACTTAAAGCATGAGATAACTTCACATTAATATTGTAAGAATAATTAGCCTTGCGCAAAAATGTGACTATCGTCGCATTTAGTTGTAATATAATTTTTGACTACAAAAGATATTTATATATTATTAAGTCTATAAATATTTCTCAGGTAATTTACGTGAAATATCAATTAGTCGATGATATGTTTCTGGACATGGAAACATTAAGATTGGTTTCTATCGACAGTAATAACGATCAAACTTCAACTCGGCTATCCAAAGCAGAAGCTAACATTCTATTTTTTCTATTAAAAAACAAAGAACAAATAGTGAATAAAGATAAATTAGTAGAAATAGGCTGGGGAGATCGAAATGTCGGGGCAAATTCTATGAATGTTGCTATCTATAATTTACGTAAGTGTTTTAATAACAACGAAAACATCAACCTAGACAATATACCTAAAATTGGTTACAGGTTATCTATATCGGAACCCGAAGTATTTACAGAAAATGAAGCAAATACAGAAGATATGGAAACAATAGAGGACAGATTAGCGGATAAAAAAGAAATAATCACTGAAGAAAAACCAGTAATTAATAATTTATGTCACATAGCTAAATTATCTGCTGTGGTTTTAATAAACCTAGTTATAGTTAAGTTTTTAGAGCCTGTAATTTAAATTG
>DDQN01000088.1 GCA_002342685.1 Vibrio sp. UBA2441
CGGAATCGCCGGAATACGCACCTTGATGAACCGTGCTGATATTAAGGTGATTAGAAGAGCTATCTAATTCCGGTACAACGTAAAAATGGCAATGTGGAAAACCGTCATTTTCATCAGTATGGAGCACTAGGGATTTGTACCTCGAACCATATTTTTTCTTCAAAAACTGATGATTGAGTTTTATCCACATCCTAAACTTATTACAGTTTGGATTAAATATGCTTAGTGCTTTAGGGTAGCTAACGACTCCTGCCAGTATTATTTGTGCATCTTTTCGAAGCTTTCTACCTATCTTATCTTTTGCTTTTTTAGCTTGAGACTCTGCTTGTTTTACAACGTCAGTTGGCTTTTTTCCATAGAGCAAATGATACGGCTTTGGTTGTTCTATATGTGGGCATGCACCTACAGCTCGTTCACATTCTTCAGCAATCGCTTTAGCTGATTGTTTTTTATTGTTTCTTGAAGATATACTTGCATAAGTTTCTATATGTATAAATTGATAACTCATTTTAATGGCACCTTTATTTTTATTATTGTGGCGCTAAAATAACAAAAAATCTTTTTGTTATTTTAAGTGTCTAACTAGATTATTAAGAGCGTTAGCGTCTTAATCAGACGTTTATGAAGAATGAATAAACATAGTCTGTCACTATGTTTATATTATGCGCTATTAATTGTTATAGGTAAATAAAAATATTAACATACGGTTAACGTATGCTAATATTATTGTTGACTTTTAATTTCTGGGGATTAAAATAACTTTGCGACCAACTGGAAATATCTTGGTTTGTTAATTTTAACTTACTACTAGGTATTGTTAATTGAGTTGATTTTAGGTGTGTTAGGATTTGGGTTGATTCGGCAAGTATTCTTGCCGGCCTAACAACCTTGAAATCAAATTAAATCTAATTAAATATTGATTTCAATAAATCTATTTTCAATTGAAAATTTAAATTGAGCAATTTCCTTTCCTTCTTTTCCTTCCTATTTCAAACATATTTTTTACTTCCTTTTCAAGCTCATCTCTATCGACTTGATAGCTGTTGGCTATATGTTCGATGCTTTTGCAATGTTGCCACATGACGCGAGGGCTAAACTCAATTTTATTTTCATATTTTGTACAACATCGTTCCCTCTCTTTATGTTTATCAATGATGAAGTAAGTGTTGCAGATCCATTCGCCCTTAGGTGATTTTTTTCCTCTCAGTCGGCTTATGTACTCTTGTGCGGCCATCATCAGTGTTAATTTACTCATACTTGTTTTCCTCTTTCTATTAGTTGTGCCAGCCTAGCGGCTGAACTAAGCCATATCATTTAGTGTCTATGCTGCTGCATCGAGTTTGTTTGCTTCGAGCCAGTTTTCTATGTCACTAAAGCGCCACCCAATAAGGCGAGATCTAATCGCTACGGGGGCTGGGAAATTTTTATCTTGTCTCAAGCGCCATAAAGTTGTTTTGCTTACCCCCAGTAAATTAGCCAACTCTGCCTGTCTAACTAATCTGATATTGTTGATAATGTCGTTCATTGGGTGTGCTAAATTATTCATGTTTACTTCCTGTCTGGCTGATTCTCTAAACGATAGGAGTCCCTTAGGAGGTAATGACCGGAAATTTTTTTTTAAATAAATTTGAATTGAACTTTAAGTGATTGATATTTTGGGGGTTATTTATTTTGAAAAATGATAAGGCTCTTTTTGAGTTAATAGTTAATGCAACTAATGGCGTTGAAAGGGCATTTAATAAGTTAGTGACTCTATACTCAAAAAGAGTACATGCTGAGATTTCTAAATTTATGAAAAAAAACGACTTTCATAAGATACTCTACGTAGATTATGAACTAGCAGTTGACGATGTAGCTGCAACCGTCTGGTTAGAAATGTTCAAGACGATCAAGAAGGGGAAGTTGTCTTTTGAGACTATCAGTTCGTTTAACAACTACCTAGAGATAGTATGCCGTCATAGGACTTACCGATTTATGTCTAAACGAATCTCCCATCGTACGCGTAAAGGAAAGCTTCTTGAGCAAAAGCATGAATATAGCGATGACAATGATGTAGGTAAGTTAATTGGAGATAGCAGAGTTAACAGTTCAAACGGGAAGAGAGTAAGGTTTGAAAGCTTAGATGACATGGAAGCAGTACTTGAATCTATTAATAGACAATCTCCTGAAGAGGCATTGATTGAAAATCAGTTGTCTCAGTTGATCTTGAATAACTTGTCAGATAAGGAACGTGAAGTTTTAGATTTGATACTTAAAAAGAATTCGCAGATAGAAGTAGCAAAAGAGCTTGGGGTTGATGTTAGGACTATTTTTAATCGAGTTAGCTCTATTGAAAGTAAAGCTAGGAGATATCAAAAACGACAGTAGCCGCTTCAAACATCATTTTTGCGCATAGATCAACCATTTACTAAGGACTTTTTAGACGCAGTGGTATATTATATTTAGACACTAACACTATTTACATGTCCCATTTGAGAGAGTTGATCGCCAAATGCCTTTTGAAGATAAGCCTCGGGTAAGGTTCCATAATGATCCTTTGGTTGAAGTCGTATGCCAGTTTGTTTTTGTATCTCAAGTAGATGGAATCGAGGATGCTGATAGACTCGTTAAGCTACATACTTTGATAAAGGATAGACTTCCTTTATTTAAGAGATCTAAAAATGTCAGCTTGGATGTGAATGCAGATACTCAGTCGGTAACTCAAATAGAGAACCCTGTGTATGAATTTGCATCACTTGATGAAACAGTTCGAGCCATAATTAACACTGACTCTATTGCCTTTGTCACGACTAAGTATGAGTCGAAAGAAGCTTTCTTTGGTTATATAGATTGCCTTCATAGCGCACTAGTTGAACTTGGTATGATGCTTCCTATTAAGCGCGTTGGCCTGCGATACAAAGATGTTATTCAAAGAAGTTTGCTGGGTGAAGACTTTATAAGACATTCATGGAATGAACTGCTTAATGCTCCTCTGGTATCAATATTTGAAGATCAAGAGTTATCTAAGAGTAAGATTTTAGGAGCTCAATCTAATTTTTCTATAGCACTTGATAGTATTGATAAAAACGCAAAAATGAATGTAAGTTGTACGATTGTTAATCACGCTCAATCTCAAGAGCAGTGTTTTATGATTGATAGCGATTACTATAACGAAGGGATTTTTGATTATGATGCTGCAAGCAAATTCTTATCAGCAGCCAACATCAAGGCTAGAGACTTTTTCCAATGGTGCCTTACTGAGAAGCTATACGAAGCCCTCAAACCTGAACGAATCGAATAGTGATACGCTGAGTAAAGTTGCTGTTGCAGCAATTACAGCTTCACTATTTATGGCATCTGGCTTTCAAACTACCCCAGATATTACGTCGTCTATTCAAAATCAATATGAAGATAGTACGATTTGGGCTGAGCTTAATAAGACAAATGTTCTATTAGATGACTCTGCTGTACAGAAGCTACCTTGGCTAAAAGACTTTTATAGTACTGGGAACTCGGCACATACAGCTAAAGAAGTACTGCCTTTGATATCAGGGATTAAGCGACTATTTTCCGAAAAACAGTACTCGACAGTTAGTGATATTCTTCTTGAGATGGAAGTGAATAAATTGAGCCCTACAGCTATGATTGCGTTTATCAGTGCTGCTTATCCTGCAAGGAATAAGCTTAGCAGTTGGTCTTTAGCTGTCGATAAAGTAAAAGCATCGTTAACGATTCATGAGCTCGATGCCGATGAGATTCTTAAAGGTTTAATTTAGACTTACATGCAAATAAATTCTCCAAAAGATAATCCATTCTCTGAGGTTGATGCGGTAGGTGTCGCTTTGGCTCAATATCCCGGCGAACAGAACCATATAGCTATATTATTTCATGGTGAAGATCCCCATCTGGCAGGATAGTT
>DDQN01000098.1:0-2320 GCA_002342685.1 Vibrio sp. UBA2441
AATTTAAATTACAGGCTCGCTCATTGGCTTATGATAGTAGTACCCTTGGACAACATCACATTTGAATGAGCGCAACTTTTTGAGCTGCTCGCTTGTTTCAACACCCTCTGCAACCACTAACATGTTGAAATTATGTCCCAGCTCTATCATTGAATTAACAATCGTCTGGTCACTCAAATCAGTGGTCAGATGGTCAATAAACGATTTATCTATCTTAAGTGTGCTAGCGTTAAACCTCTTTAAATATGACAGTGACGAATGCCCAGTACCAAAGTCATCAATGGCAATGCTAAACCCAGCTTCCTCCAATTGACGTAACGTTGTCATTGTTCTTGAAGGATCACTCATAAACACAGACTCAGTAACTTCAAGCTCAAACATAGAAGGAAGCAGTCCCTCACTCTCAATCATAGACACAATGTCATTATAAAACTCCGGGTGGTCCAACTGCTGCACCGAAATATTTATTGCCATCCTACCTATGACTTTAACTCCCTCTGCTTTCCACTGATTTAGCTGGCGACAAACCTCACTAACTAACCATTTCCCAACATCATTCATCATGTGGTGTTTCTCCGCGATCGAGATAAATTCTGCTGGACTAATAGCACCAAACTCTGGCTCATTCCAACGCATTAGCGCTTCAACACCAACGATTTCTGTCGAATATAAGTCTATTTTGGGTTGATAGACTAAATAGAACTGGTTATTTCTAATTGCTGGCAATAGCCTTCCAGACAACTTAAATTCTCTCTGAAAACTGTCCCCTATACTTCTGTCAAAGCAAACATAACTTTGACCTGATGCTTTAGCTTCGTACATAGCAAGGTCTGCATGTGCAAGTATTTCGCTCAATGACTGCCCGTCACATGGCCAGGTGGCAGAACCAATGCTAACCTCCAGAAAAAGTTCTTGGCCTCCAATCAAAGCGGGCGTATCCAATGTTCGGATCAACTGTTCCGCCAATTCGGATGAGCTTCGTTCAGTAGTGACCTTGTGAACAACCACGAACTCATCACCACCAATTCTCGCCAGCAATTCATCGGCACAAAGGCAACGCTCGAACCGCCTGGCCACCTCTTTTAGCGCGTCATCACCTGCCAGATGTCCCTTGGTATCATTTATCTGCTTAAAACTATCCAAATCGGCAAACAATACCGAGAACGCGAGGTTTTCATTGGTCCCATCGGAAATCAGCTTATTAATCCGTTCTAAGAAATAGGCTCTATTGGGCAGTTCAGTCAAGCTGTCATATTGAGCTAACTGTTTAACTGTCACCTCAGCGGCTTTTTGCAAAGTGATATCTTTTTTCTCGGCAACAAGATAAACCAGCTCACCCAAGTCATCATGTACCGGAGTAATGGTCGCTTCTTCAATGTATTCAGACCCACTGCGATGAACATTTACAAATATCCCTGTCCATATTAGCCCCGCCTCAATAGTACGGTGCATTTCACGGTATACACCTGATGGCGTTTTGTTCGATTTAAGCACTCTGGGGTTTTTACCTAAAACCTCACTCAACTGAAAGCCACTAATCTGCTCAAACTTTTGATTTACATATAAAATATTTCTATTCGCATCGGTAATCACCACCGAGTTAGCGCTATTGCTCACAATAGAAGTAAACAAAGATAGCCGATGAACTTGTGGGATTTGAATGCTAGCCATCTCACCCACAACTGATAATCCTCCGGTCATGTTGAAGGCTTGAAGAGTTGGCAATACAGCATCTTCTAGGGTATCGGGCGTGTTGACGTTATGTTGTAATCTCATAGTGACTTCTGTAACGCATTAAGAATGAATTTAATGGTCTCATTAAATAAAGAGCCAGCGATGCTGACTCTTATTCATGCGACTTCTATTTATACCAATAAAGTTTATAAATACCCGGTAATTAGACTTTAAACTTCCGTGTGTACTCCGTCAGATGCTCCGCAGAGCGCGCAACTTCCTGGCTCGCCGCAGAAAGCTGCTGTGAACTTGCCGATGTTTCGATAGAAACTTCACTAATATGCAGTATTCGCTTATTGATGTCTTCGCTCACATGAGCTTGTTGCTCAGAGGCCGTTGATATCTGAACCATCATGTCGTCAATCTTTGCAATTGCCACGTTTATTTCTTTAAATGCTTCAGCTGTCTCAAGTGATATCGAGCTTGTTGCCTCAACCTGCTCAACGCTCTTCTCCATCTTAGTTACAGAGTTTTTCGCGGCACTTTGAACGCTGGATACGATAGTCTGAATATTGGTTGCTGAATTTTGCGTTTTTTGTGCTAATTGTCTGACCTCATCAGCGACCACAGCAAAACCTCTACCTTG
>DDQN01000098.1:2377-2711 GCA_002342685.1 Vibrio sp. UBA2441
AAACCTCTACCTTGTTCACCAGCCCGGGCGGCCTCTATCGCGGCGTTAAGCGCCAGCAAATTTGTCTGCTCGGTAATGTTTTGTATTACGGTGAGAACCTGATCAATTTGGTTGGTGCTTTCTACCAGAACATCCATATCGTCGGCCGAGCTTTTAATGTCACCAACGAGTATATTGATGGCTTCCATGCTGTTATTAAGTAAAGAGATACCTTCTTCACTCCTGTCATGAGCTTCTTTGGTCACCAAAGCTGCATTTTCAGTATTATGAGCCACATCGTTGACTGTGCTTGTCATTTGATTAACCGCCGTTGCAACCATTTCGGTATCGGCTT
>DDQN01000098.1:2804-3612 GCA_002342685.1 Vibrio sp. UBA2441
GGCTTGCTGGCTTGCTACCGCCGTTGTTGTTTGCTCTGACGCAACAGAGGTCTCTTCTGCCGTCGACGCCAACGCCTGGCTCGATTCTAATATGTGGCTAATAAGATCTTTTAAGTTTGTAGACATATTCTTCAAAGACGCATAGACGCTGCCGGGTTTTACGTCACTTGCAAACTGATATGTTAAATCACCGCTGGCTATTTGCTCAGCCAGACGCATCATTTCTTTAGGTTCTCCCCCTAGTGGCTTGCGTATAACACTCGACAAATACATCGCCAGAAGAAGAGCCGCCACCAAAGATAGTCCAATAGCCAATAACGTTGATTGACGGATAGTATCAATTGCATGGAAGGCTTCACTGGTATCTATTTCAGCAATTACAGCCCAATTCGTTGAACCAACCTTTAGAGGAGAAAACGACGACAATACGGAGTTTCCGTTATAATCATTAATATGACGGATTCCTGACTCCCCTCTTAATGCGAGTTCGGAGGCTTCTGTTTTTACCCCGTTTTGTTCAATACTGCCCGAGAACGAAGCTGACACACTGTGCCCCGTTTTATCTAAGTACGAATCTGAACGCATTCGATAATCTTGCCCAACCAGATAAGATTCTCCTGTCTCACCCATGCCTTCACGCAGTTGCATCATTGAATTAATAGAATCCAGAGATAACTGCAATGCCACAAAATAGATAGGCTCGCCTGTTGAGGCTAGTATTGGTTTTGCTATAAATGATGAGGGTTCACCCTGTGATGGTTCATAAGGAGAGAAATCAGCCAGGCCATAGCTCTAATGCCGATCAGTT
>DDQN01000025.1 GCA_002342685.1 Vibrio sp. UBA2441
CTTTAACTGATCGGCATTACAGATAAACTGGTCTTTTTTATTTCTCATTACATTGAATAAATATAGTAGATTTGCGATTTCATCCTGAGAATAATTCCTCTAATCACATCCAGAAATCCCAAGAAACTATTAGGCTTTTCTCCGCTAATCCAACCTAAGCCAACCGACCCAACGGGAATGTCATAATCACCGTTCTCATCTAGTTTTAGCCGAACAAAATGATGCTTGTTTTGTACATTTTGAATAGTCGTTGTTCTTACTGAAGGTTCTATACCTAAGAGATTTGATTGCGCTTCAGCCGTTGCCTCGATAATCCCTTCTACTTCAGCAGAAAACACCTTGCCAGGATAAACAGGCGTTGCATATTCGGCCGCCTGTCCAACTTTAACATTCCTGATAGCCTGATGATTGACACGCATTAAAACGTACTTTTCATCCGTGTACATCTGAATTCTGGGCACTGCCCCTATGTATTGCCCTTCCCTCATTATAAAGTTAGTGACATAGCCATTTACTGGCGCAAATACTTTAGTTTGCTCAAGATCCCATTCCGACTGAGACAGAGCCTCTCTAGCCATGTTAATTGAATTTTGTTTTTCAGAGACCATTAACTCTGCTTTGCCTATAGCCAACCTTGCATTCTCAGAATCAACACGGTATTTATCTATCTGTATATCAATTGTATTTAGTTGTTTTTCTGCCAGTTTAACTAAGTTGCTTTGTTCATCAATTAAACTCTGAGTAACAGTATGCGCTACAACTCGATTTTGTTCGTTATAGCGCTCCAGTGTTTTACGCTTCCAAGTAAAGTCGGCGTGGGCAGCCTCTCGTTGGCTTTCAGTGAGCGCTATCATCTTAAGTGACGATTGATACGCCGTGCGCGATACTTCTACTTCTTGCTGAGAAACAGAAAGAGAAACCTGAGCAGACGAAAGATTAACCTCTGCCTGGTTAAAGGCGATCTGATATGGCTTATCATCTAATTCATAAATGAGCTGACCTTTCTTGACCGTTTCATTCGGCTTGACATGAATTGCTGAAACTTTGCCTTTGATGTTTGTATTGCCTGGTCTCAATTGGATATGCGGAGATTGAACCACCGAGCCACCAGAAAGATCCATTGGTGTATAGTTAATTAGCCCAATCCATACAAAAATCAGCCACGCACCACCACCAATGTACGAGAATCCCTGTGTTAATTTGTTCCATGGCATACCAACTAACCTAAGCAAATAGATGAATAATGCCCATACCGCTAAACCTTCAAGCATTTGATTGCTCCTCGTTTTCCGCATCCTGCTGTGGTTGATTTTTCCATATATCTCTAATTCTTATCAGCGCTTTTTCTCCATCTAAAAAAGCAACAACAACAGCCATAACCCAAACCCAGTTCCATAGGAACCCTATCCAGGTTAATGCGGTAATTAAACTAATTTGATGATGCTCCCGGCTATGAGCTTTACTAATAGGCAGTTCATGAAACTTCCAAAAGCCATAAGCGACGACGACAATCGAACCAAGCAATACCACGCTAGCAACAACGTGCAGTGCAGTATCAACACCAGTACCTACAAACGGAACACTCAATATGCTCAAGCTAAACTCCTCATTGAATAATCTATGCAATATTATTGAACAAGTATTAACCAGAGGACAATCAACCTGTACAGATAACCTTATTTAATCTACTATTTTGACGTTATTAGTACTCGAGTGCCATTTATGCTTTCGTCTTTCTCGTCTTTATCTTTTATGCGTTCAATAGCCATTGAAGAAATTCATAACAAAGTCCATAAGTATTATGGTATTTGTCCAACATCATTAGGAATACCTGAAAGCGTATTTGATCATTCAATGACACTCATACCTTGTTCTGAAGTGGCAAATTGGTTCGAAACCATCGAACAGTTATCAAATGACTCTGATTTCATGTTAAACCTTTCAAAATATGTTCGGCTAGAGAGGCTTGGCAGCATAGGGGAATGGTTTCTTTCTACTCACGATCTCGCACTCACCTTTCGTCGGTTTAATTACGGTATGAGCTGCCTTCAGTCCGGCGCTCATTTTTATGGTGTTCAACAAGGAAAACACGTCAAGTGGACATACCACAGCGATAGCTTTTTAGGTCGTGCCAGATTCCACGACGCCATCCGTGTCAGTTTGCTGATGATGAGCATTTTGCGGAAATATCTAGGTGAGCAGTTCACCCCATTAAAAATAAGACTTCCTTATTCGACAAAACAACCCAGAAGGTATGAGGAGCTGTTCGGTTGCCCAGTAGAGTGGAACAGTCCACGAACTGAAATTTGGATTAATACACGAACCTTAACTGATCACAATTGTATTGGGTCTACACCAGTGCAGAATATGTCAATGAAGTTCGTTGATTTAGACAGTTATCTTAATATGCCTCAGCCAAATGACCATATTAAGATTATCTATGAATTGATCAATTATAGCCGATACTTCGGCGTTCCTACTTTGGCTCGCGTCGCTAGTTTCCTAGATTTATCCGAGCAACAACTGCAAAGGCGACTTACTCCGTTAGGATTTACTTTTACCAATATCACAGGGTATGTATTGTGTAATATCGCCGCTCAGATGATGTTAGGAGAGAAAGACCTTGAATTAATAGCTCGTCAACTCGGCTACAAACACAAAGCGAGTTTCATACGCACCTTCAAGAAATATAGGGGTATCACTCCTTATCAGTACCTCAAACAAATAGAAATGCTATAGCTATGCGTCTGGTTAAAAATGTTACTGCCGGTCATAACTCTACTTCTGGCTTTACCCAAACCTGACTAAAGTCAAACCAACCTAGCGCATTACATTTAGCATTTTGTAACGTACCACAATGATCCTGACTCACACCCAGCCAGCAGTGGAACATAGGTATGATTTGATGGTTCTCAACCAGTGACTTACCTAAAGCTTTTGCTGGAAATGGGAGGCCTTCTTGTAGCCTCCATTGCTCAACTAAAAAATGCCAGTGCTCATACTGTTCATCTCCGCTAAAAGAAAAAATGCCACTATAATCCAGTAGCCAACCAACTAATGCATCATCTCGGTATGTGGCTATTCCCATAGGTTTAAGCCATATATCAATTGATGAACACTGTTCAATGTCATGCTGATATTTTACAAATTCAACCGTTAGACCAGCCTGGGATAGTATGTGAGCAATTGATTTTGCTAATGTTGGAAATACTGGATGTTCTGAGTGATAAGCTATCGTCACTTTTTCTTTACTTGGCGGATTGACCCCAGTTTGGTATGGCGTCGAATGGTACCAACCAGGCTTAAGTCCGTATGCTGGAAGCAACCCCATATCTATAATTATTTGTTCAGGTAGTTGCTTGAAAAGATTAAATGAGTTTAACGCAACACTAAAGTATTTAGCCCATGCATCGTTCTTTGCGAGCCCATCTTTTCGATTTAAAAGTAAATAGGTACAACCAGGATCAAGTTCCACTTCGTTATATCTGGGGTTAACTGGCTTGATCGGATTAGACAAGCTTGGGAACACCATGGAGGAATAAGTTTCATTGATAACCCAAACCTCAACGCTGTCAACCAATGGCCGATATCCAAAGTAGCCATCAAATGCTTCTAAAATCAGGCGTTTTTCATTGTTTATCTCAACTTTATACGGCCCAGAACCTATAGGTAAAAGATCATAGTCCTCATTAATCCATGCCTCAGGTGAAACGATCTTAGCGGTCGATTCAGCAAATAAAAGTGGTAAGTGCAAATCGTCGCTGGTTAGATGAACGTCTAGAACCCACGGTTTAGGAGACTCAACCCGAGTAATATGGGCATATAGCTTTGATCTCGTCAACGATTCAATTGACTGGATAACGTGCTCCATTTTAAGCCTGTTACCATTGTGAAACCTTACACCAGAACGCAGATAAAATCGCCAGTGTTTAGGCGAAATAGCTTCCCACGTATGAGCAAGATCTGGTTGGAGTTGTTCTTTATCATCCAACGTTGTTAAACCACTAAAAATCTGGTTAATTATATTCTGTTCGGAGCGGCGATTTGGCTTAAGCGGATTTAGCATAGACAAAGGCCGATAATAAGGTAAACGGATAACCTGCTTGCCTTCAACGTATTGAATACCCAAATAACTCTGAATCACTTGAGTAAGCTTAACCGCGTCTTTATCCAATACATTTAATGCTTGCTCAATTTTTCCTTCTTCCAGATAACGTCTGGCAAGATTTTCACTTACGTCTTGTTGATTCCTTTTAAAGTTAAGCCTGGACAGGTTTCCACGGCCCGCTGCTGGCAACCACTCTATCCATCCCTCATCTGCCAGCTTATTTAGTACTATTCTGGCATTTCGTCTCGTGCAAAATAGAACGTCAGTAATATCCTCTAAGCGAATATCACTATCATTACCTTTAAAGTGCTCAAACAGAGATTCGAATTGGGCTCGGAGTCGTGGGCTGCTCATAAAGAGGAAATCTCCAATATATGAAAATAATCGTGATTTCCCATTTTATCACAGTAAGAATATACCGTTCTAAATTATGTTTAGAAAATACGATTTCTCTACACAATTACTACCTATCTTGGATTATCTAATTCATTACTGACAATGCGAAAACAATAATTATCATTGAATAGCGAGAGATAGCTCCTGTGCGATAGCTTGTATTTGTTCCTCTGAGTCGAGTTTAATCGACCATTTGCACTCACTGCTATTAACAGATATTACATTCGCTCCCTGGCCGATAAGTTGGATTGCATCAACGCTGGCTTGCATGCTCACCTTATGCTCGCCACTTAATCGAACGACTAACTCAAACGGAGTCACAATGATTTTTCCACTTTCAAAATCAATGACCATTATTTGCCCCTTTTATGCTTCATCACCGCTATTGTTAAGCGGCTGGTGCAAACTAAACGTTGTCTCTCATCGTTAATGGTTATCTGCCACACTTGAGTCGTTGCCCCAATATGCAGAGGAGTTGCAGTACCCACAACGATTCCTTTTCTCATTGAGCGAATATGGTTGGCATTTACTTCTACACCCACACAATAGTGGTTTTCATCTACACAAGAATTAGCAGCTAAAGACCCTAACGTTTCTGCTAACACGACTGATGCCCCCCCGTGAAGCATTCCTAAAGGTTGATGAGTAATATGACTGACAGGCATGGTCGCCGTAAGCGAGTTATCTGTAATTTGAGTATATTCAATTTGAAGATGTTCGATCATGGTATTTTTCGACGACAAATTCAGAAGATCCAGATTGATCTCTTTTTTCCAAATAGACATAATTGTTTCCATGATTATTTTTTTTGTATTGTAACCTGTTAAAATGCAAGTTGTTATACTCAAAATACGATATAACGCCAATTAGACGATTATGGGATTTTTATTGTGAATTCGTGGAAGCCAGCACTGATTACTGTTTTATCACTGACATTACTCGCTTGTAGTTCATCGCCAACTGGCCGTAATCAACTTATCCTTTTTTCTGATCAGCAAATGAGCTCTCTCGGGGGACAATCATTTGAACAAATGAAAAAAGATCAAAAGATAAACACAAACGTTAAAGTTAACGCTTATGTTCAATGCGTCACCAGTGCCATCTTGCCATATGTTGCTAAGCAACCAGGGGTATCCGAGTGGGAAATTGTTGTTTTCGATAGTGATCAAGTTAACGCGTTTGCGCTACCCGGTGGAAAGATCGGAGTGTATACCGGGCTCCTAGACGTAGCAAAAAATCAGGACCAATTAGCAACTGTCATTGGCCATGAGATCGCACATGTTTTAGCAAATCACAGTAACGAACGTATTTCTCAGGCTCAGATTACCAACGCTGGATTACAGATAACTAACCTAGCCCTTAATGACTCAGAATACAAAGGTATTACCATGGCGGCACTCGGACTCGGTGTTCAGTTCGGTGTATTGCTTCCTTATGGGCGAACTCAAGAGTCAGAAGCAGATATCGTCGGATTAGAACTAATGACACAAGCAGGCTTTGACCCGTACCAAAGCATTGAGCTGTGGAAAAATATGGCTAAAGCTTCCGGTGGAAAACAACCTCCTGAATTGTTATCCACCCACCCTTCACACTCAACCCGAATTACAGACTTACGTCGTAAAGCCAACAAGTTACCGACACAATCTGCTAGTAAGCCACGCTGCATACGTTAACTAGCACACTAAGAAACCAAATTTATATCGGTTTCGTAGAGCAATCTCTAGTAATCTAACTGGCGGTCATATACTATGCCGCCAAATGGTTTATCTCGCGGCATTTCAACGTTTCAAACGATACGCAAGTGCTTATCTGCTGCAGGTAACTTCTTGTTCAACTTTATTTTTATAGGTAACTTTCTATGTCTACTGAAGCGACTATGCTAGAACGCTGCGATTCTAAGTGCGAGTTATGCGGAGCGTCTTCTGCCTTGTCCCCTTTCGTTGTTGCCCCTCATACACAGGTTACTGTGGATCATGCCGTCATGTTATGTGAAACCTGTAAAGGGCAGATCGAAGATCCAGCCACTACTGATGCAAACCATTGGCGTTGCTTAAACGACAGCATGTGGAGTCAAGAAGCACCAGTTCAGGTAGCAGCATGGCGTCAGCTAAAACGCCTATCAGAAAATGAAAGCTGGGCAACCGACTTGCTAGACATGATGTACATGGAAGAAGACGTTGCAAAATGGGCTGAAATTGGCATGGACGAAGGCAACAACAAACACGTCGATTGCCATGGTGCTGAGCTCACAGCGGGTGACAACGTCACCATCATCAAAGACCTACCAGTTAAAGGCTCTAGCATGGTAGTAAAACAAGGCACAATGGTAAGAAACATCGGCCTTGCAAAGGATGACTTCGATTTATTCTCAGGCAAAGTTGAAGGCCAGTCCATGTGGTTACGCTGCGAATACTGCCGTAAAAAATAACTAGCACCGAGCTAATTACGAAAGCCAAAAAGACGCCAAAATGGGCGTCTTTTTTTGTCTCTTGCGATTTTTCGAAAGTGGCCAATTTTGCAATGAACAATGAACAATGAACAACCAAATAGTGACGTTTGCTTGGAAGAAACCTGTTCTCACTGCTTTGTAAGTTGCTGGGTATCAAACGATACCTTTGCGAAGGCTAGAGCCTAGTGCAGTGAAAGTTGTACGCTAGGTTCATAGGGAGGCGGCACTTAGTAACAAGTGTCATCCACCCGGTATTATGAGTTAACTAAGAACAGAATCATCGAACGCTACAAGCTTATTAAGCATTGGCTAAATTGCTCGAAATGAACCGTTTATGTTGTTTTCAACGAGAATGGTAGCTGACAATAACTTCCTAACAGTTTTTGATTGAGGGTAATGAATAAAGGTGTTAGCTCTACTGTTTGAGGTTACACTCAGCTCAAATGAATCACGAACATGGATGCAAGATGAATATCGACCTGAACACACTCGCCCCAACACAGATCTACCACTTGATGACTCAAACCGTCATTCCACGACCAATTGCATGGGTCTTAACGAATTCAGGTGACGAAAACTATAATCTCGCACCTTTTTCTTTTTTCACACCTGTTACAAGCACCCCGCCAATTTTGATGTTTTCTGTAGGCAAAAAACCATCAGGTGAAATCAAAGATACGACTCGTAATGTATTAGAGACTAGTCGCATGGTAATTCACATAGCCCACGAGGCGCTGGCTAATGAGGTAACACAATCTTCCGCTACTCTGGATCATGGTGATTCCGAAGTCGATGCTAACAATTTAGAACTAGTGGATTTTGAGGACTATGAACTGCCAAGAGTGAAAGGATGCCCAATAGCCTTCGCTTGCAAACTTTATGAAGTTAAAGAGATCGGTGATACGCCTCAGAGTTTGATATTTGCAGAAATTGAAAAAGTGTTTATCGATCCGATGGTGGTAGGTGAGCACAGCGAACGGCTCGTAGTTGAAGCACTAAAAGTGAACCCTCTTTGCCGCCTTGGTGGTAGTGACTATGCCAGCCTTGATAATGTATTTTCTGTCGCACGACCGAACTAAAAGAGTTAGTGGCTGTTGCCTACTGTTTAGAAGGTTTAAGCGCCTTAAGAAGAGAGCCTTAGCTATCTGAGTGTTTATCCAGCCCACATATTAGCTTTTGAGCTGCGTCCTTAAAGGGACTGTCCCTTTAATTGTTTAATTGTCTATTTTTTAATTTAAAAATTGTGCCAATCTCTTATTAGACAGGAGTACTGTGCATTAATACAGTTGCTTTTTGGCGTTGCGAATTTTCAATCCATTCATGTAAAAGTATCCACAGAGCAGCTAAAGAAGTACCTCGTGACCTACTATAAAAAAGAAGGAATGCGACAAATATGACAATTCAATGAAATTTAATTACGGGCATTGATCACACTTTTTCTTTTTGTTATGATTAAACCCATAAATCATGTAACTAAATTACAGCTTGGAGAAAAATATGTTATCTGCAATTAAAGAATTGTTTATCCCTCAAAAAGATTATGCTGGTCGCGTTATTGATGATGTTATCCTTGGTCTAGCGGTACGCACTAACACAGATGCTCACGCTTGGTCATATTTGAGAGAGCAGTCTGTGTACGAAAACACACTAACTGGTATGCGTGTATATCCTCACCAACTTTCAAAATTAGCGGCATAAGCAAATGAAGCTGACCAACGCCCTATATCCAAATGAAACCTGATATAGGGCCGATTATAAGAGTCCCACTTTGGCCACATCTTTTACTAACATCATCGGGTATTTAACTAAAGGCATTGTTGCCCTATTACTAATCGACAATTCTTTCTAAGTATTATTCAATATAACCCGAAGCTACTAGCTGTTTCTGTACTTGTATTTGAGATTGGTCTAATGCTTGCTGTACAGTTATTTTTCCTTTTAAAACATCTGCGACTTTACGTCCTACATAACCTCCAAAAGTAACATACTCGGGAATAGCGACGAACTGAGCACCGCTATAAGGAACAGGCAGATCAGCCGCTCCCTTATCATTAGCAGATTCTATTGCTTTAAATATAAAGCCAGAAAAAGGGGCAACCTGTTTATACTCTGATAAGCTGTAGGTCAAGCGCCTTGTTCCCGGTGGAATTGATGATCAGCCTTTTTGTCTTGCCACTGCCTGCACGTAGTCTTTTGACGTTGCCCATTCAATAAACGTTTTTGCTGCTTCTTTTTGCAAAGAAGATTTTGGAATAGCTAACGACCAAACCCATAACCAATTTGATGTATTCTTATTGGTTGGAGCAGCAACAATACCCGCTTTATCCGAGACTTTAGAAACCTTGTCATCGGTATCTAGAGTGAACAGGTAAACTCGTTTAAGTTTTTAACCAGAAAACAGCGTGCTGTTACAATCAAATCCCCATTGATAAAGCAAAACCAGTAAGGTTCCTATATACTTTCTTGTTTACAAGGATTCCCAATAATGGAAATGCTCATCGTCTCTTCAGAAAGACAAAAACGACTCATCATGTTATTCAGCAATACAACCTCTAAAATGCCCGACAAAGCGTTGCTCAAAGATTTAGATTCACACAAAATTAATTCATCAGCCTATGCCTCATTTAAGGTCGCTTCTGATCTTCGTGTTGAGCGAATTAGCCTACCTTTAGCTGATAACAAAACAGCGGCACTTGATGGTGGTGATTTCTTGTACCGTTATTTATCGAAAGGTTATATTTGTCTTGGTGACTTTACTGGACAACCAAAACCCGATTTATCACCTTGGGGCGTAAGATCGGTAAGAAAGCAACCTAAGATTGGCTTTGGCTTATAGGGCTTAGTCATTAGTATGGCGAATAAGCCAGTGTCCTAGTTCGCATTTTCCGAAACAAAAATTACGACCAATAAAAATGGTCATACAGCAGCACAAATGTTTACGGAAACTCCTGCCAGCGGGCTGCCATTTTGCTGATCGTATCTTCACTTACCTGGTGAAGGTTAGGGTATTTCCCCTTACATACTATTACATCAACTTGAATCTTATGCTGCTTGGCCATGTGAAAATATGCTTTCATTTCCCACTTCCTAATGAACGTGTTCGAAACTATGACGCTATCGCCTATTTTCAGGGCTTCTATCGTTCTTTTCTGGCACCAGTCGTGTGCAAGGTGAAGCTGTTCTGGGGAGAAGTTATATTGGCCTTCTTTATCTGTAAAATACATGTCGGCTTCAAAATGTTGAGCTCCCAGTTCATTTACCAGCTTTTTCGCAAGGGTTGTCTTTCCAGACCCTGGAAGCCCACGAATCAAGATAAGTTTTTGGCGCATAATTATTTTATTGAAAGAAGAGAATGCCAGTAATCTAACATTCCTACCCGTTAAATAAAACAAAGCCCCTGACGCTAAGGCGCCAAGGGCTTAAATTTAGTTACTACTGATATTATCTGTTCAGACCTAAGTCTTTTTGCATGTGACCAGAAAGCTCACTTGAATAGTAAGTTCTTTCTACTTCACCTTTACCAAATAATATATCCAGCATGTGAGCAATCAATCCTTTGATGTTTACCGAATAGGTTTTCTTATCCATAGAGGTTGGAACTACAATTTCGTTCGCGTGCATTACCTGAGCCATAAGCGCCTCTCTGATTTAATTCTGATTACTGACTTGATGAAGAGAATTTTAGGCAATTTTCACAAAGAAATTAAATGACAAATGTTCGACATTCGGATTAGATTTTCTAATATAACAGGAGCGCAACATGCGATGGTATTTTTATTCATCACACTTACTCACCTTAGTCACTTATGGCCACATTTTATGCACTTTACGCCGTAACACAGAGTGTTATAGCATCTCAATTAACAATAAATTAACCAAATATTTTTGAATACACGCGACACAAGGTTAATTTGCGTTATTTATATTAATTCGAATGTCGAGACCAATCTTCCGCTATTGAGGCACAAGACGGTCAATAAGTTAATTCACATACCCGTTAACGGAACAAAATAAACAAGCGCAGACCAAGCTCCAACCCAACTAAGCATCACAACGGTATCTAACCAATCTTTATTCCACATAATCAACTCCCTGGTATTTATTGTGACCAAATTGCTCCTTGTCTTCTACTAGGGCAATTGTGAACAATACTCAAGCAAGTCTGATGCCAATTAACCAAGCAGTTTTAACTTGGCCTGCGAAATACCATCAAGTCGTTCAGGAAATCGTTTCAGGAAATCAACAAAACAATCCGACATGGAAAGATTGGTTATACTCCCATTACCCAGCATATTAGTAATCGCAGAGTAGCCTTCTTTTCCCTTCATTGTATAAGCTGATGAAGTTCCTACATATACCTTTTCGCCTTGAACTTCTACCCAACCTTCACCCTCTCTATAAATTTTCAAATCTTTTAATCTTTGCCCTGCAGGATTATCTTTCAGGTAGCGAAAATCAAGATTATACGTGTATGGATAGCTCCCAGATCCGGTTCCTATTACTCCATTATTGGTTGCGTTATTAATCGCGCCTTCCAGCGCCAACGCTAAATGCTTGCCTTTAAGTTGATATACACCAATTGGAACGGCAAAAGGCAGTAGTTTTCCGGCAATATCGGCAACAGATACTTCACCTGGGTTAAGTGATGTTCGAATTCCTCCGGCGTTGTGCAGTGCAAAATCAACATCATGCCCCTGCGCCTTCATCGAATGATAAAAAGCCTCAGCTACAAGAGGAACAAGCTCACTAGGACCTTGCTCATCAGGAATGCGCACATGCCGTAAAGGAGAGGTAATCTCAGCAATTATCGTCTGCTGTAATTTACGAACTTTAGGGATGTATTTGTCATTCAATAGGCTATGAACATATGGGTCTTTTTTACATACCACTACATTCGCTTGTTGTGCTAGGAAGTCTGCGGCTTGTTGATGTAAAGCATCCCCATGTTCACTGGTTAAACTTGCGTCGATACACAAGCGACGTCCAATTAAAAGCTCATTCTTTCCATTGAACTCAGCAATGCTTCCATCCGCATTGAAATCAATGTCACAATGACCTAAGGCTTGTGAGTGCAGTCCCGACTGGACAATTCTGGTGTCATTAACCTGTATACCATATTCAGGTTGAGATTCTAAACCTATCGGACTGAAATCCCCCATTAGGGTGTGTGAATGGCCACCAATAATAAGCGATATTCCGCTAGTCGCTTGTGCTAACTTCCTATCGGCTTCAAAACCCAGATGGCTCAGCAGAATGATCTTGTTGATTCCACGCTTATGTAACGATTCAACCGTACGATTCACCGTTTCAAGAACATTAACGAACGGCGTATCAGGATCGGGATTGGATATCTCAGCCATCTGATCCATTGAGATGCCGAAAATAGCAACAGGCTCATCATCAACGTTTTTTACCATATAGCGAGCTGCCTGCGATTTCTCATCAAACGCATACAGGTTGCTTTGCTCATTTAGTTTTAACGGCTTGCTTTTAGATTCCTCACTTAAATCCCAATTGCCTGACATCAGCGGAAAGTTAACTCTTGTGAGAAACTCTGCGACGGGTTGGTTACCCATATCTAATTCATGGTTTCCTAGGGCCATTGCATCTATTTCTAATGCATTCAACATATCGGCATTGGCTTTTCCTTTAAACAAAGAAAAATACAATGTCCCCTGAAAGCAGTCCCCTGCATGGAAAAACATAAATTCCCGCTCTTCTTTTTTGGCGCGTAATTTAAGTTGTTTCGCTCTAGCTGCAATACGAGCAAAACCACCATTACTAACAAACGGTGAAATCTCTCGTTGCTCGATAGTCAGTTTGAGTTGCAACGATTGAGGTTCAAAATAGGAGTGTGTGTCGTTGATATGTGCCAGAGTCATCTTAACTGGCTTATTATTATATTTCATATAGCTTCTTTTCTCTTCTCATCAACCACATATATGGGTATATGCTCACTTCAACATGACAAAGTGATGAATTTTACTGATCTATTTTTTCGATTATGTGACGCATTTTACTCCTTTACTCTCATTTTTAAATATTTTTTATACTTTGATTTTTATTACAAAAAACTTTAATTGTGATAATCACTTAGGCGAAATAATCCAAACTCATATATGCTTATAATCGACAACTTATGAATTTGTTCAATACCAGAACCGCCTGTAACCCGTTCCCTTGGCGTAGAGATTGATAGGCTGTATCAAGCATTGAAATGCTTTATAGCTATAGAATTTCAAGGAGTGATATATGCAATTAGAGCGTATAGAGATTTCAGGTTTTCGAGGCATCAAGCGCCTTTCTTTAACTTTTGATGAGCTGACAACCTTAATAGGTGAAAATACATGGGGTAAGTCTTCATTATTGGATGCACTGGTTGTTTCCCTACCAGCTGAAGGTGAGCTATACGAATTCGAAATGCAGGACTTTCATGTCGACTACTCCGTCTCTCATCCCCAAACTCAACACTTACAAATTGTTATTTCATTCATACCCAGTTACGAAGGAGAGGAACATTCAGGTCGATATCGTAAGCTAAAACCTGTTTGGTTAGAGGATGAAAAAGGCCAAAAACGTATTATTTACTGTGTAACAGCCTCCAGAGAGGTTTTTAAAATCTCATCTCAATTTGGTTTCTTGGATAACCAAGGATCCCCGTTAAAACTTCACCACTCAGAGAAACTGGCGCTGGAACTCATGAGTCTTCATCCTGTGATACGCCTGAGAGATGCACGGCGATTTACCCATCCTACCAATGAAAACGACGTTGAAATACGAAACTCACGTATAGAAAGGCGGATACAGAATACTTGTCGACGGCTAACCGCAATGCCAGGACATGTGAATAAAGGCGAGATAAAAAGCAGCCTTAACTCTATACAAAACTTAGTTGATCACTATTTCTCCTTTAAGAGCTCTTTTCGAAAAAACCCCAGACGTCAGAGAGATGGCTTGCTTTTTTCTTCAACTGCATCCGGTTCAGGGAGTTTAAATAAGGTAATAGAAGAAACAAAAGATAACCAGACCAGACTATTAGTGATGGTTTTATTGAATTCTTATCTGCAAGCTAAAGGCCCTAATGAGTTACGTCGTTGCGCTAGACCTATAATGATATTGGAAGACCCTGAAGGCCGACTTCATCCGACCCACCTATCTCGCGCATGGACTCTTTTACAGATGCTCCCTACGCAGAAGATCTTAACGACAAATAGTGCAGAACTGCTTGCTGCTGTACCGCTGCAGTCCATTAGGCGATTAGTTCGTAAGTCAGACAAGACCGTCGCGAAAAGCATTCAATCGAAATCACTAAGTAAAGATGAACTAAGACGAGTTGGGTTCCATGTTCGCTTTCATCGTTCCAATGCGCTTTTTGCGCGATGTTGGTTACTAGTTGAAGGCGAAACCGAGGTTTGGTTATTTAATGAATTAGCTAACCTCTGTGGTTACAACTTAGCATCAGAAGGGGTACAAATCATAGAGTTCGCCCAGTCCGGGCTTAAGTCTCTCATTAAGGTTGCCAAAGCCTACGACATAGACTGGCACGTAGTAACAGACGGGGATGCGGCAGGGAAAAAATACGCGACGGCAGTACGTTCACAACTCGATAATAATATCTCAAAACACCGATTAACAGAGTTACCAGACAAAGACATAGAACACTTTCTTTACGCCCATGGCTTTGAAACCTTTTTTAAGGATTTAGTGAAGATCCCACACGATCACCCTATTCCAGCAAAGAAAGTCATTTTAAAGGCTCTAAAAAAATACGCCAAACCCGATCTCGCTCTAGCGATCGTCTCATATTGTGAAGAAAATGGCGCCGATACAGTACCATTATTAATTCGCTGGACGTTAAAACGCGTTATTACTATGGCGAATGGAAACACATAACTAAATAAGCATGCCATTGGCATGCTTATTATTCAAAAATCGCTCTTATCAATCAAAGCAAAGTTTAACGCTATACGTTAGTTAGATGCTTGAGTAACAGCTTGAGATTTCTGCTGTTTTGACCGATTGTCGATAGCGTCTTTAAGCATAATACCTGTCGTTTTCATTAGGTATCCAAAAACACCACCGACAATAATAGAAGGTACTACCAGCGCCCAGTCACCGCTCGCAGCAAAAGTGGCACATGAACCAATGAAGGTACCAGGAATATAAGCTAACCAGCTTTTTTTCGCTTGTATACACATCATAAAGGCAACAACACCAGTGACAACGTAACCAAGAATTTCAGCCGCTAAGAAATTTGACCCATGTATTATCACCATAGCCCAAAATACACCACTCATATTAGTAAGAAGACTCGATGCTAAACCTTTAATACCATCCGTTGGTGAAGCAAAGTAACTAGTACAGCCTAAAAAGCCTGCCCAGCTCAACAAGCCCAATGAAATAGAAAGCCATCCCCAAATACCGGACAAAATACCAGTGGTTATTGAAATTGCTAACAGTACGTTCATATATGCGACCAACGAATTCGATAGATTAAGTAGGTCGTATAATAAGCGAATCACAAGATCACTTGAGTGACGCTCATCACACTTTAAGGCCTAACAAACTGCAAATTACATTGAAACTGTGACGCAAACGGTTAAACAACATAAATAGGTAATAGGTGGATTTAAAAAACTGATGGTTTGCCCTGCATCATTCTGGAGCCCTCTCTTTTAATACAATCTGCTAACGGGTTTTCTGCCATGTCTACACGCCATATAAACGATAATGTTCTTTCCATTGTGAGTTCTGGTACATTTAGTGCCACTAACTGACCGCTATCTATATATTTCTCTACATCTAAATAAGGTAAACAAGTCACATATGAACCATTAGCCACTAAACTTCTTAAAACAGGCACGTGTTCGTACTCTCTCCACACGTCCAGATCCGATATAAGGTGATGAATGGAGCTATCAAAAATTTTTCTTGTCCCTGAACCTATCTCCCTCAACACCCATTTAGCTTGTTCTAATTGTGCGAGACTCACTCTCTCCTTGATCGAAAAAGGGTGATGTGCAGAAACAACCACAGTTAAATGATCCCTACACCAAACTTCTTGATGTATACGGCTGTCGTCACACCGCCCTTCAATAATGCCTAGGTCGTACTGGTAATCCAAAACAGCATCAATCACCCCTTGAGTACTTTGCACACCTAAGTTAATTCTCATTTCAGGAAAATCGTTATCAATAATACTGATTAATTCTGGCACTAGATGTTCCGCAGGAGTTTGACTTGCTCCAAGCCTTATTTCACCACTGATAAGGTGCTGCTCTACAAAGCCAAGTTCAATTTGTTGAGCGTCTTGCAGCAAACGCTTGGCCTTAGGTCGTAACCACACACCCCAGTGAGTTAGAGCCATCCGTTTACCCTGGCGATTGAACAACGGGCGTCCAAGCATTTTTTCTAACTGAGCCAAAGACATACTCGTCGCTGATTGAGTCAGAGACAGTTTTTCCGCCGCTTGACTAACACTGCCTGTGTCTGCGACAGCCTCAAATACTGTTAGTTGCTTTAGTGAATAACGCATAGGGTCCCTCCAATTTACCTAATACGCACTACTTTACATATAGTTCACTTCATTTCATATCAATTTAATTGATGAGATGTTTAAAAATTATCAATTTTACCTGACTTACCCGCTTGGATTATTCTTTTTAGCGAACCACACAATATTCTTAAGTGGTTATTTTTATGAGGAAATATTATGAAATTTAAACATGGGGGCTGCCTCTATGTCGTCAGATAGTTTTTCGGAAGTCAAACAGCTGCTTTCTCCAAATGAGATGATGAGTGAGGCCGAAAGGTTTGCATTAAGTAAAACACAAAAAACGTCTCAGATGACGATAGGCCTAGCCTTTATGGCTGGTATTTTTATCGGGTTAGCCTTCCTTTTTTATATAACCGTCACAACAGGAAGCAACGCCGGATGGGGAATCAGCCGATTTGCGGGCGGTATTGCCTTTAGTATGGGGTTGATATTGATCGTTTTATGCGGAGGTGAACTCTTTACCAGTTCAGTTTTGTCAAGTATCGCCTGGGCTAATCGTCAGATAAGTCTAACCAAAATGGTCACTATTTGGGGGAAAGTTTATATAGGCAATTTTGTTGGCGCCCTTTTCCTACTACTACTGGTCACTGCCGCAAGTTTATATCAATTAGACGGAGGTCAATGGGGTCTTAACGCATTAAATATAGCTCAGCATAAACTTCACCATTCCACGAGCGAGGCTTTTGCACTCGGTATTTTATGCAATCTTCTGGTTTGTCTAGCTATCTGGCTTACATTTAGTAGTCAAAACGCCATGACAAAAGCATTTATGGTGATGTTGCCCGTCGCTATGTTTGTAAGTAGCGGCTTTGAACACTGTGTTGCCAATATGTTTATGGTACCGCTTGGCATTGTTATTCATTCGAGTGCTCCCGAGTCATTCTGGCTTCAGCTAGGAGTAGACTCAGCACAATATTCAGATTTAACCATCTCTCATTTTGTAACCGCTAATCTCATCCCTGTCACTCTCGGAAATATCGTCGGGGGAGCATTGCTGGTAGGGCTTGCAAACTGGTCTATTTATCGTCGCCCTGCTCTCAGCTCGACATCCATTACAGCAATTTCGCCAACTTCAATCACATCGTCAGTAAAGGAACTTACTATGAACACCAACATCAAAGCACTTCACGTTATGAAATCCGACGCATTCGCATTACAAGCAGACATGCCAACAGAATTAGCCCTTGATGCTTTAACCGATCGTCAAATCCAAGGAGCTCCCGTGCTCGATGTAAAAGGCAGGCTTGTTGGGTTCTTTTCCGTGCATGACGTGATGGTGGATCTGTGGTGCCAGGATTACATTCCAACCAATAATCAAAAAGTGGTTGATCTCATGAATCGCGATGTCGTCGCTATCGATGTTACGGAAACACTGGTCAATATCGTTGAATACTTGTGCATTGACAAAGCTCAGCTCTATCCAACATCAGCAATGGGTATTGCAACTCAGTTTTCAACACTCTCTGTGGAAGAAAGAGCTAAAAGCATGAAGATAAATAAGCCGCAAATCCTACCAGTATTAAGTGATGGCAATTTTGTTGGCACTGTATCGCGCAATGAAGTAATAACCGCGTTACGTTCAATCTATGGCGAAAAACTGAATGTAGTCTCAGAAAAAACGCAGTTGGAATCTGCCTAGCGGTTAAACAAAAAATGCCCAGCGTGCTGGGCATTTTTCCATTAAACAATATTTTTTTGCATAAAGAACAACGTCAATGTAACCTATCGAGAACGTTAATTATTTACGTACACCTTCGATATGCAATTCCATATCTACCGTTTGAACCATACCCATCGCTTTGATACCAAAGTCTTTTAATACCAACGTCGTTGTGCCAGTAAAACCAGCTCGATATCCTCCCCACGGGTCAGAACCTTCACCGATAAACGTAGCATCAATCGTAATTGGTTTAGTTTGGCCATAAAGCGTCAAATCACCCGTAACCGCTAGCATACCATCACCTTTATCAGTAATTTTGCTGCTGGTAAATTTAGCTTCAGAGTATTTTCCTGCATTGATAAAGTCAGCACTACGCACGTGCTTATCACGTTCAGCGTGGTTTGTGTCCAGGCTTGTAGTATCAACAGCAACATTCACTTTTGATGCTTCGATATTGGTCGCATCATAAGAAAAATCACCGCTGAATGTATTGAAGCGACCTTTAATGAAGCTATAACCTAAATGACTTACATTAAAGTTAATAGATGCGTGCGCCCCTTTAGTATCAATCACATAATCTGCAGCGTTTGCACTTAGAGGCATCGCTACTGCAAATGCTAGTCCCATAGTTAGTAGTTGTTTGTTCATTTTGTCGCTCCTGTCATTTTTCGTAGCGTGTTGTCTTTATCAATAAAGTGGTGTTTTAATGCAGCCAGCGCATGAATTAACGCTAACCCAATTAGTGCATAGGTGGTGTAATAATGAATTTGACCTGCAAGATCTGATTGATTAGGAAATAACTCGCCAGCACTTGGCACGGTAAACCAGTTGAAAACTTCAATTCCCCGACCATCCGATGTAGAAATAAGGTAACCAGACACAAAAATAACGATAAACAACAGATACATAATGTGATGCACTGCTTTTGCTGCTTTAATTTCGTAAGGTTTCCCTTCAATTTTCGGTGTTGCGGTTATCGCTTTCCAAATTAACCTAAATAATGTCAGTCCAGCGAGTAACAGGCCTACTGATTTATGCCAGTAAGGAGCGGTTTGATACCATGAGCTATAATAGGTAAGCTCCATCATCCAGAAACCAAGCGCAAACATGCCCAGTATTATGATCGCCGAAAACCAGTGAATTATCCGGGATGTGGCGTTGTATCTTTTCACTTCTTCTACCATAGCAATCTCAATAAGCTTTTTATGTTCCTCCCTGGTCGAGAGAAAATGGAATTCGTTTTCATTGAGCTTAGTATGGTTACAACGGGGGGCAAGAAAAAGCGATTAAATTTGACGTTATCAATCAAATTTTTTGAATAGTTATATCATATATTTTTCAATCAATTGCAAACTCTACAACGAGTTAAAGTTCACTTTCCTTCTCTATCTGATACAGTTCATCAGAGATATCCAACACTTTATTTTCAATTAGTTTTTGCGCGTCTCTCACTCCTTGATTGTAGAAAACTGGTCCGAGTTTCTTGCTTATGAAGTCCAATAAAAAATCGGCATCAAACTGACCCAGCTCTATTTCTAGTTCGTTTTCAAAGTAATTTTGTAGCTCGGCAACGATATCGCCTCGTTGTTTAGTTGAAAATTTAATCTCAGACATTTTTCTTCCTTTATTGATCAACATGAAATCGGCCTCAGGTTGACCAGAGTATACTCCGTTAAACATGAATGAATAACGGTAAATATATCGTGTTCAAAAAAATTGATATGGCTGAGAGCGCCACTAGAGTGAAAAGCTTACCCGAAAGTGGGAATCAGCCGATTTTATCCAAACTTTCAATTAGTTCCACGAAAGAATGCGTCCATAACGTGGAAAACAACAATAAACTTTATATAATTGGCTCTACGTCGCGGTTGTCCCTAGTCCGATTCACTATCATTGGCCAGCTAAGTCGGTATCGTTCAAGACCGTGGCCTGCATAGCTGTAGAAAAAATTGGCTAGACTAGGCGCGAAAGATAGATTTGAACGTTAATTATTAGAATGAAGAGAGGGTTCTCTTCGGTTTAGGAGATAAACCTTGTTAAAAGATCTGGTTATTCAGTCTATTCATGATTTCCAAAAAGACTGTCTAAAGCTCTGTGAGAATCACTATCCTACGGTTCATAACAGAGGTATGAGTGAACACCATTTAGGTCGCGCTTTTGCCAGACGCATGACAAGCACCTTAGACCGATTTCATCAACCAAGTCAGTTTGAGCCCATTGATACCGTACTAGCACCCGATCATCCACACCACTATCGCATCGCATCAGGGTTAGGAACCGTTTGGGTAATCACACACCACTTAGCCAGCGCAAGCAGTAGCTGCAAAAATAAATTACTATCCGATATCAGTGAATGGCAAGCAGAGTATGGGTTTGCAATACAGCCGAATGATTTACTTGTATTATTAAGTGATCACTGGATATCAAGGAGCAAACATAGCAGAGAATTACTTGATTGGTGGATGGGAGAACTGCCCGATGATATCAATGAATATAGCCAACAAGGCATTACTCTTTACCAGAGCAAGTCAAAACTCATTAACGATTTGGACAGACATTTTCAGATCCGTCCCTGTTACCTCAGGTTTGGGCACCCATTAATTCGTTCGTGTGACCAGCAACTTGTCAGAAAATACATTCAGCTATATGCCATCCTGGAATGGCAAAAGTAGATTTTTCAACCAATTTATAGTTCAAATTTGAGACCAATTATCCAAAACAATTAAATTGTGTTTATTTTGGATTTTTATGCGTTGACAAAAATATGACAAGCGTCAAGAATGCAGCACTTGTTATCGTATCCCCACTTCAGTAGGTTTTATTTGTTGTATGTTGTTATCTCGTCATGAGTTAGAGTCGTTAATAAAACAAGATGACGAAGGTCGCTTTTATGCTGAATACCATGGATTAACCCTTCATAGCCTGTTTCAACCCATCTTTTCATTCAATAAAACAGTGAAAGGATACGAAGCACTGCTGCGCATGTATGACGAAAACGACAATTTAGTACGCGCTGACTACTTTTTTCAAAATGCGCACGTCAGTCTTAACCTCAAAACAATAATAGAGAGTCTAAGCCAAATTATTCACCTGCGTAATTTTGCCCATTCTTCAATTCGAGAACAGAAAATATTTATCAATAGCTTACCCAGAAGCACCGAAAATTTTCTACATAGCCATTCTGACAGCCATTTTTTTATTCCATGTATCGAAGAACTGGAGCTAGACCCACAGAAAATGGTTATTGAGCTGGTCGAATTCGAAGCAAACTGTAACCAGTCACTGGCAACTTCAGTCGCCTATCTCAAAGAACTTGGCTTTATCATCGCTGTAGATGACTTTGGCGTACAAGCTTCGAATGAAACGCGAGCTAAACTCATAAACCCAAGTATCATTAAATTTGATAAGTCTATCTTGAAACAGTATATGGTGGGTCGCACACATGGTATGCATCAGGCGTTAGAGCTGTGTGAACAAATCAATGCCCAAGCACTTGTTGAAGGTGTCGAATCTGAGCAACAGTTATCAGCCATCGCCGATTTAAATATAGATATGTTCCAAGGTTTTCATCTAGCTAAACCACAAAAAATTCAGGTGCAGCACTTTACACCTGCACTGTCAGCTATCGCTGTTTAATTTAACTTATTCAAACAAGGTTGTTGAGCCAAAGCAGTAAATCTTTTATGCTTGCGACCCAAATTTTTATAGGTAAGCCAGATGAACCGGAAAAAAAAGATTAATCAGATCCTTAAGAAAAAACAAAAACAACAGAACGATAAACTGCATAAAAGCAACAAGCCTCGTTATATCTCAAAAGCAGACAGAGCAAAGCTTGAAGCTGAAACAGAAGCAGAACAAATCGCTGAAGAACAAACGCCTTTAGAGAAGTAACTCTTCTTCTATAGGGTAGTAGCGAGTTGCAGAGTCAATCAACGATTGTGCAGTCAGTGCTTCTACCCCATACACCTCTACCGTTTTGCCATGTCGTTGTATTATTCGTTGAACCAATAAATCAAAATCACCATCGCCCGAGGCAATTACAACTACATCCGCTTTGGCCGCTATTTCTATTGCGTCCAATGTAATCCCAACATCCCAGTCTCCTTTCGCAGAACCATCTTTGCGTTGAATAAAGGGTTTTAGCTTAACATCGAAGCCTATTCCTCTAAGAATGTGATGAAATTGACGCTGTTTCTCGTTGTTACTCGCAATAGCGTACGCATTAGCCCCAATAACTTGTCTGTCTTTTGTTACCTGAGCCCAAAATTTATTGTAATCAAAATGCTTATAGAAACGATCTCGAGTCGTATAGTAGACATTTTGCACATCAACCAATATTGCTACGGTCTGCATATTAATCCTCAATTTAATTATTTTTGTGATCCGTCGTTTGTCGGCTCTTCGCTAAACGCAAATGACGATTAGAGATATTAACGCCCGGCTTTTCAGGAACAGGCCTCTTTTCATGCCTTAAATGTCTTATGGCTAAAATAGGGTGGCTCATCAACATGCGAGGACCAGAGTACCTCATAACTATTCGCATTCGTTCCTTTGGCTCCGCCTTATAGCAATGAATAGGACAATTATTACAAGTCGGTTTTTGTTCACCATAAGGACAGCGGTCGAGTTTAGTCTCTGCATACAACAACAAGTCTGCACACGCTGTACATAGCCCACCCCGGCTTTGATGGTGTTTATTACAATAAATAGCCATCATAGAAGCAACAGTTTTAAATTCCGTTGCTAATTCGCCGATCAAAATGTCACTTTCTTGCATTAAACAAACACCTCTCTTTACTCAAATAACTCAAGATCTAAGGATATTGAATATACCTAAGCTTCGGCCGTAGATAATACCCAATAAACCAAAGATTTCTATACGAAACATAAAATAAGAGAACAATTTCATAGCAAATTAGCAAGGTCATTTATATTTTGTACTATATCTCAACATAGAAGGATGTACCTTGAACTGTAACAGGTCTAAAATGTAGTATGCAGTTCTAATTTTAATAGGCTAAAAGCCATTTTCTAGTGAAGAGTAAAGTCATGTTATCTATTTTTGATATCTATAAAATTGGTGTTGGACCATCGAGTTCACATACTAACGGACCAATGATCGCCGGCTACCAATTTGGCCAGCTTATCTCAGCGGAGCTCAACAAGGTTCATCGAATACAAGTCGATCTTTATGGTTCACTTTCACTTACAGGAAGAGGACACCATACCGACAAAGCGACCATTCTTGGTTTATTAGGCAACCGTCCAGACTCCATCGATATTGCATCTGCCAATCAAATAATGACAAAGAGCATATCAAATAAATGCTTACCATTATTGGGCCGTCACGAGATATATTTCGATATAGAAAGCGATATCCTTTTTCATAATGATAACCTGCCATTACATGAAAATGGCATGTCCATCACTGCCTTCGATAGCCAGAACACGCTCATAGCAACAGAAATCTATTATTCAATTGGCGGCGGATTTATCGCCACTGCTGACGAACTTGAAAATGGTAAAAAAGAAGCCAACGTAACTCTAGAGTTCCCATTTAAATCCGCAGAAGAACTATTAGCACAAGCCGAAAAAAATGGTTATTGCCTAGGCGGTTTAATCTTACGTAACGAACTTTCCTATCGTTCAGCTGAGGATATAGACCAAAAAGCGGATCAGATCTGGTCAATAATGTCAGCATGCATTGCAAAAGGTTTGGAAACCGAAGGTATTCTGGAAGGTGGCCTTAATGTTACCCGCCGTGCGCCGGCTCTGTTAAAAAAACTAGAAGCAAACAACGTACTAGAAAGTGATCCTATGGAGATCATGGATTGGATCAACGTATTTGCTTTTGCCGTGAGTGAAGAAAACGCCGCAGGTGGTCAGGTAGTTACCTCTCCTACCAATGGTGCTGCGGGTGTCATCCCTGCGGTACTCATGTATTACCATAAATTTATTAAAAATCTGGATACTAAGCAGATAAAAGACTTTCTCGCTGTATCAGGTGCTATTGGTATGCTTTATAAAGTAAACGCATCCATTTCTGGAGCTGAAGTAGGCTGCCAAGGTGAAATTGGTGTTTCCTCTTCAATGGCGGCGGCTGGTTTAACCGCGTTGAGAGGCGGAAGTAATGAGCAGATTTGTATTGCAGCAGAAATTGCAATGGAACATTCATTGGGTATGACATGCGACCCTATTGGTGGACTGGTTCAGGTACCTTGTATCGAAAGGAATGCGATGGGTGCAATGAAGGCCATTAATGCATCTCGAATGGCTCTTAAACGCACCAGTAAATGTTTAATCTCGTTGGACAAAGTAATAGATACTATGTATCAAACGGGAAAAGATATGAACAAAAAATACCGTGAAACCTCGTTAGGTGGGCTTGCAGTGATACATATGTCTCCACCATGTGAGTGATATTAAGTCGTAATAACTAAACTTAATCCTAATTTAAAAAACCGGAATATTGAGAGAATCTCAGTGTTCCGGTTTTTCACTTTTGGTTTTAAAGTTCGTTGGAAATATCTTTTATTAACGCGATGAGTTCGTCTTCCGTCTGTGGTTCTCGGGCCAACTCGACTTGTGGCGCAGCGCCTCCTCTAAGTATATAGGCCTTAGTTCCACAATGATCATAGTGGTACCAAAGTCCATCAACACATACATCGGTGTAACAACGCGGGTCTTTTATAAGTTCCATAATAAGCCTCTTTTTTGTTCCCTGCTTTATATACTCAATTATAAGCATAGGCTTAATCCATATTTTTTGTATGGACTTGTATCCTAAAGTCATAGTTAATAAATGAGATAAACTTCTCAAATATCAATTAATCATTACAAATCTCCGTTTATTATTTAATCAATCAAATCAGTTTAGTGCATAGACTCTATTGTTTAATTTTTTATTCAGGTAATCTTGTACTCAAACTCCCTGATGATACAGAATTCAAAATAACGATGAACACAGATTCTAAGCCTTGGTTAAATAGTTATCCAAGTGATGTTCCGGCCACTATCAACGCCGATAAATATCAAAATATTAATGAAATGTTTGAAGAGACGTTTAGAAAAAACGCAGATAAAGCTGCCTTTATTAATATGGGGCAGTCATTAACATATAAAGACTTAGAAGAAAAAAGTACCGCTTTTGCTGCTTATTTGCAGAATTCACTTAAAATGAAAAAAGGCGAACGCATCGCGTTAATGATGCCAAATCTTCTTCAATACCCTATTACCATTTTAGGCGCATTGAAAGCAGGTTTAGTGGTGGTCAATGTTAACCCGCTATATACACCAAGGGAGTTACAGCACCAACTTAGAGACTCCGGGGCAACAACGATTGTAGCCGTCACCAATTTTGGCAACAACCTGCAAAAAGTCATTGGCAAAACCAGCATCAAACACGTAATACTTACCCGTATTGGTGACGAACTTGCCCCATATAAACGAACGCTGGTTAACTTCGCTGTAAAATACATCAAAAAAATGGTGCCTAAATACAACTTACCAGGCGCTATTTCATTAAAACGAGCTCTCACTCAAGGCAAAAGCTTAACTCTGAATCCACCCGTGATAAACAGTGACGATTTGGCATACCTACAATATACCGGCGGTACTACTGGTTTAGCTAAAGGAGCTATGCTCACTCACCGCAACATTATCGCTAATGTACTACAGGTATATGGTCATTTTGCACCACGAACTCTGTTAGAAAATGAACACGCCGTAACACCACTACCGCTGTATCATATATTTGCCAATTCGGTCAGTATGATGCTTATCATGTTCTTTGGCGGTACAAACCTGCTCATTACTAACCCCCGAGATCTTGATAGTTTCGTAAAAGACCTAAGTAAGTTTCCATTCACTATGTTTTTCGGCTTAAATACCCTGTTTAATGGCCTGAACAATCATGCAGCTTTCAAATCGCTCGATTTCAGCAACGCTAATTTTACTATCGCCGGAGGAATGGCGACCCAAAAACACGTTGCCGATGAATGGCAAAAAATTACTGGGATGCCAATTGTTGAAGGATATGGTTTAACCGAATGCTCACCCGTCGTTGCCGGAGGTATTCATACACAGCAAGCATTTGTACCATCCATTGGAGTCCCCCTGCCGAGTACAGAATTACGGATAGTTGATGCCCAAGGCAACCCGTTACCTACTGGAGAAGTTGGTGAAATTCAGATCCGAGGGGATCAGGTGATGAAAGGTTACTGGCAACAAGATTCTGAAACCCATGAAGTTATGCATGAGGGTGGATGGATTAGTTCAGGCGATATTGGCCGTATGGATGACCAAGGATTTTTTTACATAGAAGACAGAAAAAAAGACATGATTTTAGTCTCTGGGTTCAATGTATTCCCTACCGAAATCGAAGAAGTAGCAACCTTACACCCTAAAATTGTCGAAGCTGCAGCAGTTGGCGTAGCAGATGATGTAGCCGGAGAGCGCGTTAAGTTGGTCGTTGTCACCAGTTCACCAATAACCGCAGAAGACATCAAGAAGCACTGCCGCGTTCATTTAACCGGTTATAAAATTCCTAAAGTCATCGAATTTAGAGAAGAACTACCAAAAACCAATGTGGGAAAAATACTAAGACGCGAGTTAAGAGACTGATACTTACAACCGACTAAATGAGCCTCCACTTGGTGGCTCATTTATTATCTTTTCATCCAATTGTATACCTGAAAACTTAATCCGATATCTCGTGGCACATACTCAAAACACCTAAATATGCTCAGTTCATAAAGATCGTATACACTAATATATAACAAACCTATTAACTTGCGAGTGTTTACATTGGAAGATCTAATAGTATTCGTTAATGATATAATTCAAACACGTGTATTTTGGTTTATCGCTGGTGCTACCA
The DNA here is from genome assembly GCA_002342685.1 of Vibrio sp. UBA2441. Taxonomy (GTDB): domain Bacteria; phylum Pseudomonadota; class Gammaproteobacteria; order Enterobacterales; family Vibrionaceae; genus Vibrio. The sequence goes on from DDQN01000025.1 coordinate 27,048, forward strand.
TGGCATCGATCGTCATCGCATTGGGCATTGGTCTCAGTGTTCAAAAGTCACAAAAAAAACTATTTACTAAACGTATTGCCAAAGCACAGGCTAAATGGAGGGACTGTTTTAGAGAAGACGTTTCAACATTTTGCTCTTTAGCCACGCGGCATTATTACAAAGTCAAAGACTTAGACAGTCATCTCATTGACCTTACATTTTCTGCCGATTTAGAAAAATTAAATCAACTTCGAGTTAAAACCCGGTTAAGACTCAATCCTTACGAACGAATAGATAGCCCAGATACAAAACTCATCCGCAGCATGGGTCGCGTTATCTTGCAGTTTGAAACCAAACAATATACCAACCTTCACAGGGAGCTCATCCGCATAGAACGCTGCTCCCAACGCATATTAAAATCCGAATGGGATAAGTCAAAAAGAGAAGCCATCAAAGGTCGGCTAGAGATACGTCATTAATTGTGCGAAGTCCTGACCCGCAACATTGGTAATGTTTAATCAATAATAAAGTAACATCAGATCTATTCGTTTGCGTCACTTCGATTTTTACCCTATATGTTAATAACGTATTTCATTCGAATAGCCTAACTTAAAATAACTACTCATTGTTATATGATAAACAAGCTCTAATTTTAAACGTATCAGATCCAATCTGTGGTACACGACTTAACCTATAATCTGATACAATGATTACAGTTATTATTATTATTATCAGTACGGGGGCCACAATGAGTAAAGTCATACTGATACTATTTGCCAGTTCAATTTTTGTTTCTAGTGCCGTTTCAGCCATGAGTGTCACTTTTCTAAACCCTGGAAAACAGGGAGAACATTTTTGGGATATGGTTACTGACACAATGAGAGCGGCCGCTAATGATCTTAATATCGAACTGGAGATCATTTACGCAGAACGTAACCGAGTCAACATGGTAAAGCTCGGACAATCCATTACCGCAAGAGCCAATCCCCCTGACTACCTCATATTGGTAAACGAAGAACAGTCTGCTCAAAGCATCTACCTTTCCACAGAAGGGACAAACATAAAAACACTGATGTTACTCAATGACTTTTTACCTAGTCAAAGAAAAGCCGTTGGTTTTCCAGGGACTAACAACCTGATAGGGGCCATTACTCCCGACAATCATTCTGCCGGGCGTAATATGATGAAAGCACTACATCAATGTTCTAAAGAACGCTCAGTGTCCACTCCTTACCACATACTCGCCATTGGTGGCGATAAGATCACACCAGCATCTATTGATCGAAACTTAGGAGCAATTTCAGAAATCAAAGCGCAGAAAAATCTCAAGCTAGATCGTTTTCTGTACGCTAACTGGAATTCAAAAGAAGCCGTTAAATTAACTACACATTACCTTGAGTGGGCCAAACGAAATGGCATTCGTCCATCTGCTATTTGGGCGGCAAATGATCCAATTGCCTTTGGTGCAAAACAGGCACTGGAAGCACATAACCCTGAAACAGTAAAAGATGTTTGTTTAGTAGGACTCAACTGGTCAGCGCTAGGCCTGAAAATGGTTAAAAATGGCGATATGTTATTAACCGACGGTGGTCATTTTCTCGCAGGAGCTTGGTCAATGGTAATGCTAATGGACTTCCACCACCGACATTCTTCGGGCAGTAACACCGTACCAGGCAACATCAATTTCCAAATGCAGCCCATCGATCGAAACAATGTAGACCAATATCTAAAGCATTTCGGTGATGAAAATTGGGATAAAATTGACTTCACTCGTTTTCGTCTCACTGATCAACAAAATTATGATGCTTATGATTTCTCGTTAATGAATATCTTCAGACAAATCGAGTAAGGTAAATTTATCTGAGATGCTAAACAAACTAAAATCATTAAAACTTAAACTGCTTTTTATTCTTGTTCCGGGAACTATCCTGGCGCTTTTGTTCACATTCTTAATTATGCTACATCAAGCAAAAGTGCAATTTGACGTTAAGCTCGATGAAAAAATGGCCCATTTAGGCACCTACGCTGATTTACTGGCGGACCCGTTATGGAACCTAAACTCAGAACGCGTTGAAACTATTATCACTTCTATCTTATTAGACCAGGATATTACCGACGTTAAAATTCATGATGAAGGAAACCATCTTCTCCATCAGAAATCCTCCACAGAGTTTGATGTTCCGCAAGCTCGTCAGCTGATATTTGCCATTGTCTATAAGAATGCCCATATAACGCAACAGGTTGGAACTATTACGATTACTCTCGGTAATCAGACACTACAAAAAGATAAAACTCAGTTTGTTTTATCCGGTTTGTTTTCGCTAGTTCTTACTCTTTTTACACTGCTAATCGGCACCTGGCTTACCTTCTCTAAACTAATAGACAAACCGCTTAAGGCATTGATTGAAGCAATAAGAAACAGCAAAAAAGACAAAATGTTTACCACTGTTCCGCACCAATCACATGACGAACTCGGTGTGATTATCAGTGCATTTAATGAAATGCAAATCAGCCTGGAATCTAATCATAAAAAAATAACCAAGTCTAAACAGCATCTTCAACATTTGTATCATTCAACCCCCTCATTACTCTTCAGCTTTGATCAAGACGGGGTAATTCAAGACGCCAGCGACTATTTCCTTGATAAATTGTATTACAAACAAGAAGAGATCATTGGCCGCCATTTAGATAACCTGATAACAGGAAAAGATAAACACCACAATGTTCAGAAAATTACACAAGCGCTGTGGGCTGAGGGCCGACTAATCGAGTATCCCTTACAATTTGTTTGCGGAAATAACGAACAAATTGAAGTACTGATAAATGCGACATTGTCCGAACACGATTTATTTCCGGGCGCACTCGCCGTTTTTACTGATGTAACAGGTTTGAATCAAGCCAAAAGAAAGCTTGAACATCAAGCCAATACGGACCAGTTGTCAGGTATCTCAAACCGCTATCATTTTCAAAATTATCTGGAACAGTTGACCGACCCTCAACAGAATGATGATAAATCCTTCGCACTACTATTTATCGACCTTGATCACTTTAAATCTGTTAATGACACCTATGGGCATCATACCGGGGATCAACTTTTACGCCTTGTATCAAATAGAATTCAGTCAGCGATTCGTCCGCAAGACAAAATTGCGCGACTTGGAGGTGATGAATTCGCGGTCATATTAGAGAATATTAATTCTGAATCAACGGCACTGCAGATTTCCCAGAGAATTATTCATAAAATGGAGTCTGGTTTTACGCTGCAAGAAAGCAACATTTACATCACTGCATCCATTGGTATTGCCATATATCCTGAAGATTGTAAAACACCAGCAAAGCTACTTCAGTTTGCCGATCTTGCTATGTATAACGCAAAAGGACTAGGTCGTTCACAAATAGTCATGTATTCCGAAGAACACAATCAGCAGGTTCAGGAGCGTTTAACCGTTGAAAGATTGTTAAGTAAAGCCATTGAACAAGATTTACTCGAAATACATTACCAGCCAATCGTCTCTCTTACAGACAAAAAAATCAAAGGCATAGAAGCACTGTTGAGATTAAAAGATGAACAGGGTAAATCCATTTCACCAGCCGTATTTATCCCAATCGCTGAAGACTCTGGCTCGATAGTCCCTATTGGAGAATGGGTTATTCAGCAAAGCTGTAAACAGCTGGCTAAATGGCAAGAACATCTAGATAGAGAACTGTATGTTTCAATTAATATTTCAACACGCCAGTTTCAGGCTAAATCGTTCTACCCGACTCTGGAAAAATCGATTTCTGATGCAGATTTAAGCGCAAATAGCATAATGATAGAGATCACTGAAAGTTTGCTATTGCATGACAACCAGAACAACCTAAAACTGTTCAATCAACTAAAAACACTCGGTTGCCAGATTGCTATTGATGATTTTGGCACCGGTTACTCTGCGTTGAGCTATCTGATGAAATTTCCGTTGAATGTATTGAAAATTGACCGGTCTTTTATCACCGAACATTCTGATCAAGGCCCGCAACATGGTCTCATTGAAGCGATAATTCAAATGGCTCACAGTATGAACCTCAAAGTCATTGCTGAAGGTATTGAAACGAAACAGCAGCTTGAACTAATGAAACAATTTGGTAGCGAGGTCTCTATTCAAGGTTATTACTTTGCCAAGCCAATGAAAAGTGACCGACTTGAACAACACTTTGCAAAACTTAACTCAGATCTGAAGGATTTATAAACATCAGAAGCAAAAATGCCTTTGCTTCTGATGCCTATCAGCGACACAATTCTTCAATGATTAATTTGATTAATGTACGGCATTAATTCCATGCGTGTTACATCAGAGACCTGACTGTGCCAAAAACCACCCACATATGCGGTTAAAGGAATAGCAAACATCAATAGTAGCAGGATGATCAGTACACCACGAGCAGAGAGTTGCCTTCCACCGCGAGTGCGAACACCTAACGCTTTTTTCTGTGGGCATGCGCTGACACAGCGCATGCAAGCCTGACACTCATCAGTTAGCACCGTTTTCTTAGTATGGACGATGATTCTAGCAGGACAAGCTCTGGTGCACTTATCACAATCAATACCCTTGGTATTGATCAGGCAATGAGCTGTATCTCTTCTTACTTTAAAAGGGCTTAAAAAGCTCAACAAACCTAGTGCTGCACCATACGGACATAGATAACGGCAAAATGCCCTGTCCTGCCATGCTGCCATGACGAACACGATAAATAATAACAAGCCTCCGATCACACCCGGATTTATAAAGAACAGACCTGTTTTTAAATCTGCAATCTTCATATAGGTGCCGTTAAGATAACGTGGCAGTAATTCTGTTGGCATTGCTAAAACAACGATATAAAGTAATCCAGCTAGAAGCAGATACTTCAACATCCGTAACGGCCAGTCAATCCAGCTCGGAGGATTATAACTGCCTTTAATAAAACGAGTTCTTAGCTTATACAAATAAGTACCGCCCAAGCCAAGCGGACATATCCAACCACAAAACGAACGTTTACACAGTATTCCACTGAGCAGTACAGAAACCATCATAACAGCAGCAGCGGGATGGTTCTGATCCCAATAACCGAGCATAATAATCGCTTTGATTTCTAATCCGCCCGCGATAGGCAGAAAAGCATCCAACACATCTGGCCTTGTTATTCCTAGCGTGATGCCTCTACTCAGCAAGCCGTAATAAATCACATATTGAATACCTGCCAGCACGAACGACAGTGACATCGCATGCTGAACCCATTCCCTTAGGCTATTCTCCCGAGTTTCACCCGTCGCTATTTCAGGTTTAATTTTATTAAACACTACGACAGCCGCTAACCCGACACCGCTAGCCAACATCAACGGCCAGTATAGAGTGTTAAGGACAGCCAAAAACATTAGTGTCGCTGTCAGTAACAGCCCCCATTTTTGTTTACTGAAAAACATCAGATTCAATGCATAGAACAAACCACACATTAGAACAATTGATTCTAGAATGGACATACTTCACTCATGCTAGTGATATCGGTTTCCAAATAAGTTTCAAACCTTAAAAATATGTTTGAAGCTCATTTAGAAGAGTCATTGGCTATAAGAATACTGACTAATTCCACAACTAGCAGCCGTTAATCTTTATCTTTGTGATATACATGAAGCTTCGGAGTACTATCAATAAGGTCGATCCGTTTTTGTAACATCATTTACACTCACCGATCATGTCTAGTCAAATACACAATGAGTGTGGTTGTTAGATAGATTATCTTAAACGTATGAATAGAGTTAATGCAGCATAGTTGATACGGTTATCTTGTCTACGGGGTAAATAATAACAAAAAGCCCCCACGCGAAGATCGAACTTGCTTGGGGTCGTACATGGTCCCATTGAATGCACTACAGCCAACATCGTTCAAATAAATATGTCTTACCATACCAGCAGTATTATTGTGATAACATCTAGGAACACAGTGGATAGTTAGACTCAAAGCATGAAAAACACAGGCACCTACGATCATTTAGTTCACATTAAAAGTCATGATGAGTTAGCGTTATATGAGCTTATCCCTAACGTTGTCTGGTTTTTTGACCTTGATAAACATGGCTGGTGGTGGGGAAATCAAGCAGCGGTTGACTTTTGGGGTTTGGATAATGTTCAGCAACTAATTGATAAGGATTTGTCTGGAGATACTCAAGGTGCCAAGGACCGAACGGCGCAGACGTTTGAGTTGGCTGCTAAAAATGGTCTCACCATAGACCCATGGACAACCTACCCTAACGGCAAACCCAAAACCGTATTTATGATGCACCGAGCGGTACTGCTTGGGCCTGAAAAGCATCGTGGCATAATCGCTTTTATCAATGAAAAAGTTAAATTGGGTGAACAGCCCGAGAACCTATTGTTAGTCGAAGCGATGCGTTATACACGTGTTGCTGCCACGACCTTTACAGACGCTGGAGAAATCGTGATTGAAAATCCAGCCGCCACAGAAACCTACTCCCACTTAAACAGCAACCCGCAACCCGATGGACTCAATGCGTTTGTCGCGCGTTTTGCTTGTCCGGAGCAGGGGCGAAAATGCTTAGCGACAGCCATCGAGGAAAAAGGCGGTCGCTGGGACTATATTATGCGTACCGCCCAAGGCGAACGTAAGCACGCCCTCGACATTCGTCGCACGCGCCACCCTTTGACTGGTGAATTTTTGTTGCTGGTGGTCGAGTATGACGTTACTGAGCTCTATGAGGCATTGGCCGAAGTGGAACGAGCGCGTAAGCGTTTACACGATATTGCGATGACAGATACTCTAACCCAAGTTTCTAGCCTGCACCACATGCAAGAAGTCGCTATAAAGTCCCTAAATGACGCAACCAGCAGAGGCGAAAATGTCAGAGTGTTATTTATTGATCTTGATCGTTTTAAAGAGATCAATGACCAATATGGTCATGATGTCGGGGATGAGGTGCTGAAAATAGTCGCTCAACGTATCAAAGCAGTCATTCGCCAGTCGGATATGCTGGCTCGTATTGGGGGCGATGAGTTTGTTATATTGCATTTTGGTGCCAGTGATACCGAGAGCATTGCCAGGCGTACCCTCAGAAGTTTAGCCGAACCGATTACTGTCTCTGGCGGTATCGTCAAAGTGAACGCAAGTATCGGTATCGCCTCATACCCAGAACAGGCAGATAACCTGAAAGACCTACTCAAGATCGCGGATGATGCAATGTACAAGGTTAAAAAATCGGGTAAGAATAACTTCATGTACGCAAAGTGTTAATATCACATATTTCGATGGCTAAGCTCACTTTGCTAGCCATCCTCGCTTCTATGTCCTTTCATCAGTCAAGATTGCTCACCTGTGACTCACACAACGTTAAGTCATTATCTGGACTACTAAGAACTTCCTAGACGATTGCACCTACCACCTAACTCAGTATAAGCAGAGCCAATATAACATCAAATTAGCTAAAGAAAACATGCGCAAAAATACGGCATCAGCATTACACCAATCAGATAAATTTGACGCGCTAAAACCTCAAGCAAAGCAGTTACAACAAGGTATTCATCATTACTTAGTCGCTTCATAGCAGGATGTTCTTGGCAAACCGGTAGACAAATTCACCACCAATAACTACCGAGAGATAAAGTTAGAAGCAATAGATAAAATCACAGTGGCAACCGATACATACAGTACTTATGAGGAAATCTATGTAATTGATTCAAAAAAGCTGGATGAGATTAAAGATCACCGAGACCTTAAAGGCTTAGGTGGTATCCCAACGAATGCTGCTGCGCGTGTCGATGCTTTGTCGATATTTGGAGGAACCGCAACCAAACCTGTATCACTTCAGAGGTTAGCACATTCTGCTGTTACATTTTTACAGCGATTGTAGATACCGTCTTTGAAGCTCTGAATCCTGCATCTTGAGGTCACTGGGTATATATCGGGAGGTAAACACCTCCCGATATAGCTGTTATTTCACAGCAACCACAATATTAGCTGCCGTACTCTCTTCCATCAGGTCAATTTAGTATTGAGCCAATAAGTTGAGCTTATTCTTGCCCGTAAACATTGTTCTCTTGTTCTTGAACTCGGATGAAAGTGGTTCGCTTAGTTAACTCTTTGAGTTTTGCGGCTCCAACATAAGTACAAGTTGAACGCACACCACCCAAAATATCAGAAATGGTTCCGTGTACACTACCACGGTAAGGAATTAAGACGGTTTTGCCTTCCGCTGCACGATACTTAGCAACGCCACCAGAGTGCTTGTCCATCGCTGACTCTGAACTCATGCCGTAAAACTTCATGAATTTTTCATCGTTAACATCAATAACTTCACCACCAGACTCTTCGTGTCCTGCAAGCATTCCGCCTAACATGACAAAATCAGCGCCGCCACCAAATGCTTTTGAGACATCTCCGGCACATGTACAGCCGCCATCACCCACAATACGTCCACCCAATCCATGAGCTGCATCAGCACATTCAATGATGGCAGACAATTGCGGATAACCTACCCCAGTTTTCACTCGAGTTGTACAAACAGAACCCGGGCCAATACCTACTTTAACAATATCAGCTCCCGCCAGAATTAACTCTTCAACCATATCGCCAGTGACGACATTACCTGCAGAGATAACTTTATCAGGGAAGGCTTCACGAACTTGAGTCACATAGTCCACGAGATGTTCAGAGTAACCGTTTGCTATATCAATACAAATAAAGATCAGCTCGTTGCTCAATGCCATGATCTCTTTTGTTTTTTGAAAATCATCTTTAGATGTTCCGCTAGATACCATCACATTATTCAGCGTTTTGGCGTCTGCTGTTTCAACAAACTGCTTCCAATCTTCTACTGAATAATGCTTATGAACCGCAGTCATTACATTGTGCTCAGCCAATGCTGCTGCCATTTCAAAGCTGGCAACAGAATCCATATTTGCCGCAATGACTGGCACACCCGACCATTGACGACCGCTATGCTTGAAGGTAAACTCGCGGGTTAAATTTACTTGAGAACGACTTTTTAGGGTTGATCGCTTTGGGCGAAATAGTACATCTTTAAAACCGAGCTTAAGTTCTTGTTCGATACGCATTGTGTAATTCCTTGATTCATCGATTATGTGTCATCTACATCACTTTTTGAGTCTTCACTTAATGTATTGGTTAAGCTTTTGCAGAAGCTAAGCCAAATTTCGGACACAAAAAAACCGGAGCGTTTGCAGACGCTCCGGTTTTCAACATTATAGGCTGTGATTTATTTCTCGCAAGTCTGATAATTTGATTTTTTTTATGCTACGCTGCTACAGAAATCATATCTGAATCTTGCCGATCACTATATAAGGTGTTTCTTATGGCAGACCCGCATATTGAATCCCCAATGGACTGGATTGATCATCTAACCGTTATTATTTATCGGCTTGGACTTACACTCGCATTTCCAGTTATCGCGTTATTACCATGGAATCTTGATTTGCCAATTCAAGAGATGGTTTTTGTTTGCGCAGTAATGTGTGCATCATCACTGCACATCTATTCAAAAATGTTCCGTTTACTTCTTCAGATGGCTACATGGATAGGTCTAATTTTTGTGGTATTAGGTTTCCCAATGATTGGTTTAGGTGGTGCTTTTATCACTCTGGGTGGTCTCTGTTTTAAAGAGTATTTTTGTTTCAGAATTCCCGGCCTGCCTCTACAGCCTTTGTTGCTCGCATCGCTTTGGTTTTGTATGTTATTTAACCTTACTACCGAAGCAAAATTCATTGCTGTTGCATCGTCTTTGCTATTTCTTATGGTCAGTATCGCCAAATGGAGAATGCCGCGCCATTACGATATTGGTGACAAATCTAAGTTTGAGGTGTAGTAGAAATCTAAACCGCATTGCAGCGACGATTTTCGCGCCTAGCCGTATCAGAAACGGATACGATTGGCGCGATCAATGACTGGTTAACACACTAGGTTAATCAGGATTTATTAGTGTTTTTAGGTAAGGGAACAAATCGCTTGCCAACATGCCTCGCTGCCCATTGTCAGCAGCAGATAGATCAGCAGCTGTAGAATGCAACCAAACGCCGGCACACGCAGCATTTGCCAAAGTTAACCCTTGTCCTAACAAACCAGCGATAATACCAGTAAGTACGTCCCCCATTCCCCCGCTAGACATTCCCGGGTTTCCTGCTTGGCACACCCAATATGTATTTCCATCATAGACCAAGGTGCCTGCGCCTTTAAGTACAGCGACTCCGCCATATTTTCGTTGCAAAAGCATCACCGCAGAAAACCGGTCTTGCTCTACTTCTTGTATGCTTATGTTGAGCAATCTAGCAGCCTCACCCGGATGCGGTGTAATAATGCGTTTGCTATTAAAGTTTGGTGTTTTTGCCAGTAAATTTAACCCATCTGCATCGAGAACCATTGGGGTATCAACACTACTAGAATATCCTAACAGGGATCTTCCCCAGCTGGAGGTACCAAGCCCGGGGCCTAAAGCAATGACATCTGCCCAGTGAAGGTGGTCATTAATTTCATTGCTGTTACCTCGCCAGTCATAAACAATAAGCTCTGGACAAGCACTGACTATCGGGGTTACGTTTTCCAACTGGGTGACTACACGTGTTAAGCCTGCACCTGTACGTAGACAAGCTTCGGATGCGAGGCGAATAGCACCAAACATGCCGCGATCGCCTCCCATACATAAAACTCGGCCAAAATCCCCTTTATGACTTACAGGCGAGCGCGGCGATAACCATTTTTCGATATCAGATTGAGCAATTAAACGAGCAGAAGCGATGTTTTCGTTGTCGAATGGCGCGTTGACACCGAGCCCGTGGAATAAGATTTCTCCAGTATAGTTGCGCGCCCTACCAGTATACAAGCCTTGCTTTCGACCAATAAAAGTCACCGTTTTATCCGCATTCACTGCGTGATCGGAAACCGCACCTGTATCCGAATGAAGACCTGAAGGGATATCTACAGACACTATAGGGCAGCCAGAATCATTCATAATACGTATGAGTGCAGCAGCGTCACCTTTCACGCCTCCACTAAGCCCGGTACCCAGTAATGCATCTATAATCAAATCAACATCATCAGGCACTGAGATAGTAGGAGTTTCGATCTGGCCACCAGAACTCAACCAGCGATCTCTCGCTTTCGCGGCATCCCCTTTTAGCCTAGCGGAATCCCCGCACTGCCACAGAGTGACACCGTAACCGAGCTCTCTCGCCAATCTGGCAACCACATAACCATCACCACCATTATTTCCACCACCACAAATCACTAATACATGGCGGCACGTCGGGTAATAATTGCCAATAACCTTAAAAACCGAATGGCCCGCTCGTTCCATAAGTTCATACATCTCTATACCTGATGAATCTGCGGCTTTTATTTCACCCACCCGAACTTGTTCAGCCAGATACAAATTACATCCTTGTTCCACTACGAATTACTCCTAAAATCTAATTAATTTTTATCCATCATCGCTTCAGCGGTGGCGTCCTGAATAGAAAGAAACAGCGACTTAACTTCCCCCGTCGGTGTTCTCATTGGGTTCAGTGTGACATTCTGATACATAAATTCCGCTTGCTGGGTAATAGGGCGCACATTCCGGCATTTAAACAAATATGGACGTTGACGCCAGGTAATAAAGCTTCGACAGCCCAATCCATAAACGGGTTTTGTTTTGATCATAAACCACTCTTTAGGAATTTCTGGAAAGACTTCAAACAACGACTTTCCAATAACGTCATGCGCTTGCTTTCCACTATGATGCGTCATAAATCCATTCCAAACCTGAATATTATGATCGGTATCAATAACCACCAATCCAAGATCAACATTCTGCACCATATCCACCATCCAATGGAACTGTTCAAATTCAGCAGGTAAACCAATCATTAGAAATCCTCCATCAGATAAGATAACTTGCTGTCCAACAGCGGAAGAGATTCGTCTACAAACATGAACAATAAATCACAACGAATGCTCGTTTGATCAATGGCATAACTTACTTCAAAGGTCATGGTTTTAGTAAAGCTGCCTGTTGTTGACTGGATAACAGATTCGATGGGAATATGCTGACCAAGCAGAACGGGTTGCCCTTGGAAGAAGCGAACTTCTGCTTGTTCTCCTAAGCCATTTAAGAAAGAACCTACCAAAATATTAGACACGTCCATTAGCAGTTCTAGCTCTTCTAACTGTTCACTATCTGCTGGCACTTTCATTAGCTTCTTAAGGTCGCTGATGCTTGAATCGCTTAAAAGCACCAAGGCTTCACCAGCGATACCTTCCCCACTAAACCCTTGGCAGACACCTGACACTTGGTCATTTTTTGCCAGATCCTCAAGAGCCATATGTAACTCGGTAACCTCAAAAATATTCACATTGGGTAAGGGTAGATGAACAAAAACATCGAAATGGCGCGCCAGAGCATCAGCCGCTCGCCCAATGGAAACGTTCGCGACTTCCATGTATATATCTCTGCGTTTTAACTCCGGAAGTTCAATAGTATGGGGCGTAGTCAGAAAAGTCGTTTCTGTAGGACTAACTAACGTGCGCAGCACGTCTTTTAAATGCTCTTGATCAATAGGTTTTTGAATGAAGGCTTTCGCCCCAAGTGCTTCGACTTTAGATTTAGCTTTTGGTTGTATATCTCCAGACACAACAACAACAGGAACTTGAATGTTCCGCTTATTTATCTGATCAAGAGTCCCGTAGCCATCCAGCTCAGGCATCGTCAGATCTAAAAACATTAAATTAAATTGGTTTTCATTAAGTTTTTCTAATGCATCTACCCCATTGACAGCAAAGGTAATTTCAGCATTAAGAGAGGCTGGAAGTGATCTTGCCATCTGCTTACGAGCCAAAGCAGAATCATCACAAATTAAAACAGAATAGGCCATGGTTCACCGCTGGACTCTAAGTCAATTAAGTATTTGTTATAGTATACTCAAACTACCCCGAGATGCAGAATTTAGAGTAGTTTCTGTAGATTGAGTATAAAGCATTGACCCATATAGCCATTAAATCAAAAAAACCAGCTCTAAATGAACTGGTTTTTGTGAAAAGTCATATTGCTGTTACGGCCATAAAGTGAGTACGATGATTCTCAAAATAGCGGCAAATACAATAAGCGCAATACCTAGCTTGTACCATTTAAATTCTGTAATAGACAAAGGAACCCGCTTATAAAACATGGTTATCACCCCTTTCCAATCATGACTTCGCTTTCCGTATTGGATAATACCCGTCATTACAAAAATGATACCTGAAATCAAGAACAACTTTTCAATCCAAAACAGACTCGCTTCCATGTGTACTCCCTCACACGATTAGTTCGCTTTATCGTACGAACCAACTCAAGATAATTGCATGTTTAATGGCTATAGTTTAGCGTTATTTTGAGCTCAGAGCATTTGGACTATGGTCTATACTCAAGTGACCTCAAGGAGTAGGACTAAAAGTTTGATCAACGAGTTCAGTTAGAGAAAGATAACTGACAGGGTATCATTTCCTTTCAAGGTTATCTGACGCAAAAAGGCCAGCAAATTGCTGGCCTTTAATATTCTGAATTTTTATTTATTAGACTGTGGCTTGCTCTGCTTTCTTCGACAACTTTTCTGTGATGCTATCTCTGTAAGTGAACCATAAGTAAGTCACTACCAAAGAGAAGAACAAATAAGATAAGGCGAATACGATAGGAGACGTAATTAACGCAGCCTGAACACCAATGACAACACCTGCCACTGTAATACTAATTTTTGAAAAAATACCTAACAGCAGTAAGATCAGTGCCAATTCAGGGAATCGAGTGGTTCGGAATGCAAACCAGTAACAGGTTCCTACCGCTAAAGACGCTACAGATAGTCCAAGCATGAACGAATGAATGTGATCTGCAGAAATTACGCCAGCAGAAATTGACGTCATCAGTATAAGAAAAAGCTTCATTATATATCTCTCAAACGGTGTAGAATGAGCATCCTTTCAAAAGTGCAATCTAATTTTGCATTGCATTTTGCCTGTTTTTTATCTTTTTACAAGACCCAATGCATAATTAAATTAAGAACAAATAATAACCAAAAGGCCACTTTACAAACAATTAACAAGGATACCCACTATCCCACTGTATTTATTGAATTATATCCATACCCAGCATTTTATGTTGCGGATATGTTACGGCATTTTTTTGATACTAATTGTAACCATGTGTGTGTTTTTTGGCCATAAAGCTCAGACTTTTAGCAATTACTGGTTAATAAACGAGAAAAGCCAGCATAATGCTGACTTTTCCTTAACTGACTAATAGTTGAACGCGACGACTGACGCATCATCAAAAGCTATATATCGAGAATAGTGCTCAACTGTTTAATATTTGAAATTTCTATGACATGAGATTCTTTGTATTTATCACCAAATGAACTGGATCTAAGATGCGCCGTGGTTATACCCGCTCTTACGCCTGCTTCCACACCTTTAACACTGTCATCGACATACAAACATTCATCAGATGAAAAGCCCATATTCATTGCTGCATATCGTAATAAATCGGGTTCAGGTTTCCAGCTATTTGCATCAAAGGCTGAAAATATCTTTCCTTCAAATTCTGTCATCAGGTGCGTTAATTTTAATGAAAACTCTATTTTATTTCTGGGGCTATTAGAGACAACACAATACTGAATTCCCTTGCTCTTTAACTGCTCTAGCACCTCATGAACACCTTGGATTGGCTTTAACTTCGCTTGAAAAAGAACCTGAGTTTGCTCTCTATACATGGGTTCAAGATCATCCAGACGCACAGTCAGTCCTAACCGATCTCTGGTTTCTGTCAAAATATCAGCGATTTTTCCACCTTGAAAATGTTTCGCGCAATCTTCATAAGTCACCGTAGAATCGTACGGCAAAAACACATTGACTAGAGCTTGGCAACACAAGGGTTCGCTGTCGATCAATACACCATCACAATCAAAGATGACGCATTGTACATTATCATTATCTTTGCTCATCTCATCTCCACAACTTGTTATTGCACTCAATATATAAAGCAAACTTGCATACTTATTGTTACAAGAGCTGCTTGTTTATTTATATTAAGTCATTGCTTTGTATGAGGTGAGACCTTGCTACAGGAATGATAGTTAGCCCCATAGTAAAAGATAAAACTCTAAGCAGGATCACTTATTACTTGGGACTACGCTCAACAATTGAACGTTTTTAAAACTCAAAGAGAGGAGATAAATTCCGTCATCCCGGTTTCTTGATATACTTTTTCTGCCAGCATGCTTTCAAACAGCTCTTTGATCTCTGGCTCTGTGCTATTTGTTACTATGTCCGAAATAAGGAAATCACACTTGGAAAGAGTAACCAGAGCACAAATTACAGGAATTCCTTTTTTGAAACCGACGTAGATTGGGTGTTCTTCATTTAGAATTATCTGAGCGAAAAATTCCAATGCAGACGCCTGCTCCTTCGGCTCAGCCCAATATGATGACTGCAACTGAGCGAACATAACGGTAAGCCTATGAAAATCGACTAAATAGAAGTCATCTATTAGGTTTTGGTCAAACGTTTTTACATTAACTGGTTTCATTACGTAACAAGCTGACTTTTCTCTCTCCAAATAGAGGTCACGCCCTTGTATGCTTTCAGGTGTTGGGTAGTTCACATCAACCTGGCTAGTTAACCAATGGTTTTTAAGCTGTATAATTTTTGTTTTCGAATCCATTAAAGCCTACTTTACCTTGTTCATATTAGGTATCTGCTCAACAACATCTGTCTCAATCCCATATTTCGCATATTGTCGCATTGCAGATGGACGCGCTAGGATCTGAGCTACATCCAGCAAGCATACAGAGCAACAACATTAACAACAAGTTTCTCATTATAATTCTCCTCCAAAAAGAGTTAGTTACGTTATGCTATGTATAACGACATAACTTGAAATCGTATAATATCCTCAAGTGGCCTAAAGATGTAGGAATAGAAATTGGCACGTTGATAAGCTCCAAAAACAAATTTTATTCCCCCCTGCGATGTGTTACTGATTTTTGCCCTAGATCTGTATATTTATCATTCCTATACAGTTTAGATCACTCAGTGAGCATTGGCGCTCTAGGTCCATGAATATATCACTTCACCTCTTTTTAAACGTATTTGGCACTTCGGTTATCAAACCATCTCGCAAAAGCAAAACCCTATCTGTTACCGCCGATGTAAAA
>DDQN01000020.1 GCA_002342685.1 Vibrio sp. UBA2441
GGAGAGATGGCTGAGTGGCCGAAAGCACCTGACTTGAAATCAGGCGACGGGCGACCGTCCTAGAGTTCGAATCTCTATCTCTCCGCCACATTAGAAAAAACCGCTACTTGTTAGCGGTTTTTTCGTTTCTAGCATTTCAAAACTACATTTCTTTTGCCGGGACAGGCATGTTAAAAAAAGGAATCTGCCAGGACATATATGGTCACTCCAATCAAGTAAAGATTGAAAATTTGTTGATTACAAAGCTGTGATAGTGAGTCCGCTACATAAAATTCACCTGATTAACGGTATTTGCACAAGTTAAAGAAATACGGTCTTTTGACATATATCCGGCGTCTGTTTCTCGCTTTGTTGCGAAGCGCCCTAATGAGATTCAAGAGCCCTAATTGCCTATACACGCACAATGCTTTCATTATCAAGCAGCTGTCCTGACGAGGTTCCAAATAGGGCGAATGCCGTTTTATCATTAACTGTGTTTCTACCGTTTCCTTTTGTCTAGTTTTCAATAATTTGTATTACGTGCTAAGCACATGCTTTAACGGGACATATGCGTCACTCAATAATTCAACAATATCAGCGCGATGTCGACAAACCAGATAAAATACCGAGATGGTCACTCTGAATAGACCATTTGTGTGCCATAAAATAGGAAATAATTAATGCACTATATGAGATTGCAATTAGACGCTGAAGCACAATCGATTGCGGATGAATTGCTAGATGGATTAGAGAATGAAGATGGTTGGTTCAAAATGACAACAAGGTTTGCTGCACAAATTGATTCCAAACTTAAAGAAAATAGTTATGTAGGCACAGTAACGTGGTTTAGTGAAGAGGATTACATAGAGCATGATATTGAGTATGCCTCATTCACGTCCTCTTCATAGACAATATAGGTTGGCCAGTCCTAATAAAAGCGTTTCTTATTTGTATAAAGGACACACGCCTTAAGTTTATATAAACTCTCGCGCACCTGACTCGCTAAGTCTATTTTCATGTAGCTAAGGATAAAATAAGAAGAATTTTTGCGTAATTGCTGATCACTATGGAAACAAAGCAAAACATTCAAAAAGATGATTCTTTAAGGCATTTAAATACACTTACTTAATAAGTAACATTGAAGAAGATATTTGATTAGGTTTGGGCTAAATATCTAGCCGGACAAAATGCAGTCGAGATTTATGCAAACTTTGTTTTGCCATTTGTACATGGCATTGGCAACCAACAGCAGTCGCTCGCGCTCTTTCAAGTTGAGTACTGGCACTTAACCAAGTTGCATGATTGATATTTAGACGTTGTAGTATTGGTGGTATTGAGTCACTCATAGCTAATTTTCCTTCTCTATATTGGCGAGCTGTCCAATCAACCAACTCGATATAGTCCATCAAGCGAAAAGGAATACCTTCCATCAGTTTGTCTGTGGGATTTCCAATAAATGGAAACAGACATGGCGCGTTTTCTTTTTGTTCTTTTAAGGCTCGCAGCCTCACCTGAATTGAAGTGAATTCAGACGTCTCTGGATTTTCTGCAATTCCCGCTCTTATAGGGTTTGAATCTACATACACCATTGCAGCTGCCAAAGCTTGTTCATCTAGCAAAGCCTGGCTTTTAAAACGACTTTCCCAGAAGTGCCCTGTACAGTTGTCTTCTTGATTAGCTTTTAAGGCAATATCAAAATTAAGCTCCTTCATAAACCAACTCAAATTCCACAAACGAGTGCGCCACGTCTGAATAATGTTCAAGCAAACTTCTTCTTCAGCTTTGCAACCTAATTGATTAGTAAGCCACCTTTGAATCAGTGGTGGTAACTTATGGCTTTGACGCCAGCGTTCCACCACCTCTATATCTGAAAGACTTTGTGCCTTATTTTGATTAATGTGAAGTACCAAATGGTAGTGATTACTCAAGATAGCGTACGAACAAATATCAATACAATATATCAAAGATAAAGTATACATTTTACGCTCAATCCACTCTCGACGATGTTCATAGCTCTGCTCTGTATAAGGGTCAGTGCCACAGAGAAAACTGCGGCGGACGCATCGAGAAACGCAATGATAATAAGGCGTTGCTTCAATAGACACTAACTGATTTCGAGCGGTCGTCATAAGTAAACATCAGTTGGGTTGAGTTACAAAAAAGATACCCTTTTTTGTAGGGTAAGCAAAAGTTTGCGATTCTACTTTGCGATTAAGATGGCACAAATTCATACTTTATCTACTACTTATGGTGTGTGTCCCGATATTACCAAAACTCGAAGCCAATCACGCCAGCCACACCCAAGAAGAGCTTGAGGCCTATTACTTTAACAATGAGCTAGATGAAGATCATTTCATTAGCAGTGGCAATGAGATGCTGGATGGGGTTTATGCTTTTTGGCAGGGACTTAATGAAGAAAGGAAACGGATTCATTAACACGTTCTTACATTCAACATCAACTTCTTATCATCATTCAGCGTCCGGTTGTTTTTCGGGCGCTGCATCGCGGAATGATGCCAATTCATTACATTTCAGGTACACAGGTTAACCATATTCTCTTCGCTATGAAAACCGTAGTGCTAGCTGCAGAACTTAGACCCTAACTTCGGAGTAATGGGAATAACCGCCCAGAGTAATCTCAAATTGTTAACGCGTGAATTTCGAGAAGGGAGTCACATTCCTTATAACGTACCTTTTAAAACACCTTGATATATAAGCGAATTGTAATTTTCCTGCTAGTCTTAAAATTAAGATAATTCACATAATAATCCCTAATAAGAAGAGAATATCATGCGTAAGATTTGGTTTGTATTTTGCCTTGTAACTTCCATTAACTGTTATGCGAGCATCGATGACTGGCAAGTGAGCCTAGGGTTCGGAACCGCTTTCAATTATGATGAATCCATTAACGTGAAGCTAGACGATAGAAGCAATGTAAGATTAGACTCAGTAGAGTTCCAAACCAAACCTTTCGAAGACACACCCTATTTTTCAGTAAAAGCGACAAACTGGGCCTCTGAACACGCTCTTGAGGTAGAGTATATCCACCATAAGTTGTATGCGAAGTCGAGCTCATTAAGTGGGCCAATAGATAAATTAGAATTCGCAAATGGATATAATTTATTATATGCAAACTATGTAATAAGAAGAAACAATGTCTGGAATATCAGAGCTGGCGTTGGAGTGGTTATTACGCGTCCAGAAATGGTTATTGATAATGAAAATATTAAGGGCGATTACGGCCTAACAGGATATACTTTTCAGCTTGGCATGGAGAGAGAATTAATCACATCAGATAGCGTATCATTCAGCTTAGAAAGCAAAGTCACTCACTCTAGAGCTGACGTTGATTTCGATGGTGGAAGTATGTCAATACCCAATACAGCTCTACACCTATTGGCTAATATTAAGTATCGACTATAATCCAACACTCAGAACGTTACTCGGGCATAAAGGCCTGAGCTTTTGTCGTTGATATAAGGTATTACCGTAAAGTTTGTAACACTATATCCCATACCCGTAATCGCATATTGAATACCCGTGGCTAATGCAGCTCCCGCGGCTACATCTCTCCAATAGTGATGATTACTATCTACTCTAGAGTAACCAACTACAGCGGCAGCTGTATAAGCAGGAATACCATACTGCCATCCGTATCTAAATTGAAGGAACGCGGCACCTTGTACAGCAGAAGACGTATGCCCGGAAGGAAAGCTATGTTTTCCACCATTCGGGCGCTCTGCATCTGCAGAAAATTTTAAAGTATGAGTAGCTACAGATGTCCATATAGCCCCCTCAATCGTCTGTCCTAACCCTTCATAATCATCCTTAAAAAATGCAACTCCCGCAGCAGTTATGGGTAATGCAATCTGCAGTATATCCCCTGTTTTTTCTAAGCTCTCATTTGGATTATTATTAAATGCAAAAACTGTTGTTGATAAAAATAGGCTAGTTATCGTAAACATTGAAAGAAGCACTTTAAAGCTACTCATCATAAAATCAAATCACTTATATTTCATCGCTACTCATATTAGATTTGCTAATTAAGCAACATATTAACTACATATTAAAAAACCAATTTTCCACATAATTAATTAAATTGGCTTCAATTTTCGGATTTTAAGTTTATTGACCTATTCGACGCCATTCAAGTGCTATTTTATGTTTTTTTATCTATTTTTATGTTTTTCATGAATGTTGCATCTGTATGAATTTGTTAGGTTTAACCCGAACATTAACCACACTTTATTTAAGTGATTAGGGTTTAAATTCATAACCACAAACCAAGCCGATTAAAAAGCGACCACCTAAAACGCCGGGGGAATTAGGATGCTATCAAACATTAAATCTAGGAAATAACAATTTAAACTTAGCAAAAGGGATTTCGCCGAAATAATTATTAAGCACTTTCGTTAATAAACTTTAATTAAGCACGCCCTAAATTAAGCAAATTCTAAATCAAGCAAGCTCTAAATTAAGGTTTAGTGATATTAAGATGGGTGTAAATCATTCAGCGTCCGGTTGTTCTTCGGGCGCTGCATCGCGGAATGATGCCAATTCATTACACTGCTGATACACGCGGTAAATCTCAGGATAGGGCGTTATATCTAGATTAAAGCGAAGCGCATTATAGACTTGAGGGATCAAATATACATCAGCCATTGTTACTTGGTTTTGACAACAATAGCGCTCACTGCTATTGCTTTCCAACACAGTTTCTATCGCCTCAAAGCCCTTAGCCAGCCAGTGATGATACCACTCCATTTTCGCTTTTTTACTGCAGTCAAACACTCCTTCAATATAACCCAACACCCTTAAATTATTGAGCGGATGGATATCGCAGGCGATTACCTGAACCAATGAACGAACACTCGCTCTCTCTAACAGATTTTCTGGTAATAGTGCCGGCTCTGGGAACCGCTCTTCCAAGTACTCGATAATGGCCGACGATTGGGTAATGATCTGTTGGCTCCCCTGTGTATCAGAAACATCAAGGCTCGGTACTAATCCTTGAGAATTAACATTAAGGTAGCCCTGTGAATGTTGCTCTCCACCATTGCGAACCAAGTGAATAGGCATAGTTTCATAAACGACATTCTTTAAATTTAATGCAATTCTTACCCGGTAAGCAGCCGATGAACGAAAATAACTATAGAGCTTCATATTTCCCCCGTTTTTCACTGTAGCTTATTTATTGGGACACAACGACTTGCTCAATAGCACCAAAAATGGACTGTCCGTTTTGATCAAACATTTCGATTTTCACCCGATCACCATGCTGCAGGAAAGGTGTGGTTATTTCTCCCGTTTCAATTTTCTCCAGCATTCTTTTTTCGGCAATACAGGATGACCCTACCGTCCGATCGCTGTTAGAAACAGTACCGGAACCAATAATAGTGCCTGCGGTTAAGGTTCTGGTTTTTGCTGCATGAGCAATTAAACATGGAAAATCAAACGTCATATCGATACCCGCATTAGGCGCACCGAATAGTTGGCCATTTAAATAGCTACATAATGCCAGGTGTAGTTTTGAACCATCCCACGACTCGCCCAACTCATCCGGTGTAACGGCAACAGGGGAAAATGCCGTTGAAGGTTTACTATGAAAAAAACCAAAGCCCTTAGCTAACTCTGCAGGAATCAGGTTACGCAGTGACACATCATTGACCAATGTGATTAATAAAATAGAATCTGCCGCGTTTGAGGTCAGTTCACCCATTTTCACATCCCCCATAATCACTGCTACCTCTGCCTCAAAATCTAAACCCCAAGATGGGTCTGATAAAGGGATGTCATCACAGGGGCCTAAGAAACTATCACCGCCTCCTTGATACATCAGCGGGTCTGTCCAGAAAGACGCTGGCATTTCTGCACCTCTGGCTTTGCGTACCAGTTCTACATGATTAACATAAGCGCTTCCATCCGCCCATTGGTACGAACGAGGCAACGGAGACTCTAACTGACAACTGGAAAATTCGACCGTACCATCCAGTGCTCCTTTATTTAATTGCTTATACAGTTGCTTTAATAACGGCTCGACTTCGGACCAATAATCCAAAGCCCACTGTAAGGTCGCGGCAATATTGGAAACACAATAGGCGATTTGTAAGTCCTTACTCACTAAATATAAGCTTCCATCTCTGGTTCCATCTCGCAATGTTGCTAGTTTCACCCTACTCTCCTAATCCATAATCCAATACGAATAATTTCTTAAGACATTATTCTTTCCAGCTATCGACGTACCCTTCCCATTCTACGCTCTGCATTAACGGCCCCGCTTCCAACCCATCTCGGGTATCAATCATCACCGCGACTTCATCTGTCTCTTTCTTTATTGATTCACGCCCAGCCCGGTAGGCTTTAGGGTGCGGACCGTGCGTAAACCCACAAGGATGAAACGTCAACATACCTGGGTCGATATTGTCACGGCTAAAAAATTCACCTTGGTGATAAAAAATCACCTCATCAAAATCGTCGTTACTGTGATAAAACGGGACTTTAAGTGCGCCAGGATCACTTTCCATTGGTCTGGGAACAAAGGTGCAGACAACAAAGCGGCGTGAAACAAAGGTCGAATGCGCCGATGGCGGCAGATGAAAGCGATGGCTCATTAAAGGACGAATATCACGCCAGTTAAGCCGTACTACTGACACATCACCATGCCAGCCAACCACATCAAGGGGATTAAATGGGTATTCAACCACCGTTTTCTGGTTGTTACGTTTGATGACAACTTGCCACGGCTGTTCGTCTTGCTGCTGTAAATAAACATCGTCTATTTCTGGGGTATCCAATACTGCTTGGTCAAATATGGCGTGCTGCCCCACAATGCTTTTATCCGGTAGCCCATAGTAGTCATTAGTTGCTTCTATCATTAGAAAAGTGGTGGGGGCTGAAGGCTCAAAACGCCATAAACACGAACGGGGTATCAGAACATAATCGCCTTTCTCAATGCTCAGGTGACCATAATCGCAAAAAATCTCCCCTTGTCCATCATGAACAAATAACAAGTCATCGCCATCTGCATTTCTCACTAATGTCTGCATTGTTGCTTCGCATCGCCAAATGCGGATCTGGCAATGTGCATTCGTTAGTATCGTTGGCGCGTCCCACGGCGACACCTGCCCATTGGGCAGTTTTGCTACATTGTATGCTCGTGGCCGAAGCTCTCCAGACCAAGAGCTCCACCCGGTTGGAGGGTGTTTATGGTGTAACTGAGTCGCCGGGCCAAAAAAACCTTCCCGGCTGACTTCTCTCTCATAAACGCCTTGCTCTGGCAGGTCAGCATGCGCCTGTCGGGAATAAGTCCCCTTTCGCAATGGGAAGGCGATTCTGCGGATCATCTTCTCTCCTTCTGACAGCTTTTACATCAGCATCGGTTAGCTCAAGAAAGTACACCCCGGGCTATCTGATCCCGCTCAATAGACTCAAACAACGCCTGAAAATTACCTTCACCAAACCCTTCATCCCCTTTGCGCTGGATAATTTCGAAAAAAATAGGCCCGATTAAATTCTCAGTGAAAATTTGTAGTAGCAGCACCAATTTTCCCGACTCCATATGACCATCAATAAGTATGCGGTGCTCTCTTAACTTATCGATCGCCTCATGGTGGCCGGGTAAACGTTCAGCGATCATGTCGTAATAGGTATCGGGAACATCCATAAACTTAATGCCATTTTTTCGCAAAGCAGACACTGTCTTATAAATATCATCCGATCCTAATGCGATGTGTTGTATTCCTTCACCGCGATAGGCTTGTAAAAACTCTTCAATTTGAGATTTATCATCCGTACTTTCATTCACGGGAATACGAATTTTCCCGCAAGGGCTGGTCATAGCGCGGCTATGCAAGCCTGTTTTTGCGCCTTTGATATCAAAATAGCGAATTTCCCGAAAGTTAAACACTCGATGGTAAAATTCGGCCCAAGGGTCCATATGACCACGCTGCACATTATGGGTAAGATGATCAATATAAGTTAACCCTGCTGAGTTAAAACCTGAATTGAGGACAGGCACTTCATTTTCGACCAATTCAAACTGGTCTCTATAGAGTCGCTCTCTGACACTGTCATCAACTAAATAAAGAAGGCTGTCCCCTATTCCATGAATAGCGGGTGCTCTGAATTCCAACATTTTTCGCTTGCACGGTTTGGCTTCACGGCTCAAAGCATACTGGAATGCCTTATCAGCGTCCGATACCTTAAAACCCATTGCACAAGCAGAAGGGCCATGTTGACCCGAAAAATCAGACGCAAAACCGTGGTCTTCTTCACTCACCAGAAAGTGAATATCCCCTTGCTTAAACCAAGTTAAAGGACGTGTTTTGTGTTGGGCGAAAGAATGAAAGCCCATTTGATGGAAAAGAGCAGTAAGCTGCCCAAGACTAGGGGAGGAGAATTCGACAAATTCGAAACCTTCAGTCCCCGCAGGATTACTAAACCTCTGTTTAGCGTCATCGTACGCGTGGCTCATTTTGACCTCCTTTGTAGTTTTTGGCCCTTATAACCAAACTACAAATTGAGTAGAAACTAGAGATAGTATGGATGAATTATCGTAATTCTGCCTAATTGAGGCTTTAAGTCTCCTTGTCCAATAACGCTAAATTGAGTATATGTGCCTATAAAATAAAACAATAATCAATTCGATCTACCGGCAAACTACCGCTAAACTGAAAGTTCACCTATAAAGGCGGTAACCAATGCTAAATAAGACCCTCTTCATTCCTTTGTTTATCATTATCACAGGCATCATCATGTCTGCATTCAGCAGTTGGTCTGTCTACCGCTCTGAGCAAAGTTCCATCATGAATGAATTTCGTCATGATGTGGATGTTCGCGCTGCATCCCTTTATAGAGAAGTCACTGTCAACTTTGAGGCCCTTAGAGCGTTATCCATATTATTTAATCAAGAGACAACCCCTGAACGATCTCAGTTTTCCAAAGAAGCCAATAAAATATTGGCTCGCCACAGTGATATACAAGCCCTTGAATGGATCCCCAGAGTGAACGCCTCCAAGCGGGCTACCTACGAACTCGCCCAACAAGCGGATTTCCCCGGGTATGAGTTCATTGAACGACAATCTCAGGGGCAGATGGTGACAGCAAAAAATAGGGATGAATATTACCCTGTTTACTTCGTCGAGCCAGTGATCGGAAATGAAGCTGCTGTAGGATTCGACCTTGCTTCCAGTGCCTCCAGACTAAAGGCATTAGAAGCCTCGAGAGACTCCGGAACACCGCTCGCCACCGCCAGTATTACTTTGGTTCAAGACATCGATAAACAAAAAGGTTTCTTGGCTTTTTTACCCATATATAAACAGTTATCTATTACGCAAAAAACACGAGAGAAATACATCAAAGGGTTTGTGCTTGGTGTGTATAAAATAAAAGATATTTTTATCAGCTCCTCCCTCTCTGATACCCCCCTTGGCATTACCATGACCTTGATAGACGAAACCATCCCCGATAAAGAAGAGGTTTTGTACCATCATAACTCCAGAACAAATGCGGACTTGCAACAACAATTTCAGTATAAGAAAACGCTTCCGGAGATCTGGAGCCGACACTGGAGTGTGCTCGCAGCCCCCACAGCTATTTATGTGTCTGCTCGAAGCTCAGGTCTACACATGGTTATTGCCATCATGGGTACCGTTTTTTCATTCGGAATAGCTTTATATATCTACATATTGGCTAATAGGGCAACAACTATAAAAAGGCTGGTGGCCGAACAGACGAAAGAGCTCACAGAAGCAAATAAAAAACTGGCTCAGATTTCTCGGACTGATGGTTTAACGGGTGTGGCGAACCGTGGATACCTAAACGAAATTCTAGAGAAAGAGTGGATGCTCGCCATTCGTAATCAAACCCCATTATCACTTATTCTCATTGATATTGATTTTTTCAAACCTTACAACGATACCTATGGACACCCTGAAGGGGATTTTTGTCTAAAACGGGTAGCAAAAAAACTAAAAGGAATAATCAAGCGCCCCACCGATCTCGTCGCCCGATATGGTGGTGAAGAATTTGCTATAGTCTTGCCCAGTACCAAAAATGCCTCGTCGGTTGCGGAACGTTGCAGACAAGCAATCTATGACCTGCAAATCCCTCATGAGGATTCACAAATCATCGATGTCGTAACAATTAGCTTGGGCACTTGCACTTTAATCCCTCAACAAAACAGCGACGTCAGCTCAATTATTGATGCTGCGGATAAAGCGCTCTATAAGTCAAAAGAAAATGGAAGAAATAGAGTAACCAGCCATGATTTCAATTCAACACTGTCTGAGGTTAAGCAGCATATTTGAGACGTTAGTCGTAAAGTTATCTTATATTATATTAATAATATTATTCCGATCACATTTATTGATAGTTAGCATATATTTCATAAAATACCTGTAGGATAATTATTTCATTCCTTAATAACGTTGCTTTTTAATTAGGACATAAAATGAATTTGTACCTCAAATGGCAATCATGTTCACTGCTAACCTTGTTAGCTTGGTTCATCATCGATCCATCTGATTCAGTCATCTCATCCATCTTCTGATTAAAGCTCAGCGGCGTCTCTGCGTCCTCCATTATTTTATCCTTATGCTCTAGATACTTAAACTTTGTTATAAAACAATCATTTATTAAGCATAAGCGATTTTACCCATTCATTAACTTGTTGATTTTCATATAGGAACGTACTGTGAACGTATATCTTAAATGGCAATCTGTTTCGTTATGCTCGCTAAAAGCGTGGTACAACGAAGACGAAATACTATCAGATTACTTTCCAAGAAAGTAAACATCTGAAGCGTAAGCTTTTTATTTAATAATACATGGGATTTAAATTCGTTATTTATTTAGCGCAGTTCATTTCGCTCTAAATTTATCCGCGCCAATTTAAAGTTTGTATTATTCATTTACAATTATATATTTGAAATTATTTCCGGTGTATTAAACACCACCAAAAAATTAAGGCATTATTATGAGCAATATTAAACATCTTCCAGAACCATTCCGTATCCGTGTTGTTGAACCAATCGTGCTTAAAACACTAGAAGAGCGTCAAGAAGCGATTAAAGAATCAGGAATGAACCCGTTTGCTCTTCGTTCTGAAGACGTATTTATTGACCTGCTAACAGACTCAGGTACAGGTGCAATCACCAATACAATGCTGTCTGCGGGTATGCTGGGTGATGAAGCCTATGCGGGTTCAAAATCTTACTACAAACTGTCTGATGCGGTTAAAGACATCTTTGACTACAAATACACAATGCCTACACACCAGGGCCGTGGTGCTGAACAGCTGATCATTCCAACGTTAATCGAAAAGCGTAAGCGCGAAAGAGGCATGACAACACCAGTATCTATTTCAAACTGGCACTTCGACACCACTCAAGGTCATACTCAAATCAATGGTGCAACAGCAGTTAACGTTGTTATTGACGAATGTATGGATACAGGAACTTTCCACCCATTTAAAGGTAACTTTGATATTGCAAAACTAGAAGCAACTATCGAAGAGCATGGTCCAGAAAACGTTTATACCATCATTTCAACTATTACGAACAACTCTGCGGGTGGCCAGCCAGTATCAATGGCGAACTTGAAAGCCGTATACGAAGTTGCTCAACGTTTCGAAATTCCGGTAATCATGGATTCAGCACGTTTCTGTGAAAATGCTTACTTCATTCAGCAACGTGAAGAAGGCTACCAAGATAAAACTATCGCCGCAATCATCAAAGAGATGTACCAATATGCGGATATGCTTGCCATGTCAGCTAAGAAAGATGCCATGGTTCGTATCGGTGGCTTATTGTGTGTTAAAGATGATACTTATCTTGATGAGTTTACTGAGTGTCGTTCTCGCTGTGTACCTATGGAAGGTTTCCCTACTTATGGTGGTCTTTCTGGACAAGCAATCGAAGAATTAGCTCGTGGCCTTTATGACGGACAAGACCAAGATTACCTAGCTTATCGTATCAGCCAAATCGCTTATCTGGCTAACGAGTTAGAAAAAGTGGGTGTTCCTTGTCAAACAGCAGGTGGCCATGCTGTATTCGTAGATGCCGGTCGTCTTCTACCTCATATCCCTGGCGATCAATTCCCTGCTCACGCACTTGCATGTAAGTTATATGAATTAGGCGGTATCCGCGCTGTTGAGATCGGTTCATTGCTCCTTGGCCGTGACAGAGATGGCAAGCAAATTGAAGCACCAATGGAACTTCTTCGTCTTACTGTTCCACGTATGACTATCACTAAGTCTCACTGTGATTACATCGTAGATGCATTTAAAGATGTTCTAGAAAATGCACATACAGTGAAAGGCCTTCGCCTCACTTATGAACCCGCTGTCCTACGCCACTTTACAGCACGATTAGAAGAAGTCGAATAACAGACTCATCCCAAGCGCAGTATGAAAACATTCTGCGCTTTTTTTTACTTTTTAATTTTTAATTTTTTAATCCAGGACGTGTTACATGAAAAAAGAACCTTCCTTAATAGGCGGCGCATGCATTATTGCAAGCGTCTGCGTTGGAGCCGGAATGCTCGGCCTACCTAGTGCCGGTGCTGGCGCATGGACAACTTGGTCAATTCTGGTCATTATTTTAACTATGGCTCTAATGACGATGTCTGGCTGGATGTTATTAGAAACATTTAAAGGCTACGACTTCAAAGTTTCATTCGATACGGTCACCAAAGATTTATTGGGCGATAAAGTCAATTTCATCAATAATCTGGCCGTGTATTTTGTGGGTGGAATATTACTCTACGCTTACATCACAACTTCAGGTTTAATCCTTCAGGATGTGATCGGGTTAGACAGTAAAATGGCATCAATACTGTTTGTACTTGTCTTTTCTCTACTTGTTTGGCACTCAACCAGAGCCGTTGACCGTATCTCTGTGGTACTCATTTCTTTTATGGCACTAAGTTTTATCTTTGGCGTATCCGGTTTAGCTGCAAAAGTAGATATCACAACCCTGTTTGATTCAGCAAACGAACAAACATCCTATAGCCCTTATGCTCTTGGCATGTTCTCCGTCGCACTAGCTTCATTTGGTTATCACCATTCTGTATCGTCAATGCGTGACTACTACGGCTGTGAGCGCAAAGCAAGTAAAGCGCTTATGTACGGCACAGTAATCGCACTAACACTGTACATACTATGGATTGTCTCCGTTTACGGTAACCTACCAAGAGACCAATTTGGACCTGTTATTGAGAAAGGTGGGGATGTAGATGCATTACTTGGCGCATTAGGTTCAGTAATAGATTCAGACAAAGTATCTAACGCTATTAGTATGTTCTCTATGGCGGCAATACTGTCATCCTTTATTGGTGTGGGCTTAGGGGTATTTGACTTCCTTGCTGACTTCTTCAAGTTTGAAAATAATCGTCAGGGCAGAACCAAAGCATGGGCGGTTACCTTTATACCACCGCTAGTCTTATCTCTGCTATTCCCATTCGGCTTCGTTATTGCGATTGGTTATGCAGGTGCAGTAGCTACGGTATGGACCTGTATTATCCCTGCACTATTAGTTCGCAAAGCACGAGCTCAAGCTAAAATGCAGGCACAAACACAAACGCAAGAAGTTGCTATTGGTGGGTTCTCTACACCTGGCGGAAGCGCGTTAGTTTATGCACTCATCGCATTTGGTGTCTGCACAGCGTCATTCCATTTCTTATCTATGGTTGGCTACTTGCCTTCCTATGCTGGTTAATTTAAGAGGTTAACATGTCAGCTATCAGTACAGACAAAGCTCCACTGGCCATTGGACCTTATGTTCAAGGTGTCAATTTAGGTAATTTGGTCATTACTTCAGGTCAACTTCCTATTAACCCTGAAACCAAACAAATGGCAGAAGGCATTGAAGCTCAAACCATTCAGTCGCTAACCAATGCACTGGCGATTGTGAATCAAGCGGATATGGAAATTAGCAATATAGTAAAAACAACTGTGTTTGTTAAAGACTTAAATGATTTCCCTGTTATTAATCAGGCATACCAGGCATTTTTTGAACAACGCAATGCACCTTATCCTGCACGCTCTTGTGTGGAAGTGGCACGTTTACCGCTGGATGCTGAAATCGAAATAGAAGTTATCGCTGCCAGATAAATCTATTTAACCTCAGTTTGAGATATGAGGCTGTTTAAGCCTTTAAGATAATTCGGTGCCTTATCACTTTGTGATAAGGCATTTTTTTGTTCGCGCCTTCTCTCTACTTGCTTGTTTTCTTTCTATAACTTCTTTTACTTTTTCGTTTAAAC
This sequence comes from Vibrio sp. UBA2441, assembly GCA_002342685.1. Taxonomy (GTDB): domain Bacteria; phylum Pseudomonadota; class Gammaproteobacteria; order Enterobacterales; family Vibrionaceae; genus Vibrio. The sequence continues at coordinate 14,242 of DDQN01000020.1, forward strand.
CCTGACCGCTCTACTGGTGGTAAGTCTCGCAACGAAGCAGGAACAGGGTTGCTTTTCACTGTTGTAATTAATGCACCCATTTGATTCTCTAAACTCAGCATGAATGGCTGGTACGCTTGGTTCCGCTCTGCCATTGCCTGAAGTTGATGCTCCCACTCGGCGGTCATATCCGGATACGTTGATTCACTAGGCAGTGCGTTAATAAGGCCTCTACCTGCCTGAGTGCCCAATATGCTCTTGCCCTGACGTGAAAGCAGCTTGCGCTTAAATAACGTATCCAAAATACCCGCCCGCGTAGCTTCTGTTCCTAGCCCGTCAGTATCACGCAGTATCTTTTTCAAATCTTTATTGGCAACAAAACGTGCAATACCAGTCATGGCCTGAAGCAATGTCGCTTCGGTAAAATGCTTAGGCGGTTCAGTTTTCTTATCTTTAATCTCGCCTTCGCGGCACAGCAGCTCTGTACCTTTAGCCAATGGAGGAACACTATCAATTCCATCTTCATCGGTTTGGTTTTTCCCAACCAGAGCTTTCCAGCCCAACTCTATAAGTTGTCTGCCCTTGGCGATAAAGCTGCCACCAGCAATGTCAAACACCAGCTTAGCTTCGGCGTAGACGGCATGAGCATAAAACTGCATGAGATACTGACGCGCTATCTGCTGATATATTTTCATTTCATTACCAGAAAGTGCATTAGCAGAAGTTTTCTTAGGCGTTGGAATAATGGCATGGTGAGCCTCTACCTTTTTGTCATTCCACGCTTTCGATTTAATGGCTAAATCTGAACCAGCTACAGCACTCTCCATCTCTTTGGCGTTGTTTTTTATCGCTTCTAGTATAGAACCTGCCTGTGCATAGTGTTCCACGGGCAAATAACGGCAATCGGAACGAGGATAGGTAATTAATTTATGCTTTTCATAAAGGGACTGGCAGCAGGTTAAAACGTCTTGTGCACTCATACCAAATCGCTTAGCTGCATCAATTTGTAACGCAGAGAGCGAGTACGGTAACGGCGCTGCCTGTTTGGTTTTTTTCTGTTCAGACTCAATAACTTTGGCCGGTTGATTGGCTATTCTATTGGCAACATTTTCGACCAGTTTTCGGTTTAAAATTCGGCCTTCTTCGTCCTGCCAAGGCTTGCAAGCTTCGCTCGGCTTCCAGCGTGCGCGAATATCAAAACTGCCCTTTTCATCTTGGTATGGAATCAAGGCATGCAAGGTGTAGTAATCTTTAGCAACAAAGTTTTCTATCTCTTCGTCTCTTCTTACCACAAGCCCTAAGACGGGGGTCTGAACACGTCCAACAGAGAGTACCCCTTGATAGCCAGCTTGCTTACCAAGCAACGTATAAGCACGAGACATATTCATGCCATAGAGCCAGTCCGCTCGTGAACGAGCCAGTGCGGAAACCGACAAAGGAATAAACTCTTTATTGCTTCGCATCTGTTTCAGTGCACGTTTCACTGCGGGTAAGTTCAGGTCACTGATTAACAAACGCTTGGTACTGGCCTTTTTGCTTGCACTAACCTTTAAATAATCGATGACTTCATCAACAAGCAGTTGCCCTTCTCTATCTGGGTCTCCTGCGTGCACTATGTTATCGGTCTCTTTTAATAACTTACGTATCACGGTTAGCTGCTTGCTAGCCGTTTTTCTTGGCTTTAACTGCCACTGCTCAGGGACAATCGGAAGATCAGCAAGGTTCCATTTTTTATATTTTTCGTCATACGCATCAGGCTCTACCTGCTCTAATAGGTGACCAATACACCAAGTCACAATGTCACCGTTTCCACAGCGAATAAAACCTTGATCTTTCTTTTGTGGGTTAGGCATAGCCGCTGCAATGGCTCGGCCTAAACTTGGTTTCTCGGCAATATAGAGTGTTGGCATACGTTACATTAGTAGAAAATGAAAAGGCTAGATTAACCAATCTAGCCTTATAAAATCAAGAAAATACTGATGATATGTACAGTAATTAACTTATATCAGCATTAGCAACTCAATTAACGCTACTGTCGTCATCAATAACGCGACAGACTTCCAAAACATAACTGGGTTTCTTTGCAGTAATGGACGTTCCTGCTGCTCATGCTGAAGCGCTTTATTTGGGGTGAATAGATCGGTGATAAATTCGCTCAACACTTGATATCGCTGTGAAGCTGACGAGTGAGTCGCCTTTTTAAACACAAGATCAACCCATACCGGAATATCTTGCCTGTATTCAGCAATTGAACGGTAGTGCCATTTGGTATGCCTTGCTGATTGTAGGTTTTGTCGGGTCATTTCCTTATAGGGCAACTTCCCGGTCAGCATCTCATAGCCAATAACCGCAACGGAGAAAAGATCTGAGATAATCGTAGCGTTTCCGGTGTTGATATACTCCGGCGCGATATAATTCGCTGCGCCAAGTGGTACGCCATCTCTTGGCTCAGGGGCGGCCTCCTCCAGACCAAAAGCTTTAACGGCACCAAAATCGATAATCTTCACTTCACCAACGGAGGTCACCATTACGTTTTCTGGTTTAAGATCACGATGTACCATATCCGCTCGTTGAAGCACTCGAACGGCTTTAATCAATTGTTCCAGAATAGAGCGAACGCTTTCAAGGCTTGGTTGAGGGTTGTCATACATCCACTGCCGCAAAGTAATACCATCTACCCATTCACAAAGCTGATAAACAAATTTTGAATTCGGCGGTATTGAATACATCTTCATGATTCGATGACTATCAAGTTGAGAACCTATCCAGTACTCATTGGAGAAGTTTTTCAGAAATTCTCTATCATCGCTGAAATGCATCGATGGTGTTTTCATCACCATCTCTTTTCCGGTCGTTTCTTCTCTCACCAAGTACACATGGCTGCGCGAACCGGCATACAAAACTTTAAGCACTAAATAATCATCTATCTTGTTATTCACCGACATTGCCGGGGGGATGGTACGAGACAAGGTTCTATGCTGATGTTCAAGCAAAGATTGTTTAGGTAAATTTTTGACATCCAATATCAGGCAACTTACGTTGTCCTGACTGCCATTTTCTAATGCTTGTTCGCAGATCGTTTCACTTAATTTTTCTAAATCCTGATTTAGCTGGCTAGAAAGAGTGAATAAAGAAGCTTGTTTAATGTAGTCATGGACACCATCGGTGGTCAGTAAAAAACGATCGTTCTCATGAATGGATACCGTTTGATAGTCCACTTCCAGCTTGCTATCTATTCCCAACGCTCTAGTAAGATACGCCCCTTTGCCAAAATTATTTCTCTGATGATCACGGGTGAGCAGACGTAATTGATTGTCACGAAGTTGGTAGATTCGGCTATCCCCAACATGAAATAAGTGAGCAGTATTTGATTTAAATATTACGGCACTAAACGTTGTTACTAGCCCGTTATGTGTCAGCGCCTTTTTCGCACCTTGTTCAAATAACCAAGAGTTTAACGAGGTTAGTATTTTGCTTGCAGAGTGTTTGATGCTCCAGCTATCCGGAGTGGTATAGTAATCAGTGATAAACTGCATTACTGCTGTATGACTGGCCTTTTGGCTATGCTCACTGCAACTCACTCCATCCGCAATGCAAGCCACCACGCCTTTATGGTCCAGCTCAGCTCGTTTATCCGGGTATTTAACCAAAAATGCATCCTGATTCTCCGGACGGGTACCGATAAGAGAACAACCGCCATAACCAAGATCAAGCTGTGAGTGATGGTCTTCAGTGCGTGAATTCATAGGTTTCCCTAAGCGTTATCAAGTAGTGAAAGAATAATAGTTGAGAACAAAAGCTCAACAAGCCTGTTAGCCAGTTGAGCTCTTGAACGACATTACATCCTATTCCAAGCAGTGCGACTCAGATAAATTGCAATATCTCCGATACGTTATAGCGATGACTAATGAGATACATCAATCAAAGTAACACTGCCATCTTCGTTTACTTCAGCGATCTGACCGCTTGGCTCTTCCATAAATATCAGAGTAACAAATCCCAGTACCGCTGTACCTGCAATCACATAAAAGAAGGTCTGATAATCAACAAATGAAAGCACGGTTAAATACGTTACCGCACCAACGTTACCATAAGCACCTGTCATACCAGCAATTTGACCTGTCATGCGACGCTTAATCAGTGGAACCGTGGCAAATACAGCGCCTTCACCAGCCTGAACAAAGAACGAACATACCATAGCAACAACAACGGCTGTCCAAAGCGGCCATTCGCTACCAACTTGCCCCATTGAAAAGTACCCGACAGCCAGTCCTGCAGTCAAAATAAGCAGAGTGGGTTTACGACCAAACTTATCAGAGATCCAACCGCCACCAGGACGGGACATTAGGTTCATAAAGGCATAGGCTGAAGCAACCATTCCCGCCATTACAGGGGTTAACTCAAAGGTTTCCAGAAAAAACAGTGGCAACATAGATACGACGGCCAGTTCAGAGCCAAACGTTGCAAAGTAAAGTATATTAAGTACAGCTACTTGCTTAAATTTGTATTGGTGAATTTCTTCAACTGGTTTTTCAAAAACCGTTTTATTTACTTTCCAGACTTGGCTAACTTCCAATATATATAAACTTACCAGAGCGGCATAAGTCGCATTAACGGCAAACTCTGGCAGCATTCCTACACCACTAGGCGAGAGCTTCCACGCAAGAAGTGCAAGTACCGCATACATAGGGATTTTCATCAATAATAAGAAGAAGAAATCACCTTTGGACGTGACCTCCATAGCAGTTAGATGCTTGGGTCTAAAATAAGTAGATCCTTTAGGCGTATCCGATACGTTGCGGTAGAAAATAAGCGAAAATATCAAGCTCATTAAACCAGTTACCGCAACAGCATAGCGCCAGCCATCCTCACCACCAAACATTAACGCCGCTGTCGGCAAACAGAATGCTGCTGCTGCAGAGCCAAAGTTACCCCAGCCACCATAAATACCTTCGGCTGTCCCTAATTGGTCATGTGGGAACCACTCAGAAACCAAACGAATCCCAATAACGAAGCCTGCACCGATAAAGCCTAGTAAAAAGCGTGCAATCGCTGCCTGTATAAATGAATCAGCAAAAGCAAACATGAAACAAGGTATTGAACAAACCGCTAAAAGCACTGAGTAAACCAGCCTCGGGCCATATTTATCTGTGAGCATACCAATAAGTACTCGCGCAGGTATCGTTAATGCTACGTTGAGTATCAGGAGGGTTTTTACCTCCTCGGTAGTTAAGCCTAGTGTTTTTTTGACCATTAAAAGTAAAGGGGCAAAGTTAAACCACACAACAAAGGTGATAAAAAACGCCATCCAACTAAGGTGCAATATTTTCATTTTTCCTTTGAATGACATCAAAGAGAATTTACTATTTTCCATAATATAAAGTCCTATCTAGCTAAAATTTGTGTATGGCAAGCCTTATAAGTTATCAACAAGGCACTACCACTAAGCAAGCTATCCCTATGCCGCCAGACCTTGCGGCAGCATGACTTGTACCGCGTCATCCATGACTCGGATCGGATAGGTTTTCAGTTGATACTCAGGCTCTTCCAAACACGCGCCAGTCTCCAAATGAAAATGTTGCTTATACAGTGGAGAAGCCACATACGGCTGGCCATCAATGCACCCAATAATGCCGCGGGACAATACATTGGCATCACCAATAGGGTCGAAGTTTGAGATTGCATACAACGAGTCTGTCCGTGTGCAGCTAAATATGGCGACTTGCTCTCCCAGAACCGATGCACAAGCGCCAATATTGGGTACAAGATCCTGTGCACTACATACAGTTTGCCAGTTATCCATAGTTACTCTCCTAATCCATAATTCATATCAATACTAAATTTCTGATAAGCGCCGTGGTAATTACTCAACTTCCACAACGTCTATTGCTTGTTTTGATTTTCGTTCCTCTGAAGGCTGTGGGAATCGCTGTTCGCGCATAGTCACAAACTGAAGGCGTTCGTCTCGCTCTTCACTGTTAATGAAGTGGCTGAAACGTTTGAGTTTTTCCGGTGACTCCAAGGTCGTTTTCCATTCGCATTGATACTTGGCGATATTGTCGTCCATCTCTTTTTCCAGCTCGGCACATACACCTAATTTATCTTCTATGACCACCTGTTTTAGGTATTCAATGCCACCTTCCAGGTTTTCAAGCCATACGGATGTACGTTGCAAGCGGTCTGCAGTGCGGATATAAAACATAAGAACCCGGTCGATGTATTTGATCAGAGTGGCATCATCGAGGTCAGTCGCAAACAAGTCGGCATGGCGGGGACGCATTCCTCCGTTGCCACACACATACAAGTTCCAGCCGTTATCAGTGGCAATAACACCAATATCTTTTGACTGAGCTTCTGCGCATTCTCGGGTACAACCAGAAACAGCAAATTTAAGTTTATGAGGCGAACGCAACCCTTTGTAACGGTTCTCAATATCGATAGCGAAACCGACACTATCCCGGACACCATAACGACACCATGTACTGCCAACGCAAGACTTAACCGTTCGTACTGATTTTCCGTATGCATGACCGGTTTCAAAGCCTGCTTCCACAAGCTTGTGCCAAATAACAGGCAGATCATTCAATTGCGCGCCGAACAGGTCTATACGCTGTCCACCTGTAATCTTGGTGTATAGGTCAAATTCCTTGGCAATTTCACCCAGAATAATCAGTTTATCCGGAGTGATTTCACCACCAGAAACCCGGGGAACCACAGAATAAGTACCGTCTTTTTGCATGTTGCCAAGATAGATATCATTGGTGTCCTGAAGCTCGATAAGATCATCTTGCAAGATATAATCGTTCCAGAACGACGCCAATATCGACCCAACTGCAGGTTTACATACTGTGCAACCTAAACCAGAGCCATACTGTTCAAGAAGCTCATCAAATGTTTTTATCTGGTTAACCCGAACAAGGTCACTGAGCTCTTGACGAGAATAAGCAAAGTGCTCACAGATATCGTTACTGACTTCTACACCCAGGTTGGTCAATTCACTGTCTAACACCTGTTTTGCTAGTGCACTACAACCACCACAACCGGTTGAAGCATTAGTTGATTCTTTTAGTGCGGCCATTGTGGTGCACCCAGCGGATACGGCTTTCTTCACGTCTCCTTTAGTCACGTCGAAACATGAACAAATCACGGCGCTGTCCGGAAGTGCATCGATCCCCATGGCAGACGATTCATCCTCTGCCACATTAGGTAAAATCAATACGGAGGGATTTGAAGGCAAAGGCATATTATTTTGCTTTAACTGGAGCAGAGTACCGTATGCCTGAGCGTCTCCAACAAGAACCGCACCTACTATCTCATTACCATCAGCAGACACAATGAGGCGTTTATAGACCTGTTCGATCTCATCACTATAGGTGTAAGACTGAGCACCTTCAGTTTGATCATGAACTTCACCGATACTGGCGACATCAACACCAAGCAGCTTAAGCTTGGTGCTCATATCTGCACCAAGAAACTCAGTTGGCGTTTCTTCTTCAGCCAATAAATGTCCGGCAGCCACCTTAGCCATTTGATAACCCGGCGCGACTAGGCCAAAAATCTTTTGCTCCCACAGCGCACATTCACCGATAGCATAAACATCCGGCAGGTTCGTCTGGCAGTGATTATTGATCACAATGCCACCACGTTCGCCTATCTCAATATCCGAGCTACGTGCCAGTTCATCTTGAGCACGTATACCAGCCGAGAAAACAATCATGTCTGTTTCGATGTGTGTCCCGTCAGCAAAATTCATGCGGTAACGAGCAGACTCTCCAGCAATAATTTCTGTTGTGGCTTTCTCAGTGTGAACCGAGACTCCCATAGCTTCAATTTTGCGGCGAAGCAGATCACCACCACCTGCGTCTAGCTGTACCGCCATCAGGCGAGGTGCAAATTCAACAACATGTGTTTTTAGGCCTAAATTCTTAATCGCGTTAGCCGCTTCCAGACCTAACAGTCCTCCACCTATCACAACACCGCTTTTACTTTTCTGACTCGATAATTCAATGGCATCTAAATCATCGAGAGTACGATAAACGTGACAATGCTCTTGGTCATTTCCCGGAATCGGCGGAACGAATGGGAAAGAGCCGGTAGCAAGAATTAGTTTGTCATAGGCTTCTGTTCTGCCACTGGCTGTTATCACTTTTTTGTTGGTGGTATCTAGCTGCGATACCTTTTCATTTACAACGTAATTGACGCCATTCTCCTGATAATAAGATTCATCAGTCAGTGCTAAATCCTGCGCTGTTTTCCCTGTCAGATAAGAAGTCAGCTGCACTCGATCATAGGCTAAGCGAGACTCTTCCGAAAAAGTAATAATATCGAGGTCTTCACGCTCAGTTTGAATCAGTGTGTCGATAAATTTGTGGCCAACCATACCGTTACCCACAACGACAATCCTTTGTTTACTCATACGTCAATTTCCTAATCGTTAAATTTATTAAGTTCGTTCGCCAGCATTAAGCGGACAGTCTTAAATCTTGTTTGATGTTGTCAGTCGCAACGGTGCGTTCTGATAATTGTTCTAACCATTGCATCTGCTGGGCAACTGAGACCACCTTTCCAACGACAATGAGCGCCGGAGACTGAACCTGATGTTCGTCTTTCAATTGATTGAGTTCACTTAACTGACCAATAAACGTTCTCTGTTTTTGAGTGCAACCGTTTTCAATAAAAGCAACAGGTGTATCGCTGGACATGCCCCCAGCAGTTAACTTGTCGGTAATCATTTGAGTTTTGCTCAGTCCCATATAGATAACCAAAGTCTGATTCAATGTGGCCAGAGCATCCCAGTTGAGATCCAGTTGTTTGTCCGCATGAGCAGTGATAAATGTACAGCCCTGTGCCAATCCACGATGTGTAAGCGGCATTTGTGCATACGTCGTACAGCCTGATGCCGCCGTTATTCCCGGGATCACATCGACATGAATTCCTTTTTTGGCAAGTAAGAGCATCTCTTCACCACCTCTGCCAAATACAAAGGCATCTCCACCTTTTACTCGACAAACGTTTTCCCCTCTGTGGGCATGCTCTATAAGAATCTGATTAATTTCGTCCTGAGTGGCGCTGTGGCAACCTTTTGCTTTTCCGACATAAAGTGTTCTCACGTTTTCCGGAAAGGTTGCACGAATTTCTTCACTGACTAAGTTATCGAATACAATGAACTCGGCTTGCTGAATTGCTCGGGCTGCTTTTACCGTCAGCAAGTCCGGATCACCCGGCCCTGCACCAACAAGAGTGACAACTCCAGCATGTTTATAGTTAATCTTCATAGCCTTGCTCCATACACTGTAAAATCACAGATTGAACGAAATCTCATGATTAGCATTGAGCAAAGACAGTGCCAAACTCGTAAAAATTGCTATGACCATTCTTTGAAATCATTAAATAACAATCACTTAACCAACAAAACAACAATTCATCACTACCCTCCAAGAGACTAAACCAAATATATAAACAACCAAATATGAGCAACTGTGGTGCAAAACAGTGCAAGATGGTGCAAAAGATAATAAAACCCCTCTATATACACCCACCAACACACTACCACTTTAGTGGTAGGTTACTGGTAATATATTGAATTATAATGATAAAATATTATATATTTAGCAAAAAACGCAGTTGGTGCGCATATTGCTACAGAGCAATCACTCAAAAAGTTTTAGGATTGGAAGTATGGCGATGACGCAATCAAGCGATGGATGGATTAAAACGACTTGCGCCTATTGTGGTGTTGGTTGTGGCGTAGAAGCGCGCCCAACATCATCAGGTGTACTTGAAGTGCGGGGAGACAAAAACCATCCTTCAAATTATGGCAAGCTCTGCACTAAAGGCATCGCCTTAGGCGACACAGTTATACATGATGGTCGGTTGCTCGCCCCAAGAGATAACTCCATTGGTGATGGACAGGAACTGGACTGGGATAGCGCCACACTAAAAGTAGCCGATAAGTTTACTGAAACCATAAGAAAGTATGGTCCAGATTCAGTGGCGTTTTATGTGTCAGGACAACTATTAACCGAAGACTATTATGTTGCGAATAAACTGATAAAAGGCTTTATTGGCACCAGTAATATCGATAGCAACTCTCGCCTTTGCATGGCATCTTCCGTTGTCGGGCATAAACGCGCATTCGGTTCCGATACTGTGCCTGTTTGTTACGACGATTTAGAGCAATCTGATTTGGTGGTGATCACCGGTTCTAACTTAGCTTGGTGTCATCCTGTACTGTTTCAGCGATTGCGCGCCGCTAAGCAGACCAATCCGTCACTACAAATTATTGTCATCGATCCACGAAAAACAGAAACCAATGCGATAGCCGATCTGCATTTAGATATAAAGTCTGGGGGCGATGTGGCGTTGTTTAATGGTTTGTTGCGCTACTTGTCTGACCAAGATTTCCTTGAACATTCATTTATCGAATCTCACACCAACCATTTCAGCCAAGCGATATCCGCAGCCCAAACAGAAACCGATGCTGAATCAGCGACAGGATTAACGCCAGAGCAGTTACAGGATTTCTATCAACGTTTCGCAAATACTGAAAAGGTACTTACCATTTATTCTCAAGGGGTCAACCAGTCCAGCCAAGGCTCTGATAAAGTTAACAGCATTATAAACTGCCACCTAGCTACCGGAAAAATTGGAATTGCCGGAAGCGGTCCCTTCTCTGTAACAGGCCAGCCAAATGCCATGGGCGGACGAGAAGTGGGCGCCTTAGCTAATACACTTACCGCTCATATGGAGTTTGATAACTCGAATCACATCAACCTTGTTAAGGATTTTTGGCAAACAGAACAACTAACAACAACGCCGGGATTGAAAGCCATAGATATGTTTGATGCCATGGCAGAAGGTAAGATAAAAGCCGTATGGATAATGGCGACCAACCCCGTTGTTAGCCTGCCTGACAGTGACAAAATAAAACAGGCGTTGAAGACATGTCCATTTGTCGTGGTCTCTGATTGTATTGCGGACACAGAAACCACCCGATTCGCAGATATAGTATTACCAGCACAAGGCTGGAGTGAAAAATCCGGCACTGTAACCAACTCTGAGCGCCGTATTTCACGTCAACGTCGGTTGCTTCCAAGCCCCGGGTTAGCGAAACCAGATTGGTGGATCATTAGTCAGGTCGCCCGTAAAATGGGCTTTCATAAGGCATTTAATTATTTGCATGAAGGCGAGGTATTCCGCGAGTATGCAAACCTTACGACTCAGGGGAATCAAGAGGGTCAACGTGATTTATCGTTAATAGGGTTAACCCAGTTAGACGATGCGGGTTACAGCCGGTTGACACCTCAGCAGTGGCCGGTAAAAACCATCCAGACTGAGCCAGTTAATCAACGGATGTTTGAAAACCGCCAGTTTTATACTCCTGATGGCCGTGCGAACTTTGTTGCTGTACAGCATTGCGCCCCCAAGAGCAAAGTGAGCAGTGCCTATCCGTTGCTGCTTAATAGCGGACGCACCCGAGACCATTGGCATACCATGACGAGGACTGGCCTGTCTACGCGTTTAGCTGACCACTCTCCAGAACCGTTCGTGCTTATACATCCCAAAACCGCCACGGCATTTGCTCTTAAGCATGGTCAGTTGGCAAACGTAGTTAATGCTCAGGGAGAGTGTCAGGCTCGGGTAGAAGTAACGCAAGATATCGCTCCGGGACAGCTATTTATACCTATACACTGGAACAATACTACGGCAAAGAACAGTAAACCCTGTGATTTGATTGCGCCTTATACCGATAACCTCTCAGGTCAGCCAGAGTTTAAACATACTCCTGTCACCATTGCACCCTGTCAATACCAGAGCACCGCGATATTTCTATCGAGAGAAGTGATGGACTTCAACGACATTGATTATTGGGCAAGACAAAAAGTTGAGTCTGGTTATTTATACCGGATGGAATCCAGACTATCGGCTTACGAGCTCGCCGTATTGCTCAAAAATAAGCAATTACCCAGCAGCGATCGTATCGTTAGTTTTGAGTCAGGTAATAACGGAGATTTGCAACGCTTTGCCACCATAGCTCAAGATACATTATTGCAGCTCATTACCGTCCAGCCATATATCGAGGACTGGCAGGTTACTGACTTGATAGAAAGTTTCAACAAGCCATTCGACAATGACGCCGAACGGCAGTTTCTGAATCAGGAAAGAATTGCGAGTGTCGCTTAGCTGCGTGCCGGGTGATTAATAATATGGTCTTCCCAGTTAATCACCTCAATTTCATACACGACTTTACCTCTGACACTTTCGCCGGCAGCGTGCATTGAAGATTTTGAACCAGTAACAAGCGGGTGCCATTGTGGAAGGTCTTTTCCTTCGGCGAGCACCCGATATGAGCAGGTTTCTGGTAACCAGTTAAATTCCGGGATTTTGTCTCGGGTTAATTTGAGACACTCCTCACCGGATTCAAAGCGATTTGGATAATCTTTACAGCTGCAGGTTTTGCTGTTCAACCAGCTACAGGCAACGTTGGTGTAATACACTTCGTCAGTGTCTTCATCCATGAGTTTGTGCAGGCAACATTTTCCACACCCATCGCATAAAGACTCCCATTCAGTCTCGGTCATCTCTTCTAGATTTTTTGTTTGCCAAAATGCTTGCATCTTTACTCATTCACTTCTCAAAATACTGGGCGAGTTTTATACAGCTGTCTATGGTAAAGTGCAAGAAGTTATCCATGTTCTCTGCTACTATCGCGCCCTTATTTGTTCTATTAGGGTGACTACTATGGATTGTCGATTAGGTTGTGGTGCCTGCTGCATCGCCCCCAGCATATCTTCTTCTATTCCTGGAATGGAAAATGGTAAGCCTGCGAACACTCGTTGCATTCAATTGAACGAAGAAAACCTATGTAAGCTGTTTGGAAAGCCAGAACGGCCTAAGGTGTGCCATGCCTTTAAAGCTTGCCCTGATGTCTGCGGAAAAACCAACCAACAAGCCTTGTTTAACATTCAGGAACTTGAACGTCTTACATAGTCTTCAAATTTTGGTTCGGATAATAAAAAAGAGCATTTAACATGCTCTTTTTTATTATAATTTCTGCCGGCCTAATAAGGAGTGCGAAAGCGTTGTTCCATCCACCAGCTCTAGCTCTCCGCCTACTGGAACACCATGAGCAATTCGGCTTGCATTGACTTTGTGTACATGACACAACTCAGCGATATAGTGGGCTGTTGCCTCACCTTCCACTGTTGGGTTGGTTGCCAAAATCACCTCATTGATATCACCGCGTTGAAGGCGAAAGTCCAATGTATCTAAGCCAATATCACTTGGCCCTATACCATCTAAAGGCGACAAGTGTCCCATGAGCACAAAATATCGACCAGAAAACTGTCCTGTCGCTTCAACGGCGGCAATATCTGCCGGGCTTTCAACCACACACAACAACCCATTTTCTTGTCGTTTAGGGTTGGTACATATATGACAGGTTTCTTCTTCGGTAAATGTTCGGCATTCATTGCAGTGGCCTATCTCGGTCATTGCTTTAGATAATGCATCAGCGAGCTGTAAGCCACCCTTTCTATTGCGCTGTAACAAATGAAAGGCCATACGTTGTGCTGACTTGGGGCCAACCCCAGGCAGACATCGTAAGGCCTCCATCAATTGCTCCAGCATATGACTGGTACGCATAAATTTCTCTGATTTTTAGAACGGCATTTTCATGCCTGGTGGTAATTGCATACCGCCAGTCACTGAGCCCATTTTCTCTTTTTGAGTTTCTTCAACTCGGCGAGCTGCATCATTAAATGCCGCTGCAATTAAATCTTCCAGCATTTCTTTGTCGTCTTCCATCAAGCTCTCATCGATGTTTACACGACGAACGCTGTGAGATCCTGTGATCGTAATTTTAACAAGACCTGCGCCGGACTCACCCGTCACTTCCATATTAGCAATTTCTTCTTGCATTTTTTGCATACGATCTTGCATCTGCTGGGCTTGTTTCATTAGGTTGCCCATACCGCCTTTTCCACCAAACATTCTATATCTCTCTGGTTTACGTTTGTTTCAAATTATACTCAATGAGCATCTCGAAGTGCTTTGAGTATACAATGGGGTTAAAGTCAGAAGAGTTCAACCCTTTAAATTGGTCTAACACTATCACTATCAAGCTCTGCTGCAAATCGTGCTTGTATAAACTGCACGTTTGGATCACTTTCTAATGCGGAATGTGCCGCCTGAAGTTTTTCCTGATACAGCGACTCTCTCAGTTCTAGCGGCGTCTGTCCTTTGGTACTGATCTCTACCGTGAGATGGCATTGCTCTCCAAGACTTTGATTTAACGCTTGTAACAGTTCATTTTGCGCTTTATCGGTATTCAAATGAGCTTGCTGGGCGCGTAAAAACAGCTCAATGGTTGAACCTTGCTTTGAATACGCTGAGTTTAATGCGAGTTGCTCTACCAGTTTAGCAATCTCTAAGGTGTTAATAAGTGCAGCCCACGTGTCTTTCTCAATGGATTCATTGACCAACTGCGTCGTCATCTCGGCAGTTTTAGTATGCTCTAACGCTTGCTTTAGCTGTGAAGGTGTTAGGTCATTCTTCTCGTCAATGACTTCAACCTTGCTTGCTCTCCATTGATAAGGCTGGTTCTCTTCAGGCTTTTCCTGACTGCTCGCAATCACTTCACTATGAGGCATAGCTTTGGCACTGCCATGTTGTTGAGCGACACGATCTAACACATTGTTTGACAATGCCGCTTTAGGCTTTTTTGTGCTGTCCCCACCTGTATTCGAGGCGACATTGGCTCTTTTTGAACGCAATTGATGTCGTAGACCCGCTTTTTTCGCCGTCATTGGTTGAGTTGTCACTGCAGCGGGTGCGTTTCCACGCTGGGATACCTGCTGGTACTCTGTCGTGTCCGGTAACGCATACGGCTCTTGCTCATAATCGTGTGCCATTACGGGATAATCATCTTCAGTTGGAAGAGGTGGTTGCTCTGTTACTGCGCTACTGGCTGGTTGTGTATTAACAGCTGGTGCAACGGAAACGGGCTGTGCTGTTGGCATAATGGCTGGTGCAGAAGCAACGGATTTTTCCGTGTTAGCCGTAGTTTGAACAGAGTTGACAGCAACCGGTGCGGATTGAGGAACAGGTGATTGCGCTGTTGATTGCACTACTGATTGTTGAACGGGCTGATTGGTATCAATCGCTGTTGCGACATTCACTTTCACCGGACGAAATGCGATCATACGTAACACGGTCATTTCTAACCCAGTTCGCTCTGTCGGAGCAAATGGCAGATCTTGACGACCTTTTAGCGCAATTTGGTAGTAGAGCTGAACATCTTCCGGAGACAGATGCTGACTCAGTAATGTAATTCGCTCGGCATCCGGTTTTGTTTTATCCAGAGTAGAAGGCAAAGCCTGATACATGGCAATGCGGTGTAACTGACTGGCCAATTCCTGTAGCAGGATATCCCAATCGACACCATTACTTGCTAGCTCTTGAATCACAGCCATAGCGGTTTGAGCCTGTTTGCTACCAATCGCTTCGAGCAGATATATCGCTTGATCGGTATCGAGCGTGCCTAACATCGTTGACACAGTGTCGACATTCACACTGCCATTACCAAGCGCAATGGCTTGATCAGTCAAACTCAGCGCGTCCCGCATACTTCCATCAGCAGAATGCGCAATCATTCCGAGCGCTCTCTGCTCTGCGGTAACGTTTTCGTGTCCGAGTATAAAATTAAGTTGCTCGTGAATATTATCTACACTGATTGGTTTCAGATGAAACTGCAAACAGCGAGACAGTATAGTCACAGGCAATTTTTGAGGATCGGTCGTCGCCAGCAGAAATTTTACATATTCTGGTGGCTCTTCTAAGGTTTTGAGCAGCGCATTAAAGCTATGCCTGGAAAGCATATGAACTTCATCAATAAGATAAACTTTAAAGCGCCCTCTGGCAGGCTTATATTGAACGTTGTCTAATAGTTCACGCGTATCTTCCACTTTTGTTCGGGAAGCGGCGTCTATTTCCAACAGATCGACAAATCGTCCTTCATCGATCTCTTTACAGGCATCACACTGACCACATGGCGTCGCAGTAATACCTGTTTCGCAGTTAAGTCCTTTAGCAAATAAGCGACCGATGGTGGTTTTTCCTACGCCCCTCGTACCACTAAACAGATACGCATGATGCAGTTTATTTTGGCTTAATGCATTTTCCAATGCGGTTAATACATGTGCCTGTCCTACAACCTGTTTAAACTGGTTAGGACGCCACTTTCGCGCTAATGCTAAATAACTCATTCAATATTTCCAAAAAGTACTGGATTAATGGCCTTCGAAATCACAAATACTATATACGTTTATACCTAAAGCTTCTAAACGTTTGTCTCCACCAATTTCTGGAAGATTGATAACGAACGCAGCATGATCTACTTCACCACCAAGCTGACGAATCAGTTTTGTCGTTGCTTCAATGGTGCCGCCTGTCGCTAGCAGATCATCAACAACAAGTACTTTGTCGCCTTCTGAAATCGCATCAACATGGATTTCCAAGATATCTGTACCGTATTCCAGTTCGTAAGACTGAGCTACTGTTTCTCGTGGCAATTTTCCAGGTTTTCTTACAGGAACAAAACCAAGACCCAATTCTAATGCTAAAGGAGCGCCAAACAGGAACCCTCGAGCTTCTGTACCAACAATTTTGGTAAAACCTTGATCTTTGTACTTATCTACAAGCAACTGAATCGTAGCTTGGTAGGCGGTTGCATCTTCCATAAGACTAGTAACGTCACGGAATAAAATCCCTGGTTTTGGATAGTCTGCAATTGATTTAATACTTGATTTAATAAATGAGATTGTTTCAGTTGTCATAATTGTTTATTTGTTCTGGTGCTCGCGTTTCTGTATACCAATTTGATTTTATTATTATTCAAGTTAAGTAAACGCTAATAAATTGTCGCCTTAATCAGTTTGTATAACTAAAATTAAAACGCACAAAAACAAATGCCCACTCCGAAGAGTGGGCACACTTCCTCATTATGTTAGTGATTTTCTCTCTCTTGAGCAACAATGGAAAGAGAAGCAAACGTTCAAATAGGCTTTCACTCACTAAAAACCCGACTGTTGGCACAAAATTCAACCATTTTTAAATCTATTGAGGGGGGTTATTTGTTAATTGGTCTAATTTCAAGACTAAAATGACTCACACCAATGTTCGCAATCGTAAGTTTCGCACCATTAATAAACGACAGATTTTCTACCATGCTATTTTTTGCACCACCCTCACCAAGGATATCACCAGGCTTTATATGAGAGTTTCGCTCCCCTTCACTCCACACTGCCTCTAGCCCGGCTGGAATAATAGTCGTAGTACCATCCGTCATATCGGCAATACCAAACATTGCACGAACAGGGGAAGCGCACTCTATACACTTTATGCCTCGTTCAACATGCTCACTAAATTCTCTAAGTCTGGTTGTAGAAAACTCTAAATTACGCAAACAATCATTGAACAAAGCCCTTACTAACAACGCACTGCCGACACCACAATCATCATCTGACGTAGAATCTACAAGATAGAAAGCAAACTGGCCATCAATTAGCCATGCGTAATCAAACACCAATGGTAAAGATTCTAACGATTGAAGTAGATTATAACTACACTGCCAGTCCCCCTGTTTCGTATCCCGTTCAGGTAAGAGTGCCGTCAATAACTCGTTCGCAGCATTAGGGTTTTCTTTGAGATAATTGAGATGCCAGTGCAGCTCATTGTCTTCAGGAATGTCCCCTTCTTCGCCAACTCTAAACCATTGACTGGAAAAGTCCCTGGCAGTGGCGTTATGATTGTGCTGCTGCTCTTCCTGAAGCGTATTATTAATTGCTGATGTCAAATATGTTGGCTTAGTAATAGGCTTGGTTAAAAAGTCCTTAATACCGAATCGTAGCGCTCGGGCGACATCAGACATGTCATCCGTTGCAGATACTACAATCATAGGAATATCCGGGTATTCCCAACTCACTTCTTCAGCAAACTCAATACCATCCAATATCGGCATTGAAATATCGCACACTATAAGATCTGGTACATGGTTTCGTAATTGCTGCAATCCGTCTAATCCGTGTTCAGCTTCTACAACGATATAGCCCTCTTTATTTAGTAATACAGATATAAAACGACGAAAAACTGGATCATCATCCACCAGCATAATCGTCTTATGTTCTAGTTCGTTTTCTCTCGCCAAAACTGCAGCATCGGCATTGCTAGTAACCATATAAAACCTCACCTATCTGAGTCTGGGGACATCACTATTGTTTTTCTTATTCCCCTATAAAAGGTAGTTGCCAATCCTAATTTATACAACATATGCTACTGCGGCAATTTTATTAATATATTAATCATCAGTCAAATTTACCAACTTTGTTAGAAAACAGGGCCACATATTGATACAAAGCAAAATATGTATAACTACTTAGGGTTAAATTGACCGGATTCATACATCGGAAGTCTGTATTATTTGATGAAATTTGACGATTTGAACCTTTTTAGGCTAGTAGTTGAAAATGGTAGCTATACGGCTACTTCACGAAAGACACTTATTCCAGTTGCGACTATCACCAGGCGAATTCAAGCGCTTGAGGACTCCCTGAATTTAAGATTGCTTAATCGCCACGCGCGTAAGCTTTCTCTCACCGAAGCTGGCGAACGTTTTTTTCAGGAGTGCTCTCCACTTCTGAAACGTTTATCAACAACAACGGAAGAAATCACAGATGATTGCAAAGGAGCAGCAGGTAAGCTTAAATTATCCGCGCCATCCAACCTAACTAAACGCCTCATTCTGCCAATGCTTAGTGATTTTATGGCTCAATACCCTGATATTAATATTGAGTTAACGATGAGCAATAAAGCCGATCAGATTGACCCTACAGAGTGGGATATTATTTTTAAGGTGGGCCCTCAAAGAGATTCTAGTCTTATTGCCCGTAAAATAGATTCCGTAAAAGATATTTTAGTGGCAAGCCCTGATTACCTTGAAAGCAACAGCGCGCCATTGTCTCATGCAGAAGACCTTACTCAGCACTCTCTATTAAAAGGTCACCCTTTGATGAAGTGGCAATTGACCACTACCAATGGCGAAACAGTGGTAAATAACGACAAAGCTAGGTTTGAGGCTAATGCATTAAATGTGGTAAGACGCGCAGCGGCTTCAGGGTTGGGAATTACATTGATGCCAGATATTATGTTACAAGAGTATTTTGAAAGGGGTGACCTGGTCCGAGTATTGGACAAGTGGAGTGCCAACCCTCGGGATATATATATGTTATATAACCATAAAGATCATCAACCAGAGAAAGTTCGCTTACTCATAGATTTTATTACTCATTATAAGCACTAAAACAAAACCCCGAGACATTGTCTCGGGGTTTTATTTATCAAGCGCCTTCGTTATATAGCTCTAAGCTGGCAAGATCTTGCTGAATATCTCGCTGAGTCTTCGCATCATCACCTCGCAAAGATTCTAGATAATCGAGATAATTTTGATCAATATCGCCAGTCACATACTCCCCGCTAAATACAGATGTTTCAAACTGAGTGATATCCATATTGCCAGAGCCAACCGCAGCGACCAAATCTTCTAAAGACTGAAAAATCAGAGCATCGGCACCGATAATTTTGGCGATTTCATCAGCATCACGGCCATGTGCGATAAGTTCATTAGCACTTGGCATATCAATACCATAAACATTAGGAAAACGAATCTCCGGGGCTGCAGAAACCATATACACTTTATTTGCCCCAGCGTCTCTAGCCATTTCAATGATCTGTTCTGATGTTGTTCCCCGAACAATGGAATCATCCACTAACAGTACATTTTTTCCTTTAAATTCAGAGCGAATCGCATTGAGTTTACGCCGAACGGATTTCTTACGTTGTGTTTGTCCAGGCATAATAAACGTTCTGCCGACATAACGGTTTTTCACAAATCCTTGTCGATAAGGTTTATCCATAATATGCGCGATCTGTAATGCGATATCACAGGAGGTTTCTGGAATTGGAATTACAACATCTATGTCTAAATCAGCCCATTCACTCTGAATTTTTTCGCCCAGTTTTTTACCCATTTCAACTCGTGCACTATAAACCGAAATCTTGTCGATGAATGAATCAGGACGAGCAAAATAGACATACTCAAAAATACATGGATTTTGTTGCGGGTTATCAGCACATTGCTGCGTAAACAGTTCGCCATCAAATGTTGCATAAATCGCTTCACCTGGAGCCACATCACGAACAAAATCAAAGCCTACGGCATCTAGTGCTACAGATTCAGATGCAACCATATACTCAGTGCGCTCACCTACTTGTCTCTTACCCAGACAAAGTGGACGAATGCCGTGTGGGTCTCTAAATGCAATCATACCGTGGCCAATGATCATAGCTACAACAGCATAAGCACCGCGAATGGTTCTATGTACATTAGTTACTGCTCGAAATACATCTTCAGACGTTACATTACCTTTGACCGTATCTATTTCGTGCGCAAGCACATTCAATAATACTTCCGAGTCAGACGTCGTATTAACATGACGGCGATCTTTTTCGAATAACTTATCACGAACCACGTTCGCATTAGTTAAGTTACCGTTGTGAGCAAGGGTTATCCCAAACGGGGAGTTGACATAAAAAGGCTGTGCTTCTGAAGCACTTGAACTTCCTGCTGTAGGGTAACGCGCATGCCCGATCCCAACAGTTCCCTGTAGTCTTTGCATGTGTTTCGCGGCAAATACGTCTCTCACTAAACCATTGGCTTTTCTAAGACGAAAACGATTGCTTTCTATGGTAACAATACCAGCAGCATCTTGGCCACGATGCTGTAACACGGTCAATGCATCATAGATAGATTGATTTACCGGTGATGTACCTACGATTCCAACAATACCACACATGTGTTAACCCTCAATTTCCATAAAAATGGCACTAAATAGTGCCAGATAAAAAGCTTGATGTTTCTCGCAAGTGCTCGAAAAAAGGCGCGATTATTCGACTGAACTCAGGTATCAATAGGGAATCCTTCCACCATCGAGCACTCGGAAAAGCCGTAAATGCATCCATGAAAAACAAGACTGCTGACACAATCAATACGCCCCGCAACAAACCAAA
Organism: Vibrio sp. UBA2441; assembly: GCA_002342685.1. Taxonomy (GTDB): domain Bacteria; phylum Pseudomonadota; class Gammaproteobacteria; order Enterobacterales; family Vibrionaceae; genus Vibrio. Next base: position 35,344 of record DDQN01000020.1, read on the forward strand.
CACGACACCCAATACTCTATCAGTGCCTGATAAGCCTGTTTTCTGGACTAACTGCCCTATCACGTAATTCACAACAGCACCTACTATAAGAGTAGCAATAAATAGTGCGGCTACCGCTGCGCCTTTTCGAAACATATCATCTTGGATATTGCTAAAGTAAACGGCCAATTTCTCATAAAACTGACTAGAGATAAAAAAGGCACCAAACCAGATAACCAGAGATAATGCTTCCTTAACAAAACCACGCACTAAACTAATTAGTGCAGACAGTCCTATCACACTTAAAATAACAAAATCGATCCAAATCATTTGCATAACATCGTTAAGTTGGCGTGCATTCTAACAGAAAAAATGCTGACGCAAACGTTTTCCTATGGGTTAAGTGGTTTAAATTTCATCAATTGGCCTTTTGAGCCAGTTAATTTTTCTAATTCTTTGATCTGTTGTTCAAGTGCGGTTTTAGATGTATTCGGCCCAACAATGACCCGAGTAAATGCATCTTCTTTTTTAGTGTGTGCCTGATAACCGCGATTCTGTAAATCCTCCACTAACGTTTTTGCATTTTCTGCATTTTTTAGTGCCATCAGCTGAATTATCCACGCACTACTTTGATAGTCATTTTTTTCGGCTACATTTTTAATTGCCACCGCGACTTCATCGCTATTTTCCGGTTCAGCGATCATTTCCACGGGGCTATCAGGAAGTGCCGTTTGTACTGCAACGGGTTCTAAAACCTCAAATGACTCTACTTCAGCACTTAACTCTGGTTTAATCGGAATAGTTGCCAGCTCTTCCTTATAATGTTTTTTTTCGCCGTCAAGCACGTCTGGTAGTATAATCACACCAGCGGCAACAAGAATGATAGTACCTACAAGCCGGCTTTGAAACTTACTGGCCACCTGAACTCCTTTGTAACTGCAAATAAACCAATACTTCAGCTACGGTATGAAATGAACCAACAACAAGAATAACGTCATCTTTCGCGGCGTTGGTAAATGCCTCTTTATAAGCATCCGTTGGCGACGAGAAGGTTGCTTCCTGCTTTGGTAAATAGCATCGCAGTTCATCAGCAGTGGCACCGCGAGGCCCCGCCAATGAACCGGGGTACCATGAAGACACAATTGGTTTCAATATATCAATAGTGCTTTCAATATCTTTATCATGCAGCATTCCAATCACGCAATGGATCACTTTCTCTGGATACCGCTTAGCTATCTGACCAACTAAGTATTCTGCTGAGTGTGGGTTATGCGCTACATCTAATATCACTTTAGGTGCTTCACCAACGGATTGCATTCGCCCTGAGAGTTCAGCCTTCTTAAGCCCGTTTACAATATTAATATCGGTAATATCGAGATCAGCCACGCCCAAGGCCATAATTGCCGTTGCGGCATTAACCATAGGTAAGTTGGGTTTTGGAAGCGCATTGAGATCAAAAGCCCCGCTCTGCCAATCCCAGTCATTCTGATTTTCTGTATATTGATAATGAAAACCAACCTGATACAACTTAGCACCTACCTCGTCTGCATATTCTGCAACGGTAATCGGCGCGTCCGGTTGGCCACAAATTGCAGGTCTGTCTTTTCTAAAAATGCCCGCTTTCTCACGCGCAATGACATTGATATCATCACCTAACCAATCAACATGATCGACGGCTAAACTGGTTATCACCGAAATATCATGATCTACAACGTTCGTCGCATCTAGTCGACCACCCAATCCAACTTCGAGCAGTACGATGTCAACTTTCTCCCATTGAAACAATTTCAACGCCGCTAAGGTTGCGTACTCAAAAAAGCTAAGGCTTGTGTCGTCCCTTTGTTCTTCAATAAATGCAAATGCCTGGGCATGTTTGACATCTGGAAGTGTCTCACCATTAATTCTTACCCGTTCATTGTAATGAATAAGATGTGGAGAACTATAAACACCGACTGAATACCCGGCGTCAAGCAGTATAGCTTCTAAAATAGCACACGTAGACCCTTTGCCATTGGTTCCGGCAACGGTAATCACTTTAGGTGCAGGTTTGGTGAGGTTAGCCTTTTCAGCCACAATTTGGACACGCTGCAATCCGAGATCGATAGCGCTGGTATGAATATTTTCTAAATAATCAAGCCACATCGGTAGTGTCGATGTGGCTTGTGGAATCACTTTTTGGCTCATCTAACTTTTAATCACATTAAGCGTCTAAGGTTATTGAGTACTTTACTCTTTTTCTTCCACTACGGGTACTGTGTATTCTTCTACTTTGGGAGAATCATCAACAGATACTACTAATGGAGAGTCGTGATTGGTCATTTTTGCAACTAATGCAGCCACTCGCTGACGCATTTCACGGCGGTCAACGATCATGTCGATAGCACCGTGTTCCAATAGGAACTCACTGCGCTGGAACCCTTCAGGAAGGTCTTCACGAACGGTTTGCTCAATAACACGACGTCCAGCGAACCCAATCAATGCTTTAGGCTCACCAATATTGATATCACCAAGCATGGCCAGACTAGCAGACACACCGCCCATAGTTGGGTCTGTCATCACAGAGATGAAAGGCAGTCCATGTCCTGAAAGTCGTTCTAATGCTGCACTGGTTTTTGCCATTTGCATCAATGACATAAGCGCTTCTTGCATGCGCGCACCGCCACTAGCAGAAAAACAGACTAAACCTGTGTTCGATTCTATTGCTGCTTCAACCGCTTTAACAAATCGAGCGCCGACAACAGAACCCATAGAGCCCCCCATAAAAGAGAATTCAAAAGCACAGGCCACGATAGGCATGCCTAGCAACTCACCTTTCATTACAACCAGAGCGTCTTTTTCGCCACTATTTTTTTGCGCTGTGGCAATACGTTCTTTGTAGCGTTTTGAATCTTTGAACTTCAACTTATCTTTAGGTTCAAGATCATTAGCCAACTCAACACGATTACCATCATCCAAAAATGTTTCTAAACGACGACGGGCCTTCATCCGCATATGATGATCGCATTTTGGACATACTTCCAAGTTGCGCTCTAACTCTGCGTGATAAAGAACTTGCTCACAAGATGTACATTTGGTCCATACCCCTTCCGGAATGGATGCTTTTCTAGAGCTTACAATACTGCTTTTTGTTAAAATTTTTTCAAGCCAACTCATGGAAGACCTTTTTCTCTTAATACTTCCGCCCCATGGCGAAAGATAGTTAATTCAATTAAATGCGCTCAGATTAAACCACAGATTAGCAAATCTGTAGACAAAAAACTGGTTGTACCTATTTTCAGACTAACAACGTACCATGTTCTACAACAAAGTTATGAGCACAAACATCACGATAAGTTCAGTTCATTTTGGCACAAAATAGACTTAGTTCAAATTATCGGGCAAAAATAACGGTCCAATAGGTTCTCTAGGTAGATCAAATGCTTGCGGGTAATCTACATCAATTAAATACAGCCCTTCCGCTTTTGCGGTTGCTCCGGCTAATTTACGGTCTTTTGCCTCAAGCAGCCACTTTATCCACTCAGGGTCTTGTTCACCTTTACCAACACAAATCAGGCTACCTGTAATATTTCTGACCATATGATGAACAAATGCATTCGCCTTGATATCTATAATCACATAGTTTCCATGGCGAGAAACATTAAGGTGCATCATATTTCGATAAGGACTGCGTGATTGACAATGCGTCGCTCTAAAGGAAGTAAAGTCGTTTTCGCCTAATAAATATTGACCCGCTTGATGCATTTTTTCTGCATTTAGTTCGCCATGATAATGGCTGACTCCCGAAGCAAAAATACCAGGACGAAAAGTATGATTAAAGATGATATACCTATAACGGCGTGCTGTAGCGCTAAACCGAGCATGAAAATCATCTGGAACTTCTTTCGCCCAACGCACGGCAATATCTTTTGGCATATGAGCATTAACGCCCATTATCCAAGCCACCATTTTTCTTTTTGCATCAGTATCAAAGTGTACGATTTGACCAGTACCGTGCACCCCGGCATCCGTTCGGCCTGCGCACTGAACTTCAACAGGGTGCGCGGCAATGACTGACAGCGCCTTTTCTAGCTCCGCTTGGACACTATTTACATGTTTTTGTCTCTGCCAACCAGAATAGTTTGTACCGTTGTACTCAATGCATAAAGCGATGCGCATAATGAAGACCATTTCCTTCTAAAAAAGCGGGCTAGTATATACTCAATTCACAGCAAAATGCAGAAGCCCAAGAATTATTACGGTCATTTTTACTGAGTGATAAACAAAAAGAGGCATCAAACGGCCTCTTTTCATTGGTTAGACAAACTAGCTCACACTAGTTATTTTGCCCATTAATCTTATCAATTAATGCTTTAGCTTGTTGACGAATATCATCTTCACCATAAACAATTGCTTCTTCCAGAAGCCGGATTGCCCCTTCAGTATCATTCATCTCAATATAGATCTTAGCCAGATCCAACTTACCTGCGGCTTCTGAGTCCGAGTCAACATCAAATTGATTCACCTCACCTATAACATCAGGAAATTCATTCAAGCCTACGTCTAAATTAAGCTCTTCTTCATCCGGATTGATATCGTTTTCATTTTCTATTTCTGACTGAGCCATCAAATCATCAACGCTCATAAATGGTGGCGCTGTTGCATCTTCATTAATATCAGGCTGCTCACCCCAGTCTTCCGGAGAAACTTCAGGCTCTTCGGTTTGTTCACTCCAGATGTCCATTTGGTCATCAGGGATATCCGTTGGAATGTCGGCTTTTTGTTCATCTGAGAGGTTAAAACCATTCCAGTCTTCTCCACCGACATCCAGCATCGCTTCCAGATCCATGCCAGCACTATCGATGGTATTCACGTCCAGCGGTTCACTTGCATAAGCGACAGTAGAAGTATCCTCATCAGAAAGTAACTCTGCCAACGTCGCAGATTCATCGTACTTCTCTACTTTCTCAGGTACTTCTAACTCAACGTCCGGTTCACCTCCAGACTCCAAGGCATCTTCTAGCGCCTGGGTTTCACTGTATTCACCTAGTTCATCGTCGCTCAGTGCAACTGGCTCTATGTCAGCAGGTATTTCCAGTTCAGCATCCTGCTCAAAGCTCGGCTCACCACCAGATTCCAATGCATCTTCTAACGCCTGGGTTTCACTGTATTCACCTAGTTCATCGTCGCTCAGTGTAACTGGCTCTATGTCAGCTGGTATTTCCCGTTCAGCGTCCTGCTCAAAGCTCGGCTCGTCACCAGATTCCAATGCATCTTCAAGTGCCTGGGTTTCACTGTATTCACCTAACTCGTCATCACTGACTGCCTCGGATTCCGTCGACGCTACCTGATCGTCTTGAGACGTTTCTCCATATGCCAAAGAATCAAGCATTGCATGTTCTTGGCTATAATCCCCATGTTCACTATCAATCGGGGTTTCTGTCTTTTCTTCAGTCAGATCAGTGTCGACTTTATCAATGTCTTCAAAATGAGTATCAATATACGGCTGTTCCGAAAGCTCGCTGACTTCATCATCCCCGATATCAATAGATTCAAAATCCTCCTCAACGACAGAAGGTAATTCTGGCTCTGGCTCTGCCTCTGCCTCTGCCTCTGCCTCTGCCTCTGCCTCTGCCTCTGCCTCTGCCTCTGCAGGAGACTCTACTTCTATGTCGTCTAAAATCCAGTCATCATCTTGAGGAATTCCAAATTCATTTGCAGTAACGTCTGAGGCAGGAGAGTTTAATACGTCTTGTTCAGATTCAACTTCCGAACTTTCAACTTCCCCGCTTTCTGCTTCCTTTAATTTGGATTGCTCCTTATCATCAGTATCAAATTCCTCTACCTCTGCAAGGTAACTATCAACATCCTCCAGCTCTTCCATCTTGTCAGCATGCTCAGAGCCTTCTATTTGTGGTGAAAAACTAAAACCATCGTCAAGCGCTTGTTCGATTTCAGTAGTATCAGTAATCTGTTCCAGTTGCTCATCAATAGCTTCGTCTCTATTCTCAGAACTGGTATTGGCGAGAAGATCATCAATATCATCCGCTGATAAGTCAGTATCTCCACTTGGTTCTTCAACAGGTGTTGGCTCTGACTCGGATAACAATTCGCTATTCGACTCAGGCTCTGCAGATTGAGCACTGTCTAGCTCTAAAAACTCATCTAGTAGCTCAACACTATCTTCTGATAACGGCGCAGTCTCCTCTTCCTGAAGACTATCAAGTTCTTTATCCAATGCTTCAGACACATCAAACAATTCGTCCTCGTCGCCTGAGCTCTCTTGTGGCTCATCTATTAATTCATCTAATAATGCAGTGCTATCTTGTTCAAGTGCAATTTCTGTTGCGTCTTGCTTCTCATCTAATAAGTCGTCTAGCAGTTCAACGCTATCATCTGATAACTCGGGTATTTTCTCTTCAGTTTCGCCCACCGACTCACCAAGAAGTTCATCAAGTAGATCTGTACTGTCTTCTGCTATTTCGTCAGCGGTGTCCTCTAATTCAAGGACATCATCCAGAAGGTCGGTGCTGTTCTGATTAATGAGCTCATCAATGTCATCAATGTCATCAGCGATTAGCTCTGAATTATTTTGGCTAATTAAATCATCAATATCATCAGCAACTAACTCTGAATTATTTTGGCTAATTAAATCATCAATATCATCAGCACCGAACGTTGGCTCATTCTCTTTTTCTGACGCTTGCTCTGACTCTAAATCCTCGATTTTTTGAAAGTCAGCAAGCAAGTCGTCAATGTCGTCCGCATTACTTAATTGATCAGCCTCTTCTTCAAAGTTGGACAGATCAAAATCATCATCCTCTGTTAGTAGTGCATCAAAATTAACATTTGAATCCTCACTTTCTTCAGATCCTAAGTTACTAAATAAACTGTCTAAATCAGCCTGATCAAGCGAGTCGCCATCAAGTACTTCGTTATCATCATCACTAGACAACAAGTTATCAAGCTCTGCCTGTGACATTTCACTATCGTCTGACAGATCAAATTCTGATTCGATCTCATTCGGTAAAACAGCGTCATCGTCATCAAGCGCTCTTTCCATCTCTTCCAGACTCAGCGCTTTATCGTCTCCATCGACACTGATGCCCGTAGAACTTGATTCAATATCACCAATATCAGCATCGAAATCACCATTTTCATCAATACTTGCGAACGGGTCGTCGTCGTCCAAATTGAAATCGAGATCATTGTCATCAAGGCTGGCAAAGATGTCATTTTCCGCTAAATCATCTTGTTCATCTTCAACATCGAAAATATTTTCATCGGATTCATCACCAAACAAGTCATCATCGATGGCAACTTCATCATCAATATCAGCATCCAAATCAATCTCATCATCGTCGTCATCCAACAACGTAATGACTTCTGGCTGATCAAATGACTCTTCTTGGTTGACTTGTTCCTTGTTACCACGACGAGTCAAGACCAATACAATAATTAGTACAAATAGTAATCCAGGGATGAGCGCCAGCAGCGCAACAAACCACATATTATCGAGTAACAAATCCAACTGACTTGGCAGCATCGCTTCTGTGTCTGCTTTCTTTTGTTGCTCTTCTCTCAGCAGCTTTTCTACTTCATCCCTAATACGGCTTTCATCGCTCAGCTCTGTTTTTAAAGAGCCTACTTCTGACTGTACTTCTGTTAGCATCAAACGAAGTTGATGGTTCTTTTCCTCCAATGCATTTAATTCACCTTCGGACTCGGTCAGTTTTTGCTTTATTTTTTCAACATTAGGCGTTGGTTTTGTCTTTTGTACTTCGGCTGGTTTTAATGTACTTTCCGCACTCTTTTTCGTTATTTGTTTTTCAGCCGTTTTTGTCGGTTTTTGAGGGACTAAATCCTTTTCCTTCGTCACTACCTGTTTCGTTATTGGAGTGGCTAAAGTGACTGGGTTTAGTTTATTTTTATGAGCATTTAATAACGCAATAGCTTCTAGTGTTGTTTCTGCCCGAATCTGCGCCAGTGACGGAACCCGCAAACGACTTCCCGGAATCAACTCATGAATGTTCTGATCACTAAATGCTTGTGGGTTTAACTTATAAATAGCAAGCAGTGTTTGCTGAACAGACAAGTCCGTATTAGGCCTTAACCCCGACGCAATAGACCACAATGTTTCATCTCTATTGGTGGGCCCATAAAACCGGGCTGATTCTGACTGAATAGGTTTATTTTGAATAATAGATTGATCATATTCAGGAGATGCCTGAACAGTACCGTCTGGTCCGACTAGTCGAATAGCTTCTGCGGTAGCCGTATTAATCTGTACGGCTAAGAGTAACGCTAAAGGCGTGATAAGACGCTTTAGAAAATGGGACATATAAGGCTCGTCTTTGTGCGTTAGTAATAAAACTAAAAAATTGTGCTGATCTGGTAAATATATCGGATAACGAGAGGAAAACTATAGAGCAAAGAGGAAAAAATGCGGGAAGAAGCTAGATTATTTGATTTTTGTACAGAATTTCACAATATTTTTCGGTAAGTTAGCTTGGCCCCTCCTATAGAAAGGCCAAACTTTAAACAGTTAGAGGTAATCTCTAATCAGTACTTCTGCAATTTGTACCGCATTAGTGGCAGCACCTTTACGAACATTATCCGCAACTACCCATAAATTCACACCACTATGATGACTGATGTCATTGCGAATACGACCTACCATTACATGATCTTTTCCACCCGAGTCTTTAACTTGAGTTGGGAATTCTTGGCCATGAAATACCTCAATTCCCTCTGTTTTTTCGAGTAATTGAACAACTTGGTCTGCATCGATAGGAGACCGGGTCTCAAGATGAACAGATTCAGCGTGGCCATAAAATACAGGGACTCTTACGCACGTCGGATTGACCATAATAGAAGAATCGTTGAAAATTTTCTGGGTTTCCCAAACCATTTTCATCTCTTCTTTTGTATAGCCATTTTCCATAAACGCATCTATCTGTGGAATGCAGTTGAATGCGATTTGCTGACTAAAAGCTTCTGGCTCTGCTGGCATACCATTGAGCAATCTTGCCGTTTGACCAGCCAGCTCATCAATACCCGTTTTACCTGCACCAGAAACAGATTGATACGTAGATACGTTGATTCGCTCGATACCAACTTCATCATGAATTGGCTTTAAAGCAACTAGCATCTGAATGGTTGAGCAATTGGGGTTGGCAATAATATTCCTGTTGCGAAACTCTGCAATGGCTTCAGGGTTTACTTCAGGAACAACTAGTGGAATATCATAGTCATAGCGAAACTGTGATGTATTATCAATAACAATAACACCTTCGTCTGCTGCTATTGGAGCCCACTTTTCCGACAATTCACCACCAGCAGAAAAGAGCGCGATATGAACCTGAGACCAGTCAAAACTTTCAACATTTTCGACCATCACTGTTTTACCATTGAAACGATAAGTTTTACCTTCGCTGCGTTCACTCGCAAGCAGGTATATGTCTCCTACCGGAAATTTTCTCTCTTGCAGGACCTCAATAATGGTTTCACCAACTGCACCAGTTGCACCAAATACTGCAACGTTAAATTCTTGGCTCATTTTTCACCCTCAATTTGAAAACCTAATTTAGCGAGAGGAGTTAGATTACAATCATCATTTCCCGCTAATTGAATCGCACTATATTCTCGTCGATCCCAATAATTTTTGCGCATTTTATCAAATGCACCTTCTTTTTCTATCTCCCGGCGGAAGATAGCATCATCAAGCCGCACATCATAAATCAACTGGATCAAATTGTGCAGTGTTGCTTCATCCCATGCCCTATCTAATTTTATTAACGGTATTGGCGCTACCGGTAAAAGATCATTAGCGTTGGCTCTCTCACTTCTGCCTAAATACTCACAATAAAAATTGTAGATCATAGTTGTCCCGCGTGCCTTTCCTTCTAAGCCATAGCCAGCAATATGTGGCGTCGCAAATGCTAAATAAGGCAATAATTCAAGGTCCACTACAGGTTCATGCTCAAACACATCTAAAACAGCACTAAAACCATCTTGCTTCAACAACCGCTGCTTTAATGCCTGGTTATCAACAACGGGGCCTCGTGCTGCATTAATCAATATTTGATCAGAGCGCAATTGGCTTAATCGCCGATCATTAATAAGATGGTGGGTCGGATATTCACCCTCTTTTGTAATCGGTGTATGTAGAGAAATGACATCGGCTTGTTCCAGCAGAACATCCAGTTCGACAAAGCTTCTGCTATCCCCCTCTGACTGCTTTAATGGATCATTAAGCAACACTTCAATACCTAGCCCTTTCAGGCATTGAGACAGGTATGTACCAACCTGACCAGCCCCAATGATGCCAACGCATTTATCAAATATGGAAAAGCCTTTCTGTTGTGTCAGTACCATCAAAGCACTAATCACATATTCCGCTACGCCCACTTTGTTGCAACCTGGGGCAGCAGTAAAAAATATCTGTTTTTCTTTTAGCAAAGCCTGGTCGACATGATCCATTCCTGCCGTAGCAGTACCTACAAACTTTAGCTTGTTGGCTTTCTTAAGCAGTTCACTGTTTACTTTCGTTACCGAACGAATCATGAGCGCATCAACATCCACTAAGTCATCGGCATCAATATTTCGACCAGGTTTAGTCATTACCTCGCCAAGCTGGCTAAAAAGGTCTTCAGCATAAGGCATGGCTTCATCAATAAGAATTTTCATCGGAGGGATTCGATTGTTTAAATATTAATGGGATTGTACATAATCTGGGGTCAGACCCCAACCAATACCATGTACAAATAAAAATGCCCGGCTACCTAAGTAACCGGGCAAATTCCAGAACAAAAGGACATATTCCGCTCTCAAAGGAACATGTATGCGTCTGTTTGATCAGACAAGCTGATCGATTCTGGAAACTCTTCGCTTTCCTTGCGGATTAAGCTTCATATTTTTTAATAACGAGAGTGGCGTTAGTGCCACCAAAACCAAAGCTGTTTGACATCACTGTCTTAAGCTCTGCATCTCGTTTTTCTGTTACGATATCAAGACCTTGAGCTGCTTCGTCTAGGTTATCGATATTAATGCTTGGTGCAATAAAACCGTTATCCAGCATCAATGTTGAGTAAATAGCTTCATGAACACCAGCGGCACCGAGTGCATGACCCGTCATTGCTTTCGTCGCCGAAATAGCCGGGCTGTTTCCACCAAACACTTCTTGAATGGCTTCTAGCTCTTTACCATCACCAATTGGTGTAGAAGTACCATGTGTATTTACATAGTCAACACCATCGACATCTTGCATAGCCATATTCATACAACGTACAGCACCTTCACCAGAAGGAGCTGTCATATCATAACCGTCTGAAGTAGCACCATAACCTACGATTTCACCATAGATTTTAGCGCCACGAGCAAGTGCATGCTCTAGTTCTTCAACAACAACAATGCCGCCGCCGCCTGAAATGATGAAGCCATCTCGGTTCGCATCATAAGTTCGGGAAGCCAACTCTGGGTTGTCATTATATTTAGTTGAAAGTGCACCCATTGCATCAAACATCATCGTTTGAGTCCAGTCCAGCTCTTCACCACCACCAGCAAAAATCACATCCTGTTTACCCAGTTGAATAAGCTCTACAGCGTGACCAATACAGTGTGCTGAAGTAGCACATGCAGAGCTCATTGAGTAGTTCACACCACGGATTTTAAACGGAGTAGCAAGACAAGCCGATGTTGTAGAAGACATGGTACGTGTCACCATATATGGACCTACACGACGAACGCCTTTTTCACGTAGTGTATCTACAGCAACTCTTTGATTAATTGCAGAAGCACCACCAGAGCCAACAACCAAGCCAGTACGATCGTTTGATACAACGTCTTCAGCTAAGCCAGCGTCTTTAATTGCTTCTTCCATTGATAAATATGCATATGCAGCTGCATCACCCATAAAGCGCATTTTTTTACGATCGATATGCTCAGCAGGGTCAATTTTCAAGTCACCCCACACCTGTGAACGCAGGCCCATTTCTTTGAACTGTTCAGATGTCGTAATGCCAGATTTGCCTTCTTTTAACGATTCTAATACTTCTTCAACGTTATTTCCGATACTAGAGACAATTCCCATACCAGTGATGACAGCGCGTTTCATTTCATATTCCTATAAATTTTAAGTCAGTAAGATAATAACTAAGTTACAAAGCAAAAGTGGTCAGCTTTCCTATAAACCCGTACAATCCAAGCCAATTATTTGACATTTAGCAACACTAAAGCACAGCTATGACAACAATTACCAATGCCAATCTTGAATGGAACGAAGCGGGTACGCCTGTTTCAGAACAATTTGACGATGTCTATTTCTCTAACGCAAATGGTTTAGAAGAGACTCGGTATGTATTCCTTGAACAAAATAATCTACCAAAAAGATGGCAAACGTATGACCAAACTCGTTTTGTTATAGCAGAAACTGGATTCGGTACTGGGTTAAACTTTCTTGCAGTATGGCAGTGCTTTGAAAAATTTCGAGCAGAATATCCAAATTCACCGTTAAAAGAGTTACATTTCATCAGTTTTGAGAAGTTTCCCTTAAATCGTAACGATTTATCCAAAGCTCATCAAGCTTGGCCAGAGTTAGCCAGTTACGCAAAACAGCTGCAACGTTTCTATCCAATATCCTTACCGGAATGCCACCGGGTGTTGTTGGCCAATGGCGCTGTTACGCTCGACCTATGGTTTGGTGATATAAAAACATGTTTGCCTAAAGTACCGGTCAGTGAAAATGGTATTGTCGACTGCTGGTTTCTGGACGGTTTTGCTCCTAGCAAAAACCCAGAGATGTGGAATCAAACTTTATTCGATGGAATGGCGACACTGGCTAAAGAGGGTTGTACCTGTGCGACCTTTACCGCCGCTGGATTTGTCCGTCGAGGATTGATCCAAGCTGGCTTTGATATGAAAAAAGTCAAAGGCTTTGGCATTAAACGAGAAATGATTGCCGGGCAATTGAAGCAACGTATAAAAAAGAGCAATATTAAACCCTGGTATGATCGCCCAGAGAATGGAAACATCGACGAGATTGCCATCATTGGTGGGGGTATTGCCAGTGCAACACTTGCTGAAAAGCTTTGCCGAAGAGGAAAAAAGGTCACTCTGTATTGTCAGGATACCGAAGCCGCACTAAACGCTTCTGGAAATAGACAAGGTGCTCTCTACCCATTACTTAACGGAACTCATACTGGAGTTTCACGAGTTTATGCTCCGGCTTTTATTTATGCCCGGCAGTATGTTGAGCAGTTATCTGAGCACATTGAATTTGAACATGAATGGAGTGGTGTCACTCAGTTAGCGTGGAACGATAAATCGACCAAAAAAATCAACGCCATGCTGGAAGGTGATTTTCCGCAACAGCTGGTACACAGCCTGACAGCAGAGCAAACAACTAAAACTATAGGGCTTCCCGTTGATTTAGAAAGTGTTAGCTATCCATTAGGTGGTTGGCTATCTCCTAGGCAACTAACTCAAAACCTGCTCCAGTACCTCGTTGATAATTTTGGTCTGAAGGTAAATTACCAAACCAACATCGACCATTTGGATTTTCAGGAAAGCACTAAATGTTGGCAACTAGAAAGCGGCAATAATAGTTATCAGCATCAAGCCGTTGTTATAGCTAATGGTCATCAATTTAATCAATTCGATCAAACGGCGGCCATTCCTGCCACCCCAGTTAAAGGTCAGGTTAGCCATATACCGACCTCGGATTCATTAAAGAAGCTGAAAACCGTTCTTTGTTATAACGGTTATATGACCCCAAAAAGTCCAGTGGATCATTTCCATTGCATCGGCGCCAGTCATGACAGAGTCCATATTAATCAGGAGTTTGAAACCGAAATTCAGTCAGAAAACAGAGATAAATTACTTCGAAGCCTGCCTAACCAAACATGGCCTAATCAAGTTGATGTCAGCGACAACCTTGCAAGACAAGGGATACGCAGCGTTACTCGAGATCATCTGCCATTTGTAGGGAATGTATGTGATTTTGATTGGGTTAAACAGCACTACGCAAACTTAAAAACCGACCAAGACACAGCAGAGAACATTGCCAGCTACCCAAATCTTTTCTGCTTTTTAGCGCTCGGTGCCAGAGGCCTATGTTCAGCTCCTTTGATGGCAGAATTATTAGCTTCGCAGATTTGTAATGATCCTCTACCATTGCCTGTAGATGTTTTGGAGACCGTTCACCCAGGAAAAATGTGGGTAAGACGTCAGTTGAAAGGAAGACCAGTAGCCAGTAGCCAGTAGCCAGTAGCGCATCATAAAGACGGGTTATGGGTTACGGGTTATGGGTTATGCCAAAATATAGAAGAATTCTAGGTGAGGAAAAGCACATATCTTTCGACGCTCCTCACCCACTAATTTTAAACAGAAGCTTTAAGTTCAGCCCACAAATCAGCAACAATAACTTGATCCGCTGGAGACAATTCAGAGCGAGCATCATTTAAACTTTTTTCTACTTGTTGTTTCAGTATCTCAACATCGTTAATTCCCGCCGTTTCACATGAGGCAACAGAAAGAGAAATATGACCTCTGAGATACCCTCCGGCGAATAGCTCATCGTCTGATGCGGTTTCTACTGAAGCATCAATAATTTCAAGTAGTTTTTCTTCATAATCCAATATCATACTATTTCTCATTTTACTTCGAACTGAACTATTTTCAGCTCTGACGTTTTATAAAAAGACCTTAGTGCTTCACTAAGCTGTTTCACTCTTGGAGGCAAACCAATATTTAAAATAGACTCAACCTCAATATAAACGCGAGACATGAATGCCAGCCGATCGGGCTCAAAATCTCCATGAAGGTTGTCACAACTCACATTAAAAGGAAACCCTGCACTAATAGATAAAATCCACTCATAAGATTGTGGCCGGATTTCGACGGCCTCAAAATCAGCCTGAACAGACTCTGTTCGGCCATCCGGTTGATACCAATAGCCAAAATCTTCCTGCATTCTCCGCTTCGGCCCTGCTACACACCAGTGTGCTATCTCATGAAGCCCAGAGGCATAAAAACCTCTGGCAAATACAATTCTGTTGTATTCCGTTACGTCGTCAGCAGGTAAGTAAATCGGTTCATCTCCACCCAATTCTAGCTTGGTATTATATTCATCAAAAAACGTTTGATTAAAGATGTCGATTAAGTCTTGGTAATGATGGGACATAGCTTTAGCTTGCGGTTGTTATTGTTCGCTATTGTGCTGAATTTTTTTCGCTTGGTAAAGCACAGAATAAACAGAGTTAATTTTATTCAGCGGATCAAAAAGGCCACCCTGTGGATTAATGCCGATCAGTTAAAGC
>DDQN01000034.1 GCA_002342685.1 Vibrio sp. UBA2441
ATTGCATTAGCTAATTGTTTGCGTTCCATAAATATTTCCGAAAATTGAATAATTGGATTAAAAATATTGTATAGCCGATAACCTGTAAACGGTTACCGGCCACGGTAATTGATTAGCTTATAGCTTTGCTGCGATCATTGTTTCAAGTTTGCCCTGATCAACAGCAAAATTACGAATTCCTTCCGCAAGTTTCTCTACTGCCATTGGATCTTGGTTGTGCTCCCACAAAAATTCTGCGTGAGTCATTGGGGCAGGACGTTCTTTAACATCTGTTGCAGGGATCAGTTTTTGAACTACTTCACCTTCCGCGTCTTCTAGTTCTTGTAGAAGTTGAGGTGCAATAGTTAGACGGTCACAGCCTGCAATTTCAAGGATTTCACCAATGTTACGGAAGCTTGCGCCCATAACAACAGTGTTATAACCGTGTTCTTTATAGTAGTTGTAAATGGCGGTTACAGATAAAACACCTGGATCTTCGCTTGCTTCAAAATCGCGACCTTCTTTAGCTTTATACCAGTCCATGATACGGCCAACGAAAGGAGAGATAAGGAATGCACCAGCTTCAGCACAAGCACGAGCCTGCGCGAATGAGAATAGAAGTGTCAGGTTACAGTTGATGCCTTCTTTTTCAAGAACTTCAGCAGCACGGATACCTTCCCAAGTAGAAGCAAGCTTAATTAGGATACGGTCGTTAGTGATGCCTGCATCATTATACATTTTAACAAGCTGACGAGCTTTAGCGATGCTTGACTCAGTATCGTAGGATAGGCGTGCATCTACTTCAGTAGAAATACGACCAGGAATAGTAGTTAGGATTTCTTTACCGATGTTAACAGCAAGCATGTCACAAGTGTCTTGTAGCTGTTGCGCTTTATCATCGCTTTGAGATTTCGCATATGCGATAGCTTGGTCAATTAGAGGTGCATATTCTGCAATTTGAGCCGCTTTAAGAATCAAAGATGGGTTAGTGGTTGCATCTTCTGGTTTGTATTTACGAATTGCCTCGATTTCACCAGTGTCTGCTACTACTGTCGTTACTTTACGAAGTTGCTCTAATTTATTGCTCATATCCGTCGTCCTATCTTATTTAAGGCTTAACATGGTCATATGTGTGCTAGTCAATCATTCGCTTATTATGACTAACCGATAAATTTTCAACCGCGTTCAATACTGCGTGAACATATGGAACGTGGTTGAGGAATTGATATATCCAAACTAGCGGATCTGCATAATAAGTCAATCATGCATGCTTAATAAAAGTGATTTTAGTCAATCTTTGTGAAGATTAATGATTACCAAACGTTTGGCTGGATTATTTGCTCCATTTTTAGGGGGGAAATAGGGTTGAAAATAGCGTGAGCGGATGTAACGTTGGTGAGCGAATGTTATGCATTGGTAATGCTGATACAAAAGTACTATCATTGAACATCTGCTCACGCATGGTTGTTAAGGTCGCTAGAGGAAAATATGAGTAATTCCAATCAGGATATTTCTGCGCAAAGTACTGATTTATTGACTGAAGTCTCGGTCGCCTATTATCAAGATGGGGCAACTCAAGAAGAGATTTCTAAAAAATTCGCTATCTCTCGTGCAAAAGTAGGTCGAATGCTAAAACAAGCCCGGGACGAGGGAATTGTTGAGATCACGGTGAAATACCATCCGGTATTTAGTGCCAAAATAGAGCAACGGTTAATTGATCAGTTTGGGGTTAAAAGGGCGCTAATTGCGTTGGATCAACCAAATGAGGAAGAGCAGCGTTCCCAGGTGGCGGGATTGGTTTCAAATTTTCTTTCCAGCACATTGAAAGACGGCATGGTTGTTACCGTTGGGCAGGGGCGTAATGTATCGGCTGTTGCTCATCATGTTGGTGTAATAGCACCTAGAGCTTGTAAATTTGTTTGCGGAATTGGCGGTATTCATCCACGGGGTGGTATGTTTAACGCCGACCATATCTGCCGTCAGTTAGCAAAAAAGTATGGTGGTACATCGGAAACCTTATATGCGCCCGCTTATGCTGAAAACAAAGAGCAAAAATCTGTATTTATGCAAAACGAAACGGTGAAGCAAACCCTGGATCTTGCACGAAAAGCTGACGTCGCATTAGTAGGTGTAGGGGATATGAGTGAAAATAGTTATATGGTTGACTTGGGTTGGTTTACCGCTGATGAAGTGGTTCAATCTCGCTTAAAACAGGGGGTTGTAGGTGATTTTGCGGGTTATGATTTTTTTGATATTAAGGGAAATACCGCAAATACGGTGATGAGTGATCGAGTCATTGGTATTGGAATAGAAGAGTTTAGGCCTATATCAGAGGTGATAGCGATTGCGGCTGAGAATAGCAAACCTCTTGCGCTGTTGGGTGCCTTACGTACGGGCGTGGTTGATGTTATTGCTACGAGCGTGAGCAACGCGTTAACCGTTCTTAACCTTGATGAGCAGATGAAGTAAGATAATAAATAACCAGCATTTTTGGGTTAGTACTGGTTAAGTGGCCGGATTCGCTTGTTTCCATGTGATCAACTGGATCCAGACATTCTCTAGTTCACTCAACTCTTCGTCAGTTAATACAGAAGTACTTGATAGTTGACACTGACCGGTATGTTTAATATTGACCTTAGCTTGAAAATCTTTTCTTAGCTGAGAAATATTGGATTCCATTTTACAACACTCTATAAAGTAAATTCCTAAGTTATTGTAATATGATGCCATTATTATAATTTCAATCAATTAAAAAGTGTGATCGATTGGCACAGATCACACTTTTGATTCGATAATTGTATAAATAACTAAAGTTTTAATTAAAAGCTCATCTAAGGGTGGTTGCAAATAGAGCAGCTTGAATTTCTATTTAGTTTCATCTCTCTCCAGCTCAATGTTAGTGCATCAAGAATCAGGAGTTTGCTGGTGACAGGCGTTCCGTAATGGGAAATGACTTTAATTGCCTCTAGCGCCTGCATTGCCCCAATAATACCGACAACAGGAGCCATCACGCCAGCTTCTACGCATGTGAGTGCGTTAGTACCAAATAAAGCGCTTAAACAGTTGTAACACGGTTCGTTTTCTTTATAAGTGAAGACTGAAATTTGACCTTCCATTCGAATTGCTGCACCGGAAACCAACGGAGTACTAGTCTTAAAACAAAGCTTGTTGAGTTGGTTTCTCGTGTCAACGTTATCCGTTGCATCCAATACGACATCATGGCTTTGAATGAGATCAAGTAGCTCGTCGTCGTTTAGCTTTTTTGAAATGGTATTAATCGTCGTATTGGGATTTAACTGTCCCAGACTCTGCGCCGCAGATTCGACTTTGAGTTTTCCAATGTCCGCATCGGTATGCAGAACTTGCCTCTGCAGGTTGGATAGCTCTACGGTATCGAAATCAACCAGAGTAATCTTGCCTGCGCCGGCCGAGACCAGATACTGGCTACTAGCACAGCCAAGGCCGCCCGCACCAATGATTAAAATAGCGCTTTGTTTTAATGCTTCTTGTCCGTCAAAATCGAAGTTCTTCAAGATAATTTGGCGGTTGTAGCGTAGCATTTCGTGATCAGACAGAATTTCCATAAAAGACCGGGATAGTTTGGGTTATAGGCTACCGATTACCGGTTACCGCTTATGGGTTACCGGTTACGGGCTTTAGGTTATGGGTTATGGGTTATGGGTTATGGGTTACCCATATCCGATTTCCCATTACCTGCTCTTAATCAATACATCGTGTGGTTAAACATTTCTATTTGAACGGTTTCACCTACCTCAACACTGCCTCTGTCGCTTTCGATAACGACAAAACAATTACTCACGCTCATCGAACGGAATGCGCCCGAACTCTGGTTTCCTGACGATTCTACTTCGAACTTCCCGTCTACTAGTGAGTAAATACCACGTTGATAATCGGTGCGGCCTGGTTTCTTTTTAAATGCTGACTTAGTTACAGCAGAAATAGACTCAGGGGCTTTCCAGTTGGTTTCACCAGCTAGCTTGGCGAGTAAAGGCTGGACCAATACATAACAAGTGATGGCAGCAGAAACAGGATTTCCTGGCAGACCACAGAAAATGGCATGGTCTAGTTTTCCATAAGCGAATGGCTTTCCTGGTTTAATAGCCAGTTTCCAAAAACCGATTTCGCCTAACTCCTCTAAAATATCTTTTGTATAGTCAGCTTCACCGACGCTGACACCACCAGAAGTCATTACTACGTCAGCTTCCAATTGGGCTTTTTCGAACGTGGCTCTTAATTGCTCTGGGATATCAGGAATAATGCCCAAATCGATACCTTCGCAACCGAATTTCTCCAGCATGATTTTGATGCCGTAACGGTTGCTATCGTATATCTGTCCTTCTTCTAATGGGGTGCCAAGTGTTTTAAGTTCGTCTCCAGTAGAGAAAAAGGCCACTTTAGGTTTGTTATAAACACTCACATGGCTGATTCCCAGTGAAGCGATCATAGGAAGATCTCTTGGTGTTAATCTAGAACCTTTTGTCAACACAATAGCACCCTGAGCAATGTCATTGCCTGTAGGTCTAATATTGTTGCCTTCCTTTACGTCTGTTTTATTAAATAATACGCCTGCTTCAGTTACCTCAGTATCTTCTTGCATGATTACGGCGTCACAGCCGTGTGGGATTTTTGCACCTGTCATAATTCGTAGACAAGTTCCCTCGGGCCATTCGCCCTCAAATGGCAAACCTGCAAATGATTTTCCAGCGAGTGGTAGCGTATTAGATTTAGCTAAGTCAGCTCGGCGAAGGGCATATCCATCCATCGCTGAATTATCAAAGGGTGGAACAAAAATAGGTGAGAGCAGATCTTCTGATAAAACAAATCCAACTGATTCGTCGAGAGGTAGTTTTTTTTCGGTAAGTTTAGCTTCAACACTGGAAAGCATCTTTTCAAGTGCTTCACTAATTGGCATAAGACCTGGCGTATCACAGCAGCCCATAATGTATCCTTATTCTTGTTCTTTAAAATAACCGAGGAACAATAGCACATTTTGCTCTTATCCCCACGTCGCAAGGTTCACAGAATAAATACATGTACTATTGGTAAGGGTTTAGTTTTACGTGGAACTTGAATCCTGTGTCTGAGGTCATTTGGTTATATAGGTGAAATATTGGTTAAATCCGAGTATGCTTGTCAACCATTCGGGCAGAGTAATGAGTTCAAGTTGTAGGAGAGGCTATGTCGAATATTAGCGAATCAGCAAAATTGGTTAAGGATGCGCTAGAAATGCGAGGGCTGGAAACGCCAATGCAATCTAACGATATGACTCGAGAAGAGAAGAAAGAACGCATCGAGTATCACATGCGGGAAGTACTTCAGATACTTGATTTAGACCTATCGGACGATAGTTTGGAAGAAACACCGCATCGCATCGCCAAGATGTATGTAGATGAGATTTTCTCTGGGTTAGATTACAAAAACTTTCCTAAGATCACCGTCATTGAAAACAAAATGAATGTAAGTGAGATGGTAAGAGTAAAAGATATTACCGTAACGAGTACTTGTGAGCATCATTTAGTGACTATTGATGGTAAAGCGGCGGTGGCTTATATTCCAAGAGGAAAAATTATCGGTTTGTCGAAGATTAACCGAATCCTGCGATTTTTTGCTCAACGACCACAAGTTCAGGAACGTATGACACAACAGGTATTAGTTGCTTTGCAAACCCTGTTAGAGTCCGATGATGTAGCGGTTACCATAGATGCAACGCATTATTGTGTAAAGTCTCGTGGCGTTATGGATGCAACCAGTGTGACAACAACAACGGCACTAGGTGGTATTTTTAAATCAAATTCAGCAACCCGACATGAGTTTTTGCACGGATTACGATAGTTATTTCGAGACTACACAATTAAATGAACAAAGCCCAGACGAATAAGAGCTGGGCTTTTTTATGTTTTATTCATCATAATAATAGTCTTCAAGAGCGTATGGATCATCATCAAGGACATGTTCCATACGGCCCCGTAACTGCTCTAGCTGATATTCCAGCATATTCATGGTTTCAATATCACCTTCTGAGCACGCAATATAAATTTGCTGTTCTAAGTCTTCAATTTTTTCTCGCATGTTCATAACTTGCTCCTTATGTCGAGTGACCTTGATGACATAACGAGAGTGACACTGACCAAAATAATAGAGCAAACACGTGCACTGCTAGTTCAGATCAGTATCCAATCATCGTTGAGAAACTACCTGTTCTCAAATCTATTGTAGTCCAGCAAACCAAATTCGATAGGTTGATCTTGTTGATACCATGCAGAAATACGATCGCTTAACTCCCAAAACTGAGGGGAGCTTCTTCGGATAGCAAATCGATTCAATAACTTAATATAATCTTGTTCAATTTGTACTGACTTTAATTGGCTGTAAAATTGTTGAATTTCATCTTCATTAAGTTGCCAGAAGACAGCAGGGTAACTGCCTATAACCCCACGAACTAAGGTTAAATCGTCTTGTTCCGGTAATCGGTTTGCCTCTTCATTGAACAGACTGGAGATATTTTTGTGTGCATTGTTCCTAAGCAGAGTAAAAAGTTGTTGTTTTCCTGTATTGGTGGTCACCATCATCATGCTAATTTGAGGGATGGAGTTTTCGGAAAAACCTTTCAACTTATCTATTTTTCTTAATATGGCTTCATTTTCAGGTTTTAACCCCGTATTAATAATGGCGTATCGGTCAGTCAATACAGGTTTATATTGTTGCTTTAACATACTAAATAGCTCTTCTTTTGGCGATTCAGTAACATAATGCATACCTGTTGGCTGGCTAAAAGGTTTGACATTACGGTGTAGAAAGTGGTTAAAAGAAGGGCTTTGGTCCTGATACCAAGAGCTCAATTCTTTATGACGGACATCATTGGGCAACAAGTTTAGAAAATGACTTTCTCCTTCCAGGCGAAGAAAATCCATGTACATACGTGTCACTAATTGATGGCCGAAGTTCCCGTAAACATCAAAGCCTGCCACTAACAGATAATGAATGCGTTCCAGCATGGCATAATCAATGACCCATGCAGTCTTTGGATTCTCCCCAACTAGCCCTTTGACGACAGAAGCACTATCAAAATGACGGAATATGGTTAAGGCGGCATTTTGATTTTTACCTGCTCCGGTCCAAAGTACATCGGTGGTTAACCGAGCACCACTAGCAAACCATTTATTGGTAAATTCAGACTTTGCCTGAAGATAACGAGCTTGCTGGTTCGAATAAGAAATCCAATTGACCAGTGGCTCCGCATTGCTTTCTTTTTCGGCCGGCAACTTCAGATTGTTAGCTTGTTGGTGGTAAAATTGGTTAATCTCAGGGATATCTGCAGATTCAGGGTCCAAGAAAAAGACCCAAAAGCGGTCATTAATAACATTTAGCGCGAGTTGACCGCGACATACTGGTCCTTTAATGAAGGCCATTATGGTGTTTTGTGCACCATCTAACAAAAACTGGAAGCGTGCTTTTACTGGAAGATCGCTAAAAGCAGTCATAGGATTAGCGGCGACGTTAGATTGATAACTGGGCAGTGTTGGCACTTCGTAATTAGCTTGAATAAACCATTGGCTCCAGTTTCCCATCCTCTGATCGTTTAGCGCGTAAGGCATATGTGTTTTATCGACAATAGCACCCAGTTCTGGAAGTAGGCGATAATAAACTCGATCAACACCCGGGTCGTCATACGGTCGTCTTGTTGCAATGCGTTTTACAGGTTTCCCTGGTGGTGTTGACGAACGTATAAGATTAAAAAATCTTGGCTCATTGTCGAGGTTAGAAAAATAAAGGTGGAATAGGTAAACGTGTTCGTAAAGGTATCTGGCGGAGAGCTGAGTTTTTAAATCGTTTTGATTTAAAAAAGTTTCCCACTTAGCAATTTGCTTTTGTTCATCCGATGAGATTGGTTTTTGCGACGACATAATTGCGCCTTGTTCAAGCCAATTGACGAGTGTGTTGTATTCGACGTTAGCGAGATTAGGCATACCGTAAGGCATTCCCCAATTAGGATAATCTGACTCGTATTGCGCGTGTTCTTCAACGGTTGGACATTGCTCATCGCGATATAATGAAAAGTCAAAATCTTCAAGCTGATCTTGTTGTGGTAATGGATGCTTCTCTTTTTGCATCAACATTTTTGCCATTAAGCCAGCATCTAGGTTGGCAGTTTCGTTTTGAGTTCTTTCATTTAAGACAGGGTGGAAATCAAACGCTCGCCATTGCTCTGTTGTTTGAGCATCTTCGAAGAGGCGGGTAGGAGCCGAGGCGATGAGGCGAGTTCCTTGATAGACTGTGTTTTTGCTGCCACCACGATCTATACCTTCAACGGAAGACATTTTTAATTGGCAAGGAGCATCATAACAGGCGTGGCAGACGACACATCGATTGTCTATGACTGGCTTAACATTGGCTAGATAATGTTGAGCCAGTGCTGAGTCATAAGGGGCTTGTCTTTCTATAACGGTTTCATCACCAAATAGACTGTCGTAGTTTATTCCAGCGTAAGTTGCACACCCTGAAAAAAAAATGACCGCTAGAACTGCGAGAAATCGGCGAAATATCATTCAGTTACCGTTATATTGATTATAATAATTTGTATTATATACCCAAGTAACTTGAAGATGCTTGTTTAGGGAGAATTAATTGGCTTCTGATCAAGGCATTGATTTGAAGGGACTGTTTAGAATTGAATTCGTTATGACTGAACATAAAGAAGGTACAGTAGTAAATTTGAGGTGCTTTATATAAAGAAAAGGGCTTATCTCTAAAGGTAAGCCCTGTTTTGTACGAAAAAAGTTAGGTGCGGTAATCTTTTAGTACGACATTTAGGTTTCTAGATGCATCTGATAACTCTGCTACGCCTCGGGCAGAACTTTCAGCAACATTTTTTATCGCATCTGACTGTGTCCGAATATCGCTTAGTTCACTGGCGATATCGTTAGCGACAGCACTTTGTTCGTCGGCAGAGGTTGAAATTTGAATGCTCATATTCATAACAGATTTTGCAGATTCCGCTATGGATTCCACATCGTTACCAATTTCAGATATTAACTCACTACTGGTCTGCGCCTGCTTAACAGTATCTTGCGTTTTCGAAGCGATAATCGTTGTCTCACTCTGCAGTTTTTCGATCATAGCCTGAATTTCGACAGTTGCTTCCTGAGTTCGACTTGCAAGGGTACGCACTTCGTCGGCAACAACGGCAAACCCTCTTCCTTGTTCGCCCGCACGGGCCGCCTCTATTGCAGCATTAAGTGCTAATAGGTTGGTCTGCTCTGAAATTGCATTGATAGTGGTGACGACATCATTTATCTGAGTGGTATTTTCAGTTAATGTCGTTACCGAATCAGACGTTTGAGCAATGTATTGCGATAACTGGTCAATTTCGGTTATTGCATTGTGAACTCTGTTTTGACTTGCCTGAACATATTTGGCGTCGTTCTCAGAGTGCTCGGCGGCTTGTTGAGCAACATTAGAGACTTCTTGGGCTGATGCGGTCATCTCTTCCATTGCTGTTGCTACAGAATCAAGTGAATTATGCTGAGAATTAATTTGCTGTTCACTTTGCTTCGCTTCAACCTCAAAAGAGTTTGCGGTTCCCTCTAATGTTGTCGAGCTATCTTTCACAACGACAACAAGTTTGGTTAGTGTATCCATCGCTTCATCTAGTGCACAGCCAATGGTACCAAATTCATCGCGTCCTGGATGGAACCCAAGCCGTGAAGTCAGATCACCTTCTGCAATTTTGAGTGTTGTTTGCCATAAGGTATAAAGGGCACCTCCGATAAAGGTGCTTACCCAATAACTGAATATGATAAAGGGAATGGTCCAGAGATAGGTAAGAAATAAGCTGGTAAGCGCATCGCTTTTAGCTTGTTTTTCTAGTGAGCCGACGTTCTCTGTCAGTGAAGCAAATTGACCGTTGTTTAGTCGAACAACAGCGGTAACACTTTGATCATTGCGAGTTGTTTCATCAGACGAGCTGGATACAGATATGCCTAATTGCGACAGTTTGTCCATAGAGTCAAATTGAACTGAGCTTCTCACGAAACTCTGTAGCTTGGCTTCTGTAACCTGAATCGATTGACTTTCGATGCTATCAATAGAGTCACTGTATCTATTGAGGGCTGTAGTAGTAAGGGCAAATAGAAATAGGGCAAACAGAACCCAAAATTTATCATTGATAGACATTTTAATAAAAACCTTATCAATGGTTCTAAAGTTAATCTGCTTCATGATGGCTCCAACGTTATCATGTTTCTGTAACAATACATTACTCATTTTAGATTAAAAACTTAGTAACTCATCTCATTTATTTGAAATTTGATCCTAAAATTAGTGTAAAGATGCTAGGGCAATCGGTTTATCAACACAAGAAGTTATTAGAATGTTAACTCAATTAAGTGAGCTTTAAAAAAAAGCAACTGCGATAGGGTTGTTTATTGTGTTTTTTGTTATATCTTATAGCTTTAAATTATAGTGGTGCTTTGCAAATTGTCATATAAAAAAGGTCTACTCGTTAGAGGTGAAATTTGAAACCACTAGAGTAATAAAAAAAGGAATGTTTATGAGCGAACAATGGAAAGACAGTGACAGCTTGGAGCTGCTTGATGCTCTCGAAATCGGATTCGAATTATCTGATTATGAAATAAAAACTGGAACACTGGATGAAGAACCTGAAAACCACTAAATGGTTTGATCTTGGGGCAAGTAGATAGAGTAAAGTATGAATTTCCTTGCCCACATTCATATTGCAGATCATTGCCAAAGTAATATTTTAGGCAATTTTTTAGGCGACTTTGTAAAAGGTAATCCTGATGGATTGTACAGCGCCGAAATTGTGCAGGGTATACGTCTACATCGATTTGTTGATAGCTATACCGATAATCATGCGGTGATGAAAGAAGCGAAAACCTTATTTTCTCCCAAGACAAGAAGGTTTGCGCCGATAGCATTGGATGTATTTTGGGATCATTGCCTCGCGTCTCAATGGCAGCAGTTTTGTACACAACCGCTAGAGGCTTTTTGCCTTCAGGCCGAACCTCACAGCCTGCCAACCGATGTTGAGTTGCCCGAGCGTTATCGTAAAGTAATACAGTCTATGTGGCGTGGCAGGTGGTTAGAATCGTATTCAGAGATGGACAATATTCAATTCGCGTTGGAAAAAATGTCCACAAGAAGCATGAGAATGACGCCATTAGCAGACTGTTATGATGATTTAGAGCAGCATTACGACACGTTCAGGGAATTGTTTTTAATCCTCTACCCTGATGTCCTTAGACAATCCAGTCAGTTTTGATACAATCGCCGCCCCAAACACTACTGAGCTTTTTCAATGTCTGATGCTATCTCCTCTTTTGCAAACCTTCCGCTGACTCAATACCTTGTAGACCGTGTTGCAGCGCTTGGTTTTACTGAGCCAACGCCAATTCAGCAAAAAGCGATACCCCACGTTCTGGATGGTCGGGATTTGCTTGCCGGGGCTCAAACTGGAACGGGAAAAACAGCCGCATTTGGTCTTCCTATCATTCAAAAACTGGTGGAGCAGCCGCGAAGTAAAGGCAACATCAGCAATGGGATACGTAGTTTGGTGTTGGTGCCGACAAGAGAGTTAGCTCAGCAAGTATTTGATAGCTTGATTGAATACAGTCAGGGGTTGGAGTTAAACATCGTTGTGGCTTACGGTGGCACGAGTTTAAATGTTCAGCGAGAAAACCTTAAACAAGGCGCCGATATTCTTGTCGCAACACCAGGCCGTCTGTTAGATCATGCTTATACAAAAACAATTAATTTATCGTCAACGCAAACGTTGGTGCTAGATGAAGCGGACCGTATGCTGGACATGGGATTCTTACCTGATATTCAACGTATCATTAAAAAACTTCCGGAAAAAAGACAGACGCTTCTATTCTCGGCTACGTTTGAGCAACGCATTAAAACGCTGGCCTACAAAATTATGCTTGACCCAATCGAGGAACAGGTGACACCGAGTAACTCTACGGTAGACTCGGTTACTCAGATGGTTTATCCGGTAGATAAAAAAAGAAAAAGTGAATTACTGGCGTATCTGATTGGCTCGCGAAACTGGCAGCAAACATTAGTGTTTACGAAGACTAAACAGGGATCCGATGCTTTAGTTAAAGAGTTAAAACTGGATGGGATAAAAGCCGCTTCGATTAATGGTGATAAAAGTCAGGGCGCGAGGCAAAAAGCGTTGGATGATTTTAAGTCTGGAAAAATTCGAGCGTTAATAGCTACAGATGTGGCTGCAAGAGGAATTGATATTCAGCAATTAGAGGCGGTTATTAATTATGACTTGCCTTATAAAGCCGAGGATTATATTCACCGTATTGGACGTACAGGACGCGCGGGTCATACAGGAATAGCGGTCTCTTTAATGAGTAGAGATGAAGAATATTTGCTGACAGCGGTCGAAAACTTACTCGATCAAAAATTACCACAGGAATGGTTGCAAGGGTTTGAGCCAAGTCTGTTTGAACCTAAAGAAGATGAGCGGTCAATGAAAAAACAGAGCCGCTCAGCGGAAAAACGCAAGATGAAAGCGAAACTAAATATCCATCAACATCGTGGTAAGCGACGTTAAAAAATTAAGACTGACAACCGTACCCTTCACTGAACTTACATGCGATAGGTAAGAGCAACTCATCAAGTGATTCAGGCGCTAATACTTCATTTTCAGGAATATGTAATGTTTTGACCATGAGCTGGTTAAACAAATTCCAGTGATTATAAAGCGCCTGAGAGGGATCATCAGTTTCATCCGACCAGATTTGATTTAACAAAGGTTTGAAACTGACTGCGCCATGACCAAATAGGATCATTTGCCACTTCAACTCGTTTAGCTTAATATTGTAGCCAGTATTTTCTTGATTGTGCCTTTCAACCAGTCCTAACGTGATTTCTTCGAACTTACCGCTTTGATCAATGAAGTAGTCAAAAAACTCACCTTCATGTCTTATAGCATCGGCCATAAACTGCATAGGTTGTGGTATCAATAATGTATGTGCCAGCAGTTTGGTGGCAAAATGATATAACGAAATGTTGGCTGGCTTATCTATTGGAAATTGTTCTATCAAGCCACTGATATAGCTCATCATGTACTCATGTAGGGAGTCACTGATGGCATACCAGATTTGTTCCTTACTACCAAAATGGTGTCGTATCAGGCTGTGGGATACCCCTGCAGTTTCACTGATGTTTCTTAGTGAGACTTTTTCATAGCCTTTCTGACAAAACATACTACCGGCAACACAAAGAATGTGCATTTTAGTTTCTTCAGCCGTTTGAGCGCAACGCCGCCCTTGTTTTCTTTCTACCATAACTCGTTTCTCGTATTTGACTCGCATACTTTACCAGATTTGTGAGAATCCAGTATATGTATTTATTGTCCGCTTGTAAAATATCGGTTGATTTTAGCTTGTTAATACATATACTGCACGAATGTGTAGTAAACAAATACACCTAATTATGAATGATGGGAGACAACAGAGTGCAAAAGTCAGCCTTTGTTAATGTATATAAAATAGCGTTGATCGGTGTCGCAGGACTATTCCTCGCTGGCTGTAATCAAGCGAACTCAGAAGTGAACGAACAGGTAATTAAGCCTGTAAAACTTTTTCAGGTACCGAATCTTATCGCTTCAAATCACGACTCGTTTCTGGCAGAAGTGGACGCAGGAGAACGTTCTCAGTTGTCTTTTCAGGTGCCGGGTGTTGTTGATGCTATTCACGTCCGCGAAGGACAGAATGTTGAGAAGGGTGATACTTTAATCGCTCTGGACTCGAAAGATTATCAACTTGCAGTAGATGCTGCGCAGGCTCAGTATGACCTAACGGAAACACGCTATAAGCGCGATACTCAATTAATTTCGAAAAAACTCATCAGCGCTGATACGTTTGACCAGTCAGAAACCGCTTTTAAGGCCGCTGACGCTCATCTAAAAGAAGCTAAAACGGATCTCAGTTATACACAAATTAAAGCGCCTTACAGTGGTATTATTTCGCTGAGTTTTGTTAAATCCCATCAATTTGTTGCTGCGAAGCAACCTGTTCTGAATATTATCAACAATGATCAGCTGGATATTGAGATTGCGCTTCCTGTTCCATACGTAGATAAGGTGGGCATCAGAACGCTACCGCAACGTGAATTTGCCGTGATTTTTGATATTCATAATTCGGTGATCATTCCCGCCAAATTCAAAGAAATGTCTACTCAACCGAATGCCGACACCAACAGCTATAGTGCCACCGTCGCGCTTATTCGCCCTAAAAAATTAAACATATTGATTGGCATGACAGGCAAAGTTCTAATTAAAAATGAAAGCGCGTCAAACAGCCTGACCTTACCTGATGACGCCTGGTTAACTAAAGAAGACGGCAAAGGAAAAGTGTGGCGCTTCTTACCAGAGACTAGCGTGGTGGAGAGTATCGATCTTGAGGTCAATGAGTTTGGTATTGTACAGAGTGGTCTTAATTCAGGCGATATGATCGTTGTTGCAGGAGCGAAAGACTTGCTTGAAGGGCAGGTGGTTAGAGCTTGGCAAAGAGAAGGTGGAATTTAATGCGTATTAGAACGTTAAAACGTATCACTCTATTGGCAGTTGTTCTTGGGTTAATCCAGGGTTGTATGCAAGAGATAGAGATAAAGGAGAGAAATGCCCTCACGGTATCTTCAGTCCCTATTACGAAACAGATAGACAATCAGTATAGAAATTTCAAAGGTCAGGTTATGCCTGCCGACTTAACGCCGCTTTCATTTCGTATTGAAGGCGAACTGGAAGCAATACTGGTTCGTGCTGGCCAGAAGGTGAAAAAAGGCGAGCTACTGGCAAAACTTGATTCAGGCAAGCTCAGGCAACAATATACAGACGCGCAAGTACAATATGAGCTTGCGATGAAGCAGCATAGCCGTAGTAGCGACCTGTTGAAAAGAAAAATGGTTTCTCAATCGGAATATGATGAGTTGACCTCGAACTTACGTTTGGCAGAAGTAAACTATTTAGCGGCTAAAAACAATCTTGAATATACCCGATTGGTTGCGCCTTATGATGGGTATATATCGGAAGTACCTAAAAAGTCTTTTGAGAGTGTGAGTCCGGGTGAAACTATCCTGAGCGTTTATAGAGGCGACATTGTTCGTGTTCGTATCGCTATTTCTGATTCTGTTTTAGCCATGATCAATCCGGATTCAAATACCAAAAACTATCCGGTCAAAACGACCTTTTCGGGCGATGATGGTCAATACACTCTTTATTATTACGAACATTCCAGCGAACCAGCAGAAGGCAGTACTGCCTATGAATTGTGGTTGGAGATGCCGCAGGTAACACCTGCTATTTTACCAGGTACCAGTGCAAACCTTGAGGTTGATTTGGTTGCGGCAGGCCTTGGTGTGCTTCGCGGATATCAGGTGCCGATGACAGCGTTAGATGCTGGTAATAAGGGCGGTGAGTTTTTTGTTTGGAAAGTGACTGAAGGTAAGGTTAATAAAGTGCCCGTCGATATTGTACAGGTTAATAGTGAAGGTGCGATTGTGACAAATGGCGTAAAAAATGGTGATGTCATCGTGAACTCAAACCTAAGAAAGCTACGTGATAACGCTGTAGTTGTTTTAGCAAAAGGAGATAACTAACAGTGAGTATTGCAGAGTATTCGATTAAGAATAAAGTTATTAGCTGGCTGTTTCTGGTTATTTTGGCCATTGGCGGTACTCAGTCATTCTTTGGTTTAGGTAGACTTGAAGACCCGGCTTTTACGATCAAAGATGCTTTGGTTATCGCGACCTATCCGGGAGCGACGACGACAGAAGTAGAAGAAGAACTTACTTATCCCATTGAAAAAGAGATTCGCCAGCTTCCTTATGTAGACAATATTACTTCTATCTCCTCTGCTGGTATGTCTCAAATCATGGTCAGTATGAAGATGGAATATGGCCCTGATGAATTGCCGCAGATTTGGGATGAAATGCGCCGCAAAGTGAATGATCTCAAGCCTAATCTTCCATCTGCAGTGAGCTCTGTTCAGGTCATTGATGACTTTGGTGATGTATTTGGCATCATGGTTATGCTAACTGGTGACGGTTACGACTACATCGAACTAAAACGTTATGCAGATTTGCTGGCGCGTGAGATGGAGCTAGTTGAAGGTGTTGGTAAAGTCAGCATTGCAGGCGACCAGCAAGAACAACTTTTTGTTGAAATGTCGATAGACCGTCTTGCCTCATTAAGCCTCGATTTTACTACCGTTATCAACCTATTGAATCAACAGAACAGTGTTATTTCTGCTGGTGAAATGCTGATTAGCGGACAGACACTGACTATTCGTCCAAGTGGCACTCTTGATTCGGTCGAGTCGTTAGAGAGTCTTATTATTCATGGCCGTGATACAGGAAAACTAATTCGTCTGAAAGACGTAGCTACGGTTTCACGTGGAATTAAAGAAAAGCCTAGCAATGTAATTACTTACAACGGCAAGCCAGCTATAAACCTTGGTGTTTCTTTTAGCTCTGGTGTTAACGTTGTTGAAGTGGGCAAGAAAATTGAAGCTAAATTGGCTGAAATTGAAAACATTAAACCCGCAGGTTTAGACCTCAACTATTTTTATAACCAATCTCAAGAGGTGGATAAATCGGTTGATGATTTCATCGTAAGCCTGGGTCAGGCTGTTGGGATTGTTATTGTTGTGCTGTTATTTACGATGGGTTTCAGAAGCGGAATTATTATAGGCTCTGTTCTGTTGCTCACGGTGCTTGGCACATTTATTTTAATGAAGCTGAATAATATAGAGCTTCACCGAATCTCATTAGGTGCTTTGATTATTGCACTAGGGATGTTGGTTGATAATGCCATTGTTGTCGTAGAGGGAATTTTAGTCGGGCTGAAAAAAGGCCGCACTAAACTTCAATCGGCGGTCGATATCGTAAAGCAGACACAATGGCCTTTATTAGGTGCAACAATAATTGCGATTACCGCGTTCGCTCCAATTGGCTTGTCGCAAGATGCGACGGGTGAATTTATGGGCTCACTGTTCTGGGTGTTATGCTATTCGCTGTTCTTAAGTTGGATCACGGCATTAACCCTAACACCATTCTTAGCTGATTTATTGTTGAAAGACGGTGAAAGTAAAGAAGGTGAAAATACAGACCCATACAAGGGTGCTATGTATGTTTTATTCGGATCGTTTCTAAAATTTGCAATTCGCTTCCGTTGGATGACGGTAGCTGCAATGATCGCCTTGCTTGCTGTTGCCGTGGTTGGCTTTGGTAATGTTAAGCAGCAGTTTTTCCCTGCATCAAATACTCCTATGTTTTATGTAGATATGTGGATGCCAGAGGGAACGGATATCCGAGAAACCGTTGCGCAAACAAAGGCAGTAGAGCAGTTTGTTCGTGAACAAGACGACGTGCAATTTGTGACGACTTCGGTAGGGCAGGGGCTTCAACGATTTGCGCTAACTTACGCACCTGAAAAAAGTTATGAGGCGTACGCTCAGCTACAAGTTCGTACGACTGATCGTGAAAAAATGTTTGAGCTGCTGAACAAATTAGATGGCACACTTGCAGCTAAATTCAACACCGCAAGTTTCCAGTTTAAACTTATTGAATTTGGTCCGTCCCCGGCTTCGAAAATTGAGGCTCGTATTACTGGCCCTGATCCACAAGTATTACGAGACATCGCCGTTCAGGTTGAAGACATTTTAGAGCAAGATCCTGGCTCTCGAAATATTCGTCACAACTGGCGTGAACGCACTAAAGAGCTGATCCCTGTTTTCAATGAATCGAAAGCTCGCCGAATGGGCGTTTCTAAAGAAGACCTTTCAAATACACTGCAAACGGCGTTTGGTGGTAGTACCATCGGCCTGTTCCGTGATGGTACTAAGAGCTTGCCTATATTGGTTCGCTTGCCGGAAGAAGAGCGAGTTAATTTTGATACGGTACAAAATTTAGGTATTTGGAGCCCAAGTCAACAAACTTACGTTCCGATTGAACAAGTGATTGATGGTATCGAGTTGGGTTGGTCTGAGCCACTTATTTTACGTAGGGACAGGAAACGTACACTAACTGTTCTCGCTGATCATGATGTTTTAGGTGATGAAACACCGGCAAGTCTGTTCGCACGTGTTCAACCTAAGATTGAAGCGTTAATTTTACCCGAAGGGTATGAGCTATCGTGGGGCGGAGAGTATGAGTCATCTAAAGATGCACAGACAATGTTATTTAAATCATTGCCTATGGGCTATCTGTTGATGCTCGTCATCACTATCTTCCTGTTTAACTCAGTTAAAAAATCTCTGGTTATTTGGTTTACCGTTCCACTTTCAATTATTGGTGTTTCTGTTGGTCTGCTTGGTTTTAACATGCCATTTAGTTTCACGGCTTTCTTAGGTTTATTAAGCTTAAGTGGCATGATCTTGAAAAATGGCATTGTTCTCTTGGATCAGATAAATATTGAATTGAAAGAAGGTAGAGAACCGTACGATGCAGTGGTGCACAGCGCGATAAGCCGTGTAAGGCCTGTAAGTATGGCTGCATTGACAACAATCTTGGGTATGATCCCATTAATGTTTGATGCTTTCTTTGGTTCGATGGCGGTTACTATTATGGCCGGACTTGGATTTGCAACCGTGTTAACACTGATTGTGGTTCCTGTTATGTTCGCCATTATGTTTAGAATTAGAAGCCCTAAGAAGGCTTAATTCATAGGATGTATCTAAGCTTAAGATAATTTGGAATTGGATTCCTTTAAAGCCTTGCCACTCACTGCCGGCAAGGCTTTTTTTTGTGGTTAAACTAGCTTGTTGAGTTTACTTAACAGCATATCAATATCATCAGAGCTGATATCTTTATGTGTTGCAAATCGGATAGGGTTAGAAGGTGAGACAACAATATTATCTTTTGCGAGTTCTTTAGCTATATTATCGATATCTACTGACTCATCTAGTTTGGCAAAAACTAGGTTTGTATGAACAAACTCTGGATTCACATTAAAACCGTTAATGTTGCTTAAACCAATCGCTAGTTTTTGCGCGTTGCTATGGTCTATAGCAAGCTGACTTACTTGTTCTGTCATCGCCAGCTTAGCGGCCGCTGCAAGAATACCCGCCTGACGCATACCACCCCCAAGCATTTTTCTAATTCGTCTGGCTTTATTAATAAACTCTTTATCACCTAACAAAAGTGATCCAATTGGAGCGGCTAGCCCTTTAGACAAACAAATGGTCATAGAGTCAAAATGCTGAGCGATTTCTTTAACATCAACATCCAAAGCAACGGCAGCGTTGTATACACGAGCACCGTCAAGGTGAAGTTTTAGCCCATTCTGATAGGTAAATTCGCGTGCTTCCTTTAGATACGAAATGGGAAGAACCTTGCCATTTATGGTATTTTCAAGGCTGAGCAACTTGGTTCTGGCAAAGTGAAAGTCATCAGGTTTAATGGCTGCTCTCAGCTTTTCGATGCTGATTGTCCCATCGGGATTGTTCTCTATTGGCTGAGGTTGAATGGAACCAAGTACCGCTGCACCTCCAGCCTCATATTTATAATTATGGGCTTGTTGGCCACACAGGTATTCATCTCCTCGTTCGCAGTGAGACATTAGCCCTAATAAATTGGCTTGTGTACCCGAGGTAGTGAAGATTGCGGCTTCGAATCCGTGCCTATCTGCTGTCCATTGCTCCAACTCGTTTACTGTTGGGTCATCACCATAGACATCATCACCTACTTCGGCATTGGCCATAGCATCGCGCATTGCTTGTGTGGGCTTGGTTACAGTATCTGAGCGAAAATCCATTCTTAATTCCTTTCTCAATAGCGTCTAAATCAGCCCGCTTAATTTAGCCTTGTATAGGCATGCGATGGTTTTTGAATCTGTAATCTGACCGTTTACAATCCATTGGTCAAGGGTTTCGACAGATTGGGGCTTAACTTCAATGATTTCATCATCATCACAAGTTAATCGCTGTGTTTTGTTGAGATCGCGGGCAATAAATACGTATTGAATCTCATCGCAAAATCCAGCGCAAGGGTGCATTTGCCCTAATGGAATAAATGTTTGTGCGCTATAGCCTGTTTCTTCTTCTAGCTCTCGCATTGCCGAAATGATGGGATCTTCATTTACTTCTATGGTTCCTGCCGGGAGCTCTATTATCCAGTCATTTAACGAAGGGCGAAATTGATTGATAGTCAAAATCTGGCCGTTCTCCAGTATAGGTAAAATGACGACCGCTCCTGGGTGAACAATGGTGGTATGAATAATGGACTGGCCATTAGGGAGAGACACATCCTCTTCAATGAGGGAGAGAGATTTCCACTTATGGATGTTATTTTTCATCGTATCTCCTAATGCATATGGAAAAGAGGAAAATAAGATTTCAGATATATGTCAATCTATAAAACTATTGGTGAATTAATCTTGATATGATTTGTAACATATTAGGGTGATATAACACGCAAATGTCAGATATAAATAGTTTTATGTAACAATATATGTCAATAGATAATGGACATTAGATTCAATTCGTTGATACTGGCATTAATCTGATAACAATCCCATAACAATGGCAATTTTCGAATTGCGTATAAGTATAAGATTTACGGAATATCTATGCTCGCTCGCCAAGCTTCTCATGCTCAAAAAGCACTTCGTTCAGAAAGAATTAATAAACTCGCTCACGCCTTGTCGGATGGTGTGTATGAAAGAGAAAACACCATTAAATTGTGCCTTCTTGCCGCGCTTTCTGGTGAGAGTGTTTTTCTATTAGGCCCCCCCGGTATTGCTAAAAGCTTGATTGCAAAAAGATTAATACAAGCTTTTGATAATAGTAGCTATTTTGAATACCTGATGACACGATTTTCGACACCTGAAGAGGTATTTGGCCCTTTAAGTATTCAAGAGCTAAAGGATAATGGTCGCTATGTGCGTCTGACGGAAGGGTATCTTCCCAAGGCTCAGGTCGTTTTTCTGGATGAAATTTGGAAAGCGGGCCCTGCCATATTGAATACCTTACTCACAGTCGTGAATGAAAAAATCTTTAAAAACGGAAGTGATATAGAGCCAGTACCAATGCGGTTATTGGTTTCAGCATCGAACGAGTTGCCTGATGAAGATAGTGGACTGGAAGCCTTATACGACAGAATGTTGGTTCGTATTTTTGTAAATCGAATTCAGAACAAACAGAATTTTAAATCGATGTTAACCGTGGGCACGGTGCAGGAAGCCATTATTCCAGAAGGGCTGGCGATTACCAATGAAGAATATCACCAGTGGCAGAAAGAGCTGGATAACCTTGAACTAAACGATGTTTGCTTTGAAAAATTGTATGAGCTGAAAACGATGCTGGAGCAGAGAGCAGAGAGCTCGGGTTTGAATGATACCCGGTTGGAGCTTTATGTTTCAGACAGACGCTGGAAGAAGGCTGTGCGATTGCTAAAAGCGAGTGCGTTCTTTAATGGTCGTGATTCGGTTAATCCACTTGACTTGTTATTACTCAAAGATTGTTTGTGGCATAGCCCTGAATCGAGAGATGTCGTTAATGATGTAATTGTCGACTTTGCGGTAAATCACGCGTTTGATCAGCATCTAATTATGCAACAGATAGAGAGATGTAAAGAAGAGCTGAGGGAGATTCAAGACGAGATCGAAGCGCAATTTAGTATCATGCTTTCTATGGAAGCTTCGAATAAATTGCTTCGAAAAACCAGCGGTTATCATTATGATCTTTCGGACGCAAAAAGTTACTCAGTAGGCAATGCCAGAGGGTTAATTAAACTGGTACTGCTGCAGAGCAATATGTCGGTAAATGAAGCGGAAAAAGGTGATAGCCGATGGATTTATGTTGCCAAAGATGAACTTGAAAAAGTTATTCGGGAGGGCGGTGGAGATGCTTACGGGTACGTCAACCAGAACAGCAATATGTGCCGAATTCGTTTTGACCTGAATGCCACTAACAGCTTAGTTGTTAAAGATATTGCGAATCGCTCAGTACTGGCGGGAATAGTCACAACAGAAGGGCTGAGTGATGAATCCTATGAAGGCTGGAACGCTAAAGCTGAAAAGGCAATCGCTCTGATTACCAAAGCAGAATATCAACTTAGACAAGTTCGCTCTGATTTTCACGGGGCACTACCTCATAGCTTTCTGGATGTGGATATACCCACAAGAATGGAGAGCAGCTTGCACTCATTGACCGAATCAATTGATGAGATTAAAGAAAGCAGTGAAAAAACGATGCTTCGGATTAAAAATCTGAATCAGTTTTTTGCATAAGGTCTTAACATGTTAGGTGCAGACGGACTTAATTTAGCCATGATGATAGCAGAGTCGGGTATTGTTGACTCTGCTATGAACGATCTTATTGGTCGGTCTCAGGTATTGATGATACCAGAAAATAGGGCACTTAAAGTCTCTGTAAAAACGCATATTACGAAATGGCGAAGTAGTGTTAAAAGACGCATTTCCCGTGTTTGCGAAACAGAACGATTTCAGAAAGAGCTCACTCTTTATCAAGAAGCTATACATCTGAACGAAGAAACTTTTTATGACCGCATTACTGATATCATAAATAAGTTGGATAGACACTCTCCTTTTTATAACAAAGCTAAGAAATTATTAGAAAAAAACAAAGGCATTCATAACCCCGTTTTTCCGCATTACTTCTGTGAACAGTGGTACAAAAGCTTGTCTAATTCTATAAAGCAGGCTGAGATCGCGGAACTAGAGGCCGATAAAGAGAAGTTTCTGGCTGACCTCTATCAGCGCATCGAAACCATGAAAAATATGGATAAGGTGACCGAGGCTGGTGATAGCGGTACTGTAGGGCGTTTATGGGACATGGCAGCGGCTAAGTTATCAAAAAATGATGTTACCACTATCAAACGATATGCTGAGTTCTTAAAGAAGAACAGAGAGCTTAAAGCGATAGCTGAAAAATTGGGAAGAATGGCCAGCGAAGTTTCGGATCCAAGCCTTCTACTAAGCCCTGCCGAAGAAGTTAAAATGGTTGAAGAGAAAAGCGACGAAGCGGCAGACGATATTATCGGTATTCATGAAAGTGACGATTTGAACAAAATGTTGCCCAATGAAGCGATGTTTTT
Organism: Vibrio sp. UBA2441; assembly: GCA_002342685.1. Taxonomy (GTDB): domain Bacteria; phylum Pseudomonadota; class Gammaproteobacteria; order Enterobacterales; family Vibrionaceae; genus Vibrio. The sequence goes on from DDQN01000034.1 coordinate 23,092, forward strand.
AGCCTATCCAGAGCTGGAAGTGGTGTTTTATAAACATTTAGTGGATAAACGTTTGTTGAACTATAAAGTTCAGGGAAAGTCACGCAAATTACGTAAGGTGAAATCCCGTAAACTAGATAACCGCCAAGCCGATATCGAAAAAGGCCCGTTTATCATTTGTGTTGATGCTTCGGGCTCTATGAGTGGTTTTCCAGAGCAGTGTGCAAAAGCAATGGCTTATGCACTTATGCAAATTGCTTTGGCTGAAGAGCGTGATTGTTATGTGATCCTTTTTTCAACCGAGCAGATCACCTACGAGCTGACCAGACAAGATGGTTTGCGAGAAGCCAGTGATTTTCTCTCTTATCAATTTCATGGCGGCACAGAACTGGAGCCAGTACTGATTAAGTCGGTTGAGCTTATGAGCAGCGGGAAATATCGTAATGCTGATATGGTAGTGTTGTCTGACTTTATTGCGCCTAAGCAGCAAGAAGAAGTCGCCGAAAAAGTAAAAAAATTGCAGCAAGGCCACAACCGGTTTCATGCTATAAGCTTGTCCAAATATGGCAACCCTCAACTGATGGCCATGTTTGATCACTGTTGGTCATATCACCCGAACTTGATGGGAAGACTGATTAAAAAGTGGTAGTGCTTCCCATCGGGTTTTATTCTTCATTATTATAAGCATTAATTAATGCGAACTTAATTATCGAGAACAATCTTGCAGCGAACCTAATTATCGAGAGTAATACAACTAGCGTTTAGGTTTCCCTTTGAACTGTTTTATGCTGGTTTTTTTTGTTGTTCTTCGGTTTGCTTGTTTATCTCTGGGAGCGCGCTTTCCTTCGCCAGTTGATGGCTTATCAGTTACTGGAAACTCGGCAAGCTCTTGCAGAGGAAGAGCTCGCTGGGTTAAGTTTCGAATGGCTTGCAGGTAGTCAGTTTCACCATGACACACCAGTGAAATCGCTAATCCTTCTTCTCCTGCTCTTGCTGTACGTCCTACCCTATGTACATAAACCGTTGGGTCCGCTGGTAGTTCAGCGTTAATAACCGCCGGTAAGAGGTCTACATGAATACCGCGAGCAAGAATATCTGTCGCAATTAATACTTGGATCTTTTTGTCTTTAAAATTTGCTAGTGTCTGTTCGCGTTCATTTTGTTGTTTATTACCATGCAAAGCTGCGGTATGAATGCCAGCTTTGGTGAGTTTTTTAACTAAGGCATCTGCATTGTCACGAGCACCAATAAAAACCAGCACTTGTTGCCATTGGTGCTGTTTTATCAGATGAATTAGCGCATTGGCTTTGCTGCCTTTGTTGACTAGAAACAGCTGTTCTTCAATTTGTTCTACTACGCTATTCGATTTATTGGCCTGAATAGCAACGGGTTGTTTTAAGATGTTTTTAACCAAAGACTCCAGTGTGTCTGGCATAGTTGCTGAGAAAAGCAGCGTTTGGTGCGGATGTGGCACTTGTTCTAATATGCGCTGAACATCGGGCCAGAAGCCCATATCTAATAGTCTATCTGCTTCATCGAGAACAACGCTGTTTACACGAGTTAATTCCAATTCGTTTGTGTTGATTAAATCGAGCAATCTACCGGGGGTCGCTACTATAATCTCTGGTGACGATTTCAATTGCTCTATTTGAATGTCTTTGTCTATGCCACCGCTTAGGGTAATGACGTGTAAATCGAGCTTTTTAGCAACAGATGAGAGAGCTTGGGTTACCTGATTGGCCAACTCTCGGGTAGGCAACAAAACAAGGGCATGAGCTTTAGCGGGATCGCGTTTGATCTTTTCTAGCAGAGCAAGCCCGTAGGCGAAAGTTTTGCCGCTGCCGGTTTGAGCCGTTGCAAGAATATCTTTTCCACTTGCTGCTATTGGAATCGTTAATGTCTGAATTTCGGTAGGAGATTCTATTTGTGAAGGCAGTGCAGCTAATAGCGCTGGACTTAGGTTAAGCGTAGAAAAGGTCATACATTGTCGTCGGTAAGATGATACTGACTATAGGATATCAGGCGAGTTGCTCAAGTACATCTTTTTATAGAGCTCACCCGCCTTTTGGGTAGTGTTAAACGAGCTATTGAAGACTGCTTTGGTGTGCCTCAATTAGCTGGTTCATTCTTGCCTCTGCCTGAAGGTGCACTTCATCATAAGTCATGGTACCAACAAAATTGTGAATGACCTCGTAGTAGCACTTCAACTTCGGCTCTGTACCGGATGGTCGTACAATGACCCGTGATTGATCGTCTAGATGATAGATAAGCACATCACTGGCTGGAAGATTTATGGCTTCGGTTGTTCCTCCTGTAACAAAGCGTAAAGATGCTTTGAGATCTTCAATAACAGTGACCTTTTTGCCACCTATTTGAACAGGGGGAGTTGCTCTTAACTTATCACCTATAGGGGGTGAGTCAGCAGCCAGAGCAATGCTACGTTGTGCATTTAGGTAGAAACCGTGTTCACGGTAGATATCTTCTAACTGATCCCACACCGTTTTGCCCCGTTCCATTAGTCGGTCGGTAAGCTGAGCAAACGCGACAAGTGCGGACAAGCCATCTTTATCCCACACATTATTACCAATGGTGTAACCCAATGCTTCTTCGTAAGCAAACAGGAATTGCTTGTCTTCATGTTCAAGATTCATTGCGACATTGGTGAGCCATTTAAATCCAGTTAGCGTCTGGTAATAGCTTGCGCCCTTAGATATCGCAATATGTTCTAGTAAACGCGACGAAACAATGGTGTTTCCTACTAATTTCTTGTTTGCATCAGTATTGCTGAGCAAGTAATGGCCTAAAAGCGTGCCAACTTGATCACCGCTTAGCATTTGGTAATTGCCTTCGGCTTTTCGCGCTGCAACGGCAAAGCGATCGGCATCCGGATCGTTGGCACAAGCCAAATCAGCACCAACAGAATCAGCGAGAGCGACTACCATATCCATTGCCCCTTTTTCTTCGGGGTTTGGGAAATTGATGGTGGGAAAGCGGCCATCAGGTTCACGCTGCTCTGAAACGGAATGAACATGTTTAAATCCGGCGTCATCGAGCAAGGTTTCTGCCATTTCCGCGCCGACGCCATGCATGGCAGTGTACGACAAAGAAACCTGCTTGAATGTAGTGGCTGCAAGTAATGGGTTGTTGTTTATACTTTGACGGTAACTTTCATAATAATCATCTTTTAACCAAACCAGTAAATTGCGTCTTTCAGCAACATCCAGTGAGATCAAAGGAATTGGTTTGATAGCAGCTTGCTCTATTCTTGCTGCAATACCAGTATCGTGAGGAGGAATTATTTGTGCCCCATTTTCCCAGTATACTTTGAAGCCGTTATATTCGGGAGGGTTATGGCTGGCAGTGACGACTACGGCTGCCGCGGCATTTAAATGCTTAACGCCATAGGCGACAATCGGTGTCGCTGCTATTTTATGGGTAAGAAATACTTTTATACCCAGAGCGGTTAAAACAGCGGCAGTATCATGAGCAAATTGTTGCGAATCGGTTCTGCCATCATAACCAATTACAACCCCTCGGCTTGAGGCATGTTCTATATTATCGAGTAGATAATGACCGAGACCAGTCGCGGTTTCCTGGATAACAAGGCGATTCATGCGATTAGGACCGCAGCCTACTAGTCCCCGAAGCCCAGCGGTACCAAAAGCCAGTCGGGTACGAAATCTATCTTCCAGTTCACTGTATAACTTCGTATCAAGGAGGTACTGAAGTTCTTCGCGTGTTCTTTGGTCTGGGTCTCTGGCTAACCAGTTGGATACTTTTTCTATCATGTTGTTATTCTCTTTACTCAAGGCCTAACTAAATTTACATGATAATAATTATCATTACCATGATGCCAATCGTTTAGTTAGAAAAGAAGTTCATAGTTTAAACATAGTTAATAGCGCAAGGTTTGAGGCTGATATTTGAATTTTAATAATTGAAAAAATGAGAAATTAAAGTTTTGTTCATTTCAACCGTTATAAGTATGTCATCAGATCAGTTAGTAATTAGTTAATAAAATAATGTTCTATTGATTATCTAATTGATTTTTATAAATAAAACGGTGTTCGGAATACATGTGTTCGCTCGAAAGTGTTTGCATCATTTTGTGAACTTGTTCAAAATTACGGGAATAGAACTCAACCGATGAGTTAAGAATAACTAAGGATTTATATGAAAGTCGTTGATATGCTTAAGCATAAAAGTGAATCTTTGGCAAAACATCCTTTCGAAATTAAAGAATATATGTCTCCAGTATTGCTCGATTACTGGAGCGATTTTGTGAATAAAGCAAATGAAACGCCGTTGGCACAATGGTTTCGTGAACACGCATTATTGCCAGCAGTAAATGAAGAACAGCACTCTGTAGCAGAAGAGCGAATAGAGTTAAGCCCAGCGGCGCAAAAAGTATTTAGTGAATTGCACGCCAAGCTCGATGAGGAGATTCACGTAGGTGATTGGATCTCTATTTCACAAGATCGTATTAACGCCTTTGGTAAAGTAACGGAAGATATGCAGTGGATACATACCGATCCAGAGCGTTCTGCCGAAGAGTCTCCATTTAAAACGACAGTTGCGCACGGTTTCTTAACGCTTTCTATGCTTTCACGAATGACAGATAGCGTTGATCCAGAAAACTCTCAATTCCCGACAGCACGGTTGGTAGTAAATGTAGGGCTGAATCAGGTTCGTTTCCCGTATCCTGTAAAATCGGGCGATAATATAAGAACCCGCAGTAAACTACTTAAAGTAACGCCAATTAAGAAAGGGTTGGAAGTTGAGCGTGAAATGAAGGTGGAAATTGATGGTGTTCGCAGACCAGGTTGCGTTGTAATCTCGGTAATCCGACTCTATTTCTAATTTATTGCTGTAATGGATACGTGAAGAGCTGACTTAGGTCAGCTCTTTTGCTTTTAAGATATTATTTAACCGGCGTATAACCATATTGATGAATGAGTAGCTTTGCGGTGTCCGATTGAATGAAATCAACAAAATCTTGCCCATCTTTACTGATTTTTTGGTTCTGATAAAGAATGATGAAGGGGCGTGAAAGCTGGTATTTTTGTGACGAGATATTAGCAGGAGTTGCTTTAATACCTTCAAAGCTTATTTCTTTCACGGAATTATCGACTGAACCATCCGACACAAAGCCGATAGCCTGCGGGTTATGGTTTACAATGCTTTTCACCATGCTATTGCTATTTACAACCAAATTAGCCGGATTGATGTCAGACACCTGACGATTATTGACTATTCGAGTTAATCCGAGCAGCGATTCGAAACTGCTACGAGAACCAGAAGACTGCTCGCGTGTTACTACCGCGATTTGACGATCTTGTCCACCAAGCTGCTTCCAGTTGGTAATATTACCTTTGTAGATATTGAATAGTTGCTCTCGGGTAATATTTTTAATTGGATTCGCGTGGTTTACAACAATGGCAAGGCCATCATAGGCAATGGTTAATAACGTTAGTTCTTGATTATATTCCGCTTCTGTCAGGTAGCGAGAGCTCATTCCTATTTCCGCGACACCTTTTTTTACCATGGTGACGCCAGCCGTTGAACCAATACCTTGCACTGCTACATACGAAGAGTCGTGAGTCGCATTAAATTCTTCAGCGAGTACATCCATTATGCGTGTCACTGATGTCGAACCAGATACATTAACTTCTTTAGCCCCGACACCGGGGATCAAAGCAGTTGTGAAAAGAAGCGTTGCTAATACAACACGGAACATAAAATTCTCCTGAATAAAAATATACGTCAGTGGCAAGTATTCAACCAAACAAAAAAGCCGAAATTTGCCTATTAAACTAGCTGGGATGTATTCTATCGTTCGGTTATGTCAGTTTTGTGAAACTGGTTTATGATGATTATTGTGTTTTAGCGATTGCTTAAGTATACAAAATGCTAATTAAATTGTTAAAATACAAACTAGGTGCCGGTAAAGGTGGTAGTACGATGTATATATCTGAGATCGAACAATTTCGACTTGAGAAAGCCGTACGAGTTATGTGCACAAATCGTAATCAGAACATTCCTGCAGAGCTGGGAAAAGTACAATACGAGATTTACGAAGAAGGTGTTTTATTTACAAAACTTTGTTTTTTATTGGATTCCGTCCATATCAATTATGAACACCCAGTAGCCAAGTTGGAATTTGATTCAGATGTCAAACAGTGGAAACTGTTTTTAGCAGAAAGAGAGGAAAATAGTGCCGAGTTAATCGCTTGGTCACCGTACCCTTATTTATCCGCTAAACCTGATTTTAAGGTTTTGTTAAATGAGATAGAACACGATCCATACCAACTCATTTGGTGATTTTGGCTTTAATAAAAAAGAAAATACTAAAAAGGAGAACATTGCGTTCTCCTTTTTTGATGGTTATCGCTGTGTTATATGCTGGCGGAACTCTTTGGGAGTCATGCCCTGAACCCCTTTAAAAGCGGTACTAAAGTGGGCGGCACTTTTGAATCCTGACTCAAAAGCTATCTGGGCAATTGATTTGTTAGATAGCCTTAATTTTGTTGCTGCATGGTTTACACGTTTAACTTTTAATATCTGAGAAAAGCTTAGGTCTTCTGCTGCGAGTCGCCGTTTGAGTGTTGCTATCGACATTCCTAAGAAATGTGCTGTCATTTCGAGTGAAACATCATTTTCTATATTCAACTCTATAAAACCAATGACTTTTTGAGCAGTATTTTGATTGCATGCACTACGAACAAGTGGCTGTAAGTTAGGTGCGATGTGAATTATCTCAAACAATAATGCTTGAGCAAGCGCTTCTAGCGTTAATTCTGAACTGTTTTCGGATTGCTTAGTTTTAATCAATAATAGCAAGGTTTCCATGGCTGTCTGGTGATTGCTATTTAAAGAAAAAACATCGTGGTCTAACTCTGTAACTGATTGATTGCTTGAGGAAAGTGTATCGCAAAACTGTCGGAATAAGCTTGGTTCAAAAGTAATAACATCGGCCAAGAAATGACCTTCATCAGTAAAAGACTCGAGTTCCCTTAATTGATCGGAATGATAGATAGTAAATTCACCAGCATTTAGCTGGTATTGTTTCTCATCCCTAGTTTTATATGAGAGTGTCCCCTCTCTTATAAAAACAACGCCGCACTGAGTGACAGGGTAGCGATCTCTTTTCCGAGCAACAAAAATTTCATGCTTATAAATCGTTATTCGTGACATATATTCTTCACTGCTTAATTAAAAAGGCACAAAACCGGTGCCTTCTTCTTTGTTAATCATTCTTATGCGTCTTTTGTAGTTGGTTTATCTACGGTATCAGCAAATGATTGCGTTGGTCTTGCTACGATATTACGGTTTTCCACGTGTACTTCTGCAAGTACTACTTCTATCACATCACCAAGTTTGTAAACGTGATCTTTGTCGATAGAAACCGTTCCATTTTCGCTACTGCATTCAATACGTTGTTTATTATCAAGGATTAATGATGCTGGCACGAATGCTGTGGCACCGTTTTCTAATATACGAATACGCATGCCTGGTCTGTTTATATCAAAAATTTCAGCTTGATAGACCGTTCCATTAGCAGGTTCATTCTGTAATGTACGAACATACAGCCAATCGGCAATGTTTCGTTCTGCCATTTTATGATGTTTACGGTGTACCGATAGTTCATCGCCCAAATCATTGTCAGGTGCTTGCTGTGGCGCTTTGTTAAGGATATGTGCCTTTAGCAGACGATGGTTGATCATGTCTCCATACTTGCGAATAGGAGATGTCCATGTAGCATAAATGTCCAGACCCATTGCAAAGTGAGGTTCAACTTTGTTGGATATTTCGCTATAGGCTTGATATTTACGAATACGATTGTCCAAATAGCTGGTTTCTTGACCATTTAGCCATCGACGCAATGCACTAAAACCATCCAGATTAGTGATGCTTTCTTTGGTAAAAGGTAACTCGGAATCAGGGTTCACTAGCGCTATTACATCTTTCAGTTTTTCGGGTTTAAATCCTGAATGAGTATTGAACACACCAGTAGAGAATGAAGATGCTAAGACCTTACCAGCACAGATGTTGGCGGTAATCATAGCTTCTTCTACTAGTCGGTTGGCACTTCTTCGTTCGTCTGCATGAATTCGAATAACGTCATTATCATCACTTAATTCAAATCGATAATCTGGGCGATCAGGAAAAACGACCGCATTTTCTTCTCGCCATAATGCGCGAGCTTTAGAAAACTCATATAAGTCAGTGAGTACGTTTTTGATTGTGCTTTCAGGTTGCCAATCTTGATTGTCGCTATGCTCTATCCAGTCTGAGACCTGTCCATAAGCTAAACGAGCATGAGATTTTATGTTAGCGGCGTAGAATTTAATATCATCATTGATAGACCCGTTTTGTTTGATCGTGACTGTACAACATAGAGCGGGGCGAACTTCTCCCTCTATCAATGAACACAAATCATCAGCGAGTTCTCTGGGTAACATAGGAATGTTACGCCCAGGCAAGTAGATAGTAAAACCACGTTCACGTGCTACTTTGTCCATTTCATCATCAGGGGCGATATAGGCCGTTGGATCGGCAATAGCAATGGTTAACTCAAAATCACCGTTGTCATTTCTTTTTGCGAACAGAGCATCATCCATATCTTTGGTTGATTCTCCATCTATGGTGACAAATGGAATATTGGTCATATCTATGCGTTTGAGGCTTTCGTCATCATTGATCTGCCAATGTTCGATGCCGTCAGGCTCACTGTTTGGTAGGTCGTTTTGTGCGAGCGTAACCCACCACGGCGCAATCTTGTCATCTGCATTAGTGATTTTTTCACTGATCTCGGCAAAAAAACCATTATCACCATTTAAAGGGTGGCGAGTAATATGGGCAACAACCCAGTCTCCTTCGGCTAACGTTTCAGGGTTTAGTCCTTTTTTCGCTTTTGCCTTTAAAGAGAGTCTTTTAAGCTGAGGAATGTCTGGTACAACATTTAGTCGACCTTTAAACATTTTTACACGACCGATAAATCGAGTCAGGCTTTGTTCAACAAGTTCGTCAGGTTCAGCAACTTCTTTATCGTTTTCAGTGCGAATTAACGCAATCACTTTGTCCCCATGTAAACACTTTTTCATATAGGGAGGTGGGATGAAGTAACTGTGTTTACTGTCTACCTCTAAAAAGCCAAAGCCTTTATCTGTGGCCTTGATAGTGCCCTCTTTTTTTGGAATGTTTTCTTTGATTTGCTGTTTTAGCTGAGCGAGAAGGGGGTTATCTTGAAACATTGATGAATTCTATGCCTTTGATTTTAAAAGAGGATTAATCCCTTCAAAATGTATGCCCAACACGAAGCCAATATTGTTGCAGGGCAATGCTTTGCGGAATTAATGATTAAAAATTTTACTGTTTCACATAGTACAAGGTTATGTTGAGAAAGTATAACTGTAATCAAGATGGTGATACTTCGAATTATAGGTATAAACAATGAAAGTTTGATTAGAATTGTATTAGAGTTATCACTGTGATTAGCTAATCAATCTGTCTAAAGAGTAGAAGCCTGTAAATAATGGAAGTGGTATGATTATTATTAATAACGACATATTTGAAAATAAGTCACCCTAGAAAAAAGTATATGAGTATTCTGTTCTGGTTGACTGATTAGCAAAAGAGATTAATTCGCATTGAAAGATGTTCTATAAGTTGAGGTAAACTGAATGAAATATACGCTTACTACTGTAGCTATTGCACTACTCCTTAGCGGATGCGCAGAAACATGGCAAGGTGCCAAAAAAGACTCGTCTACTATTTGGAGTAAAACAAAACAGACTACTAATGAAGCTGTTAAGAGTACGAAAGAGGCGATTCACGAAGCTACTGAGTAACCGAGAATTTGAATTATGAGCACTTAAGTGAGTTGTCTTCATCATGAAGACAACTTTTTCAATAAATACAAAATCCCACATGTAATGTCGTTTGGCTACTGACTTTGCTCTTCAATAATATCTCATTATTTTAAGATTAAGAATTTGGGGAATCGAACCTGTTTTACGATTACGTATAAGCGCATTATTACAATAAATAGCATGCAAAAAATGGCTGAAAGATGTTCTTCAACACCCATATTGCTCATTAATATGAATAAGCAGCAGCCTAAAATAACAGGCGTAGCGTAGAGTTCGGTATTGTTGAACATGTTTAAACGATGAGCCAGTATGTCTCTGATGACACCTCCGAAAATGGCGGTGATCATGCCCATAATTATAGCAACATAAGCGGCATACCCCGCTGAATATAAGTTTGCGGTCACTAAGACAGAAAACAACGAAACGCCGATGGTGTCAAAAAATATAACCATTTTTTCTACTTTTGATTTACGTATTTCTGTGATGAGAAAAAAACCAACACAGGCACTTGTTAACGCAACCCAGAAGTAGGTAGGGTCTCTAATCCAAAAAACCTGCTCAGCATTAATAATGATATCTCTCAGTGTGCCTCCACCTAAGGCCGTCACCCAGCCGAGCAACAAGACACTAATAATATCTTTTCCACGATTTGAATCCACCATTACACCGCTGAGTGCAAAAGCGACAATGCATACCATTTCAAGAAGATAAGAAAACACGTTTGGACTCCCTTATTCGTCACTAGTGACTCAATCTACGCATTACGGCCTTGCTCAGCAAGTATTCAATGCCGAGAAAAAAACAAAATCCTGATGCATTGTTTATACTTAACATGTTAGTGGTGGTTCGCTAACGAGATTCGTTTGATTTAAGGAGGCGGTTGTGAAATTTGAACTAAATTTCAGCCGATTACGACATAGTTGTTGCCGTTATTAATAAATAACCGCACATACCTTTGTTTTTATTAGGAGGTTAATATGTCTATGATCACTTCAACTACGATGCACGACTGTAGTGTTAGTTCTCATGGGAATATCTCTTTGGCGATAGCGGAGTTAACACTTTCCCCTACCGCGGAAAATGATGTTGTAGAGATATTGCATATACCACAAGGATTAAAACTGGTTGGTTTTCGTATTATGACTTCGGGGCTTGGCGCTGATGTTAAATTGGATCTCAAAATAGGAGATACTCTATTGGCGGCAGGTATTGATGCTGCAGAAGTTTGTGAGATGGTAAAACCACTTGTTCCTGTAACATTAGAACATTCAGAAACATTAACAGTAACAATAAAAGGAGGCGTAGCGACAGGTAAATTAACCGTGATGCCAGAATATATTGCAGACGGTTATTAATATCGCTTTTTTGCTTCTTCTGGCCGCTTTATGCGGCCATTTTTCCGATATGTGTTCTATACTCATGTAACTTCAAGAAGCTCTGAACCCTGCATCTTGAGGTCACTTGAGTATATACTCAACCAACTTTTCATTACCGGGCATTTAGGATTGAATTATGCTAAATGGGGGTGATTTGAAAGCATGGAAACAAGGGAGGGGGAATAGAACGAGCGGATAATCTGCATTCTTTGACGTTTATATGAACTATTTTTAAAAAAACAGACAAAAGTGTGATGTATTTCAATTTTTTCTGGATTTTTGTCATTTTATGAGGCATTATCTCGCCCCCTTAGAGATGTCCCAAGCGGCTTGTTGCGTTTTTATACTACTTCTTCACCTGAATGGATTCAGTACTGGACGGTATTGGAATTGGAAGAGCACATGGGACCGATGTTAAATTGATAAATTAGGATCCCAATGCAAGATTCCGATATTAAATTCAGTGATTTAGAGCTGAATGACACCCTATTGTCTGCCCTAGATGAAATGGGCTTTGTTTCTCCTACGCCAATTCAGGCAGCTTCTATTCCTTTCTTATTAGAAGGTCGTGATGCGCTAGGTAAAGCACAAACAGGTACAGGTAAAACAGCAGCATTTTCTTTACCTATTCTAAATAAGATAGATCTTAAACAGTATAAGCCTCAGGCTGTTGCTTTAGCACCTACACGTGAGCTAGCTATTCAGGTTGCTGCTGAGATCAAAAACCTTGGCCGTAATATTAAAGGTCTTAAAGTATTAGAAATCTACGGTGGCGCTTCTATCGTAGATCAAATGCGTGCACTTAAATCTGGCGCTCATATTGTTGTCGGTACGCCAGGTCGTGTACAAGACTTGATTAACCGTGATCGCTTACATCTAGATGAAGTTAAAACTTTTGTTCTGGATGAAGCCGACGAAATGCTTAATATGGGTTTCGTTGACGATGTTACGGCTATTATGGAACATGCACCAGATACAGCCCAACGTGTAATGTTCTCTGCAACAATGCCTCCAATGCTTAAGAAAATTGTTGACCGTTTCTTGCGCGAACCAGCTCATGTTGATGTTGCCGGCAGTAACCACACTGTAGATAAAGTAGAACAACAGTACTGGGTGGTAAAAGGTGTCGAGAAAGATGAAGCAATGACTCGTCTTCTTGAAACTGAAGAAACCGATGCATCAATTGTTTTTGTTCGTACCCGTCAGGATACAGAACGTCTGGCTGATTACCTGTCTGCTCGTGGCTTTAAAGTTGCGGCATTGCACGGTGATATCCCTCAGTCTTTACGTGAAAGAACAGTAGATCACATCAAAAAAGGTGTAATTGATATTCTTGTAGCGACAGATGTTGTTGCACGTGGACTAGATGTTCCTCGTATTACTCACGTATTTAACTACGATATCCCTTTCGATGTTGAGTCTTATATCCACCGTATCGGTCGTACAGGCCGTGCTGGGCGTAAGGGTAAAGCGATTCTTCTGGTTCGTACTAACCAAATTCGTATGCTTCGCACTATTGAGCGTGTTACTCGTTCAAGCATGGAAGAAATCCAACTTCCACTGCGTGATAAAGTTGCAGAATCTCGTTTGGAAAAATTAGGTGCAGAACTTGAAACAGAGAAAGAAAGTGTTTCTCTTGAAAATTTTGCAGAGCTTGTTGAGAAATTACAAGAAACGTTAGAAATTGATGCAACAACGTTAGCAGCTATGCTACTGAAACGTGCTCAAGGTAAGCGTCCGTTATTTTATAAAGGCCCGGATCCAATTATTGCTGCGATTGAGCGTGATAAACAACGTCGTAAAGATCGCCGTGAAGGTGGTGGTCGTGAAGGCGGTCGTGATTCTCGTCGTGGTGAAGGTCGTAACTTCGGAACCCAAGACTGGGATACTTATCAGCTTCAGGTTGGTCGTGAGCAAGGCGTTCAGGTTAAAGATATTGTTGGTGCATTAGCTAACGAAGTTGGCTTGACTAAAGGCTCTATCGGCGCAATTAAACTAGCTCAAGGTCATACTTTTGTTCAGTTACCAAAAGCGATGAACTCTGATACGGCAGGAAAACTAAACAAACTTCGTATTCGCCAGAAAGAAGTAGGCGCGGTAGTTTGTGATTTTGATGACTTCCGTGAGTCTCGTGGTCGTCGCGAAGGCGGCGGCGGTCGTAGAGATGGTGCAGGTCGTCGTGACGGCGGTGGTTACCGTGGAAACCGTGAAGGCAATCGTGAAGGTGGCCGAGATGGAAACCGTGAAGGTAATCGCGGAAACCGTGGTGGTAATAAAGACGGCGAGCGTCGTTTTGATAGAAACCGCGGTGGAGATCACAGAGGCAACTATCGTGGCGAACGCGGACATGGCAATGCTGCTGGAAAAAGTGATAACCGTGGTTCACGCCGCAGCGAAGCATAAATAACGCTAAAATTTAATGAAAAACCGAGCTTAATAGCTCGGTTTTTTTGTTTCTAAGGGTCTATCGATTAATTAGCGCTAAACGTCTACACCTGCTTCATCCATAGCCACAATCGTGGTTTCCTTCAAGGCATCAGCAATCCACCGGTTCAACTCAGGATCCTTCAATACAAACGCCATATATGCCTGAGATTTTTCAGAAAGTTGCACCTGATAAGTTTTAAATCTCATGATCACTGGAATAAACATAACGTCTGTAATGGACCAGTCTCCAAATAACCAACCCCCTTTCTCCGCATAGTTGTCCATTTGTTGTGACCAAATCTTATCTATTCGGATGATGTCTTTGATAGCATCATCGGATAAGTCGACATGTCGCGTGGCCCTAATATTCATTGGCAATTCATTTCTAACGGCGTTAAAACCAGAATGCATTTCTGATGCAATTGCGCGAGCTTTTGCTCTTAGCTTTGGTGTTGAAGGCCAAGCGTTTCCATTGAGGTAGGTTTCATTGACGTATTCACAAATAGCAAGTGAATCCCATACCGTAATATCATTGTCGATAAGTGTTGGTACTTTTTCTGCGGGATTGTATTTAACAATTTCACGATAAAACTGTTCAGTATCCAAAGGGAGAAGTATTTCCTGAAAATCTAATCCTGCTTTAGCGATCATGAACCATGCGCGTAAAGACCAGCTAGAATAATTTTTTTCTCCAATAATCAATTGCATTCCATGCTCCTAGATTGTGTAAAAAGGCGGATGATTCATACTAGTAAAGATCGGCTGTTATCGCGACTGATTTGTTAATAGATATGCAATCAAATGATAAAATTAATGTAGTACTTTGTTTATGGTGTTTTATTTCATGCTAAAAATAATTCAAAAGTTGATCAGCATCAATAAAAAACCAATGGCAGGGTAGGTTTTGTTCAATTAAAGTTGAAACATTCAAAAAATATTGAATAATGGTTTAACAAATCGGACGCTACAGCGTAAAACTACTCTGCATAGGAAATGAAATTCATGTCAAACAACTTCGTGCTTGTTCTCAACTCAGGAAGTTCGTCCTTAAAATTCGCCGTTATCGATGCCCAATCCGGAGAGGCAGTTTTAAGTGGATTAGGTGAATGTTTTGGCCTTGAAGATGCTCGTATGAGCTGGAAGTATCAAGGTGAGAAATCTGAAGTTGCGATTACCGGACCGGGTAATCATCACCAAGCAGCAATCAGTAAGTTGGTTGATTTAGTTAGCGAGCTTGGCTTGACTGATAACATTGTTTCAGTAGGGCATCGAGTAGTGCATGGCGGTGAAACTTTCACTAAGTCAGTACTGATTAATGAGTCAGTGATTGCTGATATCGAAGCTGTCCAAGACCTGGCTCCTCTGCACAACCCAGCTAATATTCTAGGCATCAAAGCGGCCTTAGAAGCTTTTCCTTCACTACCTCAAGTCGCTGTTTTTGATACTGCTTTCCACCAGACGATGCCTGCAAAAGCATTTACTGGTGCAATCTCTAATAAACTATATAAAGATTACGCGATTCGCCGTTATGGTTTCCATGGTACCAGCCACTTTTATGTATGTGGTGAGGCTGCTAAGGTGATTAATAAGCCAGTTGAAGAATCTAGCTTTATATCCGTTCACTTAGGTAACGGTGCTTCGGTTTGTGCTATTCAGAATGGTAAAAGTGTTGATACTTCCATGGGCTTTACTCCTTTGGCTGGTTTAATGATGGGCACACGTTGTGGTGATTTAGACCCAGGAATTATTGAGTTTTTGCTTAAAAAAGGTTGGTCTCAGGACCAAATCTTCAATGAGTTAAACAAAAACTCAGGCTTTTTGGGTGTTTCAGGCTTAACCAGTGATGCTCGTGGCATCCTAGAAGCGATGGAAGAAGGTCATGAGGGTGCTAAGTTAGCGTTTCAGGTATTTACCTACCGTGTGGCTAAATACATCGGCTCTTATATGATTCCGCTAGATAGCTTAGACGGTATTATTTTCACTGGTGGTATCGGTGAAAACTCATTGCCAATCCGCAGTGAAATTCTTGGGTACTTAAATCTTCTTGGTTACAAAGAAGACAAAGAAGCAAACGAAGCAGCTCGATTTGGAAATAGCGGTATAATCACCCAGAAAGATAGCCCTGTGGCGATGGTGATACCTACCAATGAAGAGTTAGTAATTGCGCAAGATGCGATTTCTCTAATCTAATTAATTAGAAATCAATTGGTTAAAAGGCAAGTCACAATGTGACTTGCCTTTTTTATATAAACAGATTAATCAGTACTATTATCGTTGGTTGTGTTGATGGTTTTTCTGAACTAAGCGTCAGGCTCATTGTTATTTTGAGTTTTTAACAAAACGGAAGCAATGAGAAATGAGACGAGCGTGGAAAGGAAAATTGCAACTGGTACGCCTATTACTGACGATTTAGACATCATTAGTAAAACGGCAAAAATAGATCCTGGAGAGGCTGGGCTTACTAGTCCAGCATTAAATATGCTCAAGGTGAACACACCTGTCATACCGCCACCGATCAACGCAAAAATTAGACGGGGATTCATGAAGATATATGGGAAATAAACCTCATGTATACCACCGAAGAAATGAATGATTGCTGCACCACCACCACTGCGTCTTACATTTTTTCTGCCAAATACAATATAAGCGAGAAGTATTCCAAGACCTGGTCCGGGGTTCGCTTCTATCATAAAGTAAATGGATTGGCCTTGTTCAACGGATTGCTGAATCCCAAGTGGAGTAAAGATCCCGTGATTAATCGCGTTGTTGAAGAACATTACCTTGGCAGGCTCAACAAATATTGAGGTAAGAGGAAGTAAGCCTTTATCTACAAGAAAACTGACTGCCTGAGTTAAAAAACCTGAAAGAAGTTCTACAAACGGCCCAATCAGATAGAAAGATAAAATGGTACATATCATGCCAATAATGCCAGCAGAGAGATTGTTTACCAGCATCTCAAAGCCACTTTTTATCTTCCCTTTAATCCTGTTGTCGAAAGATGAGATCGCTAAACCACCCAACGGACCAACAATCATTGCCCCTAGAAACATTGGCACATCTGTACCCACAATGGCACCCATGGTTGTTGCAGCGCCAACGATTGCTCCTCTATCACCACCAACAAGTTTTCCTCCCGTGTATCCAATTAACAGAGGCAATAGGTAGGTGATCATAGGTTCTATCAGGCGGGCAAGAGATTCATTCGGTAGCCAGCCGGTAGGAATAAATAATGCGGTAATGAAACCCCAGATAATAAAGGCACCAATGTTAGGCAGTATCATGTTAGATAGAAAGCGCCCAACACTTTGCATTTTTATTTTTATGGATGGATTAATCATATGACCTCAAATTTAGAGCACATTGCATCTTCAGTCATTATTGTAGGTTTAGAATCAAACAATTAAAACCGAGTGACTCGATAATTGGGTATTTATATCAATTAAATAGTATCGAGTTTTCGATGGAAAGGTATGATTTATAGATTGTTTTAAATACATCAATTCGTGTGACGGCAATGTGTAATCATTGTCGTGTCAATTAGCATCATGAAGAAATGCGCAAAGACTCCTCTTGAATACTCAAACTGTAATAAAATTACCATGGCTAACGTGGCGCTTATTAACTTAGAGTGTTGGGCTATCCCATACCAAACCAATGGTGACCTAGCTCACACTCAGGTAGGCATCAAGATTTTAAAGCTCTATATTTGTGATTTATGTCTCAATTAATTTTTATTTAACAAGTTCGAAAGTGTGATTTGTGCCCGTAAAAATACATTGACTTTTTGGCGCTCCATTAAATGTAATAAAATAACAAGTCATTTATGCGCTGCTCATCACGCTTAATTGTGCTGTGCATGTTGCATTATGTGATAGCTGTCACTAAATCCCCGTTCGGCGGAAATTCATTATTTGGTGTGCTAAGTTGAATGTGTCTTAAGCAAACAACGGTTTTTACCAGAAACCGCACACACGCAAATATTGAATAACAACGAACGGGGTACTCTTATGTTATCACCAGAAGCTAAGGTCAAGGTACAAAATTTTGGCCGTTTTCTTTCCAATATGGTAATGCCTAACATCGGTGCGTTTATCGCATGGGGTTTCATTACCGCATTATTTATTCCAACAGGTTGGTTGCCAAACGAAACATTGGCAAGCATGGTTGGCCCAATGATCAAGTTTTTACTACCCGTACTTATTGGTTATACCGGTGGTAAAATGGTGGCTGGCGACCGAGGTGCCGTCGTTGGTGCAGTGACCACAATGGGTGTTATTGTCGGTACTGACATTCCAATGTTCATGGGTGCCATGATTGTTGGTCCTCTTGGTGGTTTAGCTATCAAGAAGTTTGATGAAGCCATTCACGGTAAAGTGAAAAGTGGCTTTGAAATGCTGGTGAACAACTTCTCTGCCGGTATCATCGGTATGATTTGTGCCATTCTGGCTTACGTGGTTGTTGGTCCAGCGGTTAAGATGTTGTC
>DDQN01000036.1 GCA_002342685.1 Vibrio sp. UBA2441
CCCATCGCCCATCGCCCATCGCCCATAACCCATAGCCCATCGCCCATAACCCATCGCCCATAACCCATAGCCCATCACCCACAACCCAATCCCCCATTTTTTGCATAAATATCCATATTTTATTCTTTTGCTGTATTTTACCCAGTGAGTAGATTTTTTATTTCTATCGATTAAATAAAAAAGCTACTTCCATTCTTGCCTCGTTACTGGTAAAAATGTTTACGTAGCGTAAAGAAAGACGTACAACGTAAAAAATAAAAATATTACCTCATGGGATTGAAACAGAAATATTTGCTTATCAAGGAGTCAAGATGAAGGCAAGCAAGATTATAGCAACCGCGTGTCTGACGGGTGCAGCACTACTTTCTTCAACTGGCGTTTTAGCTAAAACGTTCACAGTTGCAATATCACAAATTGTAGAGCATCCAGCATTGGATGCGACGCGACAAGGTCTTATAGACGGGCTAAAGACGAAGGGTTACGAGCAGGGAAAAAATCTAGATTTGGATTTTAAAACCGCACAAGGTAATCCAGCGATTGCTGTTCAAATAGCACGTCAATTTGTAGGAGAGCGTCCAGACGTTTTGGTTGGTATTGCAACGCCAACGGCTCAAGCTCTGGTTTCAGCGACACGTGATATCCCAGTGGTATTTACTGCGGTAACTGATCCAGTTGGTGCCAAGTTGGTTAGTAATACAGAAAAACCAGGAAAAAATGTAACGGGTTTATCGGATCTTTCTCCAATTGCTCAGCATGTTGAGTTGATTAAAGAGATTTTGCCTAATGTTAAAACGATTGGTGTTGTATATAACCCAGGCGAAGCAAACTCAGTAAGCTTGATGACGCTGCTTAAAGAAAGCGTAGCAAAAAATGGCCTTGAGTTAGTAGAAGCGACAGCGCTAAAGAGTGCAGATGTACAGAGTGCAACTCAAGCTATCTCAGCAAAATCTGATGTGCTTTATGCGATGATCGACAACACAGTAGCTAGCGCAATCGAAGGTATGACTATTGCGGCTAACCAAGCTAAAACGCCTGTTTTTGCAGCAACAACAACTTATATTGATGCGGGCTCAATCGCTGCTCTAGGTTTCGACTATTACCAAATCGGTGTGCAAACTGCAGATTATGTCGCTGCAATCTTTGAAGGTGAGGAGCCTGGAAATATCCCAGTTCGTATCGCAAAAGGTTCTGACATCGTGATAAACAAAACGGCAGCTGCAAAACTTGGTATTGAGATTCCTCAATCAGTATTAGATCGCGCAACAGCGATTAAATAATAAATAAAAATAGTAGATAGGGCAGACTTTTATGTCTGCCCTGATTGATGACAAAACCTTAAATTTCATTCTGGGATAGATCAATGAAATAGACGATATTTTGTCAGTACACTCATTAAGCAGAAAAGGAGTATTTATGTCTGCTTTTGCATTCTTTGGCGCACTGGAAATAGGGTTGATTTATGGCTTGGTCGCTCTCGGTGTCTATTTAACGTTTAGGGTTTTAGATTTTCCTGATCTCACAGTCGATGGTAGTTTCCCTATGGGAGCAGCGGTTGCCGCTACAGCGATTGTTTCAGGAGTTGACCCTTGGATTGCGACGCTATTAGCCATAGTTGCAAGTGCTATGACAGGATTGGTAACTGCTTTTCTCGCGGTAAAGTGCGGTATATTACATCTCTTAGCTTCTATTTTGACCATGATCGCGGCGTTTTCTATCAACATCCGAATTATGGGCCGTCCAAACATTGCACTTTTGGGCTCAGACACGATTTTGACACCGTTTGAAGCTATGGGGGACTCAATGTATGTCCGACCGCTTGTGGTTGGAATTCTTGTATTAGTTTCCGCCTTCTTCATTGTTCGACTTCTAAATAGCGATTTTGGCTTGGGGCTCAGAGCTACAGGTGTGAACTCCCGTATGGTACGATCTCAGGGAGCGAGTACTTCTTTTTATACTTACTTCTGTCTTGCGTTGTCTAATGCGTTTGTTGGCTTTGCCGGAGCATTATTTGCGCAGACAAACAGCTTTGCTGACGTAACCTCGGGAGTGGGTACAATTGTTGTTGGTTTGGCTGCGGTGATTTTAGGTCAAACTATTATTCCCGGAAGAAAAATTTGGATTGCAGTAACAGCGGTAATTGTCGGCTCGGTTCTATATCGTCTGGCAGTTGCATTTGCACTTAGTTCTGGAATGTTTGGGCTTCAGGCTTCAGATCTGAACTTAGTCACTGCGGTGTTGGTTGCTGCTGCGCTGATTGCACCAAAAATAAAAGGAAACCTAAAAGCAAAAAAGGGCTTAAAGCCAGCTAAGAATAATGTTGTATCTCAGCCGGCTAAACAATCAGGAGAAGTTGCATGATCCATTTAGAAGATATTCAGGTCACGTTTAATCCTGGGACTATTTTGGAAAATAGAGCACTTAGAGGGATCTCAATTGAAGTGCCAGAGCATCAATTTTTAACTGTCATTGGTTCGAATGGCGCAGGTAAGTCTACATTACTTGGTGCTGTAACAGGTGAAACACCGATGATTGGGGGACGAGTACGGATTGATGATCTTGATGTAACGCGTCAGACTGTTGATCAGCGTGCTAGCCAATGTGCTCGTGTATTTCAAGACCCGCTAGCAGGTACTTGTGCCGATTTAACTATTGAAGAGAACATGGCGCTAGCCTATATGCGTGGCAAGCGACGTGGTTGGCACCATAGCTTGTCTAGTAAACGACGTAAGCTATTTCAGGAACGTATTAGTATTCTTGGGCTAGGGTTGGAAGATCGCCTGGGAGATAATATTGGCCTTCTTTCAGGTGGTCAGCGTCAAGCGGTTAGCTTGGTTATGGCGACGCTGTCGGAAAGTAAACTTCTGCTGTTGGATGAGCATACCGCTGCGCTCGATCCTCGAATGGCAGCATTTATCATCGACTTAACCAAAACGATTGTAAGTGAGTTCAATCTTACCGTTATGATGGTCACTCACTCGATGAAAGATGCGCTAGCGTGTGGTGACCGAACAGTAATGCTGCATCAAGGCGAAATTGTTTTAGATGTTGATGGTGATCAACGAGCAAATATGCAAGTACCTGACTTGCTGGAAATGTTTTCGAAAGTTCGAGGGGAAGAGTTGTCGGATGATAGTTTATTACTAAACTAAACTCGTTGATGAAGCTTCTGAGTCCTGCATCTTGAAGTTACTTAGTTATAGAGCAACCAATTAGGTTGCTCTAAGTTATTGTAGCTATTAAGCCAAGGCAGCCTGATAGCGGTAAAGATATTCGACGATGGGCTCTGCGGTATTGAACTTACGAATATCCCTAAAAAGGTTGTCAGCTTCTGTGTATTGCTTGCGTAAATACGCTAACCATTGCTTTACTCTATTGGGATAATAGAGCCCTTTGTCGCCTTTTATCTCATACTGAGAATATTGCAGAAGCAGTGCGATAACTTGATTCCATTTCATCGGTTGATGATTGTATTTAACAACGTTACCTAAGTTAGGCACATTAAAAGCACCACGGCAGACCATTAAGGAGTCAATACCCGTTGCTTCGATGCAGTCTTGACCATCTTGGTAGTTCCAAATCTCACCATTAGCGATCAGAGGGACAGAGACACGTTGCTTTATTTTTTTTATGTATTCCCACTTTATCGCTTCAGCTTTATAACCACCAGATTTAGTGCGGGCATGAACCGTTATTTCATTGGCACCGGCCTGTTCAATCGCATCAACAATATCAAAACACTCATTTGGATCTTCCCAGCCTAAACGAATTTTTGCACTGACAGGAGTATCGGTGGATACGGCATCACGACAAGCTTTTACTATTTGGTACACTTTTTCAGGTTCTTTGAGCAGAGCAGCACCACCGCGACTTTTATTCACCATTTTTGCTGGACAACCAAAGTTGAGGTCAATGCCAGAAGCACCCAGATTTTCAGCCTGAACGGCATTTTCAGCCATCCAGTTGGGTTCTTGTCCAAGTAATTGCACGTAAACAGGCGTACCGGATTTTGTTTTGGCTTGAGTGTTTAATTCCGGGCAGAGACGGGTAAATACATGCTCAGGAAGCAATTGGTCTACAACGCGAACGAACTCAGTCACGCAAAGATCATAGTCATTAATCTCCGTCAATATCTCACGCATTAAATGATCAAGAACACCCTGCATTGGGCCAAGTATAACTCGCATAAAAAAAACAACTCAAAAATAAGGAATCGCGCATTCTACAGAGTTAATAGAGATTCATCTACCGTGCGGCAAAATTACTTACTGCGAGAGTACTTTTCATATATTCTATCTAACCATTTTTATTAAATGACAGATCTTAGATATGCAAAAAATTCAGTTACCACAAGATTGGCAAGGTGAGTCTTCACTATTTCTTGAAGGTGCGATATTAGCTTCCAATTTTGCAGTTAAACCGCTGGAACCTGAATTATGGTGTGATGCCGTTGGGGTTGATAAGGCCGAAGTAGCAACGCTACTGGTGGGCCATATTAATAAACAGCATAACCTGCTGCAGAGAAGTGAATACACCATTTCTGAACTTGATAGTGGGTCTTTATCTGGTCTTGCACAAGGCTTCATGACAGTTTGGCCTTTTGTGGAACCCCAGTACGATAATGTTGCGTTAAATGATGGTGCTTTGAGAATGCTGCATGCGTTATTAACGACATTTATGTTGGCTGTAGATGAAGAACAAACTCAGGCAGAAATGAAAGCTGCAGGAATCGAACAACCACCGACACTCAGTGATTTATTGCCTCAACTTGATTTTATGGTGACGGAAGTTGCATTAGCGGCTGATGAATCAATGCTTGGCGGAAAAGCGCAGAGTGTTAATCCGTATAAAGATATAGGTCGCAATGACCCTTGTCCATGTGAAAGTGGCAAGAAATTTAAACAGTGTTGTGGTAAATAAACTGAATATAAAATAGTGATACTGGCAGAGACAGCTCTGCCAGTATATTCAAGTCACTTCAAGATGCTTGTTCAGCGTTTATTTCTTGTTTGTAGCAAATTGGGCAATGATAATGACAGCAAGAGCGACCAAATTACCTGCAAATATAATAACCAACCACTGAGGCATAGATAGAGTTAAGAACTGCCATACAATCTCGCTACAGTTTCCAGGCGCTTCGAAGTACCAAGGAATCCATTTATTCAATGGAGCCCATTCAGGGAAACGTAGCGGCTCACAAGTTGCGAATATGTTTGTCTGATAATCCACATGTTCGATAGCCAGCATTAATCCCTTATATGCAGCAGCTCCCCATGTAATTAATCCTGTCCAGCGTATGACAGCGTTTTGAGGACTTATCGCGCCGACCATCGCCGCTAAGCCAATAGCAATCATTGCGACACGTTCATATATACACATAACGCAGGGGGCAAGATCCATTATGTGCTGAAAAGAGAGGGCGCATAAAAGGAAAAAGAGACTAAAACTAAAGAGTAGAAGCCAAGAAAGGCGAGAATGAGAAAAATTTTTGACAGGGATAAGAAAATTCACAAATTACATCCTAATAAAAAGCTCTGATTACTCAGAGCTTTTTATAACTAAATGGTTCAATTATCAAGTGTAATTATTAATGGCCACTTGAACTTACCGCACTGCCAACAGCATCAGCTGCGCTTGCTACGTGGTGCGTAATCCAGCCTACATCATACATCCAGGCTGTCATAGGATCCAACAAATAGGCTATGCCAAAAAGACCAACGATAGCGAGTACTATTGTGTAAGGAAGTGCCATGTAAACCATGCGGCCGTATGAAAGGCGAACAAGCGGTGCAAGTGCCGATGTCAGCAAGAATAAGAATGCTGCCTGACCATTTGGTGTTGCAACCGATGGTAAGTTAGTACCGGTATTGATGGCTACTGCAAGCAAGTCAAATTGATCGCGTGTGATTCTTCCTTCAACCAATGCTGTTTTCACTTCATTGATGTATACAGTACCAACGAATACATTGTCAGATACCATGGACAGAATGCCGTTAGCAAGATAGAACATACTTAACTGTTTATCGCCTTCCATCGCGAGTACGCTATCGATAATCGGTGCAAACAGGTGTTGGTCGATAATGACCGCAACGATCGAGAAGAACACGGCAAGTAACGCAGTAAATGGCAGAGCTTCTTCAAATGCTTTTCCAAGCGAGTGCTCTTCGATAACACCAGTAAATGCCGTAGCCAGGATGATCACTGACAGACCGATTAGACCAACGGCGGCAAGGTGAAGTGCCAGACCTACAATCAACCAAACTGCAATTGCCCCTTGAATGTATAGTTTGGCCATGTCTTGTTTAGTACGTTTCTTTTTCTCTTGTTGATCATAGTCATTAAGGATATTACGCACATGTTCTGGTAGTTCAGTACCGTAGCCGAACACTTTGAATTTCTCGACCAACAGGCAAGTGAACATACCAAAAATGAATACAGGTAGTGTGACAGGCAACATTCGAATAATGAATTCGCCAAATAACCAACCCGCCTGATCAGCAATAATTAGGTTTTGTGGTTCACCTACCATTGTCATTACACCACCAAGTGCTGTACCAACACCTGCGTGCATTAATAGCGAACGCAAGAATGAGCGGTAGTTGTCTAAATCTTCACGTGTTAGCTCAGAAAGATGGTCATCCATTGTATGATCATGGGAGGCATTAGAGCCTTTTCCTGAAGCAACCTTATGATAGATTGAGTAGAATCCGATGGCCACGCTGATAACAACAGCGATAACCGTCAATGCGTCTAGAAAAGCAGATAGGAAAGCTGCGGTGAAACAGAAGGCAACAGAAAGAAGTGCTTTCGAACGGATACCCAGCAATATTTTAGTAAAGATAAATAGCAGAAGCTGTTTCATAAAATAGATACCAGCTACCATGAAGATCAATAGTAGTAGAACTTCTAGATTACCTTCTATTTCATGCATTACTTGCGCTGGACTGGTCATTCCAATGGCAACTGATTGAATTGCGAGTAGACCACCAGGTTGCAGTGGATAACATTTTAATGCCATTGCCAGTGTAAAGATGAACTCAACAACCAGCATCCAACCCGCTACAAATGGGTTGACTAGGAAAAATACAATTGGGTTAATAACAAGGAAGGCAACAATGGTAAGCTTGTACCAGTCTGGAGCTTTACCAAGGAAATTTTTGATAAAAGCGTTTCCGAGTGAAATCGGCATGTTAATACTCTTAATGTTTAGTAATTACTTATCTTTATGTTTGCGTGTAGTTGTATTTTTGAAACAATCCATTCTGGACAACTAAGGAAAAACAATAAAAAAACACTGTCTAATTTGCTTTTTTATTGTCTAAGCCATTGAATAGACAAACACTCCATGTCTCATTCATGCAAGACCAATGATTTCTTAAGAATTTAAATCATATAAACCCTTAAGGGCATATAGTTCATGGCATGTGCAGAATAAAACGCGCATAGCATATCACGGATGTTTATGATTTCTTACAATTTTATTGGTGTAATGACGAGTCGAACTTTGATATAAAAATACCTCATTCAAATGGTAGTTAAAACAAATACTTAATGAATTTCGTATGGATGAAGTTAACATGGTTGAAACTAATAATTCTACGCGTTACCTCTAAATTATTAGGGTTTTTTATCGTTTTAATCACGATTATTTTGACTAAGACGTGATGTTTCCCTTTGTTCGATCATACTGTTAGGTTTTCGCATCGTTTAACTGGTGGTATGATGAGTCATCGACCTCATAATAACTACTCGGATATATCATTACATGGTCATTAAGGCAAAAAGCCCTGCAGGATTTGCAGAAAAGTACATTATAGAAAGCATCTGGAATGGTCGCTTTCCTCCGGGCTCCATATTACCGGCAGAGCGAGAATTATCCGAACTTATTGGTGTGACTAGAACGACGTTACGTGAAGTATTGCAACGACTGGCTCGTGATGGCTGGCTTACTATCCAACATGGTAAACCAACTAAGGTCAATCAGTTTATGGAGACATCGAGTCTGCATATTTTGGATACTTTGATGACATTAGACTCGGATAATGCACTAAGCATTGTTGAGGACTTATTAGCAGCCCGCACTAATATCAGCCCAATTTTTATGCGTTATGCATTTAAAGCAAACAAAGAAACGTCAGAGAGAACTATCGAGACCGTTATAGAGTCTTGTGAAAGTTTATTAGCAGCCGAGTCTTGGGACGCGTTTATCGCTTCATCTCCTTACGGTTCCAAAATTACTCAGGCAATTAAAGATGATGAAAAAGATGAGCAGAAACGTGAGGCGGCTTTATTAGCTAAAACGTTTAATTTTTACGATTATATGCTGTTCCAACGCTTAGCCTTCCATTCTGGTAATCAGATATATGGACTGATATTTAACGGAATTAAGAAGCTGTATGATCGAGTAGGGAATTTCTACTTCTCTAACCCTGATGCAAGAAAACTAGCACTTGAATTCTACAGTGAACTGCTGGTGATATGTAAAAGTGGTGAGCGTGATAAGCTTCCGACTGTGATTCGAAATTACGGTTTGGCAAGTGCACAGATTTGGACTCAGATGCAGACCAACCTACCGACTGACTTTACAGAAGACGATCATTAATACTTCAGTGTTGAAAGGCACTGTTAAGTTTACATGACGAGATCAAATAAGCCCGCTATATAATAGCGGGCTTATTGCTATACAAGGTATACGGTTACATAACGCGCATACCTGGTTTAGCACCTTCCTGTGGTTCTAGAATCCAAATTTCTTCACCACCGGGGCCAGCAGCAAGTACCATCCCTTCAGACATGCCAAACTTCATTTTTCGTGCTTTTAGGTTCGCTACCATGACAGTATGTTTGCCTACTAGATCTTCAGGTTTATATGCCGATTTAATTCCTGCAAATACCTGACGTGTTTCCCCTCCAATATCCAGTTGGAGTTTAAGCAATTTGTTTGCTTTTGGCACCTCTTCACAAGAGATTATTTTTGCAACACGAAGGTCCACTTTTGCAAAGTCATCAAACTCTATTTCATCAGCAATAGGGTCTTTACTTAGTTCGGTCTCAGTCGCTTTGGCGATTGCGGCTTTTTCAGCAGCAGTATCTTCTTTTGAGGCTTCTACCATAGCTTCTACTTTCTTAGGATCGATGCGGTTGAACAAAGCTTTGAATTTAGTGAGCTCGTGATCAGTGAGTGGCGTTGCTATGGCTTCCCAAGTGAGCTCTTGGTTCAAGAAGCTTTCTGTACGGTTGGCTAGTTCTGGCATGACAGGTTTTAAATAGGTCATTAGAACACGGAACAGGTTAATACCGACAGAACAGATATCTTGTAGTTCTTGGTCTTTACCTTCTTGTTTAGCCACAACCCAAGGTGCTTTTTCATCAACGTATTGATTTGCTTTGTCAGCTAGTGCTGTAATTTCACGAATTGCTCGGCTAAACTCGCGGGCTTCGAAAAGCTCTGCAATTTTATCCGCAGCATCAGCAAACTCTTTATATAGTGCCGGTTCAGCAAAATTAGCAGATAATTTACCGTCAAAGCGCTTGCTGATGAAGCCTGCATTTCGAGACGCTAAGTTAACAATCTTATTGACGACGTCAGAGTTAACTCGTTGAGTAAAGTCCTCAAGGTTTAGGTCTAGGTCATCGATACGGCTGTTTAGTTTAGCGGCATAGTAATAACGCAGGCACTCAGGGTCCAAATGATTGAGGTAGGTAGCTGCCTTAATAAACGTGCCTTTAGACTTAGACATTTTAGCGCCGTTTACGGTCACGTAACCATGAACAAAGACATTATTAGGTTTACGGAAACCAGAACCTTCCAGCATTGCTGGCCAGAATAGACTGTGGAAATAAACAATATCTTTGCCGATGAAGTGATAAAGCTCAGCTTGGCTATCTTTTTTCCAGTATTCATCAAAGTCTAGGTCATCACGCTTATCGCATAGATTTTTGAAAGAGCCCATGTAGCCGATAGGCGCATCAAGCCAAACGTAGAAAAACTTATTCTTTTCGCCTGGGATTTCAAAGCCGAAATAAGGCGCATCACGAGAAATATCCCACTGTTGAAGTCCTGATTCAAACCACTCTTGCATTTTATTTGCGGTTTCTGTTTGAAGAGAACCAGATCGAGTCCACTCTTGCAACATGCTTTCGAATTGTGGCAGATCGAAGAAGAAGTGCTGTGAATCTTTCATTTCCGGAGTGGCTCCAGAAACGGCTGACTTAGGGTTGATAAGATCTGTAGGGCTATAGGTTTCGCCACAACTATCACAGTTATCACCGTACTGGTCTTCAGACTTACATTTCGGACAAGTGCCTTTTACGAAGCGATCCGGCAAAAACATCTCTTTCTCAGGGTCGAAAAGCTGAGAAATTGTGCGGCTAGTGATAAAGCCATTGTCTTTTAAACGAGTATAAATGAGCGACGCTAGCTCGCGGTTTTCTTCACTGTGAGTGCTGTGATAATTATCGAAACTAATATCAAAGCCAGCAAAATCTTTTTGATGCTCTTCACTTACTGCAGCGATCATCTCTTCTGGTGTAATTCCCATCTGCTGTGCTTTAAGCATTATTGGAGTGCCGTGAGCGTCGTCTGCACAGATGAAGTTTACAGTGTTGCCTCGTAGGCGCTGGTAACGAACCCAGATATCCGCTTGTATATGCTCAAGCATATGGCCAAGGTGGATTGAGCCGTTAGCGTACGGAAGGGCACAAGTTACCAAAAGTTTTCTTGGATCAGTTGCCATACTTAATAATTCGCTTTAGTTGGAAGATGAAAATAGGAGGTAATACTACCTTATGAGATGACTTACTCCAAGAAGGTAAAGATTGATTCCGTAAGATTTTTAAGGTTTAGATAAGTCTTTGGCGGTGTTAGCATATGAACAAACAATACTTAACTGTAAAATAGCATCAATGTACCAGCAAGCATGAACGCTATTGCTTGAGGCCAGGAGTAACTAATCATGCCAAGTTTTGAATCCAAATCGTCTGTATGCCAATGGTTAAATCAATTTCAGCACTCTCTATTAATAGAAGCATGGAGTGAGCATGAGAATATCGTCAAACTATTAAAAAACGGAAAAGTACAAATTACACTGCCGTTTCCTTCTCGTTCGCTACAAAACGCATTGTTAGCCTGGCTGGAGTCACAACCACAAGATACATCATTTATTGAACTTGAGCTAAGCGTTGCAGCGCTAGAAACCCAGGTTATGTCTGACTTGAAGACAGTGAAAAATATTATCGCCGTCACCTCAGCCAAAGGCGGGGTGGGGAAATCAACGTCTGCGGTTAATTTGGCGTTAGCACTTAAAGCTCAAGGGGCTTCTGTTGGGTTGTTAGATGCCGATATTTATGGTCCTTCAGTACCAATGATGCTTGGAAAGGAAGATGAATCGCCGGACGTACGTGATGAACAGTTTATGATTCCAATTGAATCATTTGGGTTGCATACGAATTCTATTGGTTATTTAGTCGATAAATCTGAGGCGGCCATTTGGCGAGGGCCTATGGCGTCAAAAGCGTTGGGCCAACTGCTGAATGAAACTGATTGGCCAGAACTTGACTACTTGGTTATTGATATGCCACCGGGAACTGGTGATGTGCAGTTGACGCTGTCGCAAAACATTCCAGTAACCGGAGCTATTATCGTAACAACACCACAAGATCTCGCTCTTGCAGATGTTCGAAAAGGCATTTCGATGTTTGAAAAGGTAAATGTGCCAGTTTTGGGTATCGTTGAGAACATGAGCTATCATATTTGTGGTCATTGTGGAGAGAAAGAATTTATTTTCGGCACAAATGGCGCAGCAAAAATGGCTCAAGAGTTCGGTACATCTCTACTTGCACAGGTGCCATTGCATATCTCTATGCGCGAGGATATAGACTTGGGGAAACCAACGGTCGTTGCTCGCCCTGAGAGTGAGCATGCGCAAATCTACCTTTCTCTTGCCGAGAGACTTGCCAGCCAAATGTACTGGGCTGGAAAGTCTAAACCTGAAAGTATTCCGTTTACTGCTTTAAGTTAGTAAAAAATAACCGTTGAAGGGCAAAAAATCATTTTTTGTCCTTCAAGTGGTGATTCACTTGATACAAAACCTAGCAACTCGCCTGCGAACCTCCTATAATCGGGCGGTTTATTCAATTGTCACCAAGTGCGAATCATGTCTGAAAATAATAAATGCGTCATAGTCGGTATTGCCGGCGCGTCTGCTTCCGGAAAAAGTTTAATCGCCAGTACGATTTACGGGGAGCTTCTTGAAAAAGTAGGTGATCACCAAATAGGTGTCATCACTGAAGATTGCTATTATCGAGATCAAAGTCACCTAAGCATGGAAGAGCGAGTTAAAACTAACTACGATCATCCAAGTGCTTTGGATCATGATCTGCTTTGTGAGCATCTGGAACAGCTAATTGCTGGTAACCCGGTAGAAGTACCAGAATACAGTTATACAGAGCATACTCGCACTGAAAATACAGTAACAATGACACCTAAAAAAGTCATTATCTTGGAAGGGATATTACTGCTAACCGATCCTCGTTTACGTGAGTTAATGCACGCATCAATTTTTATGGATACTCCTCTTGATATCTGCTTATTACGACGTGTAACTCGTGATGTGCAAGATCGTGGCAGAACGATGGAATCGGTATTGAAGCAATACCAAAAAACGGTTCGTCCTATGTTTATGCAGTTTATTGAACCGTCAAAACAATATGCAGATATTATTGTTCCTCGTGGTGGTAAGAATCGAATCGCGATTGATGTGTTAAAAGCACATATTGCTAAACTTTTGAATTCATAACAATATACCGTAACGTTATGCAGCAGAAGGTCGTGGTAACTATCTGAGTTACCCGATAAATATCTAATTGAAAAAATGGCACTTTATGTGCCTTTTTTTGTCCTAAAGTTTTAGCATATGTATAAATTACTTCAATAGGCTCGGTAGTCATTGTTTGCTTTTTCGACCGGGTACAAATATTTGTAATCTGGTAGAAGTGGAATGTATATCTTTAAAATGAATCGATTAAAGTGGTTCTAGAATATTAATAATTAGGAATGAATCCGATGAAAAAGCTGTTATTTATTATAGGGATCCCGGTTTTGGCCGCCATAGTTGCTATTACTGCACTTCTATTATTTGTTGACCCTAATCAATTTAAGCCACTTATTGCAGAGCAGACTAAAAAACAAACTGGTCTGGATTTGGTGATTGATGGTGATATTTCATGGCGGATTTTTCCAACGTTGGGTTTATCTCTAGGTAAAACCGAAGTAAAAAACCCTCAAGGCTTTCAAAGCGAAAATTTACTAAAGATCAATGCTATTGGTGTTGATGTTGCTGTGGTTCCCTTGTTCAGCCGTGAATTAATGGTAGGCAATGTCTTGTTGGATGGGGCTGAAATTTATCTAGAAACATTAAAAGATGGCCGGAGCAATTTAGACCGACTAACCAAAAAAAGTGAACCAGTTACAACGCTGGAGAAGCAGCCCTCCACGGAAAAATCACAAAAGGTACCTGAAACGGTTACTAGTGCGAGTGCTGCACAAGAGTGGAAGATTAACCTTGCAGGCGTGTCTGTCTCCAATGCTTCATTAGAAATTCGTGATGCTGTTAAAGACAGTTACACCAAACTGTACGATGTTGGCTTGTCGGTATCGAAGTTTGCTTTTGACCAGTGGACTGAAGTGACATTTGAAGCCAAGGGTCGAAATAACCTACAAGCTTTTACGGCAAAAGGACAGGCTGAATTTACCTTGTCTCAAGGATATGCTTCTTACAAATTAAGAAATATAGTTTTAGATTCAACGTTTGATGATCCGGCGACCCGTATTTCTTTAGCTAAAGTCGAGTTGGATACATTGGATTTTGATAGCACGAATAAGTTAATCGTTACAGTTAAGGGTAAGGCTTCAGACCTTGATCTGGACTTAACCTTACATTCCGACTTAATCGTAGATAAAGCCATAAGCCAGATCCAACTAAAGAGTATGGATCTGAAAACGAAGTTAGTTGGCAGTGCATTACCTCAGTCGCCAATGATAATTTCCGCGCAATCGGATTTTGAGTTTGATTTAAACAGTCAGTTAATATCCTTGGAATTGAAAAAGCTGGTACTCAATGCGATTGAGCTTGATGGTAACGCGACGGTTCAGCTTACAACTCTGCCCAAAATTCGATTTGCATTACATAGTAAAAATATCGATGTGGGTGCATTCTTAGCTGGAAAAGAAACCACCCCATCAGCGAAACCTGAGCCGGAAGAAAAAAGTACCTCAGGCAAATCTGTACCTTCAAGTACTAATGACGTAGCGAGTGCTAAAAATGAAGTTGAGCCTGACTTGACGGCACTCAATACACTCGATGTGCAAGGTAAAGTGAGTATTGATAAATTTAAAGCGAATAATACTCACATGCAGAATGTTATAGCAGAATTTATTGTGAATCGCGGTGTTGTAGAACTGAAGTCATTCACTTCTGATCTGTATCGAGGCTCAATTAATGCGACGGCTTATTTAGATGGGCGTAAGGTGCCTGCGACTTATTGGGCTAAAAAGCAGATAAAAAATGTCCAAGTGCAACCGTTGCTCAAAGACGCTGCGAACAACGATATGCTGGAAGGAACGGGCAATATTGATGTGAATGTTAAAGGCAAAAGCTTAATACCAGAAAACATTAAGCAAAACCTTGCTGGTAGCGTCAAAATTACCTTTGCTGACGGAGCGGTAAATGGAATAAATGTTGCTCAAATTATTCGTACTAACTACGCAACGATAAAAGGCCAAAAAATCGAAGAGAGTGCAAAGGAATCGAAAAAAACAGATTTCAGCGCTATGGGCGCGACACTAATTTTGTCCCAAGGTGTAATGACGACAAATGACCTATCTATGCAATCACCTCTGCTTCGGTTGCGTGGTGAGGGTTATGCAAACTATCTAAAGGAAACTATGGATATGGAGCTAAACACTTCCATCGTCGGTACATTAGAAGGACAGGGCGGTAAAGATATCAATGAACTTAAAGATGTAACGATTCCAGTGCGTTTATTTGGTAAGTGGACTAAACCAGAGTATGAAATCGAGTTTGATAAGCTTTGGAAGAAACTGGAAAAAGAGAAGAAGAAGCAACTAGAAAAAAAGGCAGAGAAAGAAGTAAACAAATTTTTGGATAAAAGCATCAAGGATGAGAAAACCAAAGCGCTTGCCGATCAGTTGCTCAAGAGTTTGTTTAATTGATACATTAATAACTAGTATTAAAATAGGAGCTGAAAAGCTCCTTTTTAATGCCTCTCGAAAAGAGCCAGGATAACACCTGCTCCCTATTTACCAGTCAACACCTTTAAGTGCTTTTACTCCAGACTCAAAAGCATGTTTAACATTTTTAACTTCCGAAACGGTATCTGCAATTTCGATAAGAGAGCGATGAGCCGCTCTGCCAGTTATAATGACAGATTGCATTTTAGGTCGGTTTTGCAAGGCTTCGATGACTTCATCAAGTTCAATATAACCGTAGTTCACCATATAAGTAAGTTCATCAAAAAGAATGACATCGATTGAATCGTCTTTCAGCATTCGTTTACATTCTTGCCATACTTGTTGTGCAGCCTGTGTATCTGTGTCTTTATTTTGAGTTTCCCAGGTAAAACCTGTCGCCATAACCTGAAATTCTACCCCAAGCTTTTCTAATAAGTTCCGCTCACCGTTATCCCATGTTCCTTTAATAAACTGAGCGACGGAACAGCTCTGACCATGTCCGGTAGCGCGGGCAATGGTACCAAAGCCAGATGTGCTTTTTCCTTTACCATTACCGGTAATTATCAGTAGTAGGCCTCTCTCTTCCTGCGCAGCTTCAATCTTGGCGTCAACTTTCTGTTTCACTTTTTGTTGCCGTTCTTTGTGACGAGCTTCTTTTGTTTGCTGAGAAGACATGTGATTCCTTTTCTATTATGAGCGTAGAAGACTATCATAAATGAAGTATAGCCGAGTAAAAACCTCGAATTTTTGGTGGTCAATATGAAAAAGATTCTAGTTGTCTGCATGGGTAACATTTGTCGTTCACCTACTGGAGAAGCGGTACTTAAATCTACCGCTGAGCGGTTAGGTATAGAAGTGGAAGTGGATTCTGCTGGAACGATTGATTATCACACTGGTGATGAGCCTGACTATCGAGCAAGAACCGCTGGCGAAAAGCGGGGGTACTCGTTTGAAGGTATTTACGCACGGCAGATACAGGTGGCTGATTTTGATTATTTTGATTTGGTTCTGGCGGCAGATAATGACAATATCGATGATTTAATGGATGTTTGCCCTCCGGAATATGCACATAAAGTAACATTATTTTTGAGCCACTCTGATTCTGAATACAACGAAATACCTGATCCATATTACGGTGGAGACAATGGGTTTGAGTTGGTATTAGATTTGATTGAAGAGGCAAGTGTGAGTATTTTGAAGCGCTTATAAACAAATTGGGGTCAGACCCCAGCTAAAAGCTGAGGTCTGACCCCGGTAGACGCTAATAAAGGATTAACCAGCAAGTACGTCGGTTGCAACTTTATAACTTGGGTCTTCTTTGATGTTTATTTCCACCAAGCTGCCTGCTTTTTCTAAAAGCGTACGGCAATCCGGGCTCAAGTGACGAAGATGAAGAGTTTTACCTAGCGCGGTATATCTTTCTGCAACGGTCTCAATTGCTTCGATAGCAGAGTGGTCTGCAACACGAGAACCACCAAAATCTACAATCACATCTTGCGGGTCGTTTTTAGCATCGAATAATTCTAAAAAGTTTGCCGCTGAGCCAAAGAAGATAGGACCATTGATATGGTAGACCTTAGAGCCTTCGCTGTTAAGCTGGCTGCTTGCGTATATGTGTTTAGCGTGCTGCCATGCAAACATAAGTGCCGAGGTAACAACACCAACAGCAACAGCGACAGCAAGATCTGTCAATACGGTTACTACAGTAACCAAAACGATAACGAAGAAATCTTGTTTTGGTACACGACGAGCCAATTTAAATGTGGCCCATTCAAACGTACCAATAACCACCATAAACATAACACCAACCAGTGCAGCTAGTGGGATCATTTCAATCAACGATGAAGCGAATAGAATAAAGAACAGTAGCGCAAGTGCAGCAACAATTCCTGACAGTCTTCCACGTCCACCAGAGTTTACGTTGATCATGGATTGGCCGATCATGGCGCAGCCACCCATAGCGCCGAAGAATGAACAGGCAACGTTAGCAAAACCCTGACCTACACATTCTCTATTCGCTTGTCCACGAGAGTTTGTCATCTCATCAATCACAGTCAGTGTAAGAAGTGATTCAATGAGGCCAACTGCAGCGAGAATAATGGCGTAAGGTAAGATGATTTGTAGTGTTTCTAGATTAAACGGTACAAACGGAATCGCAAATGTTGGTAAGTCACCAGCAAGAGTCGCATTTACATCTCCTGACATGGTTCGTAGAAAGTCAACGACTGTGCGTGTTTCAAGACCAAGTAAGTGAACGATTAATGTGACAGAAACGATAGCAACTAATGAAGATGGTACCGCTGTAGTAAACTTAGGCAAGAAATGAATAATTGCCATGGTTAGACCAATCAGACCAAGCATTATGGCCATTTGGTCGGTTGGTAACCAAGTAATAATGCCATCGATACCAGGGGCTTTGAACTGGCCAAGTTGCGCAAGGAAGATAACTATCGCCAGACCATTTACAAATCCGATCATGACTGGATGAGGAACCATCCGGATAAATTTGCCTAGCTTGAATATACCTGCTGAGATTTG
Organism: Vibrio sp. UBA2441; assembly: GCA_002342685.1. Classification (GTDB taxonomy): domain Bacteria; phylum Pseudomonadota; class Gammaproteobacteria; order Enterobacterales; family Vibrionaceae; genus Vibrio. Next base: position 17,786 of record DDQN01000036.1, read on the forward strand.
CAATATACCAGCGAGTAGTACAGCAGCAAATAAGTATTGGACACCGTGTGTCGCAACTAGACTGACCATTACGACAGCCATTGCGCCAGTAGCACCAGATATCATGCCAGGGCGGCCACCAAATACAGAGGTGATTAGACCTACAATAAATGCAGCATAAAGACCAACCATTGGGTCTACGCCAGCGACAAAGGCAAATGCCACTGCTTCGGGTACTAACGCAAGTGCAACAGTAAGACCGGAAAGGATATCATTCTTCGCAGAATGACTAGAAAACTGAGGAAATTCAAACATTTTGGCTCATTATTTAAAGATAAAGACGCTATCCCAATCTTTATTGAACCTAAAGCCAAACCGTATGTAAAAAGATGCTTTAAATACAATTGTGATCGGACACCTGTTAAGTGGCCGCATGCTACAGAAAAGTGTGATTAAGTTCAAGATTAATAAATTAATACGAGTAGGAAATTAAATAATTAAGTAATAAAAACCGTATTTAAATAATTTTCAGCTATAAATTGATAGAAAAGCATAATTTGTTCTGCATATCATGGGGGACGACCAAAGGGGCATATCCATACTTAAGTTATCTGTATCAGCTCAGTATTATCGGATGTCCTGATTTTGGATGTTTAATTACCTGTGTTGGCCATTGATAAACGTCTGAAATTATTTGTTCTGTCAGAGTTTCCCAAGGGCTCCCATCAGCGACGAGTTTTCCGTCATTTAGTATTAGAATTCGGTCAGCGTATTGGGCGGCTAAATTGAGATCATGAATCACAGCAATAACTGAAGCGCCTTCGCGGGCGAGCGATTTTACCAACTTCAATGTTTGATGCTGGTGAGACAAGTCTAGGGAAGACGTCGGTTCGTCCAATAACATGACCCGTTTATCTCCACCTTGGGCCAGTTGGGTGAGTATTCGAGCAAGGTGAACCCGCTGTTTCTCACCGCCTGAAAGGCTGGGGTATAACCGGTTGGCTAGATGAATAATGTCTGTCTGGCGCATATTATCAGTCGCAATCTTTGCAATACCTTTCTGTGTTTCATTCAATGTTAAACCACCAAGTTCAACGACTTCTCTTACGGTAAAGTTAAATGTTAAGTTGCTCGATTGCGGCAAAACAGCCAGATGTTTTGCCAGTATTGAGCCTTTCCATTCGCTGGAGCATCGACCAAAGTATTCGACGCTGCCGCCAGCCTGCCATTCATGGGTAATGACTTTAAGTAAGCTACTCTTCCCAGTACCGTTGGGGCCGAGCAGAATTGTTAATTCATTTGGTCTGAAGCAAACAGAAAGATCATCAAGGATAGTCTTATTGCCTAACCGCAGGTTAAGGTGTTTTGCTTTTAGTGCACTTTTCTGCATCACATCCGTCCTCTCTGCTTTACCAACAACCAAATAAAGAAAGGTGCACCGATCAGTGCGGTAATGATGCCAACAGGTATATCTAACGGTGGTTTGATTGTTCGGGCTACGATATCGGCGATAAGAAGTAATAACGCCCCCACAATCATTGACAGAGGCAATAATGAACGGTGATTCGGGCCAGACATAATACGACCAAGGTGAGGAACGATTAAGCCTATAAATCCAATAACACCTGCCAGAGAGACAGTAATGCCTACCCCCGCTGCGGTAAGTAATATTAATCGACGCTTAAGAGCCTGAACATTTATACCCATATGTTTGGCTTCAGGTTCACCCAGTAATAGCGCATTTAGCTTGTCCGCATCGCGAAAGAAAGAAAAGAAAAGAATGATAAGGCTGGTAAAAGCGAGTCCAATTCCCGGCCAACTTGCACCAGCCAATGACCCCATTCTCCAAAGAGACAGGTCACGTAAAGCTTTGTCATCTGCAAAATAATTCATTAAGCCTAACCCTGCTCCCGCAAGTGCACTAATAGCAACACCAGCAAGCAGCATCATACTCACCGAGGTGCCATTTTGACTTGTTCCGACTTGATACACGATGAGAGTGGTAATAGTCCCGCCAAAGAACGAAAAAACAGGAATGGTGCCAAAAAGAAGAACGTTAGGATAATTGGTAGCTAAACTGCCGAATAGAACAATAGCAATGGCGGCTCCAAGAGAGGCGCCAGCCGAAACGCCGATAATTCCGGGGTCGGCTAGTGGGTTTCTAAATAGTCCCTGCATCACAGTGCCACATAAAGCCAGTATTGCACCAACAGCCACGGACAACAGAGTTCTAGGTAATCGGACTTCCTGAATGATCAATTCGATATGGTTCTCGGCTAGCTGGTTCTGATAAAGCCAGTCGGGAATTATTGCAATTAGACTATCAGACAAAGAGATATCCATTGGCCCAATTGCCACGGATGTGATAATTGCTCCATAAAGCGCAATTAATCCAACAGGTATTAGGAAGCGAAGTGAAATTCGCCCATTAGTCATTAGTGTCATAGATTACTTAGTAAACGGAGGCATAACTTTTAGCCAAAGGATGAAAGCCAGTATTGAACTATTTAAGCATGTTTCTAGTTTCGGTATAAGGGCATAATCGATAAAAGTGTAAGGGTTATACCCAAGTGACCTCAAGATGCAGGATTCAGAGCTCCCAAAGGGCGAGTTTTATTCACCCCTGTTCTGTGTTACTGATATTTGTCGTAGCATGACTATGCTTTCATATCAGTGCCTTGATCAGGCGCCAATAAATTCTCGCTGAACAAGCACCTTGAAGTTACGTGGTATATGTGTAAGAAAGCATAATATTTTCAATCATCAACTGACTAGATGTGTACCAAAATGCTACTCGTGAGTATACCTAAGTAATTATCGCAGAACTGAGCATGTTGAAGTTACTTGGGTATAATAAAAAGAACGGCTTTTATAATTAGGGTGTAATTTGTGTCGAACTCTTGGTCTTTTGAAATAAATACAAAATGGTTACTCAAGGAAGCAGCTAAACACAAGAAAAAGCTGATATTTGCCAATATCGTGGCGCTTTTCGCGGCCTTAATCAGCATTCCGATTCCTCTTCTTTTACCCTTGCTCGTAGATGAAGTTCTGCTCGGGCAGCCTGCAGGTGGTCTGCAATTGCTGAATACCATGCTACCTGTATCAATGCAGACACCTCATGGCTATATTACGCTGGTACTATTGTTAGTGATTTTTATGCGAGTCTCCAGTCAGGCGTTGAACATCCTTCAAACCCGGCAATTTACGCTGATTTCTAAATCGCTCACTTGTTTTTTGCGTCAGCAGTTATTAAGTAAATTAGGCCGTATAAGCATGCGGCAATATGAGCAGAAGGGAAGCGGGGCGTTAACGTCTCATTTGGTGACAGATATTGAAACCATAGACAGCTTTATTAGTTCTAGTTTAAGCCGTTTTGTAGTGAGTGTACTCAGTACCATTGGTATTTCAGCAGTACTGTTTTGGTTAGATTGGAAACTGGCGCTTTTTATAGTGCTACTTAATCCGGTCATCATATATCTGTCTAAACAGATGGGACATCGGGTAAAAGTTCTGAAAAAGAAAGAGAATCAATCTTTCGAGCGTTTTCAACAACGCCTGGTGGAAACTCTGGATGGTCTTTACCAACTTCGTGCATCAAATCGAGAGCGTGAATACCTTAATCGGCTGAAACAGGATGCGGAGTCGATCCGTAAAGATGCGGATAATTTTGCCTGGCAGTCAGACGCAGCCAATCGTCTTTCATTTTTACTTTTTTTATTGGGCTTTGAGGTCTTTCGCGCCGCTTCCATGGTGATGGTGTTGTGGGGCGACTTAACGGTTGGCCAGATAATCGCTGTATTTGGCTATTTATGGTTTTTGCTGTCTCCGATACAAGACCTATTGAGCATACAGTATTCATGGTTCGGCGCCTCTGCAGCGATGAAACGCCTGAATGGCATTTTACAACTGGAGGAAGAGCATAATGCGCCAGCAACCGTTCATCCATTTGAAGATAACCATTCTTTCGACATTGAATTTAGAGATCTCGAGTTTTCTTATAATGAAGAACGTAAAGTGATTAATGGGCTCAGTTTACGTATCCCCAAGGGAAAACGCGTTGCTCTGGTTGGGTCATCGGGAGGTGGAAAATCAACGTTAATTCAGCTGCTGCTTGGTATTTATCAAAAAAGTAGTGGTGAAATTTTGATTAATGGACACCCAATAGAAAAAGTCGGCTATGCAAACCTTCGCTCAAAACTTGCTGTGGTTTTACAACAACCAATGATCTTTAACGATACGTTAAGAGAAAATCTAACCTTAGGTGAGACGGTTAATGAAGATAAACTTTGGCATGCTCTAGAGGTCGCTCAGTTAAAGGAATTTGTTGAAGGGCTAGGTGATAAGCTTGATGCAGAACTTGGCCGACAAGGGGTTCGTTTGTCTGGCGGGCAAAGGCAAAGACTCGCTATAGCGAGAATGGTGTTGGCAAACCCGGACTTGGTCATATTGGATGAAGCGACATCAGCGCTTGATACCTCAACGGAAGCGGCCCTGCATAGTGCATTAAATGAATTTCTGGATGGGCGAACAACCTTGATTGTAGCGCATCGTTTATCCGCTGTTAAACAGGCCGACTTGATATATGTTCTGGAAGATGGAAAGGTGATCCAAACCGGTCAGCATCATGAATTAGTGAATGAAGATGGACTTTATCAAACGTTATATGGCTCATTACAGGCAGGGTAAGGTTAGTCAACTCAAAAAGTATCGAAAGGCCAGCATGTTACGAACATTTAAATGATACTAGCCTATAATATGTATGTCTTTGTTAAATAATCAGTTAAGGAAGTGAAATGAACTTTGATTGGATAGAGTGGTTCGGGTACTTGTCTTCATTTATTGTATTAATATCTTTGACAATGACGTCAATCATGAAACTAAGAGTGATTAACCTAATAGGGTGTCTCGCGTTTGCTGCTTTTGCGTATATGATAAATTCATTACCAACAATGTTCATGAACCTTGGTATAGCAATGATAAATGTTTTCTACATACGGAAAATGTATTTTCATGAAGAAAAGTTCAAATTGATTTCAGCCAAACCAAGGACTGAGTACTTTGAACACTTTATATCGACGAACATAGATGAAATTAAATTAATTGTCCCAGTCGAAGAACTGAGAAACGCTAATACTGTATTTTATATGCTGAGAGACAATAGTATCGCGGGTGCATTGATTGGGAATGTTGATGATAACGGTGTACTGACAATCATGTTGGATTTTGTAACGTTAGAGTATCGTGATTTCAAATTAGCTAAATATTTTTATGGCATCAATACGGATGAACTTCTGCAAAGAGGCATCAATACATTAACAACAACCGTGACAACAAGTGAACATCAGGAGTATTTAGGAAAAGTAGGATTTGAGATGGTTGATAGTGCGAAAGGACTATATCAAAAAAAATTATAAAATGTTGTTCAGCATCCAGTATCTTGCGTCACCTGAATTGAATATTCTCGTTTCCACGCTCAGTGAACTGACCCCCAATAGTTGGACACTAATTATTGCGCACCTTTTCCTATTTCTTACTACTGCATAATTAATAGGGCGCGAGAAAAATTAAGTGAAACTCTAACAATAAAAAAAGGGTCAGATATTTCTATCTGACCCTTTTTAATTCAACGAGCTATTAACTAGCCAGCGTTTGGCTTAGTCATACCAGCGGAGGACTTGCTCCTTGCTGCTTGACTACCAGCCCCTTTAGCTTGAAAAACTTCATCTCTAAATGGTGCGGCAACAACATCAATTTCTTTTAGCTCCTGTGGACCAGGTGCCTTAGCCATTGCCGAACTCGCATGCGCTTTTAATTTCGCAGGTTTCTGTGCAACAACCACTTTTTCTACTACTGATGATGTCTTAGTGATTTGTTTAGTCACAGGTTTTTCTGCAACTACACTTTCAGTAACTACATCTTCAGTAACTGTATTTTCAGCAACTACTGTTGGTGCTTCAACTTCAGCGGTTACTTCAACCGTAACAGGTGTTTCGGTGACTTCAGCGGCTACAGCAACTTCTTGAATTACAGGTTTTTGTACTTCAACGACAGGAGCGATAATTGGCTGCTGTTCTTCTGCGGCTTTAAGGATGATCACTTTACCCATTGCCATTTCAGGGCAAGAGAATCCGCCCAATGTCATCACTTCAACTTCTTGTTTCTTGTTTCTGTTTCTGCTGCGCTCTTTACGGCTTGGTTTTGCTAAGTCGTATTTAGGCATTACTTTACCCATAGCCATCTCTGGAGAGGCAACACCACCTTTGCGTAGGCGGAATGGGTTAGGTCTGCGATCGCGGCCACGACGACGACGCTGGCCACTGGCACGTAAATGACGAGGTGAACGACGACTACGGCGTTTGCCCTCATCTTTTTCAGTCTCAACAACAGGCGCTTGCGTTTCGGCTACTTGCGCTTCAGCTACGGCCTTAACAGCGTTTACTTCGGTATCGATTACCGTTGTTTGCTCAGCCTTGTCTTGATCTTTCACTCGAACCGCTTTTTTAAGCTGACGACGTTGACGACGTTGCTTAACCTGTATCGCCTTTTCTTCAACTTCCGACTCAACTTGTGCGTCAGCGGCAAGTTGTTTGCCTTGTTCTGCAAGTTTAGAAGAAACTTTATTCGGTTTTCTGTCTTGTTTAGGTTTGCGGTTTTGCTCTTTTGCAGTCTGCTCAGGCTTGTTAGTAACTTGTTCTTCTTCGTTACGAACTGGCTTACGCTTATTACGTCTGTTCTGATCGCGGTTACCTTGCTCTCGATTACCATCACGGTTATTCCGGCGACGATTATCGTTTCTGTCACGACGGTTTCGGTTATTGCGATTAGTATTTGGTTTTTCTTCTTTCTTCTCCTCAACGACGACTTCTTCTTCAGGAGCCCCGGCGAAGATATTAGCTAACGCTTTGAATAAACGAGAAACGATTCCTGGTTTATTTTCCTCGACTTTCTTGGCGACAGGTTGAGGTGCAGGCGCAGGTGTTGGTGCAGGTTGAGTCGGTGAAGTGAAGCCTTGAAGAGCAGGTTCTTCAATTTTCTTAGGCTTAATATCAATGACTTCTTGCTCAGCTTCAGCTTCTTTTAAGGCATCCAGCTTCTTCGGAACCAGATAAGAAAGTAGCTCTTGTTCTTCACCTTCTCGGATACGGACTACTTCAAAATGAGGAGTCTCCATATCTGAATTTGGAACGATGATGATCTTAACGTTTTGAGACTTCTCAATATGATTTACTGAACGTCTTTTTTCGTTAAGCAGATAAGATGCTATCGCAACTGGAACAACCGCTAATACCTGAGAACTGTTGTCTTTTAATGCTTCTTCTTCAATTAAACGAAGAACCGATAAAGCCAAAGACTCATTATCACGAACAACACCAGTACCTTTACAACGAGGGCAAATATGATGACTTGCTTCTGCTAAAGATGGGCTCAGGCGCTGACGTGACATTTCAAGCAAACCAAAGCGAGAAATTCGGCCTATCTGAACGCGAGCACGATCCATACGGACGGCTTCACGAAGGCGGCTTTCTACCTCACGTTGATGACGAACTGGCGTCATGTCGATGAAATCGATAACGACTAGGCCACCTAGATCTCGAAGTCGTAACTGACGTGCAATTTCATCAGCGGCTTCTAAGTTTGTATTTAACGCTGTTTCTTCTATATCACCGCCTTTTGTTGCTCTAGCGGAGTTAATATCGATAGAAGTTAACGCTTCTGTTGGGTCAATAACAATAGAACCACCAGAAGGAAGACGGACTTCGCGTTGGAAAGCAGATTCGATCTGACTCTCTATTTGATAGTGAGTAAACAGAGGTATTTCACCATCGTATTTCTTCACTCGATTTAAGAAGTCTGGGCGCACAAACTGGATATGCTCACGTGCTCGCTCATAAATACTGTTGCTATCGATGAGGATTTCACCAATATCACGACGTAAATAATCACGAATAGCACGAACAATGACGTTACTTTCCTGATGGATAAGGAAAGGTGCTGGTTTTGATTCTGCGGTTTCTTTGATCGCTTCAAAGCGATTGAGAAGCAGGTTCAAATCCCATTCTAATTCTTCGGCACTTTTACCAACGCCAGCAGTACGGACAATTAAGCCCATGCCTTGTGGAAGTTCAAGAGTACTCAGTGCTGCTTTTAGTTGTGTGCGCTCATCACCTTCGATTCGACGGGAAATGCCGCCTGCTCGAGGGTTATTAGGCATAAGAACTAAATAACTGCCAGCCAGAGAGATAAAAGTGGTTAAGGCTGCACCTTTACTACCACGCTCTTCTTTCTCAACCTGTACGATAACTTCCTGGCCTTCTTCAAGTACTTCTTTAATACTTGGACGACCTTGGTAGGTATAACCTTGTGGGAAATAATCGCGGGCGACTTCTTTGAGAGGAAGAAAACCGTGTCTTTCAGCGCCATAATCAACAAAAGCGGCTTCCAAACTTGGTTCAATACGGGTGATACGTCCTTTGTAGATATTCGCTTTTTTAGATTCGTGGCCAGGGCTTTCGATATCAAGATCGAAAAGTCGCTGTCCATCAACTAAAGCGACACGCAACTCTTCTTTTTGAGTTGCGTTTATTAACATTCTTTTCATTTTAGAAATTCTCGTTGTCTTCTCTTTGTTTTAATAATTTCACTTGTCGCTCAGCGTCGGTACTAATGGTGTCTGATCCCATGGTTTAATAAATGCAGCCTCACGGCTGGAAGGGATGCTCTCGGACACTCCAGTCATCAAGGGGAGTTTTAACCCCCTTGATCCACAACTTAGGTGGTGAATACTCAACATCAGTAAACGATGAGTAGTGCGACAAGCAAGCTTTATTCTTAATGTCTTACGCCATATGCAGCATCTTGATATAAAGCAATCTACTCATTTTGCTTTTTTTGTCGGGCAATTGAAAAAGTACAAAATATAATCAATTTACCCATTACAGGTGTGAACTATAGCAGTGAAGGGAAAATTCAGCAATCTGCTTTGTTATAAACAGGTTGATATTTTCCATTGAGAGATAATTTTTGATTACATAACGTGCTGATATTATTTAATATAGTTAGACTTGTTTGATAATTATCCAAATTTAATCCCTAATTTTATACACAAGACATTCTAATAAGGTTATTTATTCAGAGTTCTGGGTTTTTTAGCTAGAAACGTTAGATTTATTTCCCTTTCTGATAAGTTCTCAAGAAAACGTGATTAATGCGGCTTTTGAATGTTAGAATGCGCGGCATGAATGAGATAAAAACCAAAGTACAATTTGTTGAAATTGACGCCGATATGGCGGGTCAGCGCATTGATAACTTCATGCGTAATCAACTTAAAAACGTCCCTAAGAGTTTAATTTACCGAATTATTCGTAAAGGCGAAGTTCGTGTAAATAAAAAACGTATTAAGGCTGAATATAAGCTCAAAGCAGGCGATGTCGTGCGTGTTCCACCTGTTAAGATGGAAGAGACGGACACACCCGAAGTGCCAAATACAAAGCTTAACAAGGTCGCAGAGCTAGAAGACTGCATCATTTATGAAGATGAGCATATGCTCATCTTGAATAAACCTTCAGGCACGGCGGTACATGGTGGTAGTGGCTTAAAGTTTGGCGCAATAGAAGCGTTGCGTGCGCTCCGGCCCCAGGCTAGATTTTTAGAATTAGTCCACCGTATTGACAGGGATACCTCTGGAATATTGCTGGTCGCTAAAAAGCGTTCGACATTGAGACACTTACAAGCCCAGTTTAGAAATAAAACCGTTCAAAAATATTACTTCGCGTTGGTCATGGGGCAATGGAAGAACAACTGTAAAGTTGTGAATGCGCCTCTACTTAAAAACGAAGTAAATAGTATTGTTCGGGTCAACCCCAACGGTAAGGCTTCAGAAACCCGATTTAAGGTTATCGAGAAGTTCGCCGATGCAACGTTAATTCAAGCGAGTCCTATTACAGGTCGAACTCATCAAATTCGTGTTCATGCTCAATATACTGGTCACCCAATTGCGTGGGATGACAGGTATGGCGATAGACGATTCGATGCTTATACGGGTAAGTTCGGGTTAGACCGACTGTTTCTTCACGCCGCACACATTAAGTTCATGCATCCATCAACAGAACAGTTAGTGGAAATTGACGCTGAGATGGAAGTGAAAATTAAGCGTGTATTGGAAAAGCTACGGGAAGAGTAGTAGAAGCGGGTTATATGGGTTATGGGTTATGGGTTATAGGTTATAGGTTATAGGTTATAGGTTATAGACGACAGGCGATAGTGCTAGGGAAATCAAATTCCCATGACCCACTCCCCATCTCCCACAACCCATAATCTGTCAGCCCAACACCTCAATCCCTTGCCGCTCTAGCATACTAATCAATTTAATGAGCGGTAAACCGATTAAGGTATTTGGGTCGTCACCTTCTAATTTTTTAAATAGAGCAATACCCAACCCTTCGCACATAAAACTGCCAGCACAATTTAATGGCATTTCTTTTGTGACGTAGTTTTCAATTTGATTTCGGTTCAGCTGACGAAAATGAACGTTGAAGGTATCTAATTCCACTTCGTGCTGATTGGTTATGCTGTTGTAAAGAGCGATACCGGTATAGAAAGTGATGGTTTTGCCACTGGCGGCGAGCAATTGCTCAATGGCTTTCGCTTTAGTATGTGGTTTTCCGACAATGTCGCCATTTATTACGCAGACTTGATCCGAACCTATTACTAAGGCATCTGACTTAACTTGGCAGCTTTTAGCTTTAGTAATGGCTAGCCGTTGAACCAATTCTTGAGGTGTTTCGCCGGATAAAGGTGCTTCATCACAATCAGGTTTGGCGAGTTCAAATGGTATTGAAAGTTTATCCAAAATAGATTTTCTAAATGGAGAGGTAGAAGCAAGAACTAAATTCATGTGTGCCATGGTAAATAACTGGATTAATGAGAAGACTGCAAGCATAGCGTACTACTTAAGCCAGTTCAAAATACACAGAATCAATCATTTTGAACTGGCATGAGTATACGCATTAAAAAAGCACCACTTTTTTCATTTTTTTCTTTGACTCAAGACGATTAGGAAGATAATATTCGCGCCCTATGCAAAAGGTAAAAATACCGCGATCGGTAGATCCTGCGAAAGCAGCACAAAAACGACTTGACTATGATGGCATCATCCAGGCTAGTCTTTTTAAGCGCTTACTGGAATCAGTCGAAGGCGTAAAACGCGACGCAAAAGTCTCATTGTCATTTGAGCTTGATGAACAGCGATTAGTCGTTATCTCTGGTAAAGCTAACGTCGAAGTCGATTTAGAGTGTCAGCGCTGTAATGAAGTTTTCGCACATGAGTGCGATATTCAATTTACTTATACGCCTAATAAAGGCGAAAAAAGTGAAGAGAACACACCGGAAGAGTACGATTTGGTAGATCTAAACGAGTACGGTGAATTAGACCTCATTCAGTTAGTTGAAGACGAGTTCATTCTAGGCTTACCTCAGATTGCAATGCACGATCAAGCGGACTGTAGCGTTAATTCAAATAACTTAGTATTTGGTGATCTTCCTGAAGAAGTTGAGGAAGAAAAACCGAATCCTTTCGAAGTTTTAAAGAACTTAAAACGTTAATTCGTTTAAAGTTAAGACAAAGGAGTAGGGTCAATGGCCGTACAAAAGAGCAAAAAATCACGTTCAATGCGTGGCATGCGTCGTTCACACGATGCGCTAACTACAGCTGCAGTATCTGTAGACGCAACTTCAGGTGAAACTCACCTACGTCACAACGTGACTGTCGACGGTTACTACCGTGGCAAAAAGGTTATCAACAAGTAAGGTTGACCTTTGCAAACTATTACCGTTGCACTTGATGCAATGGGCGGGGACTTCGGTCCTCGCGTAACAGTGCCTGCCGCCGTGCAGGCATTGTCGCATTTCCCAGAGCTAAAAGTGATCTTGATAGGTGATCAAAGCACGATCACATCTCAATTATATAAACTGGGCAAAAACCCAGATTCTCGTCTGTCTATCTTGCATAGCGAACGCACTATTTCGAATTCAGAAAAACCCTCACTAGCATTACGTAAAAGTGAAGGTACCTCTATGCGTATGGCGCTAGATTTAGTCGCACAGGGAAACGCCGATGCTTGTTTGAGCGGAGGAAATACCGGTGCATTAATGGCACTTTCTCGTTTCCGTCTCAAATTGTTACCCGGTATAGAGCGGCCAGCTTTGGTTTCGGCACTACCAACTGCATTGGGCAATAAGACCTGGATGTTAGATTTAGGGGCGAATGTTTCTGTCGATGCTGATACATTATTTCAATTTGCGGTGATGGGCAGTGCTCTGGCTCAGGAGCATCTTAATACACCACCAAGGGTGGCTATATTAAATATTGGTGAAGAAGAGATTAAAGGGAACGATTTAGTCAAACGTTGCGCTGAGATGCTCAGCCAGACAAAATCCATAAATTACACCGGATATATTGAAGGCAACCAATTGCTACACGATGCAGCTGATGTTGTGGTTTGTGATGGCTTTGTCGGTAACGTTTGCTTAAAGACATCTGAAGGTGTCGCCCATCTTTTTATCAATAAACTTAAAGCGCATATGTCGGCATCAACTCTAAAGGGTTGGATTGCAAGAAAATTATTTTCTGAGTTATTTAATGAGTTAAAAACACTGAACCCCGACCAGTATAATGGTGCAAGTTTGTTAGGATTGCGCGGCATCGTAATAAAAAGTCATGGAAGTGCTGATGTAACTGCTATTATCAATGCCATTGGTGAGGCAGTATACGAAGTCAGGCGACAAGTCCCAAGCCGTATAAGCGATCGTTTGGAAGCGGTTTTACTAGAGAGGCATTATTAGTCTTCATGTTTAGCAAAATATTAGGAACAGGCAGCTACCTGCCATCTCAAGTGCGTACTAACGCAGATTTGGAGAAAATGGTAGATACTAGCGACGAGTGGATCGTAACTCGAACTGGAATTAAAGAACGTCGTATTGCTGCAGAAGATGAATCTGTCGCAGACATGGCAACTATTGCTGCAAAAAATGCGATAGAAATGGCTGGTATCGACAACAGTGACATTGACCTTATCATTGTCGCAACTACCAGCGGTGGTTATGCGTTCCCTTCCGCGGCGTGCCAAGTTCAGGCCGACCTTGATATTCATGGTTGCCCGGCGTTTGATATCGCTGCCGCCTGTTCAGGTTTTATTTACGCGCTGTCGGTGGCTGATCAACATATTAAATCAGGTATGTGTAAAAACGTGCTTGTTATAGGTTCTGATGCCCTTTCAAAAACATGCGACGAAACTGACCGTTCTACAGTTATAATTTTTGGTGATGGTGCCGGCGCTGTGGTTATTGGAGCAAGCGAAGAACAAGGTATCATCTCTACACACCTTAAAGCCGATGGTCGTTTCGGAGAGCTTTTAAGCCTTCCATACCCTGATCGTGTCGACCAGGATGCCGATAAATGGCTGCATATGGCTGGTAATGAGGTTTTCAAAGTTGCCGTAACTCAGCTTTCAAATATCGTAAAAGAGACGCTGGCAGCGAATGATATGGACAAGTCAGAGATTGACTGGCTGGTTCCTCATCAGGCAAATTACCGCATCATCGCTGCAACCGCGAAGAAGTTGTCACTACCGTTAGAACAGGTAGTGCTAACATTGGATAAGCACGGAAACACTTCGGCGGCAAGTGTGCCATCTGCTCTGGATGAAGCAGTAAGAGATGGTCGAATTCGACGTGGACACACGGTGCTTCTTGAAGCATTCGGTGGTGGCTTCACATGGGGATCTGCTCTCGTCAGGTTCTAAATTATTATTCAGGTGAGGTAACAACCGCACCTTTTTTGATTATTGCATTGCTTAAAGGAAAAATAACTATGAGCAAGTTTGCTATCGTATTTCCGGGTCAAGGTTCTCAAGCTCTAGGTATGCTTGCTGAACTTGGCGAAACATTTGATGTTGTAAAACAGACATTTGCCGAAGCATCTGAAGTATTAGGCTACGACCTGTGGGCACTTACTCAAAATGGCCCAGCAGAAGATCTAAACCAGACGTTTCGAACTCAGCCTGCGCTACTGGCTTCTTCCGTTGCTATTTGGCGTGTGTGGCAAGAACAAGGCTTAGCTCAACCAGAAAACTTAGCAGGTCATAGCTTAGGTGAATATTCTGCTTTGGTTTGCGCTGGTGTTATTGATTTCAAGCAAGCTATTAAGCTTGTTGAATTACGTGGTCAGCTGATGCAAGAAGCCGTCCCTGCGGGTGTAGGTGCAATGTATGCCATCATCGGATTAGCTGATGATGCAATTGCTAAAGCGTGTGAAGAAGCGGCTCAAGGCGAAGTGGTATCACCGGTAAACTATAACTCACCGGGTCAGGTGGTCATCGCTGGTAATAAAGCCGCGGTTGAAAGAGCAGGGGCGCTTTGTAAAGAAGCTGGAGCGAAAAGGGCGTTACCTTTGCCAGTTTCTGTTCCATCTCACTGTGCATTGATGCAGCCAGCAGCGGATAAACTAGCTATTGCTTTGCAAGATATTGAGTTTAATACCCCCGTCGTTCCTGTTATTAACAATGTTGATGTTATCGCAGAAACCGATCCGGAAAACATCAAGAAAGCATTGGTACGTCAGCTGCATAGCCCTGTTCGTTGGACCGAAGGCGTTCAGAAAATGAATGATGACGGTATAGAGAAACTTTATGAGCTAGGTCCAGGTAAGGTATTAACAGGCCTTACAAAACGTATAGTAAAAACATTGACCGCAGCAGCGGTAAATGATGTTGCTTCTTTAGAAGCCGCGAAGTAAGAAGAGAGACAGAGAATGAAAAACTTAGAAGGCAAAATAGCATTAGTCACTGGTGCGAGCCGTGGAATTGGTCGTGCCGTTGCGGAACTTCTTGTTGAACGTGGTGCCACAGTAATTGGCACTGCAACTAGTGAAAAAGGCGCAAATGCCATCAGTGAATATTTAGGCGATAACGGAAAAGGGTTAGCGCTAAATGTGACCGAGCCAGAATCTATTCAACAAGTACTGAAAACAATTAACGATGAATTTGGCAGTTTGGATATTTTGGTTAATAATGCTGGTATTACTCGTGACAACCTGTTGATGCGTATGAAAGATGACGAATGGACAGACATCATGGATACGAACCTAACGGCTATTTTCCGTCTATCGAAAGCGGTACTTCGCGGTATGATGAAAAAACGTAACGGACGTATCATTAATGTTGGTTCAGTTGTTGGTACCATGGGTAATGCTGGTCAGACTAACTATGCGGCAGCCAAAGCCGGTGTTATTGGTTTCACTAAATCAATGGCGAGAGAAGTTGCTTCTCGTGGTGTCACAGTTAACACTGTTGCACCAGGTTTTATTGAAACTGATATGACAAAAGCACTGAATGATGAGCAGCGTGCTGCTACACTATCTCAAGTGCCTGCTGGTCGTTTAGGTGATCCGCGTGAAATTGCTGCATCAGTGGCATTTTTAGCTTCTCCGGAAGCCGCTTATATCACGGGAGAAACCCTCCATGTGAATGGCGGAATGTACATGGTTTAAATTTTATGCAAATATTTTGCATGATTTAAGTCAAAATTAAGTACTATTTCGGTTAAAATCGTGAAAATTGTGGTTTGACCAGCACGGTCAGTCTTGCAACTTTTAAAAGTTTGAATAAACTACGGAAAACATCGCATATCGCGAACTCTGTAAAGGAAAAGAAAAAATGAGCAACATCGAAGAACGCGTAAAGAAAATCATTGTTGAACAACTAGGTGTGGACGAAGCAGAAGTTAAAAACGAAGCTTCTTTTGTTGATGATCTAGGTGCAGATTCTCTAGACACTGTTGAGCTTGTAATGGCTCTAGAAGAAGAGTTCGACACTGAGATTCCAGACGAAGAAGCAGAGAAAATCACTACTGTTCAAGCTGCGATCGACTACGTAAACAGCGCTCAGTAATAGTTCTCTCCCAGGCGGTCGCCCTTGACCGCCTGAGTTTTACCCCATATTCTCTTATCTTTATATATCAATAATTCAATCCCGGAGAGTAAAATCGTGTCCAAGCGTCGTGTTGTTGTCACTGGCATGGGTATGTTGTCACCGGTAGGTAACAATGTAGAATCTTCATGGAAGGCCCTGCTAGAAGGTCAAAGTGGTATCGTTAATATTGAGCACTTTGATACATCCGAATTCACTACTCGTTTTGCTGGTTTAGTCAAAGACTTTAACTGCGAAGAGTATATGTCAAAAAAAGATGCCCGTAAGATGGACTTGTTCATCCAGTACGGCGTCGCAGCAGGAATGCAGGCTCTTGACGATTCTGGCCTGTCTGTTACCGAAGAAAACGCACCTCGCGTTGGTGTTGCGATAGGCTCTGGTATTGGTGGCCTTGGGTTAATTGAAACGGGTCACACCGCTTTAGTTAATAAAGGACCGCGAAAAATCAGCCCATTCTTTGTTCCGTCCACTATCGTCAATATGATTGCTGGCCATATCTCTATTATGAGAGGCTTACGCGGTCCTAATATCGCTATCTCGACGGCGTGTACTACTGGCCTGCATAATATTGGTCATGCAGCACGTATGATTGCTTACGGCGATGCAGAGGCCATGGTTGCTGGTGGCGCTGAAAAAGCCTCTACGCCTCTTGGTATGGGTGGTTTTGCTGCCGCTAAAGCGCTATCGACTCGAAACGAAGAGCCACAAAAAGCGTCACGTCCTTGGGATAAAGACCGCGATGGTTTTGTGCTTGGTGACGGTGCTGGCATGATGGTACTGGAAGAGTATGAACATGCAAAAGCGCGTGGAGCGAAAATCTATTGTGAAATCGTAGGTTTTGGTATGAGTGGTGATGCTCATCATATGACATCCCCAAGTGAAGATGGATCCGGTGGTGCTCTTGCGATGGAAGCGGCGATGCGTGACGCAGGCATTACTGGTGAGCAGATTGGTTACATTAATGCTCACGGTACATCTACACCTGCGGGTGATGTGGCAGAGTTACGTGGTGTTAAGCGTGCGCTTGGAGAAGAAGCTTGCAAAAATGTGCTTGTTTCATCGACCAAGTCAATGACTGGCCACCTATTAGGTGCTGCTGGCTCCGTTGAAGCCATCATTACGGCATTAACTCTGGTTGATCAAATCGTCCCACCAACTATCAACCTTGACAATCCTGATGAAGGTTGTGATTTAGACCTTGTGCCACATACGGCACGAAAAGTTGATATTGAATATGCTCTTTGCAATTCATTTGGCTTTGGTGGTACTAACGGCTCTCTCATCTTTAAAAAGATGTAATTATTGAGAGGGTTTGCCTTTCTCATAATAAAGGCAGCATAAGATAAAATTGAATACGGCTTAATGCTTTGCATTGAGCCGTTTTTTATTTCTCAAGATACACTGCAATGTCTGGTATTATGTCATTTGATTTTAAGTGGAGCTGCACTCTGAAAGTGTTTGGGCACTTATCGGAGCTTTCAATTTAGTGGGTAGGGTGAAAAGATGTTTTGGGTAAATGGAACACTGGCGACAGATATCTCTTTAGCTGATCGTTCTTTTCAATATGGCGACGGCTGTTTTACCACCATACTGACTAAATATGGGGAGCCTCAGGATTGGCAATTGCACCTTGAGCGCATGCAGGCTTGTTTATTGCTACTTCAGATCGATATTCCCAATTGGTCACAAATTGAAGCTTGGGTCAAAAAAGCCGCGGTTCAAGAACCATTGGCAGGTATCAAGCTGCATATTAGTCGTGGAGACGGCGGCAGAGGTTATAGCCCAATCGGCGCAGACAATGCCGTTGTGACCATAAATTCGTTTTCCTATCCGACACATTATTCGACATGGCAGGAAAAAGGAGTGAGTTTAGGAGCGTGTCAGCTGAAGCTCGGAATATCACCGATGCTGGCTGGACATAAACACAACAACCGGCTTGAGCAGGTATTGTTGAAGCTGGAAGCAGAGCAGCAAGGGTATCAAGATGCCTTGGTGTTTGATATAGAAGACCGCCTTATAGAAACCACCATGGCCAATCTTTTCTGGGTAAAAGACGCCATTATCTATACCCCAGACTTATCATTATGTGGTGTGGCTGGAGTAGGTAGACGAAAGGTGATTCAACAGGCGGAAAAATTGAATTTAGTTGTAAAGATAGGACAGTTTGATATTAAACACATCCAAGCTGCCGACGAAGTTTTTGTGACCAATGCTTTAATTGGTGTTGCCCCCGTTACTCAAATTGGTAATGTACATTTTGAAATAGGCAACATAACACGACGTTTTCAGGAGAAGTTAAGTTCGTGATTAAGAAATTTTTAGTGGTACTGCTATGCGGCCTAGTGATCGCAGGCGGTGGCTTTTTATACGTAAAGCAGCAGACGAACGAGTATGCTGAGCAAGTAATACAAATAACAGAACCTAGCCTGGTTTCTATAAAAAATGGCAGTAGTTTTTCCTCGGTATTAAAGCAGTTAGAGGCGCAGAGTTGGATTGAGCCCAGCTCTTTTTCGACATTGTTGCGCAGACTTCGGCCCGAACTGATCAAAATCAAAGCTGGCACCTTTATGCTTCAACCCGATATGTCACTGGCGGATACGTTGTTATTCATCTCTAAGGGCAAAGAACATCAGTTTGCCATTACCTTTGTTGAGGGAAGCCGGTTTTCGGAGTGGAGAGCGATATTTAAAAATGCTGAGTTCTTAGACCATCAAACAGATGACTTATCAGAACAAGAGGTCGCAGCGAAGTTAGACATGTCTGGTAAGAAACTAGAAGGCCTTTTTCTGGCGGAGACGTACCACTACACAGCGGGAACGTCTGATCTCGATATCTTAAAGCGCGCAAACAGAGATTTAAACGCGGCGCTTAATGAAAGTTGGGAATCGCGACAAAAGCAGTTACCGCTAAAATCCTCTTATGAAGCATTAACGCTTGCGTCTATTATTGAAAAAGAGACCGCAATAGAATCAGAAAGAGCGACAGTATCTTCCGTATTTGTAAATCGTTTGAAGCGCGGTATGCGTCTCCAAACGGACCCTACGGTAATTTATGGAATGGGTGATAACTATAACGGTAATATTCGTAAAAAAGACCTCAGGACAGCAACACCTTACAATACCTATGTGATTAAAGGACTGCCGCCGACACCAATCGCCATGGTAGGAAAGTCGTCTATTGAGGCGGCATTGAACCCAGAAAAAACCAAATTTTTATACTTTGTCGCCAGTGGTACTGGTGGCCATGTATTTTCAAAAAATCTGACAGAGCATAATCGCGCTGTGAAACAATATTTAAGACAATTAAGAAAGAAAAAATGAATAAAGCTAAGTTTATTGTTGTAGAGGGTCTCGAAGGGGCTGGGAAAAGCACCGCTATCGCGGCCATCAAACAGACACTTCATCGTCAGGGTATCGATGATATTGTGAATACACGAGAACCTGGTGGTACTGTACTGGCAGAGAAAATGAGAGCGCTGGTAAAAGAAGAACACCAAGGCGAAGTGCTTCAAGACATGACGGAGCTACTGCTTATCTATGCGGCGAGAGTACAGCTAGTCGAAAATGTAATTAAGCCCGCATTAAATGAAGGGCACTGGGTTGTTGGTGACAGACATGATATGTCTTCTCAGGCGTATCAAGGGGGCGGGCGTCAGATCGACCCCAATGTTATGTCAAACCTTAAGCAGGCCACACTTGGAGACTTTAAACCAGACTTAACCCTGTACTTAGACCTCGACCCTAAACTTGGCCTAGATAGAGCCAGAGGCAGGGGAGAGCTGGACAGAATTGAGAAAATGGACATTAGTTTTTTTGAACGCTCGCGAGCACGTTACCTTGAGTTGGCTAATTCTGATGCATCTGTGTTTATCATTGATGCCAGTCAGAATATCGATCAGGTTACCGCCAGCATCGAATCTTGCTTGATTCGGTGGTTAGAAATCAATAAATAAGCTTAAGTGATTATGCTTGAAATATACCCTTGGTTAACGCCAGTTTGGCATAAATGGCAAGCGTTGAGTGAAACGCACCTTGTTTCGGGAGCCATGTTATGTTCGGCACCAAACGGCTATGGTGTCGAACAAATGGCAAAAATATTTGCTCATACGCTAGCTTGTCATAATTCGACATCGGAACCTTGCGGTTTTTGCCATTCTTGTACCTTGGCAGACGCAGGAAATCATCCGGACATTCATTGGGTAATACCTGAAAAAGAAGGTAAAACCATCACGGTTGATCAGATAAGACGTTGCAATCAGTGGGCGTTAGAGTCTTCGCAACTCGCGGGTAAGCGAATTATTATTATCGCACCTGCCGAAGCGATGAACGAATCTGCCTCAAACGCATTGCTAAAAACCTTAGAGTCCCCCTCAGAACATTGCGTGTTTTTACTGTTAACCAATAACAGAAACCGATTATTGCCAACCATAATAAGCCGCTGTCAAAAATGGGACTTGGCAGAGCCTGACATTAACCAAACCTACCAATGGCTTGAAAGTCAGACTGCCAAAGACATCAATTTTACTGGAATACGTTTAAGCCAAGGCGCCCCATTAAAAGCACTCAATTTTTTTGAGCAGAATCAATACCAAGATTTTCAGCAGCTAGAGTCTAATTTTTATTGCTTGTTAAGGGATGAAAGTACCGACTACACAAATGCATGGAAAATGATAAAAGACGACGTGCTGAACCGCTTGCACTGGCTATACATTATATTGACTGACGTACAAAAGACGCATTTTGGTCTAGAGGAGATAGGACGATGCAGCAAGAGCCATGAGCTTGCTGAAATCGTCTCTTACCAAGCCGCTTACAATGCGATGCTAAAGTTAATAGAACTAATAAATCAATTAACTCATTTTACAGGGCTGAATAGTGAACTCATGTTTACTAATTGGTTAATAGAGATTCAAGAGGAAATATGTTCGTAGATTCCCATTGTCACCTAGACAAACTAGATTATGAATCACTTCATGACGGTATCAATGATGTTGTTCAAAAAGCAACACAGGCACGAGTGACTGAACTGCTTTCCGTGGGTGTTACATTGGATGCTTTTCCCGCCATGATGGCGATGATAGAGCCTTACGATAATATATACGCCTCATGTGGAGTGCATCCACTTGACGTAGAAAGTTCCTTTTCGTTAGAGCAGTTAAAAGCGTATGCCAGTCATTCTAAAGTAGTGGCAATTGGAGAGACAGGGCTGGACTATCATTACCAGCCAGAAACCGCAGTACTACAAAGAGAACGATTTACACAACAGGTAGCGTTAGCGGTAGAACTGAATAAACCACTTATCATTCATACGCGAGATGCAAGAGAAGACACGTTAGCTATCTTAAAAGAAGGTCGCGCGGATAAATGTGGTGGTGTGATACATTGTTTTACTGAAGATATGGCGTTTGCCGAGCAGGCCATGGCGTTAGGGTTTTACATATCAATTTCCGGTATTGTAACGTTCAGGCAGGCTATTGAACTTAAAAATGTGGTTAAACAGTTACCACTTGATCGCCTGCTGATAGAAACCGACTCTCCGTATCTTGCCCCCGTTCCTCATCGTGGCAAGCAGAATCAACCCGCGTATGTGGTTGAAGTTGCACAGTATATCGCCCAATTAAAAGAAACCTCATTAACTGAGGTTGCTAATAAAACTACAAGTAATTTTAAAGATCTTTTTCTGCGTTAACTATTTAGTAAAAATACATTATAAATATATATTAAAAAACCACTCATAGCTGAGTGGTTTTTTATTTGTATTTTTTGGTAAAGCTGAAAATAAAAAATCCAAGTGTTTTAAACACTTGGATTTTATTTAATTATTTTATGAAAGAAGGTTGATATTAGGGGTATCAGTCTTTTTCATCTATGGCAGATTAAGCAATTGCTTCCATCTGACCTTTAATAATTTCAGAGTGAGTTCCAAATACTGCCTGGAAGTTATCACCTTTAACAAATACACCAGCAGCACCAAGTTGTTTTAGTTTCTCAGTATCTACTTTAGAGCCATCGTTAACTGTTACACGTAGACGAGTAATACAAGCTTCTAAGTCTTTGATGTTATCTTTGCCGCCAAATGCTGCAGTGATGTTTAGTGCAAGTTCGTCGCTGCTTGTATCTGTCTGAACTTGTGACTCGCTTTCGTCTTCACGTCCAGGAGTTTGTAGGTTAAACGCCTTGATTAGGAAGGTGAATACTGAGAAGTAAATCGCTGCATATACAAGACCAACCAGAGGTAACATCCAGCCATTAGTCGAGTGACCGAACAGTAGCGTGAAGTCAAATAGACCGTGGCTAAAGGTAGTACCGTGTTTGATACCAAGGACAATCATTACTACGAATGCAGAACCAGCTAATAGAGCGTGTACTACGTATAGTAGTGGAGCAACAAATAGGAATGCGAATTCAATTGGTTCAGTGATACCTGTTAGGAACGAAGTCAGTGCTGCAGAACCTAGGATTGAAGCAACCATTTTTTGCTTGTTGCTTTTAGCAGTAACGAACATTGCAAGACAAGCAGCAGGCAGACCAAACATTTTGAACATGTAACCACCAGCTAGGTTACCAGCAGTTGGGTCACCAGCAAGGTAGCGTGGGATTTCACCGCGAACAACTTCACCAGCTGCTGTTGTGAATTCACCTACTTCGTAGAAGAATGGTGCGTTCCAGATATGGTGTAGACCAAATGGGATTAGAGAACGCTCAACGATGCCGTAGATACCGAATGCAACTTCTGGAGACTGGTAAGCAGCCCAGTTAGAGAATAGTTCGATACCAGCACCAATTGGTTGCCATACGATAGCAAGGATTGCTGCAACCACACACGCCGCAAGAGACGTAACGATTGGAACAAAACGTTTACCACCGAAGAAGCCTAGGTAAGTAGGTAGTTTGATTGTGTGGTAGCGATTAAAGAGTTCCGCTGCAACCAGACCCATAATTACGCCACCAAATACACCCGTATCCGTACCTTCAGCAACAACGCCAAGTACACGAGTCATGGTTAGATAACCTAATGCTGCTGCCAGTGCTGCAACACCATCATTTTTTGTGAAACCAAGTGCAACACCGATTGCGAATAGCAATGCCATGTTTGCAAACACACCCAGACCAGCCTCGGTCATGATTTGTGCTACGATTTCTGGAAGGAATTTTGCAACTTCTGAGTTACCACCGATTCCTAAAAGGATACCTGCGGCAGGCATACATGCTACTGGTAGCATGAGGCTGCGCCCCATTTTTTGCATAGTACTAAAAATGTTCATTTTAAACCCCGTTATACGTTTTTAGATAAACGTTAATTTGTTTTACGTTACCCATTAATTATTTTTAAAATAAGAAAATAACAATTTGTTTTAATTAATGAGTTTATGAATCTTCAGTGCCAGTAATTATTAATATAGTAGTCCGATTACATTAGGTAAATGTGTTTAGTTGCATTTACTGGTAACGCTATAAATAATGTTTTTGCTGACAGGGGATATAATAACCGCTTAAAAAAACGTATTTCGAGTCCATGGTCACGCTGAATGTAACAAAGAGTAACATAGCGCAAGGGTTGCGTAATAGTGTGGTAAATTTAGGTTATTGAATTAAAATATGCTCTTATAAGTGACTAAACAAATAGAGTTGTATTGCAACAAGGGTTGCAGCGTCGCTGCCGATTTATTTTACAACGAACTAATTAGAGAGTAACGCAGTTAACGGAATATGAGCAGAAAATAGTAGAGTATGAAGCCTATACTCAATTGATATACGGTAATGACGGGGGGAATGCCGATATGTATGCAAAGAAACGAATTCTGGTGGTCGATGATGACCAAGACATTCGTGAACTATTGGATGAGTACTTAACCAGAGCAGGTTACACGGTTATTTTAGCCTCAGAGGGCGAAGAGATGAAGCGTCACCTGATAGAAGGTGAACCGGATTTAATCTTATTAGATGTAATGTTGCCGGGTGACGACGGTTTTACCCTTTGCCAGTATGTACGAAAGTCCTCTAATGTGCCGATAATAATGCTGACCGCAGTATCGGATGAGACCGATCAAATTATTGGTCTGGAAATTGGTGCGGATGATTACGTAGCAAAACCTTTTAGTCCTCGACAGCTTACCGCCCGAATAAAAGCCATGTTACGCCGGACGCGTGTTGTAGAGGTTGCAGCGCCCAAGCCTCAACTGATTAAGTTCGATCATTGGCAATTACATGTACGCACACACACATTAACGGATATAGATACAGGTAGTGAGTTTGAGTTGTCAGGAAAAGATTTCACTCTATTAATGCTATTTTTGGATCACCCCAATGAAATACTCGATCGAGATTCCATCTCTCAGGTAATGAAAGGCCGTAATGCGTTGCCGACAGAGCGAGGGTTAGATGTGCAACTAAGTCGACTTCGAAACCAGTTGGGTGATAGCGGTAAAAAGCCTAAATTAATTAAAACAATGCGAGGAGATGGTTATATTCTTGCGGCTGATGTGATTTATGAACACTAACAGAAAAGGCTCTAAATTTGATAAAAGGGTTAAGCAGATTACAGAGAAATTTGCCCCTGTAATACCACGCTCTTTGGTTTCTCGTACACTATGGCTGACATTGTTATCTGTGATTATTGCACAGCTGATTGCCACCACAATCTGGTATACCCAGTCAAAATACAGAGAGCTGGAAGGACTAAAATCAACCTCTATAAGTATGGCGAATAACTTTGCATCTACGGCTAATTTTTTTCAGTCACTTCCACAAGAGTACCGTCATATCGTACTGGACCAATTACGTAATATGGGGGGAACTCGATTTTTTGTATCGTTTAATGAAGAAGAGATAAATATCGATGCGCTACCTAGTAATGAGATGAAAAAAACCGCCATTGATGTGTTCCAATCTATATTAGAGCAGAAGTTGCCTTACCAAAATCATATTAAAGTTCAATTTTCTGGCCCAGAAAATTTACATGTTTTGACTAACGATACTTTGTTGAGTGATTTACCGAAATCATGGGCACATTATACGCTGAGCTTAGAGCCATTGAACCCACCAATTTTGGTGGTTCAGATAGAGATGGCTAAAAATGAATGGCTTTATATCGCTGCATTACTACCAACACCGTATGTTTTGTTAGAAGACGAGGTTATATCCAATCAGCAAGCGTTTTTTATTTTGTTTATCACAGCGTTGTTGATGACACTGACGTATTTCATGATACGTCTTCAGGTCAAGCCTCTTAAACGCTTAGCTCAGGCCGCGAATGCTCTGAGTATGGACATTGATCAACCGCCGTTAAAAGAAGAAGGTGCATCAGAGCTAGTCACAGCGACTCGTGCTTTTAATCGTATGCAAATGCGATTAGGGCGTCATATTGAAGATAGAGAACGGCTATTTAGTGCTATTTCACATGACCTAAAAACACCGATTACTCGGCTGCGTATAAGGTCGGAGCTCATAGAAGACGATCAACGCGGGATAAAGTTTAACAAGGATCTGGATGAGTTAGAGTTGATGGTTAAAGGTGCGCTACAGACCGTAAAAGATACTGATATTCACGAAAATCTCGAAGAGATAGATTTGGTTGAAATGCTTGAAGGAATCGCCGAGCACCACAACAGTCAGGCACGGAGAGTGCAGATCGATAGTGTGAAATCATTGCCATTTTTATGCAAACCCCTAGCTCTGAAACGATGTTTATCGAACATCGTCAATAATGGGGTTAAATATGGTAAACAAGTGACAGTCATAGCACGCAATACGGGTGAAACAATGGAAATTATCGTGAGCGATATCGGGCCGGGGATCCCAGAGAAACTCATGGAGGAAGTGTTCAAACCGTATTACCGCCTTGCGACGGACGATGAAGGACATGGTTTAGGCATGGGCATAGCGAGAAGCATTACCCACGCCCATGGTGGTGAGCTCACAATTAGTAATCAAGAAAAGGGCGGCTTAGAAGTTAACGTAAGCCTTCCAATAGCATTAACACGCTGAACCAAACAGAAATAAAGGTAAGGCACAGAGGATACATGACATGTTTAAAAAGTTTTTACCGCTGACAGGAGTTCTTTTAGCCGCAAATCTAGCCAGTGCTAGTGAACTAGAAGTGCTTCATTGGTGGACTTCAGGAGGGGAAGCTCGATCTGCTGAATTGCTTAAAGACATGATGGAACATAAAGGGCATAGCTGGAAAGATTTTGCCGTGGCTGGTGGCGGTGGTGAAAGTGCCATGATGGTACTAAAGGCCAGAGCGGTTTCTGGAAACCCACCTACGGCAGCGCAGATCAAGGGACACGATATTCAAGAATGGGCTCAGTTAGGTTTCCTAACCAGTATTGAGGCCGTAGCAACGCCTGAGCATTGGGATTCAGTTTTGCCAGAAATGATTTCGGACATCATGAAATATCGTGGTAATTACGTTTCAGTTCCCGCGAATTTACATCGCGTGAACTGGCTGTGGGCGAACACTAAAATATTTGAAAAAGTCGGTGTTTCAGTCCCGAAAACCTTAAACGAGTTTTTTGTAGCTGCTGATGCGATAAAAGCGGCAGGTTATATTCCCTTGGCGCACGGAGGGCAACCTTGGCAAGATGCAACCTTATTTGAGGCAATTGCGCTTGCCGTATTAGGTGCAGATGACTACCGTAAGGCTTTTGTTGATTTGGATATGGAAACACTGTCCAGCAAAAAGATGATTGAGGTATTTACTCGTTTCAAGAAGTTAAAAGACTATATAGATGACGATTCACCGGGCAGAGTTTGGAACGATGCAACAAAAATGGTCATCAATGGTGGTGCGGCAATGCAAATCATGGGTGATTGGGCAAAAGGGGAGTTTACCGCCGCAGGTAAAGTCCAGGGTGAAGATTACCTTTGTGTATCAGCGCCGGGTACTGCCGGAAAATTTAGTTACAACATTGATAGTTTTGTTTTCTTCAAGTCCTATAAGGCGTCGAAACGCAAGGGAAAAGAAGAATTAGCCAGAACGATTATGTCCAAACCATTTCAAGAAGCGTTTAACTATACGAAGGGGTCATTACCCGCGAGAAGTGATATTTCGTTAGATCGTTTCGACCAATGTTCAAAGGACGCAATGGCGGTGTTTAAACAGGCTGAAGGGAGCCAGAACTTACTGCCAAGCCTGTCTGCGGAAATGTCTACCACCAGCTTCGTCAGAGACGCTATTTTTGGTGTGGTGACGGATTTCTTCAATAACGAAGCATCAGCCCCTGAAATGGCGGTGAAGCGTTTATCTCGTGCGGTTAAAGCGGCCATGTAGACATCAACCTTCCATTTAGGCTCAATAGGTTACTTGGGTATGCATAGTTCTTGTTACTCCTAATCCAGCCCTAATAAAAAACGCCAGCATATGCTGGCGTTTTTTTATTAGTATACGCAATGGTGGTTATTGCTTATCCATCGCTCTTTTAATGCAGATTGCTGCTCCGCCCCAGGTTACACCTAGGCCGAGAACCATCATGATAATTGCACCAGTAGTCATAATTATGCCTCCGAAATTGGTTTTTGAGGTTGGCTCTTAATGTTGATGATTACACCAGCAACAATAAGTGCTGCAATTAATCCCCAACCTAAGGTCATCAGTTCGAATTGTGCGTAACCGCCATAGCCTTCATCGATAAGATGGATGAACTTTGTGGCTACAATAATCGCAAGGATGAGTGGAGAGATAAAGCGTAGGCAAACTTCAAACCAGATCCCAATAGTAAAGTCAGATACCTTATTTACGTATTCACGAATGTCAGACAGTTTGACTAACCATGCCATTATAACAATCTCAATCAAGCAGCTGGTCAGGATACCTACGTTGTTAATGAAGTGGTCAACAAGGTCAAGTAGCAGTAGGCCACCATTAGTAGCAAAGGCCATAGAGACAACAAGCCCGGTTCCACAAACGATAGTGGCTGCTTTCTTACGGCCCATGTTTAGTTTATCGATTATGGCTGATGTTACTGCTTCGATAATAGAAATGTGCGAGCTTAAACCGGCAACCACTAGAGCTAAGAAGAATAGTGGGCCAAGAATATATGGCGCTGGAAGTAAGTTAATTGCAGCAGGAAGTGTTACAAACGCAAGGCCAACACCCGCACTGACGACTTCAGTTAGTGGTTTACCTTGTTCTTCAGCCATGTAGCCTAGAACAGAAAAAATCATAATACCGGCTAAGATAGAGAAACCACAGTTGATCAACACGGTCATGAACGCATTGTTTGTGATGTCTGATTTTTCTGGCAAATAGCTAGAGTAAGCTAGCATGATTGCGAAACCTAAGCTTAGGGTAAAGAAGATCTGACCATAAGCGGCAGCCCATACTTTCATGTCCCAAATCTTACTGAAGTCAGGTTCAAACAGGTAGTTGACACCGTTCAGTGCGCCCGGAAGGAAAACCATACGTGCGATAAGGAATATAACCATCAGGAATAGAATTGGCATCATGATTTTTGATGCACGTTCGATTCCTGCTTTTACACCACCAGCAATGGCGGAGTAAGTGATACCCCATGCTAAAAGCATTGCGCCAGCGATTCCCCACTGAATGCTACCTAGGTTTGTTGGAGAGTTATCACCAAGAGCCAGATATTCACTGAAGAAGAAAGCATTTGTATCTGTACCCCAAGCTTGAGTAAATGACATACCGAAGTATGAAATAGCCCAACCTATAACAGCCACATAATATACGGCAATAACAGCAGCTACGCCTATTTGGAACCAGCCTAACCATTCAAACTTAGCATTGATTCGGCTAAGTGTTATCGGGGCTGACCCGCGATTTTTCTGTCCCATACTGAACTCTAAGATCATAAATGGGATACCAGCGGTGATCATGGCGAAAAGGTAAGGGATAAAAAAGGCGCCACCACCATTCTCATATGCCATATAAGGGAAACGCCAGATGTTTCCTAGGCCGATCGCAGATCCTACAGCAGCAAGAATAAATCCTGCACGGGATCCCCATTGTTCACGCTTCATAGTTACTCCTTACAACTTGTCTCTGAGATATGAACGATTACTTTGAACTGGTTGGTACATGTAAAATTTAGTTAACATTTGCATCAAAATTAAACGCTCTAAAAAGGCCAAACCTTCAGTTCGATCAATCTCTCAACTATGTTTTTTTAGGTAATAGTACTGTTGTTCAAGGTAAATCTCAGAGTAATGTTCTTAATATTGCGATGTGTGTCTGCGAAAACTGAAATATTCAGCTACGCGATAGAGGCAGATTACATTTTTAAATCTAGTAAAGCAACAGAAAGTCACTGTTTATAAAATGATAACCAAAGGTGATTTTAATGTTAAAAATACGCACTAAATAGATTATTGATTCAAGTTTAATCTCTGGGTTGGCCTATTTCACTTTAGTGGGCAAGTAACTTGGTTTAATCATCTACTGCATTTTCTAGAGTGTATGACTGAAAAATAAGCAAAAATCCTAATTTTATGGTGCGGTTGGCGTAAATGCTCTATAAGTAAAGTGAATTTGATTTATTCAGATAATATTGTTGAGTGTTGTTATCAATTTGAGTGATTTCTAATGTAAGCAATTTTTGCGTAAGCTTAATCTGTGATTGTTGCTGCATATTTAGTTTCTACATGCATCTGCAGCTTGAGTGTTTGAATGATATTTGTTATTTATTTGTTAATAACAGGAAGGGCTATGGAATACGATCTAAAGTTTGCGTTATCTATTGTTGTGGCAGCATTTTTTGTCATTATCGCTTCAGGTGTTATTGCGGTTGCTAACTAGTATTTAACATTTCGGCTATTTTGGAAACAGAATGCCGAGCTGTTTAGACGGTAGCTAGGGTAGGGAAAGATGTCCAACCAGGGCGTTATTAGTGGTACCCAGTCCACCATTGATTATAGTAATTATGCTAAGTACATAGAAGGTTCCACTGCTTTGGTTGCTCAAGGCGGTGGGCAGTGTGGTATTTTTACTTCAGGCGTACTTGACGCATTTATTCGGTCAAACTTTGATCCCTTCGATTCATTTTATGGGACGTCTGCTGGCGCTCTGAACATTTGTGCCTATCTTTGTCGCCAAGTCGGCCTTGGTAAATCATTTCTTGTCGAGTTAACGACAGACCCTCGGTTTTTTCACCTGTTCAGCTACATTCGCCAGAAGCAGAATATGAATATTGATTGGGCGTTGGATAGTATTAGTCGCTATCCATACAAACTAGATATGGATTTAGGACGAAGAATTCTTAGAAATCGTGGCGCATACGCATCTGTAACGGAGGTTACTCATATTCGAGATGAGTATCTGCCGCTGATGAGTGAAGCGTGGTATGACATAATGAGAGCAACTTGTGCCATTCCCGGTTTATATTCTGGGGAAGTACAAATTGGATCCAAGTCTTACGTTGATGGCGGTGTAACCGCAGCTATTCCCGTTCAGGAAGCGTGGCGGCAGGGCAGCCGGAATATCATCATTATCCGGACGGAGATGGCAGAGAGGCCAGAGGATGGTATTAACAACCAAACTTCTGTGGAGTGGTATAGAGAACCTATTGCTTTAATGCAAGATCACTGGACTCAAACCGTTAGCAAATGGAAAGTTGATTGGAGCGGCTTTTGGCAAGACCAGATAGACAAGTCTAGAGAGAAAAAAATTAATCATAGGCATCTTGATCTTCTCAATGGGGGACGATGGTTATTTGGCGCTGACGATGTCTATCGACTAAGCCATTTATTAGGTGACAAATTCGATTCCGGTCTCGCGGATTATCTTATGGTTCATTACCAAACCTACTCGCTAACGCAAGATTTTTTGTGTAATCCACCTGATGACTGTTTTGTGGTACAAATTTGCCCCTCTGAACCACTTAAGTCCTCTGCCTTGTTGAGTAAGAAAGAAGACCTTCTCTATGATTATCAACTCGGCTTGGATGCTGGTTTTCGATTCATTAAACACTTCTCTAAAACTCGGGCGATGAAAAATCGTGAAAGTTAGCTTTGGATCAACTCTATTTCAAACACCTAGTTCTTTGACGGTGATTTGGTATCTTCCTTCCACAGAATGTTTTACTATCTGAACTTGACTGACGTAGATTATTTTCGATAAAAAAAAACTTTTTAAGATTTACCATTACCAACCATTTATTGAGCGTTTCTCGTCCTTTTTTGAACAAATTTGGATTTGTGCGTGATACCGATCACGGCGATTTACCAAGTGACTTCACAATTAGTTCGCAAAGTAAAAAAATTAGTCCAATACCGTCATTTGGAGTTTAAAATGTACATGGCTCAACCAGGCCACATTGATCATATCAAGCAGGTCAATGCTGGTCGTGTGTATAAATTAATTGATTTAAACGGGCCAATCTCTCGAATTGATCTCTCAAAAGTCAGTGAGTTAGCACCTGCAAGTATCACCAAAATTACGCGTGAGCTTATTGATGCACATCTTATTCATGAAACTACTGTTCAGGAAGCGATTAGTCGTGGAAGACCAGCTATTGGCTTACAGACTGATAACGAAGGCTGGCAGTTTTTATCCGCTCGATTAGGCCGTGGATATCTCGTTATTGCACTACATGAGCACGGTGGCTCAGTATTGATTGATACTAAAATTGATATCCACGAAATCGAACAAGATGATGTTCTTGCTAGATTGTTACATGAAATAGAAGAGTTTTTTGAAACTTATGCTGATCAGCTAGATCGCGTTACTAGTATCGCTGTAACCTTACCTGGACTAGTTAATTCGGAGCAAGGCATCGTTTTACAAATGCCTCATTATAACGTTAAAAACTTACCCCTAGGCCCTGAGATTTATGCAGCAACTGGTCTTCCAGTGTTTATTGCTAATGATACTCATGCATGGGCTTTAGCCGAAAAGCTTTTTGGTAATGCAAAAGAAAATGACAGCTCTGTTTTGATTTCTATTCACCATGGTGTTGGGGCCGGCATTGTACTTGATGGGAGAGTTTTACAAGGGCGACACGGTAATATTGGTGAGTTAGGACACATACAGATAGATCCTCAAGGAAAACGCTGCCACTGTGGGAATCGGGGCTGTTTAGAAACGTTAGCCAGCTCAAAAGCGATACGAGAAGAAGTCTCCAGACGAATAGAGCTCGGAGAAGAGACATCTATTGATCCATCGTCAATTTCTATAGAAAATATTTGTTCTGCTGCTGCTGGTGACCCGCTTGCTGTTGAAGTAATCGAAAACCTTGGTCGTTATTTAGGAGCTGCGATAGCGATTGTGGTCAATCTATTCAATCCAGAAAAAATTCTAATTGGTGGTGTCATTAACCGAGCAAAGTCTGTGTTATACCCAGCTATTGAAGCTTGTGTAAAGCAGCAGTGCATACCCGTTTATCACCAAAATTTAGAGATTGTTGAAAGTCGTTTTTATAAGCAAGCAACTATGCCTGGTGCAGCGTTGATTAAACAAGCGATGTACGATGGTCAATTGTTGATGAAGGTCGTTGAAGGGTAGGTTGCGCCATTCAAATGCTTGTGCTTTGAACGAAATTTAATCTGCAAAACTTAACACCTCTTAGATATTGAGCGATAATAGTAATTACAATGCTGGGTAGCGTAATTACTATTTATAGATTGCTAATTTTATCTATTTGTTTTTAAATCCTAACTAATTGAAAAACCATCGAGAAGCCGTATGTCTGGAGTATTAAGTAGCGTTGATCAAAGAACCAACCTTGTTGGCGAAAACCGTTTAGAGTTGCTTTTATTTAAGTTGAGTAACCGACAATTATTTGCAATTAACGTATTCAAGGTTAAAGAAGTTCTCAAAATGCCAATGCTGACAAAGATGCCGGGTTCGCATCACAATGTTATCGGTGTGGCGTCGCTGAGAGGTGAATCTGTTCCGGTTATTGATTTGCGAGCAGCGATAGGTTTTAGACCGATGCACCCAGATGAAGAACAGAATTTAATCATCACTGAATATAATCGTAGTGTTCAGGGCTTTTTGGTTGGTCAGGTGAGAAATATTGTCAACACTGCCTGGACTGAAATTGAACCACCACCTAAAACGGCGGGTAAAGCAAATTATCTGACGGCTATTACTCAGATTGAAGACGAAGGCCGTCATCAAATCGTTGAGATTATTGATGTAGAAAAAGTACTAGCTCAAATTATTGACTATGATATTTCCATTTCAGAAGGCTTATTAGACGAAGCGCTAGCTCAGGAGATGAATGGCAGAAGTATCCTGATTGTTGACGATTCTTCGACCGCTCGTGGTCAGATTAAAGGAACGCTGCAGCAACTCGGTATTAATATTATTGAGTGCAGCGACGGCCTTGAAGCCCTTAATTTGCTTAAAGGTTGGTGTGACGAAGGTAAAACGGTAACTGATGAAATCATGATGATGATTACGGATGCGGAGATGCCAGAAATGGATGGCTACCGCTTAACCCATGAGGTACGTAATGACCCAAGAATGGGGGATCTGTTTATTACGCTGAATACCTCATTAAGTGGCAGCTTTAATGATGCCATGGTTGAGAAAGTAGGCTGTAATCGCTTTATTTCTAAGTTTCAACCTGATTTATTGGTTGATGTTGCACAACAAAGAATGCGGGAAATTTTAGGAAAGTAATTTGGTAGAGGGAGCCGAGGCTCCCTTTATTACATGTGCTCAATGAAAGTCTCTGGAGTATGTTGTTAAGTCAGAGAGGGTCTCCGTAAGGTCAGTGAGCTTACCTGCAATGACATGAGTGACTTTACCGTCATGTTCTAATACCCCTTTAACTTCTAAAATTTTAGCCGTGAGGTAGGCTTTCTTCTGCTCTCTTGCGGTGCGTGACCAAACGACAACATTGATATTGCCAGTATCGTCTTCCAGTGTAAAAAAGGTGACTCCAGCAGCGGTTCCGGGAGACTGTCTTCCAGTAACCACACCGACAACGGTAACCAGTGAACGATGTGGTTTTGTCAGCAGCGACTGTTGTCGGGTAAATCGTTCGATTTTTCCTGCCTCTTCTAGCAAGGTTACCGGGTGTTTGCGTAAAGATAGGCCTGTAGCCGCATAATCTTCGGTGAGTGTTTCAAATGCACTTTCTTCTAATCGAAAGTGGCGACTGTCGCTTTTTAGCTCCCGAAACAGAGGAAGTTCATTCGCTGAGTCCATCACTTCCCATCTGGCTTGATACCGACCACCTGAAATAGAGTTAAGTGCATCCGCGGAAGCAAGTGCTTCGATATCTTTTTTGGTTATGCCTATATTTTTTATTTGCTGGCTACTGACGAAACCTGCTGCAGGTCGATTATTTAGCAGTTGTTCGGCCCCTTTTTTAGACAGTCCTTTGATCAATCGAAACCCAAGTCGAATTGCATACCCATCCTGACAAGGAACTAAGCGATGGTCATAAAAGGAGTCGTTTACCGACAGGGGTAAAATGGAAACCTGATGTCTTTTAGCATCTTGGATAAGCTGAGAAGGGCTATAAAATCCCATGGGTAAACTGTTAAGTATTGAGGTGTAAAAGGCTTCTGGATAATAGTATTTGAGCCAGGCAGAGCAATAAGCCAGAACGGCAAAGGATGCGGAATGACTTTCTGGGAAGCCGTACTCGCCAAAGCCACATATTTGATCAAATAGGCGTTCAGCGAATTCAGCTTTATAGCCTCTTTCTAACATTCCATTGATTAACTTAGATTTAAATTTAAATATATCACCGTTTTTTTTCCATGCTGCCATCGCTCGTCGTAACTTATCGGCTTCACCGCCGGAAAAACCAGCGGCTACCATGGCCAACTTTATTACCTGTTCCTGAAAAATAGGTACACCCATAGTCCGCGAAAGAACTGTTTCTACTTCTTCAGAAGGGTAGCTTACCGGTTCAATACCATCTCTTCTTTTTAAGAATGGATGTACCATATCTCCTTGAATAGGCCCGGGTCGCACAATAGCAATTTGGATGACTAGATCGTAATAACAGCGCGGTTTTAAGCGTGGCAACATGCTCATTTGTGCTCTGGATTCTATCTGGAATACACCAATAGTATCGGCCTTCTGCAACATTTGATAAACGGCTTGATCGTCCTGCTTACGGGTAATGTCCGCAATGCTTAACCTTCTGCCTTCATGATCTCTTATTAAGTCAAAACATTTTCGAATAGCGCTGAGCATACCCAGAGCTAGGATATCGACCTTAAGTAACTTAAGGCTTTCAAGGTCATCTTTGTCCCACTGAATAACTGTCCTGTCGGGCATGGAAGCGTTTTCTACAGGGACAAGCTCATATAAAGGGCCGGAAGAAATCACAAAACCACCTACGTGTTGAGAAAGGTGGCGAGGAAAGCCGATGATTTCATCAACCAGTTGTATGAACTGTGCCCCTTTTAAAGAATCAGGTTTTAACCCCAGCTCGGTAAGCTGTGTTTGCCAGCCGGTTGAACGGTCTCTCCTGTTGACGTTTTTAATAAAGAAGTCGAGCTGAGTTTCAGAGATACCAAGAGCTTTACCTACATCACGTAGCGCACTTTTAAATCGATAGCTTATTACTGTGGCGGTAAGCGCTGCTCGCTCCCGGCCATATTTTTTATAGATATACTGGATCACCTCTTCGCGTCGTTCATGCTCAAAATCAACATCAATATCTGGTGGCTCATCTCGTTCTTTGCTGATGAAACGTTCAAAAAGTACCGATATTTGTCTTGGATCGACAGAGGTAATTTCCAGGCAATAGCAGATAACGGAATTCGCTGCAGAACCTCGCCCCTGATAAAGAATACCTTGATGCTTAGCGAACATAACAATGTCGTGAATAGTCAGAAAATAAAAAGGATATTTCAGCTCCTCAATAAGCGTCAACTCCTTGTCAATTAAGCATTGAATATCATGAGATATTCCATTAGGAAAACGGATTTTTTTACCCTCTTCAACTAATTTTCGTAGATAACTCATTGGGGTATGACCTTGCGGAATTAATTCTGAAGGGTAAGAGTATTGAAGTGAATCGAGGTTAAAATGACATAAATCAGCAATACGGTTTGCTTCAACCAGCCATTCCTTGCTAAAAATTTTAGCCAGTTTTTCTTTGGGCCTTAAGCTCCGCTCTGTATTCGTCAGCAGATGTCCTTTTATATTGGAGACAGTATCTCCTTGTTGGATGGCCGTGAGCGTATGTTGCAAAGGCAGGCGAGTCGCTGAATGCATGAGTACGCCACCACAAGCAGTAATAGGCAGTTCAAATTGCGCAGCAAGCTTTCGACAATGAGTCATAAAGGCACTGTCATTACTTTGTAAGTGCCTTTGTATGCCAATCCAAAGACGTTGTTTGTGATGCTTATTTAGCCAGTCACCCCACTGGTTATCTGCGTGATTATGACAGGGCAGCCATAGAATGAAGCAATGTTTGAGCGACATTAGATCCCACTCCGAAAGGTTATATTCTCCCTTATCAGCGCGTCGTCTTGCATTGGTAATGATTCGACAGAGCTCAATATAGGCATCTTTGGTTGGGCAAATCAGAATGATCTGACATTCGGAGTTTAGTCTGAACATGCTACCAATGATCAGTTTAATAGATAGCTCATGGTTTTTTATCGCGCTATGAGCCCGAACGACACCAGCAACAGAACATTCATCCGTAATAGCGAGGGCCGAATAACGTAGAAAGTCGGCTTGAATAACTAACTCTTCTGCGTGGGAGGCTCCGGTTAAAAAGGAGAAATTGCTTTGACAAAAAAGCTCTGCATAAGGATAGGTTTTCTTATTCATAACTATACCCATTTTGAGAACGGCGCTTCATTAGCTAAAAAGTCCATGAACAAACCACTGTTTATGTTGGTTACGAAATACCCATAACCAACGCCCTTGAGTGCTTTTAACGACAAAATAATCCCGTATCACTTCATTGGCATCCCACCATCCGGTGGATAGCCTTTCAGGGCCTTGTAAAATAGTAACCTTTTCTGTGAGAGGAATAGGGGAGGGTAGAAGAATACTGGGTCTGACATTTTTTGACTTAGCAGGGGGCTCTTTAGCTGCTGTGTTTTTGTTTTGTAGAGGCTGACAAAGTTGACTCGCGTTTTCTGGTCTGGGGTCGTTGGTGGCTATCAAGCTATTTACCTGCTCTTTTCCCAGCTTTGCCTGAAGTAAGGAGATAAGTTCTAGCGGGGATAAGCTTCCCTGCTGGCCATTAAATATGTCAGGGCTGTCTGATTGCTGCTGAGTGACCTGACTGGATACTAAGGTTATGCCGATCACAGGGGCGTTTAGTTTGACTGACTCCAGAGTAAGCTGGCTCAGCCTCATCCATTTTTCTACCAGATAATCGCCTTGTGCTGAAGAGAAATGACATGTTTGCGTCAATCCATCACGTTGGTGCAACGTTAATATTAACTCGTAGGCCGTTTGATCCCGGATCTTTAAAAATGCCTCCAACTGAGAGAGTAATTTATTTAGTGGCTTTTCAAGCCATTGAATATTGTCGATCTCGAACAAGAGTTCCAGGTAACGTTTAAACGTTTCTGGGGGATAATAAAAGTCCACCGGATGTTTGAACTGGCCTGATAGACGACCAATATAGTTCACTAAATCGATATCAAAACGACGAGCTATCTCTGCTATATCTACGCAGAGCAACTCTTCCAAGTGACGAATACCCACCCTATGGAGCTTTTCAATTATTTTTTCTGGAAGCTCTGTTGCGACGAGAAGTTGTTGTCCTAGCTGCTTTTTAAGCCAGTTCTTATCATCCGATATATGGTTAAAGTCTGTTTTAGCCAATAGCTTTGCTGCTAAAGGTGAGTAGCCAGTAGCAAAGGAAAATGAAACATTCAATGACTTAAGGTGCCGATATAGGACTTCCCAGTAGGCGGCTAAACCTTGATAAAGGGTAAGCATATTGCTGACTTTAAGTAGGATACCAGCAGGGGGACAGAGAGAAATATCAGAGGTCACAACGTATAACCAATGGGCGATCTCTTGCAGTTTTTTTTGCTCTATGTCGCTGTCGTAAGCATGGACTTGCAAGTTTGAACAAAGGGAAGCAGCACTGCCCAATCCCATGCCTAATTTCAAGCCATGTTTTTGAGCTGTCTGGTTCATTTGTACAATATGTTGTTTCTCCAGAATACAGATAGGTAGCTCTTCGGAACCAGAAAAAAGAGTATCCAGTTGTAGTGTTGGAAAGTTCAGATAAAGCCAAAGCGTCATGCGTTTCCTCTCTTTAATATTGGGAACGGAATAACGCTATCAGTATGTTCTTGTCGTGCTAGGTAGGGCCAATGCTGGCGAACATCGATAAAGAAAGAGCGTTGTAACCAGCCGCCTTTACGCTTATTTACTGAAACTTGTAGGCCATTGGGTTTGGGCTGCAATTCCAAACTGAGGGAAACAGGTAATGTGATGCGTTGCTTCTGGTTTGTTTTAAATAGAAAGTGCAGGCATCGTCCCGCTTCACTGGCAACCTGTAATCTTTTTGCCTGATGAACCTCTAATGCAGGGTGCCAAAGTGTAACACTGCCGCTACAACCACTTTTCAAGCATTGCTCTGCCGACCAGAGTGCTTCTGTTTCTGTTTTAGGGAAAATCAGGATAATACGCTCAAGATCCATATTCTGTTGCATAAAGTAATCGGCACAAAGGTAACCCGGTGGGTTAATAAAGACGGAAAGCCGAGATTTTCCGGCTTCTTTGATATACGGCGTTAGCAAACATAGTTCACCAATACCGGAAAGTGACGTTATTTCGACTACTCCGTGATCTGGAAAGCCGCCATTAAGCTGGTTGTCTAACTCCTCATAGCCTGATGTACTGGTTTCAAGCTCTCCTCTATGCAGAGAACCTTGCCAGATCAACTGCTTATGTTGTAGTTGTTCAATAACAGAATGCATAATAGCCCGACTAAATATACTGTATGTCTATACAGTATATTTAATCAGGGGAAAGGATCAAGATCCAGCAGTGTCTAAAACAGGCTACTAAGAGAAAAATTGAAATAAGGAGTGGTGTTAATTGAGAAAACTTCAGGCGGCAAGAGTCGGCCACGTACCGAGGCTATTAAGCACGGATAGGAGAGTGGTTAATGGTCGTTTTTATCCGACTAGATAACGGCTAATAAAATCGCACCTACAGATAGAGCCCCTTTAAGGTATTGACCGGCAGAGTAACTACTGTCTTTCTCTTCTTCGGGTGTTTCAGGGTGATCTAAACCTAGCGCTCCGTGCGCAAATGATTCAACCTTAGTTGGTTTTTCACCTTCAGTGGCTTCGGCCTCTTTATCTATTTGAGATAAAGCAGCAAGCAACGCTTTTCCTTCATCGGACAGCGTTACTTTATTGGATTCGACTTTTAGTGCTGCTGGCGTTTGTTGCGCCTCAGCACTCTGTTGTTGATTTCTAGCCGTATTTGCTTGAGCTGAATTCAACGTCGAAGCGTTATTCATTCCTACTGGCGTCATACTTTGCCCCAATGATATCTGCTTGCTAAATAAGTTATCGGCATAAGCGGCAAAATATTTAGAAAAAATTTGCCACCCAGCGATTAGTACAAAAATAAAGCAAAAATCAGACCAGTTTTACGGCTGTTTATTATAAATTCTGATCATAAAATCGGCTTCACATGAAAATTTGTCGGCCTTAGCCAGATTAGCTTTAATCTCGGGGGTGGCTTTCCAGGCAAAAGGCGTCATTTGCAGTAGATCTAAAGCATCGCTACCTGACAATGACATGGGGTAGTTAAGCTTCTCTTCATGAGCTAGGATGAACCCAGAAAAGGTCTCAGCTTCTTCACTATGTAACCTTACGCCATCATAAAGCAGCTCTCTTAATTGATAGAGATGCCTTGCCGCAGGCGTTACTGTGACAATGGAACCGTTGTCATCAATACAACGAATCAGCTCATCTTGATGACAAGGCGCATAAATACGTAATACAAGGTCGAGGGAGTTAGTCTGAAAAGGCAGTCTTTGACTGGAAGCTACAGAGAAGTGGCAATCTGGGTATTTTTTTGCCGCATACCGAATAGCAACTTTGGAAATATCAAGTCCAAATACTTGAGGACCTGCTGATACGGCACTAAGAGTCGACTCTATCGTGCTGGTGTAATACCCCTCACCACAACCAATGTCCAGAACGCGATATTGGCTATTGTTTAATTGTTCAGCACATAATTGGCTAACTCTGTCCCTTAGCTTGCTATAACAACCAGTATTGAGAAAGCGTCTTCTCGCCTGCATCATATCGGCATTATCCCCAGGATTTTTAGAGCGTTTTTTGTTGGCTGGGATAAGGTTGACGTAACCTTCTTTAGCGACATCAAACTGATGATTACTTTCACATTTAAAGTAGTTATCAATGAGTGTTAGAGGTTGAGAACATAATGGGCATTGGTATAACATAGAAAACAGAGTATATCCTTACTACTTGAGTTGCAGCGTTGTTGATGGCGTTTATTCGCCTCAGTCACATAGTTTATCTATGTTCATGGGGTCTCATTCACTTATCGCCTAACTGCAACTCCAATTACTTTGAGTATAGTCAGAGATAATTGGTGAGGATTATATAAGAAAAGCGACCCTTGCGTGGATAAAAATTAAGAGTCGCTTGGGTATAAATTAAAGAGAAACTAGCCCAACTTCAGTAGAAAGCTGATGGCTTTCTCCTGGTTGTAGTGTTTTACCTTCTTCTAGGCTGTTTGCGTGATAAGTAGACTCAACACACAACATGGTTTTATAACCATCATCTGCCATATCAGCCATGTTAGTTGAGTTTTCTAACCAAGGGTTCCAAATGACGGCACTATTGTCACCAGAGTTCTTCACTGAGATTGAACGGGTATTTTCTGGGTCAGTGATTAGGATAGTATCCTCCGGTTGAGTATATATGCGGTCAATAGTACCCGTTAACTGCAGCTCTTTACCTCCTTGACATATTTTGCCACCTTGCAGGCCGTCACTATACTCTGGTCCCATTCCTGTCGTAATGGATTCTACGATATTGGCAATATTAAAATAGCTGTGTAATGCACCGGAAAAGGTCCATGGCTTGTCATCTGTGTTGCAGACATCAAGCGTAACCTTCAGCGTTTCAGAAACTTCAATATAGAGCCTAGCCTGAAAAGCAAATGGCCATATTGCCAGTGTTGCTTCGCTCTCTTCCAAACCTAAACAAACAATGACACCATTGTCTGTTTCTTTATGTTCAACTAAATGCCATTGGCTGGTGCGTGCGAAGCCATGTGCTGGCGCTGCGAGTCGGCCAAACCAAGGCCAACAAACCGGGATGCCACCACGAATGGCCTTATCGCTATTGAATTCTGTTTTTTCACTTAACCAGATAACGTCTTCTTGTCCGGTTGGTTTAAATGAGATGACATGTCCGCCGTGCAGCGAAATATCAGCAGTGGCTTTTTTATGAGTAACGCGAACCATTTTAAGGCCGTTGCGTTCTATAATAGTGATGCAATCAGCCAGAGCATTTAGCGTATTTTCCATAATATTTTATTCCTCGGGATCAGACCTCAACGAGAGTTACCCTGATTTTAAAAACAAAAAAGGCGACCCGATGGTCGCCTTTTACAAACTTTCAACGAAAGTCTTTCGCTAATGCTTACTTAGAGATGTGAGCAACTAGGTCAAGAACTTTGTTTGAATAACCGATTTCGTTGTCGTACCAAGATACAACTTTAACGAATTTGTCAGTTAGGGCAACACCAGCTTTAGCATCGAATACTGAAGTTTGAACTTCACCGATGAAGTCTTGAGAAACAACTTGGTCTTCAGTGTAACCTAGAACACCTTTAAGCTCGCCTTCAGATGCTTCTTTCATAGCAGCACAGATAGCTTCGTAAGATGCAGCAGTTTTTAGGTTAACTGTTAGGTCAACTACAGAAACGTTAGCAGTTGGTACACGGAAAGCCATACCAGTTAGAAGGCCGTTTAGTTCAGGAAGAACAACGCCTACAGCTTTAGCAGCACCAGTTGAAGATGGGATGATGTTTTGAGAAGCACCACGGCCACCGCGCCAGTCTTTAGCAGAAGGACCATCTACAGTTTTTTGAGTTGCTGTAGTAGCGTGAACTGTAGTCATAAGACCAGATTCGATACCGAACTTGTCGTTAAGAACTTTAGCAACAGGTGCTAGACAGTTAGTAGTACAAGAAGCGTTAGAAACGATATCTTGACCTTCGTAAGTTGAGTCGTTAACACCCATTACGAACATTGGAGTTGCGTCTTTAGAAGGACCAGTAAGAACAACTTTCTTAGCACCAGCAGTGATGTGCTTACGTGCAGTCTCGTCTGTTAGGAAAAGACCAGTTGCTTCAGCAACTACGTCAACGTCGATTGCATCCCACTTAAGATCTTCAGGGTTACGCTCAGCAGTTACACGTACAGTTTTACCGTTAACGATTAGGTTACCGCCTTCAACTTCAACAGTACCGTTGAAACGGCCGTGAGTTGAGTCGTACTTAAGCATGTATGCCATGTATTCTACGTCGATAAGGTCATTAATACCTACAACTTCGATGTCTGCACGCTCTTGCGCTGCACGGAATACGAAACGACCGATACGGCCAAAACCGTTAATACCTACTTTGATAGTCATTATTGTTGCTCCACAACTTTAATTTCTGATGAAAGATAAACTGGTAGTAAAATTACAGAATCCAGTAATTGTCTGCAACTGATAATCGGTCTTTACTTGTTCAAAGTCAAAAAAATACACTGCTTTTTTTAACATATAGTAATAAGCGATTAAAAATTGTTCTTTTACTGCAAAAAACTGTTGTCTACTGACCAAAAAAAAATGTTTCAAACCACTATTGTTGCTTTGTGATCCTTTAAGGTGACAAAGTATGTGCTACAAAGTCCCCATTTAGCAAGTTTTTGTGACAAAAACAGGTCATAATATAAGGAATAAGAAATTAAGGAAGTTGTATTATTATGAGTGCTCAAGTAACGAAAACGGATGAAGAGTGGCGTAACCAGTTGAGTAATGAAGAGTTTTTGGTTTGCAGGCAAGGGGG
This sequence comes from Vibrio sp. UBA2441, assembly GCA_002342685.1. Taxonomy (GTDB): domain Bacteria; phylum Pseudomonadota; class Gammaproteobacteria; order Enterobacterales; family Vibrionaceae; genus Vibrio. The sequence goes on from DDQN01000036.1 coordinate 60,709, forward strand.
TACTGAGCCCGCATACTCAGGAAAGCTCTTACATAATAAATCGACGGGTGAATATTTATGTACTTGTTGCCAGGCCCCACTTTTCCATTCCGAGAGTAAGTTTGACTCTGGATGTGGCTGGCCGAGTTTTGATGCGCCTATTAATGATCAAGCGATTCGCTATCGGGAAGACTTAAGCCACGGAATGAGTAGAGTTGAGATCAGGTGCTCGGCTTGTGACAGCCATTTAGGGCATGTATTTACCGACGGACCACAAACAACAGGAGAGCGATTCTGCGTCAATTCAGTGTCGTTAAATTTCACCAAAGACAGTAAAGACGACCAGTAATTGGTCGTCTTTTGTATTTTATTTTCAATGTGGATGTTCAATTACATAAAGTTGGTGGTTAATTGTTCACTTTACGTGGTGGCATTAGTGAAGGGTGATACCTTCCGTCATTAATGGCATCAACAATTTTATCGGCAATTTTTTGTAGCTGTTTTTTCTGTTCTTCAGAAAAACCATAAAGTACGCTGAGGTTTCTTTCAGAAGCGACAGAAATATCAAATTCTTTACCGACCATTACCCAAATATAGGCATGTTCTTTTCTTTTAAGAGAGTGGTTAGCACTTGCTAATGACTCTATGATGCTTACATTAACTTTTGTAGCATTACTCAATCTGAGTGCATTATTAAGTAGCGTAATAGCTCTCTCTTTATTTCTTGTAATGTAATAAGTCGCAAGGGCATATTGTAACTCAGCGGTCTGTACTTGCTTTGAACCTTCTAACCTAAGGAATTGACTAAGGGCATTGTTATCGCCTTGTGTCCATAAAAAATACAGTGCTTCAGGAGAGTCAGATTGTTGTAATTCACTAATAATGCGCTTTTGTTCATCATAACTGTGCATTAAAGCGCTGAAGCGTCTCTCTTTTTTGTTGCCAACTTTAGTGGGTTCAATTTGCGCGGCTAAATCTAAGCATTTTTGATATTCACGGACAATAGCAAACTCTTTAATTTTATTTTTATCGGTAGGTGACTCCAAAACCTCTTTTCGGTGCCAGATGAGGTCTGTTCGGGGTAATCGGCATTGACCGTCATTCAGGTTGAGTTTGTTGCAGCGTAATGCGGGATATTTTTCACACAGTTTATTGGTATTCATTCGACTTTCCAGGCAACCAGAAAGTAACAGAGGTGATGTAGCCAGTAGGACAAGAGTAAATTTATTCATTTTATTATGCTTGTGATCAAATACGCTATTTAAGCTTTAGTTTATTGACTTATACTCAAGTGACCTCAAGATGCAAACTTCAGAGCTTCATCAACGAGTTCAGTTCAAGAAAGATAACGGAAGGAATGGCATTTCCTTTCAACGTTATCTGACGCAGAAATGGGCGGGTTGATGAGCTCCCAAAGGGCGAGTTTTATTGGCCCCTGCTCTGTGTTACTGATTTTTACCGTAGAATGACTATGCCTTCAAATCAATGCCTTGAGCAGAAGCCAATACATTCTCGCTGAACAAGCACCTTGAAGTTACTTGAGTATAGCTATAATGCCAGATAACTTCAGGTGAACATTATTGTCAGGAATGGGAACCATCGCTGTGAATACAGAACAATTACTCGAGACTATCACTCCAGAAGCTTATAAGAGACTACTATATGCAGTAGAAACAGGCAAATGGCCAGATGGAAATGCACTATCTCAAGAGCAAAGAGATTCATGTATGCAAGCGGTCATGCTGTATCAGTCAAAGTACAATACTGAGGCTGAACATATGACTGTGGCCGCTGGTGGCGAGATCAGCTTTAAATCAAAGTCAGAGTTAAAGAGAGCCTTTAGCAAGGGACAAGACGATATTTTGCGAGTAAAGGTAGAAGAGTAAACTTGGGTTATGGGTTATGGGTTATGGGTTATGGGTTATGGGTTATCGGTAACCGGTTACCGGTTACCGGTTACCGAATCTTAATACTTACAAGCTCATTTCATCTCTTAAGATTTTTTGCATCTCTGTTTTTACTTCGTTGTAGCTTAAGTTTTTACTCAGCAAATAGTGCAATTTGGCAAGTGCGGCTTCAGGGGTCATATCGAAGCCGCTAATCACGCCTGCTTCAGCAAGAGCACATCCAGTAGCGTAGCCTCCCATATTAACTTTCCCGGCCAGACACTGAGTTAGGTTAACCACAATCACTCCCCTTTCTGATGCCTCTTTGAGGTGCCCTAAAAGTTCGGGGTTTTGAGGCGCATTGCCTACACCGAAGGTCAATAAAATCATTGCATTGACAGGTTGTCTTAATGTGTTGCGAATCACCTCATGCGATATACCAGGGTACATAGTGATAACACCAATTGGCTGAGGAGTAATGTTATGAACTTTAAATTCGCCATCTGGTTTTTTATCTACTGTCGTCTGGTTATTTACCTGAATGCTGATACCAGCTTCGAGCAGTGGCGGTAGGTTCGGCGAGGTAAAGGCATTAAATCCATCCGCATGAGATTTAGTACTGCGATTGCCACGCAGCAATTGATTATTAAAAAATAGCGTCACTTCATTAATCGGATAATTTGCAGCAATATGTAGCGCATTTAGCAGGTTTGCCTGACCATCAGAACGTAATTCCGCCAATGGAATTTGAGATCCAGTGACGATAACTGGCTTGCTAAGGTTTTCTAGCATAAATGAGAGTGCTGATGCGGTGTAGGCCATCGTATCAGTGCCATGCAGAATGACAAATCCGTCATACTTCTCATAGTTATCTTTAATGTCATCAGCTATCTGTTGCCAATCCTTTGGAGACATATCTGACGAGTCGATTAACGGCTCATAAGCATGAATAGTATACTCTGGCATTTCTGGACGGTGGAACTCGGGCATACCCGCTAGCTGTTTCTCCATAAAACCAGAAACGGGAATATAGCCATTATCAGATTTTTGCATGCCGATAGTCCCGCCTGTATAGGCGATATAGATATGTTTTTTATTCATGGTAATAGATAACGTTTGGATAGATAGGACGCGGATTATAACGTAATCGACAGGGAGAGAATATTAATATCAATAGGTTTATCAGCTTATTTAATTTGACTGTGATCTACTGCATCCTCGCAACAATAGTTTATGAATTCACTGTTAAGAGTCATTCGAATACAAAAATAAAAACGCCTGAGTAAGCTTTACTCAGGCGTTTTTATTATTGGGTTTTGATAGGGCGGGTGAACCAAGGAGAACGGCCATCAGTCATATTGAATAACTGATATTTCCTATTCAGCATTTGACCGCCATCTCTGGTAATTGGCTGCCAGTCAAACCGAGCTCGGTTGGTACTCGGTTTAACAGTCATAATGTCAAATGGAATGGAGATATAGAAACCTTTGGTAAAACTGCCTTCGCCAAACTCTTCGGACGTTAAGTTACTCAAACTTGCATAGGCTCCGGCAATCACACCTGAATCAAACTGCTTAGAAAAATCAAACCTTGCTCCACGGTCTTGACCCAAGAATTGACCAGCACCAACTTTAATCAGTGTGTTTTTAAGGAAGTTCCACTCTGGCATGTAATACATGTTGATAAATCCAGTTTGGCCTTGAGATAATACTCTTGCTGCGCAATCTGGTTTTAAAACGTTATTTGGGCATCCACCATCATAGACAAAGTAATCGTCTGAGTAAGTGGCAAACCAACTGTTTGGATCTCGCTGTGAAACGAGGTTTGCATCAGCACTAATGGCCCAGTTAGCATTAGATTGACGATATAAAACCTCACCACCAACACCGGCAAACATAGATTCTAAATAACCCCCGTAGCCCTGAACAAAAACATTATCGCCTAGCTGATCAAACCAGGTCATTTGCAAACGAGACATACGAACTGGGTTGTCATGCACATAAGCACGGAAAAGGGTTCGAACTCTTGGTGTCGAGAAATTGTCTATATGAGGTGACTCTTCAACGTAGTTATATCGGTCGTAGTTATCAACGATATTTAAATAGAGGGAGCCGCTTAGCTCGACATTGGAGCTTAAACGATAACCTGCACTTCCCGTTATACCAAGCGCGTAGAGATAAAAACTTTCTGGCCCGCCAAAGCTCTGTGAAAGGGTAGGTGATATGCCGTAACTTAATGCATCATATTGGGATGCCAGCATCTGTTCGTTACCGATTTCCTTCTGCTCGTCTTTACTTATTTTAGCGTCAGCGAGTTTTGCGCCTATATATTCGTTATTAACAACTTGATCGAATTTATCTGCGTCATATTGTGTTTTGGATATTTCGAGGTCGCGATTTGTTTCAATTAAAGTGTATGTTGATACAGAATCAGAACGATTTTGTGACAGAAGCAAGCCAGCACGCTCATGAGCCAAATCGAGGTCGCGATATTTCTTCTGCTCACCTCTGACGGTAATATTCTGTTCTGATGCCTGAACCTCTGCGTGCTCATAACCCGCATTGTTGTCTAGCTGTGCGGAGACTTGTTGCCAGTCAGGACTGGCGGCGTTGACGCCAGGTTTATAGTCTACTTTTGGTTGCTCGCGCCAGGTTGGCGTAGCGTCACTGAAGTTAGTCGACAGATTAAAGCCTAATGTAAGGGTATCTCCTCGTTGGTAACTGATTTTTAGGTCAGCCCAATCACTTACCTTATATGAAAGCCCCACGTTCCAAGGCGTATGCTGAGTCATATCGACCTCTCCCCTTGTTACAGGGTAGTCGCCGCTATAGTCATTACTGTCGTATTCGAGCTTCAATCTCAGCGGCTGATAGGGAGTCTGATATTCAATACCACCAAAAATGGCCATCGGCCCCTTGAACCAGCGTTCATAATCAACCGAACCACCAGTGCCTTTAGTGTCTGTTGGCCGGGTGCAAAAAGAATCTTTTACCTTACAAAATGGATTGGTCATGTTTCCACTCTGACCTAGATACCCCCAGCCCGCGCCTAACGTTAGGTCAACACTACCAAAGCGTTTGGTGGCGGCAATAAACTCACCGTCAAATAACCCGGTTCCCCCAAAGTCCCTGACACCAATGGAGGTTTCAGGTAGCCAATAAGACTCTTCTAAAAAACGGATTTTAAAGTCTATGCCTTTATCTGTGTATTTGGTATCACCACTGTAAGATTCGTCTGAGTTATACAGAAGATCTTGAACCATGGTATAGCGAATCGTACTTTCCAGCCATGGTAGAAGCTGAAGGCTCACCGAACCATGGTTGTATTCATTATTAAAACTGCCGCCAAAAGTAAACTCGCCTTCGCGAGCCATTCTACCGCTAGGCATTTGCAGTAGCCCCACACCACCAAAGTCAGTTTGAGAAGGAGAAAGAGTGGCTGGTTCAAAGGATTTTGCATATAGGGCGGCTGGAGTGGCAATCGAGCCGACTAGCGCGAGTTTAATCGCGACAGAGAGAAAGTTGTGTTTGTAGATCATTGGTTAATGTTCTCCATTGAAACTGGAGATTTATATCGAAGTAATTCAGCAAATTGCTCATTTAGCAGAGCAAAACCACTCGGTAAATCTTTAATGCCAGAGAAAAGAATACTTCCGGGTGCAAGGTAGGTTCTATCTTGAGTCCAATAAGCATTGTCGGTTTGTATTAATGTTCCGTCTGGTTGGATGATATATAGAGAATGCAGCTCACTAAATTCAGGCATTTTGGTTGCCTCAAGATATTCGTCAATCGAACCGTTCTGAATGAGGTGTACATATTCATTATCAAAACTACCAACAACCTGGATGCGATCAGTTCTTGCTGGAAGTAGCAATTGATAGTCTCCGGTTAGTAAAGGGTTATGCTCTGGAGATATACGAATAAGGTCGTAGTCTAAAACAGTAAAGTGTCGATAATTGAATGGGTTATTGTTTAACGCGTTAAGCAATACATTAACTTTAACCTGATATTCAGGATAACTGCTTGCCAGGAAATACAAACGTTCAGTGACCTTTGCTTTAAGTTGATCTATTTCTTCATTGCTTTGCGGCTCAATAAGCTGAGCAGCCAACCAAAATGGGGCTATAGCATCTGCCTTAGCTAACTGCTGGCCCGTATCGTGCAAAACCTGATGCAGACGTACCGAGTTTTTATATTTTAGATCAAGAGATAACTGGGGAATGCCTACGTTTAGCTCATTTGCCCACAAGCTGCCGGACAAAAACAGGATTGTAGAAACCAGAAGTCGGATTAGATAGGTCATAAGTTATCCCTGGTATGGTTTTAGAACGGTCATTTCAATTTTTGGCATATCAGGTCCAATATATTGAATCGATTTGACGACTCGATGTGTTTTTTTATCCAGCCAGTAATGGTTGATAAACGTTTCATCGATGGAAGAGAAGGTCACCGTTTCCTGATAATAGTTTACCGATTTCTCCTCTACATCTGTAGTGAGAGAGGTGCTGGAGATAAAACGCCATTCCAATTCTGCGGCGTAACCATAACGATAGCCTGGCTGCCAGTCATAACCTGCAATCCATTTGAGATAGCCGGGTTTTTTGCCTTCTATAGAGAGAGGGTCAATGGTTTTTATTGCGTGCACGCCTGCAAGGTTCTCTTTAGGCAACTTAAGCGTTTTAACTAATCGGCCATTTTCGGTAACCAGCATACCGTAATCGGATGATAACCACTTTAGCTGAGTAGATGTGCGATTTAACTCAGAAGCTTCAGCCAGAGCCAATACCATAAATATCTGCGCACCGTCATCGATAGTTACATAGGTAGTGGCATAAGGGATCGCCAGAATTTCCTGTTTAGATTTATTGATACTATCAAATCCAAATAAGGCTTCATTGAGAGTAGCATTAACGTCTTGATACTTTTGAGTACAGGCAGTTAACGATAGGGCGGTGACCGCAAGGAAAAGGGAGGAAATAAACTTAGTTTTAATCATTGAGTTTGATCTAATTATTGGCGCTAGCCCTTAATCATCCTTCATTAAATGGAAAAAAACCATCGTTTTACCGATGGTTTTTTAAACTAATCACTAACTTAGTTTGTCGTACCGTCAGCACCAGTAGTACCGTCAGTAGAGTTGTCAGCAACTGCTGCAACCGTAACAGTTGCCGCAACAGCTGTAGCTACAACAGTTGTTGTCGCTACACCAGCTGCTGCGCCAGCCGCCGCTGTAGTACCAGCAGCCGTACCAGCACTCGCGCCAGCACTTGCACCAGCACCAGCACCGCCAGAACCAGCAGTACCACCAGAAGCCGCTTCACCAGCTGCCATTGCTGAACCAGCAAACAAAGCCAGAATTAGAGTTACTATACTCTTTTTCATGATTTTTCCTTTTTAAACATCGATGTTAGCCAACTTTAAAGTTAGCCTGATGAATATATCAGAGGATATAGAAGAAAAGAAAGTATTTAGCTATTTAAATAGGGAGGAGGAATGTTTCGCAACTAAAATAGATAATTAATCTCGGATTACCAATAATAGTCTTGATTTTAGGTGGGAATATGCTGTATGAGCATTTGCATGCTATTTTAATTGTAAAAAGACTGACTAGTAATCAGGGTTCCAGTTTTGCTTCATCGCCTTGTTGTCTATGGCTGCTCGTGGTAGTTTAGCTTCCTTATTCTCCATTATCGATTTTGGAGTAAGTATTGCTCTCAATTATGTTAATTGACTCGTATAGTATTGGAAAACGAGTGATGCCTTGAAGAGCAAATGTTAGATGAACTTAAATTTGATTGTAAAAAATGCGTGATTGGATATTGAAAAGTAGACTTGGGCAATTAAAAAATAGAACTTTTAGATCGTCAAAAATAGTAAGTGTAGCAAATGTATTAATCGCAAATCTAATAACGTTATGTGTTTATTCTACAGCCCAGGCCTCACCTTGGATGGAAGCAAATGATCCCTTTTTGCGCTCTGACCTTACCCTTTTGTCCGACTCTGGCTATATAAACTCGCCCATTAATCAGTACCCTTTGCGCTGGTCTACATTTGGCGATCAGCTTGCGTCCATATCCGCAAACGGTGAGCCGGCATTAAACCTAGCGAGAAATCATGTTTCTTACGCGCTTAATACCGCTAAGTTTGGCCGAGGGAATCGGTCATTAAAGCTTATATGGGGAAATGAAAGTCCGACGAATATGGGGTATGGCGCTTATGGACATGATGAATGGGGAGCTTATGCCTCATATGAGCACTTAGAAAATAGCTTCGCTTTTCGATTAACCAGTGGTTATGCAAATTATGTTGATGACCAAGATTTTACATGGAGTGACTCTTATCTCTCTTTGAATGCTGGCTCATGGCTTTTTTCTGTTGGCAGTCTTGACCGATGGTGGGGACAGGGGTGGCAACATAATTTGATACTAAGTTCCAATGCGAAAGCGACTTCCGATATAAGCCTAAGTTACATTGGGGATGGGGTTGGCTTAGGTAAGTGGAATATGGAAACGATACTCAGTCAGCCTGAAGGGGCCGCTCAAGATAACCATGCAGCAATCAGGGTAATGTCTAAGCCTTTTGATTTTTTAGAGTATGGTTTGACGTATCAACTTTGGTTTGACAAGTCGAATTTTAATGAGGGGGACAAGCAGGCAGCGTTGGATGCCAAAGTGAGTCTGCCGGAAATTTCCTCACTCTATCACTCTGTTTATGCTGAGTTGGCGTCTACATCAACTACCAATGAATTAGGTGCCTGGCTATTGGGTTGGACTGGACAGTTTAGTTTTTTAAATCAGTCGTGGCGACTGGTGCTAGAAAATTTGCAATCTAGTGATAATAAAGCTCAGGCAGTATGGGAAAAAGGAAATTACCCCTCCTATTCAAAAAACGTGGTAAGAAACAATTATTTAGTCGATGATAGCTGGTCTGTTTCAATGTATCTCCAGATGGAAAATGATCATGATATGAGTATTGCTTTACGACAATCAAGTAAAAGCAGTGAAGATATTACCGATATAAAAGCCTCATACAGACTGCTGGCGTTTGCTGGTATGGTTAATTTGGGTGTCGGGCATCTCTCTGAAGGCGATAAAAGTGATAACCAGTTTTGGTCAGCTTATGAGTTTAGGTTTTAACCAGATAAAATATCACGCGTAAAAATTGTGATAACATAACCACAGTCTATTGATTAGCCTGTGTTAATTAAAAGAGTTTATGTTCAACTCTATACTTTCATTATTTAAAGATTATCCATGATTAAAATATTAAAAAATAAATTATTAGCCGTGGTTGCCATTAGCATATTAAGCTCAACGAGTGGATTTGCTTTTACACCGACAGCTGATCAAATTGCCCAATTTCAGCGTCTGCCTAAGGCTCAACAAGAGCAATTAGCGCGTCAGTATGGTGTCGATATTAGTGTGATTACGGGAGCAAGTGCGAGCAATGCTCAGTCACAAGTCTCTCAAGTTGCTCAGCCGATCAGAACCACAGCGGTGCAGACGAAGTCTTCTCAAGTGACCAGTGCGGCTGCAGCGGATAGATTAGAACCATTTGGCTATGATGTGTTGTCAGGAACTCCTTTAGATTATACCCCTGTTGATGACCTTCCTGTTCCGAATGATTATGTTATGGCTCCGGGAGATGAAGTACAGATACAACTCTATGGTACCGTTACGCAAAAAATGAGCCTGATAATCGATCGCGAAGGCAATATTAATTTTGCAAAATATGGTCCGGTCGCCGTTGCTGGCGAAACTTTCGGCAAAATGCGAGAGCACATTAGTTCTTTTGTTAAACAAAAAGCGATTGGCGCAAATGTGGTTGTTTCTATGGGCACATTGCGGACCATGCAAGTATTTATTGTTGGCGAAGTAGAACAACCGGGTGCGTATAATGTAAATGGATTAACTTCTATTATGCAGGCTCTGGTTGCCAGTGGTGGTATTAAACATAATGGTAGTCTGCGAAAAGTGCAGCTAAAGCGCAAAGGCAAAGTGGTTTCTACTCTGGATCTCTACGACTTACTTATTTATGGGGATTCATCAGGTGACGTACGATTGCTTGCTGGTGATACTCTGTTTGTCCCTACGAAAAAAAGTAATGTGACCATTCAGGGGCAGATATTACGTCCCGCGATTTATGAGTTGAAGGGAAAGACGACTTTAGGGCGTTTGTTGGCGACAGCTGGCGGTGCTACACCTAATGCATACTTATCAAAAGTGAGTGTGCGCCGACCAACATTAGTTGGTGTTGAACAATTTACTCTGAATTTAGCTGAGTCTAAAGACAAGAGATTTGTAGTGAAATCAGGTGACTCAGTAACCATAGCTAAATCATCGACAAATTTGAAGAATGCTATTGCGGTTCGTGGAGAGGTTATCCGTCAGGGCGCGTTAAATTTCACTGACGGCATGAGAGTTAATGATGTCATTACTTCCATTCAGGATGACTTGAAACCGAATGCAGATTTAAACTTTGCCCTGATCGTGCGCGAAAAGAACCAATTGAGGGAGATATCTGTACTGCAATTTAATTTGGGTAATGCTATTTCCAACCCCGGTTCTGCAGACAATATTTTGCTAAACGAAAGTGACCAACTGTTTGTTTTTGACAATGGTGTAGAACTAAATTATTGGTATAATCAACAAGTTAATAGGAAGGCTCAAGCCAAAAGTTCCCCAAAAGAGAGATCTTCAGAGTCGCTGGATAATGAAACCGGGGCAATTATCTTCAATGACGATGTGACAAAGCTTCGCGTGCAGAGTGAAGATGCGGTATCTAAAGCTGAATATGTGCAACAAAGCAGCCGAGAGCAGCTATTAACTCCTATTATTGAACGTCTTAAGGCTCAATCGAATTTTGAACACCCAGCTCAACTGGTCACAATAACGGGAGCCGTGAAATTTCCTGGGACCTATCCATTCGCAGTGAATCAAAATATTAAACAACTTATCCAGGCTGCTGGTGGGTTAACGGAGAGAGCCTATATTAAACGTGCTGTTGTCACGCGTAATATTGGAAGTAACGATAACTACACTAATAAACATTATCCTTTCTCATTAGAGCGAGCGATGAATGGTGAAGATGGCTTGATGGACTTGCAGGCACAAGACAGTGTGATGATCAAAACTCAGCCAAATTGGCAGCGAGATATGATCATTGAGCTTCAAGGTGAGGTGATGTTTCCGGGGACATATACGTTTGAGCGGGGCGAAACACTGGAAGATATTATTGAACGTGCAGGTGGCCTGACCCAGTTTGCTTACGCGGAAGGGTCTGTATTTAGCCGTGAAAGATTGAAAAGACAAGAACAAGAGCGGCTGCGTCTGTTAAACGTTCAGCTTAAGCAAGAAATAGCAGGTTTGGCTTTAAGACGACAAAGTTCTTCAGCTTCTTATACTTCGAGCCCGTCGGAGGCGATGCAGGTCGCTGATGAATTATCTAATACTCAAGCGATGGGACGATTGGTTATCGATCTGGTTGACGCCATTAAAGGGGATAGTTCGGCAAATATCATGTTGGAAAAAGGCGATAAGCTTTATGTACCAGCAGTAAATCCGACCATTAGTATTATGGGGGAGGTCCAATTTGCATCTAATCATACCTTCCGCCCCGAAATGAGTGTAGAGCAATATTTAACGGCGGCCGGCGGTACCAAAAAGCAAGCGGATACAGACAGAATTTATATCGTCAGAGCGGATGGCTCTGTGATGCTACCTAATAACTCTTATTGGTTCAGTCGTAAGGAAAAACCACTGCAACCAGGTGATACCATTATAGTACCAATAGACACCGACTACCTTGATGGCTTGAGCACGTTAACGTCAGCAACACAAATACTATATCAAATTGGTGTAGCGTGGAGCGCAGTTAAAAATTAAACTAGGGATCTGAATTTAGAGATACGAGTTTGGTAATGATAAATTCAGATTGAAATATAAGTAATGCCACTCGTGGTAGTTATTGAATAATTAAGAAAAAAGAGACTTCTTGAACCAGAAGTCTCCAACTCAGATTTCAAGGTTAAATAATGAGTCAAGCGAAAGAGCCACAACATTATCCATATCCGCCCAATTATCAATATCATGCTCCGGTTAGCGGAGATGACGAGATAGATTTAAAAGAGCTGTTTGTCGCAGTGTGGCGAGGTAAATGGATTATTTTGCTGACTACGATTGTTTTTGCTGCTGGGGGTGTACTGTTTGCACTTTCTCAGCCGAATACTTACCAATCATCCGCTAAGCTGGCTTCTGCATCGAGTGATGGTAGCTCAGGTATTGCTGGGATGGCCGCTCAATTTGGTGGGTTGGCTTCTTTGGCTGGTATTAATTTAGGCGGCGGAAAGACAGACAGTAAAGCAATGGCATTGGCGGTACTCAACTCTCGACAATTTATTAATGCGTTCATTACCAGACATGATCTGTTGGTGCCTTTAATGGCTGGTTCAGGATGGAATAAAACATCGGGTGAACTGCTCATTAATGAAGAGATATATGACGTTGCTGCGAAGGTCTGGTTACGCGATGTTGAACCTGGAGAATCAGCGGTTCCTAGTGCATGGGAAGCTCATAAAACGTTTAAATCGCTTTTGTCAGTGTCTGAAGAGAAGGATACCGGTTTGGTTACGGTTTCGATTACTCACCTTTCCCCTGTAGTAGCACAGCAGTGGGTGGCGTGGTTGATCCAGGATCTCAATGCCTGGATGAAAGAACAATCTCTGGAGAAGACAAAGCGCAATATTGCGTATATAGAGAAGCAACTTGAGAGAACACATGTCGAAGATATGCGCTCCGTATTTTATCAATTGATCGAAGAGCAGACAAAGAACTTGATGCTGGCAGAGGTTGAGGAAGAGTTTGTATTCCAGACTATTGACCCGGCAGTGGTCCCTGAAGAAAAAGTAGGGCCTAAAAGGGCACTGATTTGCGTTTTAGCGACTTTATTGGGTGGAATGCTGGGCGTTACGCTTGTGCTGTTGCGTATGGTGTTCAAGAAGAATAAAAGTGTAGAGTTAGACCCTGCACAGGTTTAATCGAGTTACAGAAATAAATCTTAAAAAATAGGCGCTGAAGCGCCTATTTTTTTGCCCGTTTTTATTCAACCTGACAGGTTAAACACACGGAATAGTAGCCCTTAGGATCATTAAAGGTGCCTAGTAACTCTGCATCGGCAGCGAGCTGCTGCGAAATGGGGTGTAATGCCTGTGGTAACATTGTCTGGGGTAATAACGTTCTGATATCCAGTCCAATTGAAATGGATATCTTCTCTGAAAGCTCCTGGAAAAACTGTTCCGTGGTTGATAGAGGCTCTTCAACCCAGTAGATATTATAGCTGTCTAGTTTGGCTAACTGCGCCGCTGTTTCAATAGCGTCATCAAAATCTCCCAGACTATCAACAAGCCCTGCGCTCATGGCATCGAAACCTGTCCATACCCGACCTTGAGCGACGTTATCAACGGCGTCTATGGTTAAATTTCTGCTTTGACTGACCAAGGAGATAAATCGGTGATAGCCATTTTCAATGCCGAGTTGAATCGCTTGCCCTGCTTTATCTGATATTCCACGGGTAATGCCTATACCAGAAAAAGGGGTAGTGCCGACGCCGTCACTAGAGACGCCCAGTTTATTCAGGCCTTTTTCAAATGTGGTGATCACACTGAAGATACCGATAGAGCCCGTTAATGTGGTTGGTTGGGCAATAATCTGATCGGCATTCATTGATATCCAATATCCGCCAGAGGCAGCAATACTGGACATGGAAACCACAATGGGCTTGCCTGATGCCTTAATGGCTTCCACTTCGTTGCGAATAACTTCAGACGCAAAGACACTGCCTCCCGGACTGTCCACTCTAAGAACGACGGCTTTAACCTTGTCATCGTTACGAGCTTGTCTGAGCAATGCTGCGGTTGTATCGCCACCGACAGTACCTCTTGGTTGCCTACCATCAACGATAGCTCCGCTGGCTACCACAACAGCAATGTCGTCAGCGTTAGCATTGAACGTTGCGCCTATGGTTTGTCTATAGTCGTAATAACCGACTGCTTTATAACTGTCTTTACCTTTTTTGCCAAAGGCATCTGCAAGTGCTTGTCTAACTTCCTGACGGGTAGCCAATTGGTCAACCAAACCTATTTTCTGAGACAATTTTGCCAAGTCACCATTGACAGATTTTAGCTGGCTTAAAAACTCGTCCATGGAAGGATTGATGGCATTAACATCGATTTGCCTATTTGATGCAACGTCTTCGACATAAGCCCCCCAAAGTTGGGTTAACCAGGCAGAAGCGGACTGTTTGGCTTCTTTAGACATGTTGTCGCGAATGAAAGGTTCAATTGCAGACTTATAGGTACCAACTCGGAATACATGAGTGTTAACGTCCAGTTTTTCTAATAAGGTTTTGTAATAGAGGGGGTAGGTTCCGTATCCCCGCAACATGACAGCCCCTTCAGGTGCTAGATAAATCTTATCGGCATAACTTGCCAGATAATATTGGCTTTGATTGTAAAAATCACCGACAGCATAAACTGGCTTTCCTGACGCTTTAAATTCATTGATGGCTTTGGCGATATAGCGTAGTTTGGTTAAATTTGCTTCAGGCATCTCCCGCAAACTTAGTACCAAACCTGAAACCTGTTCATCTGTTGCTGCGAAACGTATGGTTTCTACTATGTCGAACAACACGTTTTCTTTTGGTATTTCCTGACCAAAAAGTGACCCAGTGAATGAATCCATTGGATTTATATATCGTCTCTGCTCAACGATAGGCCCGGATAGGTTGAGGACTAGAGCTGAAGTATCTTTGATTTGAGGAACAGGGGCTTCCTGAGTATGGTGGTATCCAAAATAAATAAGGGCAATGATTACAAAGAAAAACAGGTTGAAGATAGCAAGGCGAATAAAGTTAATAACCTTCCATATTCCCTTAAAAATCATGCCGATAATTTTGAATATTCTTTTCATGTGTTCCCCGTAGGTTTTAATTTTAAAGCGCAATAACTTATCTAGTTAATCCTACTTGATAAATAAGAAAAAGACACTCAACATTGATCAATGTTGCATAAATGTAAACGCTTGTTTGATTTTTGATCCAAGCATGAATATTCTGGTCACAACAACAGTGAAAACGGAATTCATTATGTATCCAAACTTATTACAGCCGCTCGATCTAGGATTTACTCAGCTAAAAAACCGGGTATTAATGGGCTCTATGCATACTGGACTCGAAGAACATAAAGAGGGGCTGGGCAGATTAGCCGCGTTTTATGAAGAACGAGCGAAAGGTGGTGTTGGTTTGATAGTCACGGGCGGTTTTTCGCCCAACTTAAGAGGACGTTTACATCCATTGAGTGCTGAATTTAGCAAGCCTAAACATGCAAAGGCTCACAAGGTGGTAACAGAAGCGGTACATAAACACGACGGCAAAATAGCGCTGCAGATACTGCATGCCGGCCGATACGCGATGCATCCATTTTCTCAAAGTGCATCGGGAATAAAAGCACCGATATCCAAATTTGCGCCTTGCGAAATGAGCGAGCGACAAATTAAAAAAACCATTGATGCTTTTGCTAACAGTGCTTCACTAGCACAGCTTGCGGATTACGATGGTGTTGAGATCATGGGCTCTGAGGGCTATCTGATTAACCAGTTCATTTGTAAACGTACTAATATGCGTTATGACCAATGGGGTGGAAGTTATAAAAAAAGGATGCGCTTTCCTCTTGAGATCGTCAAAGCGATAAGAAAAGTGGTCGGAGATGAGTTCATTATAATTTTTCGGCTTTCTATGCTTGATCTTGTTGAAGAAGGCAGTACTTTTGAAGACGTTATTGCATTAGCAAAAGCGCTGGAAGATGCTGGCGTTACCATTATCAATACCGGTATAGGCTGGCATGAAGCAAGAGTCCCGACAATAGCGACTCAGGTTCCTCGCGCTGCATTCACTTGGGTGACAGAAAAACTGAAACCGTACCTAAAGGTGCCCGTCGTTACGTGCAATAGAATAAATACGCCCGAAGAAGCTGAGAGAGTATTAGCTTCTGGTCATGCAGATATGGTTTCTATGGCGAGGCCTTTCTTGGCTGATGCAGAATTTGTAAAAAAAGCCGAACAAAAAACACCGCAGCTTATCAATACATGTATCGGATGCAATCAAGCCTGCCTTGATAATATCTTTCAAGGTCGAAGGGCTAGCTGCTTAGTTAATCCCAGAGCCTGTTACGAAACAGAAATTAAAATTCAACCAGCGGACACGAAAAAGAGAATTGCCGTTGTTGGGGCCGGGCCTGCTGGGCTTTCTGCCGCTACAGTTGCGGCTGAGCGAGGTCATCATGTTGATCTTTATGAAAAGAATGACCGAATTGGTGGTCAATTTCGTTTAGCGATGCAGATCCCCGGTAAAGAAGAATTTAGAGAGACCATACGCTATTTTGCTAATCGCCTAGACACGACAGGTGTCAATTTAAAGCTGAACTGCGAAGCTAAATTTGAAGACTTAAAAGGTTATGACTCTATTATCATCGCTTCTGGTGTGGAGCCAAGGGTTCCAAAGATTGAAGGTATTGACAACCCAGAAAAAGTCATTGATTATCAAACATTAATCAAACAAAAAACGCCGGTAGGTGACAAGGTGGCGATTGTTGGAGCCGGAGGTATAGGTATAGATATCGCCACTATGCTGACAGAGCCAAAAGAGCAAAGCTTGTTTGATTGGCTGCATGAGTGGGGCGTTGATACTGAGCTCACGCATCCGGGAGGATTGTATCCGCATTTGGATTCGGTTAGTGATAAAACGGTCTGGGTACTTCAGAGACGAAAAAGCAGGGTTGGTAAAGGACCGGGCAAAACGACTGGATGGATCCATAAGCGCACCCTTGAGAAGAGAGGTGTCAACTTGATGGGGGGCGTGAGTTACGAAGCGATCGATGATACAGGTCTACATATTAAGAATCATGGAGCAAAGCAGCTTTTAGATGCGGATAAAATAGTCATCTGTGCTGGTCAAGAATCTGTACGACCTTTTGAAGAGCAGTGGCAATCTTTGGGTAATAAGCTGCATGTTATTGGTGGTGCAGATAAAGCTGGGGAGTTAGACGCCGTTAGAGCAATCCGACAAGGAATGGAAATTGCTATTACACTTTAATGAAAAAGGTTCAATGGTATGCTAAATTGATATCAATTCTCATTCGTAAGTAAGCAAGGATCGTTTATGGAAGCGTTGGAGCTACTTCTTAACCGTCGCTCAATTGCAAAGTTGACAGCGCCAGCGCCTGAGGGCGTGGCATTAGAAAATATCATAAAAGCAGGTTTAAGAGCGCCCGATCATGGAGGGCTGACTCCATGGCGGTTTGTAATTTCTCAGGGAGATGGTTTAGCAAAATTAGCAGATATTTTAGTGAAAGCAGCACAAGTTGAGCATAGCGACGATTCTGTGATTGATAAATTACGCAAGGCACCATTTCGAGCGCCTATGGTCATTACTGTTATAGCGAAAGTGACAGCTCACGAAAAAGTACCTGCGATAGAACAATATTTGTCTGCAGGCTGCGCAGCCCAAGCGATGCAAATGGCTGCTGTTGCTCAAGGTTTTCAGGGGTTCTGGCGTTCTGGCCATTGGATGTTTCACTCAGTTGTTCATCAAGAGTTAGGGCTTGAGGGGGATGACCAAATAGTGGGATTTCTTTATCTGGGAAGTGCTGGCTGCACACCGCTGAAAGTACCGCAAAGAGACTTAAGTAAATTTGTCGAATACTTATGATAATCGGTGACCGGTAACCGGTCACCGATGGTATTGTTCTTTATTTCGGCTGTGCATCTATACACTGACCATGAACTTCTTTACCTTCCGGAGCCATTAAATAGAGATACAATGGCATAATCTCCAGTGGTGTTTTCAACAGTTCAGTGTCTTCTGCCGGGTAAGCTTTAGCTCGCATTCCAGTTCGTGTTCCACCTGGATTAATTGCGTTAATTCTTATGCCACTATCCGTTAATTCGTCGGCCAGAATTTGCATCATGCCTTCTGTGGCAAATTTCGACATTGCGTAAGCTCCCCAGAAAGCGCGGCCGCTGTGACCTACGGTTGATGAGGTAAACAAGATACGAGCATCTTTTGATTTATGTAGTATTGGCAATAAGGCTTGCGTCATTAAAAACTGAGCCTTCACATTGACCTGCATAACGTCATCGAAAGTATCTTCACCAATTTGGTCAAATGGGCTGATCACACCTAATAATCCTGCATTATGCAATATTCCGTCTAAACGACCGAATTGTTGCTCAATGGTATCAGCCATATCAAGGTAGTTTTGTTTTGTGGCTCCCTTCATATCCAAAGGGATTATGGCTGGTTGAGCGAACCCAGCGGCTTCTATTTCATCGTAGGTTTGTTCTAGCTTCTTAACCGTACGGCCAAGCAAAATCACGCTAGCACCATGTTGAGCGTAACTTAATGCCGCTTGTTTTCCAATTCCGGCGCCAGCGCCAGTAACTAAGATGACTTTATCCTTTAAAGCGTCTGATGAAACTGAATAATTCACTTTGATTTATTCCCTATTTTTAGTAACTTTTTATTGGTAATCGTGACAACTTGGTTACAATACACGAATTAGAATAATTGGGGATATTAGATTGGAATTTTTGTTGGATTATGGCCTGTTTTTGGCCAAGATTGCGACTTTTGCAATAGCAATTATTGCTATTTTAGTGGTTGCTAAAGCTGTTGGTGGTAAACATGGTTCCTCTAAGGGGGAGTTGGAGATAACTAACCTGACGGAAAAGCATAAAGAGAATATAGAGGTGATGGAGCATCATTTGCATGATGGCACCTTCATTAAAGAGAGAGATAAAGCCGAGAAGAAAGCAGAAAAAGAGAAAGCAAAATCTCGTAATAAAGAAGTTAAAAAAGCAGTGAAAGAAGGGGTGCTTGAAACGACACGCGAGGCACATCTTTTTGTTTTAGATTTTAATGGCAGTATTGACGCGAAAGAAGTCACGTCACTTCGTGAAGAGATCACCGCTATCTTGTCTGTTGCAAGAGAAGGGGATGAAGTATTGCTACGGTTAGAGTCGGGCGGAGGCATGGTGCATGCGTATGGTCTTGCCTCTTCACAGCTGGATCGTATTAAATCTGCAAACATCCCACTAACGATATCAGTTGATAAAGTAGCGGCTAGTGGTGGTTATATGATGGCTTGCATTGCTGACAAGGTTGTTTCTGCGCCATTTGCGATTGTAGGCTCTATCGGTGTTATTGCTCAATTACCTAACTTTAATAAACTGCTTAAAAAGCATGATATTGAGTATGAACAACTCACAGCAGGTGAGTATAAGCGTACGCTAACGATGTTCGGAGAAAACACCGATAAAGCGCGTGATAAGTTTAAACAGGAACTAGAAGAGACACATGTCTTATTTAAGGATTTTATCCGAGATCACAGACCAGAACTTGAATTAGATAAAGTAGCAACTGGCGAACACTGGTTTGGTACTCAGGCAAAAGAGCTTGGATTGGTCGATGAGATCAGTACTTCCGATGATATTGTCGTGAAAGCCTGCAAAGAAAAAACAGTGCTTTCAGTTCGCTATGTTCAGAAGAAAAAAATGGCCGATAAACTGGCAAGAATTGGTGGTGAGGCTGCTGATCATCTTCTGATGAAGTGGATGTCCAGAGGACAAAGGCCAATAGTTTAGGCTACAGGTAGTAGCTAACAGGCAATGGGTTATAGGACGGGCTTTGCCCTACGGGTTACGGGTAACGACAATTTTTTGCGTAACCCATAACCCATAACCCATAACCCACCACCCACAACCCA
>DDQN01000024.1 GCA_002342685.1 Vibrio sp. UBA2441
GATCGAAATCACATTGGCAAGTCTAATTTTGAAAAAATTACACATTTTTTATCGTTTGAATGTTTTTCACCCTGTAAAGGCCTGTTTTACTAATATTTGTTCTTTATTTATGCTTACTTATATCTATAGAAAGGAGTAATTATGAGTACATTAAGAAGTTATAAAGGAATATACCCTGAAATCGATGAATCTGTTTATGTTGACGAGAGCTCTGTTTTAGTCGGAGATATTATTATAGGAGAAGATTCCAGCATTTGGCCGCTGGTTGCTGCCCGTGGGGATGTAAACCATATACGAATTGGAAAGAGGTCTAATATACAAGATGGCAGCGTATTACATGTGACACATAAAAATGAATCTAACCCTGAAGGGTTTCCACTATTGATTGGTAATGACGTTACTGTTGGTCATAAGGTCATGTTACATGGGTGCACCATTAAAAACCGTGTTTTAGTCGGGATGGCTTCTATTGTTCTGGATGGCGCAGTTATTGAAGATGATGTAATGATAGGAGCGGGTAGCTTAGTGCCACCCAATAAAACATTAGAAAGCGGTTTTCTTTACGTTGGTAGCCCAGTAAAGCAAGTTCGCCCCTTAAAAAATTACGAACGAGAATTTTTACAAAAATCAGCTGACAACTATGTTCAAAACAAAAACGAATATCTAACTGACGTTTAAATTTCTATCTGACCTTGGGAGTTAAAAGATTCGTCTTCTATTAACTCTTCTGCAAGCTCTTCAATGTCAAAACGTAATTCATCAAAGACTTGAAGAGCCTGGGCTTTTCCATTTATCGATGTACTACCAAGTTTCACTAGCCTTTCTAATGAGATAAAACACTCGATCGATTGGCCTAAATGCTGCGCAGGAAAACAGATACTTTGCTTTGTTTCATCCCAGGACTGAAGATCTGGAAATAAAATAGATTGGTTCATAACTGACCTTCTAAGTTTTTTCTTAGTTCTCTTAGTATTTGTTTGGTCCCAGGTCTCAGCCCTCTCCACAACATAAAGCTTTCAGCAGCCTGCCCTACTAACATGCCCAGACCATCATAAGCATGGGCAGCCCCCTGATCTAACGCCCATTGGTTAAATGTCGTTAGCCCCTTCCCGTATGACATATCGTAACTAATTGTCGTTTCGGCAAAAATCTTATTACTAATATCAGGCACCTGCTTATACAAACTTGCAGAGGTAGAATTAATAACCACATCAAATGACTCATCTATTTCTTCAATCGGTCGGTTTTTGATATTGCCAAAAGCGCAAAACATTTTTGTGAGTTGCTCTGCCTTTTCTAAGGTGCGGTTTACTATCGTAATCTCAGCAGGAAGTTGCTCCAGCAGTGGCTTTATCACCCCACGAGCGGCACCACCAGCACCGATGACTAAGATACGGCGGTTTTGCAACAAAACCTGATTCTGGAGTAAATCCTGAACTAAACCTTCTCCGTCGGTGTTATCTCCAATAATTTCACCATCATCCAGCTTCTTTAATGTATTAACAGCGCCAGCCAATTGAGCCCTGTCTGTTAGCCGATCAGCAAATTGAAATGCATCCTCTTTAAATGGTGCGGTAATATTGCATCCTCTTCCGCCTTGTTGAAAAAAAGCACTTACCTCATTTAGGAAATGGCCAACTTCAGGTTGCTGGCTTTGATACACCAAGTTTTGTGCTGTTTGTCTTGCAAACATAGTATGGATAAACGGAGATTTGCTTTGTGAAATGGGGTTACCAAATACAAGATAATTATCAGGGGTACTGGCCATGTCCTTGCCTATTTAAAATGGGTCATCTTTCATGACCCTATCATTTCAATCAATCTTAGCCAAGTTACCATTCTCGTGGCTGAAGGTACTTTTGATAAAGCGTCGCTTCATCTGAATCTGGTTCTGGCTTAAAGTCATACTCCCATCTTGCCAAAGGTGGCATAGACATAAGTATCGACTCTGTTCTTCCACCACTTTGGAGACCAAATAAGGTTCCCCGATCATAAACCAGATTAAACTCGACGTAGCGCCCTCTTCTGTATAGCTGAAACTGCCTCTCTCGCTCTCCATAGCCAAGCGCTTTCCTCTTCTCAACGATAGGAAGGTAGGCTTGAACATAACCTTTTCCTACCGCTTGCATGTAAGAGAATGATTTTTCGAATCCCCATAGATTAAGATCGTCAAAGAAAAGGCCACCAACGCCTCGCGTTTCATTTCTATGCGGTAAAAAGAAGTAGGTATCACACCACGCTTTGTGTTCCGCATAAACTTCATTGCCAAATGGTGCGCAAACCTCTTTAGCGACGTGGTGCCAATGCTGGCAATCATCTTCAAAAGGGTAGAAAGGCGTTAAGTCAAACCCACCACCGAACCACCATATGGGCTCCTCTCCTTCTTTTTCAGCAATAAAGAAACGTACGTTGGCGTGAGAGGTGGGAACATAAGGGTTTTTGGGATGCATAACCAAGGAGACACCCATAGCTTCAAACTTTCGTCCTGCTAACTCTGGGCGATGAGCTGTCGCTGATGCTGGCATCTCTTTTCCCTGAACATGAGAAAAGTTAACGCCTCCCTGCTCAAATACGTTACCTTCTCGCATCACTCGTGTCCGACCGCCACCACCTAAACGCTCATCAGCTTCTCTCTGCCAAGCATCTTCTTCAAATAGAGCTTTTCCGTCAGCTTGCTCTAACTGGTGACAAATCTCATCCTGGAGTGAAAGTAAAAATTGTTTTACCGATTCTTTATCCACTTTTAGCATGCGCCCTTATCCTTGTCTCAAAATAGCTAACGTTTTGGCATCCCGAATTTCAGAGGGGTTAACTCTTCCCCCCGTATTTCCGGTTAAAATCACCACCGACGTATGACCCAACTGCTGTTCTACCTCTTGAGTCGTCATACACGGAGGTTGTCCCGTCAAGTTTGCACTGGTTGACGTTATCGGTTTATCAAAGGCCTGACACAACTCTTGAACAAGCGGATGATCGGTCACGCGAACCGCAACAGAGTCAAATTGGCCAGAAACATACTCCGATACTTTTGAGCTGGCGGGCATAACCCAAGTAACAGGCCCCGGCCATGAACGGTGAATATGTTCCAATTGCCGTTGTGACAGCTGAGATTCATCAATATAAGGCAACAATTGCTGATAGCTGGCGGCAATGAGTATCAACCCCTTTTCCACTGGCCTTTGTTTTATATCTAGTAGTTTCTTTATCGCTTCAGGGTTATCAGGATCACAGCCAATACCAAATACACCTTCCGTTGGGTATGCGATCACTTCACCTTCATTAAGTGCTTTTAGTACTTGTTCCATATCACTCATAAATCTATTTTTCCGTTTTCACTGTGCTTAGTGTACAAATTCCTTTTTAATCTGACTAAGTCTATTTTCTTACATTATGTAAATTTCATTGACGCAAACGTTTTCCTTGGCATCATTTCACCTTATAATGCGCAAAAATATCTATTTAGTATGAGCCATTTAATTAGGAGATAGGGATGAAAGTCGGAATAATTATGGGGTCCAAGTCAGATTGGCCAACAATGAAACTCGCCGCAGACATGCTTGAGCAATTTGGGGTTCCTTATGAAACCAAGGTTGTCTCTGCCCATAGAACTCCACAGTTACTTGCTGATTATGCTAATAGTGCAAAAGAACGTGGAATTAAAGTCATTATCGCTGGCGCTGGCGGGGCTGCACACCTTCCAGGAATGGCCGCAGCATTCACTAGCCTCCCCGTTCTAGGCGTACCAGTTCAATCCCGAGCATTAAAAGGTATGGACTCTTTACTTTCAATCGTTCAGATGCCTAAAGGTATTGCTGTGGGCACACTCGCTATAGGCGAAGCTGGCGCAGCAAATGCGGGGCTCTTAGCCGCTCAAATTATCGGGACTAGCGATGAAGAAGTAATGAATAAAGTCGAAGCTTTTAGAAAAGAACAGACCGAGACCATTCTGGACAATCCAGATCCTGCGGGGGAGTAATAAAATGCATGTTCTTGTATTAGGTGCCGGGCAACTGGCTCGCATGATGGCTCTGGCTGGCGCTCCACTGAATATTCGACTATCTGCATTTGATGTTCGAACTGGCGATATTGTTCATCCCTTAACTCAAGCCGTTCTAGGGCATGGATTAGATAATGCCATCCAGCAAGCTGATGTCATCACTGCTGAGTTCGAACATATTCCTAATGACATTTTGGATATCTGTGAGAAGAGTGGGAAGTTCCTACCAAGTACAGAGGCCATTAGAGCTGGAGGCGATCGCCGAATTGAAAAAATACTTTTAGATGACGCTGGTGTTACTAATGCGAAGTATTACGTGATTAATCAAAGAGAAGACTTTGATGTTGCTATCAAGCACGTGGGGCTGCCAATGGTTCTTAAAAGTACACTAGGTGGCTACGATGGAAAAGGACAATGGCGACTAACCTCTTTAGAGCAGATAGAAACCATTTGGCAAGAAATGAAAACGTGTATTGCAGAAACTCAAGGTCAAGCGATTGTAGCTGAAGAATTTATTTCGTTCGACCGAGAGGTTTCTCTTGTAGGCGTCAGAGGGAGAGATAATGAAATCAGAGTTTACCCACTTGCTGAAAACATTCATACCAACGGCGTATTAACTCTCTCAACAGCAATTGTCGATGAAACCCTTCAGAAACAAGCAGTAGCTATGTTCAAAGCCGTAGCAGAAAAGCTCGACTACATTGGCGTCTTAGCCCTAGAATTTTTTGATGTGCAGGGCAAGTTACTGGTCAACGAAATTGCTCCCCGTGTGCATAATTCTGGTCACTGGACCCAGCAAGGATCTGAAGTATGCCAATTCGAGAATCATCTAAGAGCAGTTTGTGGGTTACCGTTAGGGGGGACTCAACTAATCCGTCCTACAACCATGATAAATATTCTCGGTGAAGACTCTCTTCCTGAAGAACTTCTGAACATTGATGCTTGTCATATTCATTGGTACGGAAAAGAGAAACGGCCAGGAAGAAAAATGGGCCATATAAACGTGTGCGCTGCAAGTACGCCTGAATTAAGTAAGCATTTACTTACACTTTCAGACATTTTAGATAAGTCGAGCTTTCCCAGTATCATAGACGGAGCGAACAAGCTCAATAGTTAAGCAAACTCAACAACCAAAAAAGGCGCTCATGCGCCTTTTTTAATCACCTTGTATATGCTGACACTTCCTGTTCGCACATTGGTGCTTTCCATCTTTCTTTTCCAATAAAAGTGGATAACTACAATTATCACATTTCTCAGCTATTGGAGGCTGATTAACTGCAAACTTGCACTTAGGAAAGTTATCACAGGCAAAAAAAGACTTTCCAAATCGAGATTTTCTCTCTACTAACCGTCCTTTATGGCACTCCGGGCAAGCCACTTGATCCGATTCTACTTTCTCATCATTTTGATCCAAAGATTCGATATGATGACAATTTGGATACCCACTACAACCGATAAACATCCCGTATCTTCCTTGCCTTAAAACCAGTTCTTGCTGGCATTCAGGGCAAGGGACACCTAACGCTTTAACAATGTGTCCATCATTTTGATGGAGTGGTTTGATATAGTCACATTCAGGGTATTGGGTACAGCCCAAAAATGGACCATGTTTGCCATGGCGAAGCATCAATGCTTCGCCACATTTGGGACAAGGTTTATGATCAAGCGCGTGCTCATGCGCTTCGAAAAGTTGGTTATCTATTTTTCCGCTCATAGGTGCTAATGAAGAATTCCCGTTTCAGCGGTATACAATAACTCTTCCATAAGCGTATAGGCATTTTCATTTCCTGGCACATTAAATAACACCATTAAAATGACCCACTTTAAATCATCTAGAAATAACTCTTGGGTTTCTAACCCCATGACTCGATCTATGACCATTTCACGAGTTTCGGTTGTCAGTACATTAACTTGCTCTAAGAACATCAAAAACCCACGGCACTTAACATCTAAACGTTCCATCTCTTTTTCAGTATAGATACGCGTTGAAGTTGCCGCATTTGTTCCAATTTCACTACGAGTTTCACTTTCCTGAAGTGCAGCAAGGTCTTCTAACCAATCTAAGGCTTTATAAATCTCTTTTTGGTGAAAACCTGCTCTTAACAACTCTTCTTCAAGTTCGTCCTGGTCTACCATCAACTCTGCATCACTATGGATGTAGGTTTCGAACAAATACATCAATATGTCCATCATAGTTAACCCCTCCTCGTTCGAATATAGCCGCCAGATACAGCGGCAACATGCCCTTGAAGCTCGAGCTCCAGAAGCTGCATCATTACTTCATGCACAGGTATATTGGTCCTCTGTGCCAAAATATCAACTGGTGTTGCTTCTACTCCTACGTTAGCTAACAGTTGAGGAAATGGCAATTGTTCATTTACTTCTTCTGTTTTGAATAACTCTTGTTGTTGGTTCACCGACCAAGCCAGCAGGCTCTCTATTTCAGCGAGTATATCTTGGCTAGATTGAATCAATGAGGCTCCCTGCTGAATGAGGCTATTGCCTCCACGACTATTCGGACTTTGAATAGCACCAGGAATAACAAAGACTTCTCTATTTTGTTCTAGAGCGTACTTTGCCGTAATT
The DNA here is from genome assembly GCA_002342685.1 of Vibrio sp. UBA2441. Taxonomy (GTDB): domain Bacteria; phylum Pseudomonadota; class Gammaproteobacteria; order Enterobacterales; family Vibrionaceae; genus Vibrio. The sequence continues at coordinate 6,584 of DDQN01000024.1, forward strand.
AATGAGCCACTTTTTAATGCAGCCTCCACTATCAACACTCCTAAAGAAAGCCCGCTAATTATTCGATTTCTACGGGGAAAGTGTTCTGCTCTCGGTTTTGCATCAGGCCAAAACTCCGAGACCAGTGCCCCCTTTTCGATGACTTCATTTGCCAAATTTCGATGCTTAGCAGGATAAATACATTCCAATCCCGAGCCTAATACGGCAATTGTTTGTCCATTTACAGATAAGGCACCATTATGGGCATAACCATCAACACCCGCTGCAAGTCCACTGGTAATAATCAAACCTTGCTTTACCAAATCCTTTGCAAATATCTTAGCCGTTGCCAACCCATCAATAGTTGCGTTGCGGCTGCCTACAATAGCAATTTGTGGTAATGAAAGTAGCTCAACATTACCTTTAACAAATAATACTGGTGGGTAAGCCGCGATCTCTTTTAATAATGGCGGATATTCTGAACAAAATGGAGTAATAATATGGTTGGAGTTATGGCTTTCTTTCCAGGCTAAACAATTATCTACCCGCTTCTTAGCATCCTGTTTAATATGCTTAATTTGCTTGGAATTAAAACCGAAAAGCTCTAATTGTCTTGCAGAGTAACCGACAATATTTTCAGCTGAATCAATACTTGTTAATTTAATCAACTTTTTACTACCCAAGTAGGGCGTAAAGCTTAATGTTAACCAGGAAAATAGTTCATTATCGGTCATTAATTCGATTCCACAAAAAGAGATGTACGTTCAACGAAATCGTTAACAGATTGTTTTTTAACACATAAAAACAACTTCAACGGCTATTATCCAGCGTTATAAGTTCTGATAATTAACCAATCAGAAAAAAATGGATAAAAAAAACACAAAAAAGAGTAAAATACCCGTAACTGACTAAAATCCACCAGCCAAGTCTGTCTGGATACTGTCATTCGACCTTTAAAATGTCTAGAATCGAGCCCGCCAGCATAAGGCTGATTCGGCGCAGTTCAATTTTTTGAGTGTATATGTCTGTATTACAAGTATTAACTTTCCCTGATGATCGCCTTCGTATTGTGGCTAAGCCCGTCGAAGAAGTGACACCTGAAATCCAAAAATTCGTTGATAGCATGATTGAAACCATGTACGAAGAAGAAGGTATTGGTCTTGCGGCAACGCAGGTCGACTTTCATCAACGTATCGTTGTTATCGATATTTCAGAAACCAGAGATCAACCAATGGTGTTGATTAACCCAGAGATCACAGAGAAACGTGGTGAAGACGGTATTGAAGAAGGCTGTCTTTCGGTTCCCGGTGCAAGAGCCCTTGTACCTAGAGCCTCTGAAGTTTCTGTTAAAGCCCTTAACCGTGATGGTGAAGAATTTACTTTTGAAGCGGATGACCTTCTTGCTATCTGTGTTCAACATGAGATTGATCACTTAGAAGGAAAGTTGTTTGTTGACTACCTTTCACCATTAAAGCGTAAGCGTATCAAAGATAAGCTAGAGAAAATCAAACGCTTTAATGAAAAAAACAACGCATAAGAGGTTATCTTGAGTCAGCCACTACGTATCGTCTTTGCTGGAACTCCTGACTTCGCCGCCCGACATCTGGCGGCGTTATTGTCTACGGAGCATGAAGTTATCGCTGTTTATACTCAGCCAGATCGCCCTGCCGGACGAGGGAAAAAATTAACAGCCAGCCCAGTCAAGAATATTGCATTGGAAAACGGTATTACCGTTTTTCAGCCAGAAAACTTTAAATCTGAAGAAGCAAAGCAAACACTAGCCGAGCTAAATGCCGATATTATGGTCGTTGTCGCCTATGGCTTATTGCTACCACAAATTGTTTTGGATACACCAAAGTTAGGTTGTATAAATGTGCATGGTTCTATTCTTCCTCGATGGAGGGGAGCCGCACCAATACAGCGTTCAATTTGGGCTGGAGATAAAGAAACTGGAGTCACCATCATGCAGATGGACATAGGCTTAGATACTGGCGATATGTTAAAAATCGCCACCTTACCTATTGAAACGACCGATACCAGTGCCTCTATGTATGAAAAGTTGGCAGAGCTTGGCCCAGGAGCTCTTGTGGACTGCTTATCCGATATATCATCTGGTAAGGCTAAACCTGAAAAACAAAACGATGAATTAGCAAACTATGCTAAGAAATTATCTAAAGATGAAGCCAAAATTGATTGGTCTCAAGATGCAGAATTCACTGAGCGCTGCATACGAGCCTTTAATCCTTGGCCTATGAGCTACTTTTCAGTGGATAGCAACAATATAAAAGTCTGGCAGGCAAGAGTTGATGATGAAATATCAGACAAACCGTCAGGTACTATCCTTAAAGCCGACAAAACTGGTATCTATATTTGCACCGGAAAAGGCAACTTGGTTCTTGAAAAAATTCAAATACCCGGTAAAAAAGCCATGTCAGTGCAAGATGTTCTCAACTCTAAAAGCAGTTGGTTCGAAGTAGGCCATAAGCTAAGCTAACGCTATATTGAGTAAACAAAAGGCTAGCGATGCTAGCCTCTTCTTTTTAGATAGATTATTAAGGTTATAACATGAATGTTCGCGCAGCCGCGGCTAAAGTTCTTTTTCAAGTCGTAGACAAAGGGCAATCTCTTTCTACAGCATTACCTGCTGCCCAACAAACCATAAAACCTCGTGATCACGCACTGTTACAAGAGATTTGCTATGGTGCGCTGCGCTACCTTCCACGATTAGAGTCCATTGCAAATCAACTAATGGACAACCCCTTAAAAGGGAAAAAGCGTGTCATTCACCATTTGGTATTGGTTGGAATTTATCAGATTAGCTTTATGCGAATACCAGCCCATGCCGCAGTAGGGGAAACCGTTGAGGCGACTAAAAACCTTCGGGAACCAAAGCTACGGGGGTTAATCAACGCGGTATTAAGAAATTATCAACGCAACCAAGAAGAGTTAGATTTACAAGCATCGAGTCATGATGCCGGCAAATATGGTCACCCTAATTGGCTCCTAAAATTGTTAAAAGAATCTTACCCCGAACACTGGGAGCAGATTGTTAACGCAAACAATAGTAAAGCGCCAATGTGGTTACGAGTGAATAGCCGTCATAATACCAGAGATGACTATCTCGCTTTATTGGAAAAAGAAGACATACAAGCGAGTAAGCACTCACAAGCAGAAGATGCTCTAAAGCTTGAGTTTCCGTGTGATGTATCCAAACTTCCGGGTTTTGACAAAGGTTGGGTATCCGTTCAGGATGCTGCAGCTCAGCTCTCCATTGATTTTTTAACCCCTAAAGATAACGAACTTATCCTTGACTGCTGTGCAGCACCGGGTGGTAAAACAGCCCATATTCTAGAAAGAACGAATGGCAGCCAAGTTGTCGCTATTGACTGTGACGATACCCGCTTAAAACGCGTCTATGAAAACCTAAAGCGTTTAAATCTACAAGCAAAAGTCGTTTGTGGTGATGCACGAAAACCTGAAGATTGGTGGCAAGGTGATAAATTTGACCGAATATTATTGGATGCCCCATGTTCAGCAACAGGCGTTATACGCCGACATCCTGATATAAAGTGGTTACGCCGTGCTGACGATATTGCAGCCTTGGCCGTACTTCAACGCGAAATATTAGATGCAATGTGGCTACAGCTAAAACCGGGTGGTACTTTGGTTTACGCAACTTGCTCTATTACACCGCAAGAAAATGCTCAGCAGGTTTCCGCCTTCTTAGCGAGAACATCTGATGCAGAGCTTTTCGGCTCCGATCCAGCGACACCGGGTAGACAAATCCTTCCAGGTGAAGAAGAGATGGATGGCTTTTACTACGCCGTTCTAAAGAAACAAGCATAACTTGAGTATATAACCTTAATATATTGATTCCTAAAGAGATCAAATAACATGAAAATCATAATTCTTGGTGCAGGTCAGGTCGGCGGCACATTGGCAGAAAACTTAGTTGGTGAAAATAACGATATAACCATCGTTGATAGAAACAGTGACCGGTTACGTGAGCTACAAGATAAGTATGATCTACGTGTTATTAATGGCTTTGCCTGTCACCCTGAAACATTAAGAGAGGCAGGCGCTCAAGATGCCGATATGCTGGTTGCCGTTACGAACTCTGATGAAACCAACATGGCAGCGTGTCAGGTCGCGTTTACAATATTTAATACACCCAATCGTATTGCCAGAATAAGATCCCCCGAATACTTAAAAGAGAAAGATGCTCTTTTTCGCTCAGGAGCCGTCCCTGTAGACCACCTAATTGCTCCTGAAGAATTGGTAACTAGTTATATCCAACGCCTTATCCAATACCCAGGAGCGTTGCAGGTCGTTAGCTTTGCAGAGAAGAAAGTAAGCCTTGTTGCTGTAAAAGCATATTATGGAGGCCCTTTAGTGGGTAACGCGCTATCAACACTTAGAGATCATATGCCCCATATTGATACTCGTGTAGCCGCTATTTTCCGCCAAGGAAGACCCATTCGTCCACAGGGCACAACAATTATTGAAGCGGATGATGAAGTATTCTTTGTCGCTGCGAGTAATAACATTCGTTCGGTCATGAGTGAGTTACAACGGTTAGAAAAGCCCTATCGCCGAATAATGATTGTCGGTGGCGGGAATATTGGAGCCTCTCTGGCAAAGCGACTAGAACAAGACCACAGCATCAAATTAATTGAACGTAGCTTAACTCGCGCCGAAAAACTTTCTGAAGATCTCGAAAATACCATTGTTTTTTGTGGTGATGCAGCAGATCAAGAGTTACTAACCGAAGAAAACATAGATCAAGTCGACGTCTTCATCGCCTTAACCAATGAAGATGAAACCAATATTATGTCAGCAATGTTGGCCAAGCGATTGGGGGCCAAGAAGGTAATGGTGCTTATCCAGCGCGGAGCATACGTAGATCTTGTTCAGGGTGGAGCCATTGATATAGCGATATCACCTCAACAAGCCACTATATCCGCACTGTTAACCCACGTTCGTAGAGCCGATATCGTAAATGTGTCCTCTTTACGTCGTGGGGCAGCAGAAGCGATAGAAGCCATTGCACACGGTGATGAAACCACATCTAAAGTCGTCGGCAGAGCCATTGGCGAGCTTAGACTTCCTCCTGGCACCACGATTGGCGCAATAGTAAGAGGAGATGAGGTAATGATAGCTCATGACAAAACAATGATTGAGCAAGATGACCACGTCGTCATGTTTCTTGTTGATAAGAAATATGTGCCTGATGTAGAAGCATTATTCCAGCCCAGTCCATTCTTCTTATAACCATCATTATTTATAATTATGGTAAACCTAAGACCTATACTATTTGTTATTGGATTAGTGCTATCTAAACTCGCACTGTTCATGTACATACCAACATTGGTTGCTTTTCTTTCCGGTACTGATGGCTTTTTAGAATTTGGAACATCGGTACTGATTACTCACGCTGTCGCATTTATTTGCGTCACTGTAGGAAGAAAAAAAACCTTTCGGCTAGGTGTAAGAGATATGTTCTTAATTACCTCTTTAGTCTGGACAATTTCCAGTGTCTTTGCTGCATTACCATTTGTTTTTATCAACCATATCAGCTTTACAGACGCCTACTTTGAAACCATGTCAGGCATTACCACCACAGGCTCTACCGTACTCAGTGGGCTAGATAATATGGCACCAAGCATTCTGCTTTGGCGGTCAATTTTACAATGGCTCGGTGGTATTGGCTTTATCGTAATGGCCGTTGCGATTCTCCCAATGCTAAATGTTGGAGGAATGCGTTTATTCCAAACAGAGTCATCAGACTGGTCTGACAAAAGTAGCCCCAGAGCTAAAACTGTGGCAAAAAATATTGTGGTTGTCTACGTAACGCTTACGGGGGCATGTCTACTGGGATACCTAGTCACTGGTATGGGGATTTTTGATGCAATAAATCACGCATTTACCACGCTTTCTACCGGTGGATACTCTACATCCGACAGTTCAATGAATCGCTTTTCAAATGGAGCACACTGGGTAGGGACTGTTTTTATGTTTTTGGGAGGCTTACCCTTTCTACTATTTGTAAGTGCACTTAAAAACCAATCACTTAAAGCCTTATATCACGATGCACAAGTCAAAGGGTTTACCTTTTTATTCCTAGCAACCAGCTTAATTGTGACTATTTGGCTACAAGTACACAATGATTACAGCTTCCCTGATGCCATTCGAGTGTCCATGTTTAATATCGTTTCTATTATTACAACCACTGGATATGGCCTAGAAGACTTCACTGCTTGGGGTGCATTACCTAGCGTACTGTTTGCTTTTTTATTGCTTTCCGGCGCTTGCTCTGGCTCAACATCTGGCGGTATAAAAATTTTCCGCTTTCAGATAGCCACAACACTGTTAAATAAACAGATGATGAAGTTAATTCACCCTACAGGCGTTTTTGTTCAACGATACAACAAACGTCCTGTTAATGATGATATTGTCCGTTCAGTCGTGGCTTTTGCTATCACGTTCTTTGCTACCATTATCATTATCGCTGGCTGTTTAGCCTCGCTAGGACTAGACCCAGTTACGAGTATTTCCGGAGCCATAACTGCAGTGGCTAATGTAGGTCCAGGAATGGGGTCGGTGATAGGACCTACGGGTAATTTTTCTCCACTGCCCGATCTGGCAAAGTGGGTTATCAGCATTGGAATGTTAATGGGTCGTCTAGAGATTTTAACGATACTGGTACTATTTTTTCCTGCCTTTTGGAAAAGTTAAATTATCCTAAAGTGGAGTTAAATAGGTTCAACATAGTAATAAATAGCAAGAAAGTGACAAACACAGCCCAATAAAACAAAACCATGCCAGATAGCATGATTAAAAGGAATACGATTTGAAACATAGAAAATAACACCTAGTGAATACACCACCCCTCCCACAGCCAATAGTGTCAAGCCTCCTACATCTAAATGAATCGCTAACTGATAAATAACAATAAGTGAAAGCCAACCCATTGTTAGGTAAGTAATCAACGACAGTTTTTCAAACCTATACACAAATGCGACTTTGAAAATAATCCCAACCAATGCGATAGACCAGATAACGATCATTAACCCAATGGCAAGAGGTGTTCTTAGCCCTACCAATAAAAAGGGGGTGTAACTTCCTGCAATCAATAGGTAAATGGCACAATGATCGAATGTCTTTAAAGCTCTTCTGGCTTTTTGATGCGGAATAGCGTGATAAAGCGTAGAAGCTGAAAACAAAATAATGATACTTGCCCCATAAATACTCATGCTGGTAATGGTGAGAACATCAGCCTGACTATTAAGCGCTTTCACTAAAAGCAGTATTAAACCAACAATACCAAAAATAATACCCAGAGCATGGGAAATACTATTCGCTATTTCTTCGTTTACGCTATATTCATTTTTTGAAGCGCTTGCCATTGGTTCTTTCTCCAGTTAAAGAAACCAAAGTATGGCACATTCAGCTTACACATGTAAGCTGAATAATGTAAGAGTTCTATCGTCGTTTAACTTACTGACTCCAAATACTGAATAACCTGTAATCCAGCCGCCTCTCGAGACGTAGAACTAGGTATACGCAAGCTACGCTTGAGCTTTCCTGCGCCAAGTAAATTTGACAGCATTCCACCAATGCCACTCTTTTGTCTGTCAATCTCAAACCAGAGCTCGATCTCATCCTCATGTCTATAAATGACAATCTCGAGTTCTCTCCATAAACCATGAAATGGTCCGGTGGTTGGTACAAACTCAAACTCCTGAACAAAAGGCATAGCAAACCCTTTAATCGCTTCACACTCTACCTGTCTAATGCGTAGCCCTTGTTCTTCAAGTTCAGAGAATACGCCATCCAGAATTGGATCGGGACGGATAGTTAACATATCTTTATCCGTTGGATCTTTTGCTAAAGAGATATCAAGTCCTGTTTCAAGCCAAACTTTAGTATCCCCAATTGACACTGGCGTATTGAGAGGAATATCAAGCTCAACATCAAAATCTCTCTGTTGACCCGATTCTATGGTAAAGGAATAAGGAAGCTTCCAACTGGTTAAAATATAGTCTCTGGCTACTCGCCTAGTACGTGCACTTTTACGACCAGAATCGGTTTCTTCATTCACCTCTTCAAAGTAACGACAATATATTTTTAGATCTATGTTTTCGATATCCTGCGGTGTTGAACCGCCATAAACCTCTACGGATATATTGGCTTTTTGACCAGGGATCAAAAACTCTTGTTGTAAGATTGAATCGACCCGAGCAGAGCCAATACCAAAGCTTGCCAAGGTTTTTTTAAAAAAAGACATAAACTTACCTCCATAAGAATTTAAAATATCTCTACAGAGTATTTATAAATTACTGACAACCCTATCACTCATTATGTATCCAATTTTATTTTTACTAACATTCTAATAGTAGGATCACCGGAAAAATCATACGCGATAATAGTGACCCATCATCGGAAACTCTTAACAATACTAATCACTATCTTGAATTAGTAAACGTTAATTTTCACTGATTAAAAAAACAACATTTTTTTGGTTGAAACCTCGATTCTGTGGGATCTAAATGATATGCTTTGTTCGGATATGTGATGCATATCTTTACACCTGATTATTTATAGGATTGGCAGTAAGCCATAGAGATTCATCTCGTAAATAATTAGGCCATTGATTTGGCAAAGGAAATGCCTGACTGTTAGGTAACTCGATGCGACCAACATCCGTCAGGTTTTCGCGCACCAACCGAAGCGCGTCTTATCACCGTTGTGGATCAATTTCTGCACTAGCTACAAAAAAACCAGTACCGGCAACATCACTGGTAAAAAAAGTAGCCTTGGAACAGAAAGCTAACCAGCAAGTGACACAAGCGGCATAACAAAAAGCGCAGTTTTAACCACTGCGCTTTTTTCTTTCTCTCCTATTTGTTAATTTATCGTCATTACAAATACTTTGGAGACAAAAATGAAATGTCATAGAGTTAATGAGGTGATTGAGCTTCTTCTTCCTGAATGGCAAAAAGACCCCGACCTGAACCTTATCGAGTTCATCATTAAACTAAGTAATGAAGCGGGTTACCAAGATAAATTAGAAAACCTTACCGATGATATCCTTATCTACCATTTAAAAATGAGGAATTCAGATAAAGATGAAATGATCCCAGGCTTAGCAAAAGACCAAGAAGATGATTTTAAAACAGCAATTCTAAAAGCCCGCGGACTAATTAAGTAACGAGTAATATCAGTTACATACTTTAAAACAGACGACACCATTGTGTCGTTTTCTTCTCTAATCATACATTAATTTGTTAAATATAGACCGCCATAAAGAAACGGACTTGTTAACAGATATATAATCTGCTTCGAAAGTACCCAATGGACGTACCTCGCAATCAACATCGAAGTATTTTGGGTATGAACACCAACCCCAGTAATTAGAAGACTAATTTTTAGATAGAAGTAATAGTTAATGGTAAGGCAGAGTTTGCAATAACTCGAGATGCTAATTGCAAACACTCAGAGATAATCATTAGCGATTACAACCAACAAAAATAATCAAGTGGTTACTGGATTTGGTAAAAATTATAACAACGAAAGTAATGTTAAAAAGGTGCCGATGAGCATCAACAATCAAGCCCACAAGGACTAAAAATGAGTCAGGATAAAATAGACATCAAAGATGTGACTCCCAAAACTTATAACCCAAAAACTCATAAAGGTAACCAAGACAGATTCAACCCAAGTAACAGGATTTATGTCAGAGAAAGTAAAGGCACATTTCAGAAATTGAGACGCTACGGATCTTGGTTTTTACTATTATTATTTGGCTTAACCCCTTGGATACCCTATGGAAACAGGCAGGCCATATTACTGGATATTGGCAGCCAGCAATTCAATTTTTTTGGTACTACGTTATACCCACAAGACTTAACCCTACTTGCTCTTCTCTTTATGATTGCAGCATTCGGTCTCTTTTTTATCACCACTTTTTTAGGCCGAGTTTGGTGTGGATATCTATGCCCGCAAACGGTATGGACCTTCATGTATATCTGGTTCGAAGAAAAGTTAGAGGGTTCTGCGAATAAAAGGCGAAAACAAGACAGTAGAAAACTCACCTCCAATTTAGTTTTTCGAAAGTTAGTAAAGCACATAGCTTGGCTAGCTATCGCCCTAATTACTGGATTAACCTTTGTTGGTTACTTTGTGCCAATTAAGTCTCTGGTCATAGACTTCTTAACCGTTAATAGCACATTTTGGCCTGGGTTTTGGGTGGTATTTTTTGCTCTTTGTACCTATGGTAATGCGGGCTGGATGCGATCTATCGTCTGTTTGCATATGTGTCCTTATGCACGCTTTCAATCAGCCATGTTTGATAAAGATACTTATATCGTGGGATATAATCCTATGCGCGGGGAAACCAGAGGTCCACGATCCAGAAAAGCCGAACCTAAAAAAATGGGGTTAGGTGATTGTATAGATTGTGATCTATGCGTTCAGGTTTGCCCTACCGGGATCGATATACGCGATGGATTACAATATGAATGTATTAACTGTGGCGCATGCATTGATGCTTGTAATAATACAATGGCTAGAATGGGATATGAAAAAGATCTGATTAGCTATACTACCGAGCACCGATTGTCTGGCAACAGCACTAAAGTTATGCGACCGAAACTTATCGGCTATGGGTCGATAATGATCCTGATGATTGCTCTATTTTTCTTACAAGTGGTCAATGTCGAGCCTGTTGGAATGAGTGTTTTAAGAGATCGGAACCAACTATTTAAAATAAATAGTAGTGGATTAGTAGAAAATACTTATACGATAAAAGTTATCAATAAAACTCAGCAGCCACAAAATTACCAATTAAAAGTCACTGGACTTAGTGATGTAGCATGGTATGGAAAACAGACCATTCAAGTCGCACCGGGAGAGGTACTTAACCTACCCATTAGTTTAGGTATTGAGTCCGATAAACTTAACTCACCTGTTTCGACAATTCAGTTTATACTCACAGACAGTAATCAATTTACTATCGAAGTTGAAAGTCGATTTATTAATAAGTTATAGGTTGGCTTATCGATAGAAAAGGGCTCGGCAACGAGTCCTTTTTGTTTCTGGAAGAAAAATATGAACAGCAGTGCTTTTAATTTTGATGCCCTGACACCCGACTTTATGTGGTATGCCTTAGAAAGTATTGGCATTCGCGCTGAATCAGGGCTGCTGGCTTTAAATAGCTACGAAAACAGAGTCTACCAGTTTGTAGATGAAGACAAAAAACGCTACGTGGTAAAGTTCTATCGTCCACTTCGTTGGAGCCAAGCGCAGATCCAAGAAGAACATGACTTCACTCTGGAGCTAATTGAACATGAGGTGCCTGTAGCGCCTCCCGTTCGAGTCAATGGACAAACACTACATTGGTATAATGGTTATCTATTTGCATTATTTGACAGTGTTGGTGGACGACAATTCGAAGTTGATAACTACAAACAACTCGAAGGGGTCGGCCGCTTTATGGGCCGGATTCATAGCGTGGGCAGTAAAAAGAATTTTCAATATCGGCCTGAAATAAGTTTAGATGAATATCTATATCAGCCTAAAAAATTATTAGAAAACTCCAATTTTATTCCTCTTCACTTAGAAAACAGTTTCTTTAGCGATCTCAATCTATTGATAAAATCTATTGAACAGAATTGGCACTCTGACTACACAACAATCCGGCTACATGGTGATTGCCACCCAGGAAACATATTATGGCGAGATGGTCCCATGTTTGTTGATTTGGATGACGCCAGAAGTGGCCCAGCAGTTCAAGATTTGTGGATGCTACTCAATGGTGAAAGAGCGGACAAATTATCGCAATTAGATATTTTGTTAGAAGGATATGAAGAATTTTTTGATTTTAATCCATCTGAACTGAAACTTGTTGAACCTTTGCGCGGTCTACGTATGGTGCACTATATGGCTTGGCTGGCTAAAAGGTGGGACGACCCTGCGTTTCCTATTGCATTTCCTTGGTTTGCTGACCCAAAATATTGGGAGAATCAAGTTCTGTCCTTTAAAGAGCAGATAGCGGTTTTACAAGAACCTCCTTTAACACTAATGCCTCAGTGGTAGTTAAGTACAATAAAAGTAAATAACAATAAGATCTAACTGGAGAAAGTTACCTATGAAAAGAATATTTGTTTTACTTGCAAGCATCATGATGAGTCTGTCATTGCAAGCTGCACAGTTTAAAGAAGGGGATCACTATCAGGTTCTCAATGTGAATAAGTCCTCTGCTCCCGTTGTGACCGAGTTTTTCTCTTTTTACTGCCCTCACTGCTACAAATTTGAGTCCATTATTGAACAACTAGAAACAAAAATTCCTGAAAATGCGAAAATGCAAAAAGTACATGTCTCCTTTATGGGCGGAAACATGGCAGTTCCGGTTGCTAAAGCATACGCCACAATGGTCGTGTTAAAAGCCGAAGATAAAATGGTTCCTTATCTATTTAAGCAATTCCAAACACTGAATAATCCACCAAAGACAGAAGCTGAACTTCGTCAGATGTTTTTAGACAACGGCATTGATGCCAAGAAGTTTGATGCTGCATACAAAGGTTTTGCCGTTGACTCAATGCAAAAACGCTTTGATAAGCAATTTAATTCCACTGGCTTACAAGGTGTTCCTGGCGTCGTAGTCAACAACAAGTACCTTGTTAAAACAGATAAGCTAAAGAATTATGGTGAGTATTTTGAGCTGGTTAACTTCCTACTAAAAAAATAACCAACAGACCCTCCAATAAATGGCGCTATTTAGCGCCATTTATATTTAAAACTAGTATCGACAGTCTGAAAAATACCAGTAGGCTCGATTACACAGTTTATGACGATAAATTTTTTAATAATCGATCCATCGCCCGGTATCCTAATGCCTCTGCAAGGTGTCTCTTTTCTATATTGATACTTCCTTCTAAATCAGCGATGGTTCTCGCCACCTTTATAATTCGATGATAAGCCCGTATCGACAATCCCAGTTGATGTAATGCATTCTCTAAAAAATCAGCGTCCTGCTTATTTAAAGGACAATATTTGTCAATATCTCTATTACCTAATAATGCATTCACTGTATTGCTTCGCTGCAACATTTTTTCTCTAGCGCTAAGAACCCTCTGTTTAACAACCTTTGTTGATTCTCCTCTATCACCACCAGCGGTAAGTGTCCCTTTAGGTAATAGCGGTATCTCTAACGACATATCAAATCGGTCTAATAAAGGGCCTGATAATCGGCTCAAGTATCGTAAGATTGCCTGAGGATTCGTTCTAGAGTGATTTTCCTCATAGTATCCTGTAGGGCTCGGATTCAATGCTCCAATTAATTGAAATCGAGCTGGAAAACGTGTTTTCCCCGCCACGCGAGAAATAACAATTTCTCCTGACTCCAGAGGCTCACGCAAAGAGTCGAGTACTTTTTTTTCAAACTCCGGCATTTCATCAAGAAAAAGTAATCCATTATGTGACAGTGATATCTCACCCGGACGAGGAGTTGAACCACCCCCCACTAATGCCGCCATTGAAGCAGAGTGATGAGGTGAACGAAAAGGCCGCTTTTTCCAATTATGTTGATTAATATCCAATTCAGTTAGTGATGCAATAGACGCGGTTTCCAAAGCTTCTTCATTACTCATTTCAGGTAGTAAGTCGCACAAACGAGAAGCAAGCATGGTCTTTCCTGTTCCCGGAGGACCTAGAAACAACAAATTATGGCCACCTGCTGCCGCTATTTCTAATGCTCGCTTTCCTTGTTGCTGGCCAATAACATCTTGCAAATCTCTCTTTTCCATAGGCTGGTCATTAATTGATTTTTCAGTCTGAAAAAGAGTCAGTGTTTTCTGACCACATAGGTCAGCACACACTTCCAATAAACTCGATGCTGATTTATGAATGTCTTTACCAACCAATGCAGCCTGATCACCATTATGAATAGGCACCACTAAACAGCGCTTTGACTCAATGCTAGCAAGTGCCGCGGGTAACACCCCCTTAACGGAACGTAATTCTCCGGACAAGGCTAATTCACCAATAAACTCATACTGAGCAAGTTTACCCAGTGAAATCTGTTTCGATGCAGCCAAAATACCTAATGCAATAGGTAAGTCGAATCGCCCTCCCTCTTTAGGCAGGTCGGCAGGCGCCAAGTTGACAGTGATCCTCTTAGGTGGAAAGTCAAATCTGGAATTAATAATGGCACTGCGTACTCTATCCCGAGATTCTTTTACGGTCGTTTCCGGAAGACCAACTAAGGTAAAACCCGGCATACCATTGCTGATATGAACTTCAACGATCACTTCCGGCGCTTCTATACCTACACTTGCTCTACTATTAATGACGGCTAATGTCATATTCCCCTCTATTTCTCTACAAATTCATTTACATACTCCCTATATATCCTGATTTGAAAATTTATAAATATTAAAAAAGAGTGAGTTTTTTCTTGTCATTCGGCAATGTTTTGTGATACCACTAATGACGTAAACAATTACGCACAAAGAAATTATTAAAAAATGAACTTTACTGCTCGCACTAACGCACTCATTATTCTCATTATCGTGGTCATTATTGATACCGCGCGGGGGCGAGTGAGCGGAAAGAACTAAAAAAAGAATTATAAAAAACCCCCGCACTGAAAAGTTCGGGGGTTTTTTTCAATCTATAAGCAAAAATAGCTAAGACAGACACAACAAATTAACAGGAAGTATAGGAGCACACTATGTGCAATAAAGAATTCGCGTTTAGACGAGCGCAACATGGAAGGTGGTGCGAATGAATGGCTCAAATCTAGTGGTTGCCGCACTAAAACAGCAAGGAATTAAAACGGTATTCGGATACCCAGGCGGCGCCATCATGCCAATTTATGATGCCCTTTACGATGGCGGTGTAGAACATGTGCTTTGCCGTCATGAACAAGGCGCAGCAATGGCAGCTATTGGTATGGCTCGTGCAACACAAAATGTCGCCGTTTGTCTGGCTACTTCCGGCCCAGGAGCCACAAATCTAGTCACAGGCCTTGCTGATGCACTTTTAGATTCTGTTCCTATAGTGGCAATTACGGGTCAGGTTGCTAGTCCATTAATTGGTACTGATGCGTTTCAGGAAATAGATGTTATTGGTATGTCATTAGCGTGCTCCAAACACAGCTACTTGGTGACTGATATCGATGAACTAGCACCAACACTTGCCGAAGCCTTTGAAGTAGCCAAGTCAGGTCGCCCAGGACCTGTTGTTGTTGATATTGCCAAAGACGTTCAACTCGCTGAGGCACCAGTTCATGAGCTTCCATTTATTGAGCCCCCTGCGGTACCAGTCGCAGATCCTGAAGCACTGGCGAAAGCACTAAATATACTAAGTAAAGCGGATAAACCTGTTCTGTATGTTGGTGGTGGTGTCCAAATCGCCAATGCAACAGATACTGTAAGGAAATTTTTAGATAAAAATCCTATGCCTAGTGTCAGTACACTTAAAGGTCTGGGCACCGTTAATCGCCACAACCCACACTATTTGGGAATGGTGGGGATGCACGGAACAAAAGCTGCAAATCTAACCGTACAAGAATCAGACCTGTTAATTGTTGTCGGTGCGCGCTTTGACGATAGGGTAACTGGACGATTAGATTCGTTTGCACCTGACGCAAGAGTCATACACATAGATATTGATGCGGCAGAATTTAATAAGTTAAGGCACTCACACTCCTCCCTTTGCGGAGATATTAATACTATTCTTCCTCAATTAGAGGCAAATCAAGACTTATCAACTTGGCTTGATCACGTATCAAAACTCAGAGCCGAATTTAAATGGCGCTATGATCATCCAGGAGAGCTTATCTATGCTCCTTTATTACTAAAGCAGCTATCCGACTCGATGCCTGATAATTCTATTGTTTCTACTGATGTCGGGCAGCATCAAATGTGGGCAGCACAGCACATTCAACCTCGCCTTCCAGAGAATTACATCACCTCTGCCGGTCTGGGCACAATGGGTTTTGGCCTACCTGCCGCCATTGGTGCAAAAATAGCCCGCCCAGATGATCAGTCTATACTGATCACAGGAGATGGCTCGATTATGATGAATATCCAGGAGCTTGGTACAATCAAACGTAAGCAAGTACCTGTAAAAATTGTTCTGCTAAATAATCAGCGTCTGGGTATGGTTCGTCAGTGGCAATCGTTATTTTTTGATGGCAGACACAGCGAAACGATTTTGGATGATAACCCTGATTTCCAGGCACTGGCCGCTGCATTTGGTATTCCAGGTAAAACCATTACCACCAAGGAAGAGGTAGTGCCAGCTCTAAAAGAAATGATGGAGAGTGAAACGGCTTATCTACTTCATGTCATCATCGATGAAGAAGAAAACGTGTGGCCACTGGTTCCACCTGGTGCAGCAAACCAAGATATGTTGGAGAATACCTAATGGATCGATACCTATTAAAAATTGAAGCCAACGATAAGCCTGTTTTGGTTGAACGTATATTGCGTGTAGTAAGACATCGCGGCTTTACAATCAAGCAAATACTTGCCACTCAAAACCATGAGAGTAAAGTTGCTCAGATAGAGCTTGTCGTCGACAGCGATAGACCCATTACTTTGATCACCAACCAAGTAGAAAAACTATGGGATGTTACTGACGTACATACGACTCGACTGAAAAAAGATGAAATGCTCAGTGCATACAAAATTTAAGGAAGGATTCTAAAATGGCAACTAGTACAGCTGATTATATTTGGTTTAATGGTAAATTGGTTCCATGGGCAGAAGCTAATGTTCATGTTCTCACCCATGCGATGCACTATGGTACTTCGGTATTCGAAGGTATCCGCTGTTATAACACACCTAATGGCCCTATCGTATTTCGTCATAAAGAACATATGCAGCGTCTTCATGACTCTGCAAAAATCTATCGTTTTCCTATTCCATATTCTGTAGAGAAATTAATGGAAGCATGTAAAGAGACGCTTAGGGAAAACAAACTAGAGTCTGCTTATATTCGTCCATTAGGCTTTATTGGCAATGTTGGTCTCGGTGTTTGTCCTCCTACTGATACTGAAATGGATCTAATCATCGCGGCTTTCCCGTGGGGCTCTTATCTTGGAGAAGAGGCATTAGCCAGTGGTGTCGATGCGATGATTTCCAGCTGGAACCGAGCGGCCCCCAATACCATACCAACAGCAGCTAAAGCTGGTGGTAATTACCTTTCTTCATTATTGGTTGGTGGTGAAGCGCGTCGTCATGGCTACGCGGAAGGTATCGCATTAAGTGTTGATGGCTATTTATCAGAAGGCGCTGGCGAAAATTTATTTGTTATTAAAAACGGCATTATTCGCACTCCACCAGCAACAAGTGCCATTCTTCCAGGTATTACCCGTGATTCGATAATGATTCTGGCCAAAGAGCTTGGTTACGAAGTTCGCGAAGAAAATATTGCACGCGAAGCACTTTATCTGGCTGACGAAATATTTATGACGGGAACAGCCGCTGAAATAGTACCAGTTCGCAGCGTTGACCAAATTACAGTTGGTGAAGGAAAACGAGGCCCAATGACTGAAATAATTCAGTCTACATTCTTTGGGTTATTTAACGGAACAACCGAAGATAAATGGGGTTGGTTAGATCCAGTTTATCCTGAAAAATCAAACGGTTCTAAGAATTAGAAAAGAAGGAATTTAGCTAAAATGTCAACAAAAATAAAATATCGTAGCGCTACAACAACTCATGGCCGCAACATGGCTGGCGCTCGTGCTCTATGGCGCGCAACAGGTGTAAAAGATGAAGATTTCGGTAAACCTATTATTGCCGTCGTTAACTCGTTCACCCAGTTTGTACCGGGCCACGTTCATTTAAAAGATATGGGCCAACTTGTAGCCAGAGAAATTGAAGCCGCTGGTGGTATTGCAAAAGAGTTCAATACTATTGCCGTCGATGACGGAATAGCTATGGGGCATGGCGGCATGCTTTACTCATTACCTTCTCGCGAACTTATCGCTGACTCTGTAGAGTACATGGTTAATGCTCACTGTGCTGATGCTATGGTTTGTATTTCTAACTGCGACAAAATCACTCCGGGAATGATGATGGCTGCATTGCGCCTGAATATTCCGGTAATTTTCGTTTCTGGTGGCCCAATGGAAGCGGGTAAGACTAAGCTTTCCGATCAGCTTATCAAGCTCGATCTCGTTGATGCAATGATTCAAGGTGCAGATCCAAGCGTATCAGACGAACAGAGTGAACAAATCGAACGTTCTGCTTGTCCAACCTGCGGATCCTGCTCGGGAATGTTCACCGCAAACTCAATGAACTGTTTAACAGAAGCACTTGGTTTAAGTCAACCGGGTAACGGCTCTTTGTTAGCGACACACGCTGACCGTAAAGAACTGTTCCTGAGCGCTGGGCGCCGTGTCGTTGAGCTAACAAAACGCTACTATGAACAAGGCGACAAATCTGCTCTGCCTCGCAACATTGCAACAAAAGATGCATTTGAAAATGCTATGGCATTAGACATCGCGATGGGTGGCTCTACAAATACCGTTCTTCACTTACTTGCATCTGCCCAAGAGGGTGAAATTGATTTCGATATGGAAGATATCGATCGCATGTCACGAAGAGTTCCTCATCTATGTAAGGTTGCCCCTTCTACTCAAAAGTATCATATGGAAGACGTGCACCGTGCCGGTGGTGTAATGGCTATCCTTGGCGAACTTGATCGTGCAGGTTTGATCAATAACCAAACTAAGACCGTTCTTGGTTTAACTATGCAAGATCAATTAGCACAATACGATATCATGCAGACAGAGTCTGAAGAGATAAACTCATTTTTCCGAGCAGGACCTGCAGGTATCCGCACTACCGAAGCATTTTCCCAAGATTGCCGTTGGGATACAGTTGATAATGATCGCATGGATGGCTGTATTCGAACCAAAGAAAATGCCTTTAGCCAAGAGGGAGGACTGGCAGTTCTTCGTGGTAATATCGCACTTGACGGCTGTATTGTTAAAACCGCAGGCGTAGACGAAGAGAATCATACTTTCCAAGGCCCAGCTGTTGTATTTGAAAGTCAAGAAGACGCTGTTGAAGGCATTCTTGGTGGTGCAGTTAAAGCTGGTGATGTAGTCGTCATTCGCTATGAGGGACCAAAAGGCGGACCAGGTATGCAAGAAATGCTATACCCTACCACCTACCTCAAATCGATGGGGCTAGGTAAAGAGTGTGCCCTGTTAACTGATGGACGCTTCTCTGGTGGCACATCAGGCCTCTCTATTGGTCATGCATCACCGGAAGCAGCTAATGGAGGCACTATTGGCTTAGTCAATAATGGTGACACTATAACCATTGATATTCCAAATCGCTCTATCTCATTAGGCGTCAACGAAGACGAACTCTCTGCCCGTCGCGCAAAACAAGATGCACTTGGCTGGAAACCAGCCAACCGTCAGCGTGAAGTATCCTTTGCCCTGAAAGCATACGCTAGTATGGCAACCAGTGCAGACAAAGGTGCAGTACGAGACAAGTCGATGCTAGAGGACTAGCCGATGACGACAACGAAACAAACTGGCGCAGAATATCTGCGCCAGATCTTGAGAGCACCTGTATACGAAGTCGCTACCGTAACACAACTACAAGATATGCCTCGACTATCTGACCGTATAGATAATGAAGTACAGATAAAGCGTGAAGATCGCCAACCTGTACACTCATTTAAGTTACGTGGGGCTTACAACATGGTTGCCAGCCTGTCTGAAAAACAAAAGAAGGCAGGCGTTATAGCGGCATCTGCAGGCAACCATGCACAAGGCATGGCTCTGTCAGGCACAAAGCTGGGTATCAAAACCACGATAGTGATGCCAAAAACTACACCCGATATTAAAGTTGATGCGGTGCGTAGTTTTGGTGGTGAGGTAGTTCTGCACGGCAGCAATTTTGATGAAGCCAAAGCAGAAGCAGAAAGATTGTCTGAACTTAACGGCTATACTTTTGTTCCCCCATTTGATCATCCATTAGTGATTGCAGGACAGGGCACTATTGGGATGGAAATGCTGCAACAAAACGGACATCTCGATTATATCTTCGTTCCTGTTGGTGGCGGTGGATTAGCGGCAGGTGTTGCCGTTTTGGTTAAACAGCTGATGCCCGAAATCAAGGTCATTGCAGTAGAACCCGAAGATTCCTCTTGCCTGAAAGCAGCTATGGATGCAGGTGAACCCGTTGTTCTTGACCAAATAAGCATGTTTGCTGACGGTGTCGCCGTCAAACGTATTGGTGAAGAAACCTTCCGCTTATGTAACGAATATCTGGATGGTCACATCGCCGTTTCCAGTGATGAAATATGCTCTGCGGTTAAAGATATTTTTGAAGATACTCGCGCTATAGCTGAGCCCTCCGGAGCTTTAGCTCTTGCAGGTCTTAAAAAATTTGCTGAAAAGAACGAACTAAAAGAGAAAAAACTGGCGACGGTTCTTTCTGGAGCCAACACAAATTTTCACGGTTTACGTTATGTTTCTGAACGCTGTGAACTGGGTGAAAAACGTGAAGGGTTATTGGCTGTTACCATCCCCGAGCAACCGGGCGCATTCTATCAGTTTTGCCAAATCATTGGCGGTAGAGCAGTTACTGAATTTAACTATCGCTTCAGTGATGAGAGTTTGGCTAATATCTTTGTTGGTGTTCGTCTTCAGGAGGGCCAGAAAGAATTGGATAGCATTATTCATGAACTTCATGAGGCTGGTTACCCTGTCGTTGACCTTTCCGATGATGAAATGGCTAAACTCCACATTCGCTATATGATCGGTGGCAAACCATCTAAGCAATTAAAGGAACGTTTATACAGCTTTGAATTTCCAGAGTATCCAGGAGCCTTACTTAAGTTCCTAAGCACCCTAGGAACTCATTGGAACATAAGCCTGTTCAACTATCGCAACCATGGTGCTGATTATGGTCGGGTATTATGTGGATTTGAATTAGAAGAGTCCGATCTTTCTCGTTTCTCATCTCATTTACATGAATTAGGCTACCAATATAAAGATGAATCGGATAACCCGGCTTATCAGTTTTTTCTGAAAAAATGATCATTTCAGACAAAAAATAAAGGAGCTTCGCTCCTTTATTTTTTTAAGTTTTAAAGCCAAAAATTCGGCCTCAACACAAGGTTAATCAATTATTTTTTCTTAACCGGACGCTGCCAATCAGAGATTCTTCGCTCTTTAGCTCGTGTAATGACTAATTCACCTTCGGCGACATCTTTAGTCAAAGTTGTACCAGCACCGATAGTTGCACCATTGGCAATAGTGACAGGGGCCACCAGCTGACAATCAGAGCCTACAAACACATCATCACCGATTATCGTTTTAAATTTATTAGCACCATCGTAGTTACAAGTGATCACACCTGCTCCCACATTAGTACGTTGGCCAATTTCCGCATCGCCGATATAAGTAAGATGGTTAGCTTTAGAACCTTCACCAATCAAACCATTCTTCACCTCAACAAAATTGCCAACATGAGCATCATTACGAAGTTCCGCACCAGGTCGAAGACGGGTAAATGGACCAACTGTACATTTTTCACCTACAGTTGCGCCTTCAATAACACTGTATGGACGAACCAGAGTATTATCATCAATTTCACAATCTTTAAGTACACAACCTGCGCCAATAATAACGTTATCACCTAACGTTACAGACCCTTCGATAATAACGTTAACGTCAATTTCCACATCCATGCCGCATTGCAACTCACCACGTAAATCAAATCGGCCAGGATCTCGAAGCATAACTCCTTGTTCTAACAACTTCTCAGCTTGCATCAGCTGATAAGCCTTTTCTAAACGAGCCAGCTGCACACGGTTATTAACCCCTTCAACTTCAACAGCTTTAGCTGGATGAACTGCCTCAATTGCACGACCTTCTGCATGAGCTGCAGCAATAATATCAGTAAGGTAATATTCACCTTGAGCATTGTCGTTACTTAAATTTGATAGCCAACGTTTCAGGTCGCCACCCGTTGCCACTAAAACACCGGTATTAATTTCCTGGATACGTTTTTGCTCTTCACTGGCATCTTTCTGTTCAACAATAGCCACGACAGAGCCGTTTTCGCGAACAATTCGTCCATATCCATCAGGGTTGTCCAATAATACCGTTAGCAGGCCAATGCCGCCTTCTGGCTGAGCATCTAACAAGCTTTCTAATGTGTCAGAGGAGATAAGAGGTACATCACCATACAAAACCAGCACTTTCTCATTGGCATCAAACTTATCAGATGCCTGATCAACCGCGTGACCAGTACCAAGCTGATCCGCCTGAAGTACCCAGTTCACAGGTTCATCTTTTAGTACCTTTTGCATCTGCTCTCCACCATGGCCGTAGACCAAGTGAATATTTTGTGCACCTAAACCATCACAAGTATCAATGACATGTTTTGCCATCGGTTTTCCCGCCAATGTATGCAGAACCTTTGGTGTGTTTGAATACATACGGGTACCTTTACCCGCAGCAAGGATCACCGCGCTAAACTTCATGGAATAAACCTATATTTATTTTAGTGTTAGAGAGCAATTTTACCTCGTTTACAAAAAAAACACACGTTATGCAGATTGTTTGAACTTGAATTTAATCAAAGCGGATAGCAAAAAAAAACAAAAAGGCGACCATAAGGTCGCCTTTTTCACATTACACTAAAAGACTAGCGTCTGTTTTTTGTCAACTCGATTACTCGAAGCTGAGCAATAGCTTTAGCCAGTTCACTGGCCGCTTGTGCGAAGTTCATATCGCCATGCTGATTCTTAATGTTTTCCTCAGCTTGACGTTTGGCTTCTTCTGCCTTAGCTGCGTCTAGTTCTTCACCACGAATTGCAGTATCAGCCAATACGGTTGCCGTACTAGGCTGAACTTCAACAATACCACCAGAAACATAAATAATTTCTTCGTGGCCGTGTTGCTTAACAATACGCACCATACCAGGCTTAATAGCGGTCAGCAGCGGTGTGTGTCCATGGAAAATACCAAGTTCACCTTCGCTCCCGGTCACCTGAAACGTTTCTACAAGCCCTGAGAAAATTTTCTTCTCTGCACTTACTACGTCCAGGTGCAAGGTCATTGCTGCCATGTCGCCTCCTATTTAGCCTTATAGCTTCTTAGCATTCTCTATCGCATCGTCAATTGCACCGCAGTACATAAACGCTTGCTCAGGAATGTCATCGTATTCACCAGATAGTAAACCTTTGAAGCCACGTAATGTCTCTTTCAGAGATACGTAGATACCAGGGTCACCTGTAAATACTTCAGCTACGTGATAAGGCTGAGTTAGGAAACGTTCAATCTTACGTGCACGTGATACCACTAGCTTGTCTTCTTCAGACAATTCATCCATACCCAGGATAGCGATGATATCTTTCAGCTCTTTATAGCGCTGAAGTGTAGACTGAACACCACGAGCTACGTCGTAATGATCTTGACCTACGACCAATGGATCAAGCTGACGTGAAGTCGAATCCAATGGATCAATCGCTGGGTATAGACCCATAGCGGCGATGTTACGGCTAAGTACAACCGTTGCATCCAAGTGAGCAAACGTCGTTGCTGGAGATGGGTCAGTCAAGTCATCCGCAGGTACATATACCGCCTGTACAGACGTGATAGAACCTTGGCGAGTTGAAGTGATACGTTCCTGAAGAACACCCATTTCCTCTGCCAGTGTTGGCTGATAACCTACCGCAGATGGCATACGACCAAGAAGTGCCGATACCTCTGTACCCGCAAGGGTATAACGATAAATGTTATCAACGAACAACAGTACATCACGACCTTCATCACGAAAACGCTCTGCCATTGTCAAACCAGTCAAAGCAACACGTAGACGGTTACCTGGTGGCTCGTTCATCTGGCCATATACCATTGCTACTTTAGATTCTTCAGGATTCTCAACGTTAACAACGCCAGCTTCCTGCATCTCATAGTAGAAGTCATTACCTTCACGAGTACGTTCACCGACACCCGCAAATACTGAAAGACCTGAGTGTTGTAGTGCGATGTTGTTGATAAGTTCCATCATGTTAACGGTCTTACCTACACCAGCACCACCAAATAGACCAATTTTACCACCTTTAGCAAATGGGCAAATCAAGTCGATTACTTTAACGCCAGTCTCTAGAAGTTCAGACACATTGGACTGCTCTTCATAACTTGGTGCTTCACGGTGAATAGCATAGTGCTCTTCCGCGCCAATTTCGCCACACTCGTCAATCGCATCACCTAAAACATTCATGATACGGCCAAGTGTTTTTGTACCTACTGGTACAGTAATTGGAGCGCCAGTGTTCTCTACTACTAATCCACGACGTAAACCATCAGAGCTACCCATTACGATTGCGCGAATAACGCCACCGCCAAGCTGCTGTTGAACTTCAAGAACAAGACGTTCTTTAGATTCAATAACATTCAGAGCATCGTATACACGAGGTACTTCACCCTGTGGGAACTCTACGTCGACTACCGCACCGATGATCTGTACGATCTTACCTGTAGCCATCGTTAATCCTCTAACTAATTAGTTTTACCTAAGCTTAAACCGCAGCTGCACCTGAAACAATTTCAGAAAGTTCTTGTGTAATAGCCGATTGACGGGCTTTGTTATACACAAGTTCTAAATCTTCAATCAGGTCACTAGCGTTGTCTGTAGCTGCCTTCATCGCAATCATTCGAGCCGCTTGCTCACAAGCAAGGTTTTCTACCACACCTTGATACACTTGAGATTCGACATAACGAACCAACAATGTGTCCAGTAGTGGTTTTGGCTCAGGCTCATATATATAGTCCCAAGAATGAGTACGCTGCATATCTTCGCTATCCGATTTAGGCAAAGGTAGCAATTGATCGATCGTTGGTTCTTGAACCATAGTGTTAACAAACCTGTTAAACACTACGTACAGGCGATCTAACTCACCTTCATCATATTTCTTCAGCATAACACCGACAGAACCAATCAAGTCTTCAAGGCTTGGATCATCTCCAAGACCAGATACTTGAGCAGCTACTTTAGCGCCACTGTTATTGAAAAATGCTGTTGCTTTAGATCCTATTACGGCTAAATCAATTTCAGCACCTTTCTCTTTCCACTCTTGCATATCTAACATGGCTTTTTTGAACAAGTTAATGTTCAAGCCACCACACAAGCCGCGGTCAGTAGAAATAATGATGTAACCAACACGTTTGGCTTCACGTTCTTCTAAGTACGGATGTTTGTACTCCAGATTACCGTTTGCCAAATGACCGATCACTTTACGCATTGTTTCAGCATATGGACGAGAAGCTCCCATTGCGTCTTGAGAACGACGCATTTTTGAAGCTGCTACCATTTCCATCGCTTTCGTGATCTTTTGAGTGCTTTTAACACTCCCGATCTTAGTACGAATTTCTTTTGCGCCGGCCATCGTATTACTCTCTCTTTATGATAATTTCGTTATTGGTGACCCTAAGGTCACCTACTCATTATCAATTACCAGGTCTGGGTTGCTACGAAATCGTCAACTAGCTTCTTAAGCTGGGATTCGACTTCATCATTGTATGCACCCGTCGTATCGATCTCTTTTACAAAATCGGCAAACTGGCTACGAGCAAACGAAAGTAACGCATCTTCGAAGTCAGCAAGCTTATTAAGCTCGATACCTTCTAAATAACCACGCTCCGCCGCAAAGATAACTAGAGCCTGATCAAATACAGACATAGGAGCATATTGTTTCTGCTTCATAAGTTCTGTTACTTTTTGACCGTGATCTAGTTGTTTCTTAGTCGCTTCATCAAGATCAGATGAGAACTGAGCAAATGCAGCCAATTCACGATACTGTGCTAGAGCGGTACGGATACCACCAGATAGCTTCTTAATGATTTTCGTTTGTGCTGAACCACCTACACGAGAAACTGAGATACCTGGGTCAACAGCAGGACGAACACCTGCACTGAACAGTTCAGTTTGTAGGAAGATCTGACCATCAGTAATCGAGATTACGTTAGTTGGTACGAATGCTGATACGTCACCGGCTTGAGTTTCGATGATAGGAAGCGCGGTCAAAGAACCGGTCTTACCTTTCACTTCACCGTTAGTGAAACGTTCTACATACTCTTCACTTACACGAGCAGCACGCTCTAGTAGACGAGAGTGGAGGTAGAATACATCCCCTGGGAATGCTTCACGGCCTGGTGGACGTTTAAGTAGCAGAGAGATCTGACGATAAGCTACTGCTTGTTTTGATAGATCATCATAAACAATCAGAGCATCTTCACCGCGGTCACGGAAGTATTCACCCATCGCACAACCTGCATATGGCGCTAAGTATTGAAGCGCTGCAGATTCAGAAGCTGATGCAACAACCACAATTGTGTTTGCTAATGCGCCATGTTCTTCTAATTTGCGTACTACGTTTGCAATAGTCGATGCTTTCTGACCAATCGCGACGTAGATAGAGTAAATACCAGAATCTCTTTGGTTAATAATGGCATCAATTGCCATCGCGGTTTTACCCGTTTGACGGTCACCGATAACAAGTTCACGCTGACCACGACCGATAGGGATCATGGCATCAACTGACTTATAACCAGTTTGTACAGGTTGATCTACCGATTTACGGTCGATTACACCTGGAGCGATAACTTCTACAGGAGAAGTCAATTTCGCTTCAATTGGACCTTTACCATCAATAGGCTCACCCAGTGTGTTTACCACACGACCAAGCATTTCAGGACCTACTGGTACCTCAAGGATACGGCCAGTACCTGTTACTTTCATGCCTTCCTGAAGGTCAGCATATGGGCCCATTACAACTGCACCAACCGAGTCACGCTCAAGGTTAAGTGCGAGTGCATAACGACCACCCGGTAGTTCAATCATTTCACCTTGCATCACGTCCGCTAGGCCGTGAATGCGAATAATACCATCGCTTACAGATACGATAGTACCTTCATTACGAGCTTCACTAACAACTTCGAAAGATTCGATACGTTGTTTGATTAGGTCGCTTATTTCTGTGGAATTAAGTTGCATGCTCCAATCCCCATCAAGACTGCAATGCATCGCTCAAACGGCCTAATTGACCGCGAGTTGAGTTATCGATGACTAAGTCTCCGGCTCGAATAATAACCCCACCAAGTAGGGTTTCATCTACACTGCAATTCAGGTTAACTTTACGTTCTAGACGCTGTTCAAGTTTGCTGCTGATATTTGCAAGTTGTTCTTTAGAAAGGTCTGAAGCTGAAATTACTTCAACATCCATCATTTTCTCATGCTCTTGTTTCAGAACAAGGAACTCTTTACAAACTTCAGGAAGAGCCGTTAATCGGCCATTCTCAGCCATTACCTTTAATAGGTTTTGGCCATATTCATCAAACTGTTCGCCACAAACGGCAACAAAAATTTCTGCCAGTTTTTCTGCAGAAGCAGAACCAGTTAATAGTTCTGCCATATCTTTGTTTTTTGTTACTTCAGTAGCAAAAGTAAGCATATGAGACCATTGGTCCAATGCGCCTTTTTCTACTGCAAAGTCAAACGCTGCTTTAGCATAGGGGCGTGCTATTGTAGTCAGTTCAGACATATGCGCCCCTCGCTTTAAAGTTTTGCAGTAATGTTGTCAAGAATATCTTTTTGCGCTTCTTTATCAATAGAGCGCTCAAGGATTTTCTCCGCACCAGCTAAAGCCAGAGTAGCAACTTGTTTGCGCAGTTCATCTTTCGCGCGATTACGTTCTGCTTCAATTTCTGCTTCCGCTTGTGTAAGAATTTTCTGGCGTTCTGCCTGAGCTTCCTCACGTGCTTCATCAATAATTTGAGCTTTACGTTTGTTCGCTTGATCAATGACCTCAGTTGCCGTGCGCTTCGCTTCTTTCATTTGGTCAGAAGCGTTGGCTTGTGCTAGGTCCAAATCTTTAGCTGCTCTTTCAGCAGCGTGCAGACCGTCAGCAATTTTTTTCTGACGTTCTTCAATAGCACTCATGATTGGTGGCCATACATAATTCATGCAGAACCATACAAACATTGCAAATGCTATTGCCTGACCTAGCAGAGTTGCGTTTATATTCACAACAGCTACTCCTCTAATTTATTCACCAACAATAAAATGCTAATTAACAACAAAGTTTTATTACTTTGATTCGTCAATTAACCTAGTTGACCAACAAATGGGTTAGCAAATGTGAATAGTAGTGCTATTACGATACCGATCATAGGAACCGCATCAAGTAGACCTGCGATGATAAACATCTTAACTTGTAGCATAGGAGCCATCTCTGGTTGACGTGCAGCACCCTCTAGGAATTTACCGCCAAGAATTGCGAACCCGATCGCAGTACCAAGAGAAGCAAGACCGACGATAAGACCTACGGCGATTGCTGAAAAGCTCAGTAAAGTTTCCATTACTATCTCCAATTTATAGTTGTTGGCTTAATGTGCCCAAATAAAACTTTGTAAATTTAATTAGTGATCCGGGTCTTCATGTGCCATCGACAGATATACGATAGTCAGCATCATGAATACAAACGCTTGGATCAAGATAATCAGAATATGGAAAATTGCCCATGGGAGAGCACCTAACCATTGTAACCACCACGGTAGCATAGCCGCGATAAGAATGAATACAACCTCACCTGCAAACATATTACCGAACAAACGCATACCAAGTGAAAGAGGTTTAGCCAGTAGCGAAACAACTTCCAGTAGCAGGTTGAACGGAATCATCACAGGATGATTAAATGGATGTAAAGCCAACTCTTTCGCAAAGCCGCCTAAACCCTTCACCTTGATACTGTAGTAAATCATCAAGAAGAAAACGCCTAGTGCCATTGCCATGGTGATGTTTACATCAGCAGAAGGAACCACTTTCAAATAAGGGATACCTAGCCAATGTTCTGCGGGATACGGTAAGAAATCAATTGGAATTAAATCCATGATATTCATTAGTAATACCCAGCAAAAGATAGTCAGTGCCAGAGGCGCTATCAATGGGTTGCGTCCATGGAATGTTTCTTTGACGTTATCAGCGACAAATTCCACAATCATTTCAACCGCACATTGGAGCTTACCTGGTACACCTACTGTTGCTTTCTTTGCTACAGAGCGAAAAACCCAAAGGAATAACATCCCTGTAAACACAGAAAAAAACAGGCTATCAATATTAACGTTCCAGAAACTGGTCTCCTCCGCTACTAAACCCAGCTTGTACAAAGAGAGGTTAGTAAGGTGGTGATCAATATATCCGGACGCTGTTAGCGCTTCACCTGGCGCAGCCATAACTCATCCTATTTTTTTTTGTTAATGAATAGCGCTGGCAAAAAGATGTTAATCCCTAACGCCAGCAAATAGGTTAGTTTCAGGGGAACTAAGTCCACCTGCATACACATGTAAACAACAGAAAATAAAATGACTGTGATGAGGATTTTTAATGCTTCGCCTGTGTAAAAAGAAGCCATAACTGCTTTTGCAGCTCGAGCTCCACTAAACATAAAAGCAAACAATGCAAACACTGCATTAGCGATAACAAAAATGCCACCCCCAATAAACGCAGATACT
This sequence comes from Vibrio sp. UBA2441, assembly GCA_002342685.1. Taxonomy (GTDB): domain Bacteria; phylum Pseudomonadota; class Gammaproteobacteria; order Enterobacterales; family Vibrionaceae; genus Vibrio. The sequence continues at coordinate 36,123 of DDQN01000024.1, forward strand.
CCCCAATCAACATTCACGGCTATTGCCATTCCTGCTGCTACAACTGTAACCACGCTAGATTGAATCAATAACAATCGCTTTGCAAGCTCTCGCCCTGGTCGCGCTAGCGTAGCTACCATGTATTCGTTCCTCGATTTCTATTCCAACTTCGCACTTTCACTTTTAAAACTCTCGTGCTTGGAAAACGGCAAAAATTATACGTTTAGTAACTATTAATGCAATACAATTGCAGCATTAATTAACGATTTTGTTTACAAACCTACAACTTTTGCAATAATTATTGTAACAATGTACTTCTATGAAAGAATCTACGACTCGCTTTCGAGCATATTGATTAACTGCTCTAATTTGTGAGGTTGGTCAAAAGTAATCGTCATTTTGGACTTTCCATTTGACGAACGAGTCAAAGAAACATTGGAACCCAATGCCTGTGTTAATCGTTCAGATATAACCATAGCGTCATTGTCGACAACTTTTTCAACAACCTCTCTTGGCTTCAATATATTCTTTACATACTGTTCGGCCTGACGAACCGTCATCTGCTTTTTCGAAATAACTTTAGCAACTTCAGCCTGATTTTCCGTTTCCAGAACTAATAAAGCCCGAGCATGACCCATTTCCAGCTGTTTTTTCTCTACCAGAGTTTTAACTTCGCTATCAAGCTGATTCAAACGCAGTAAATTAGTCACCGTAGTGCGTGACTTGCCAATAACTTCAGCAACCTGCTGATGTGTTAACTCAAACTCATCCTGAAGACGTTGTAGAGCTTGTGCTTCCTCGATCACATTGAGGTCTTCACGCTGAATATTCTCAATAAGAGACATTGCAATTGCGGCTCTATCTTGAACATTTTTTACAACACAAGGGACTTTACTTAAACCCGCTTGTTTAGCTGCGCGCCAACGACGTTCACCCGCTATAATTTCGTAAGAGCCACCTTCAACCTGCCTAACCACAATAGGTTGTATGATCCCCTGAGATTGAATGGATGCTGATAACTCTTCTAGCGCTTCCTCAGACATCTCTTTACGTGGTTGGTACACACCAGGTTTCAAATTTGATACTGATATTTCAGCCAAATCACCTTCAGCAGATATTGATTGACTCTTAGTCGCAACCTGTTGTTTTTCTCTGGCTAGAGAACTCGTCGCTAATAGGGCATCTAAGCCCTTTCCTAAACCACGTTTGGACATTTAGGTGTATTCCTCTGTTCCTTAATGATTAAGCCGGTACTTCTTCTCTTCGAAGTATCTCTCCAGCTAATGCTAAGTACGCTTTTGCACCTGCAGAATGCTTATCATAATACATGGCTGGTCTGCCATGACTAGGAGCTTCTGCTAATCGAACATTACGAGGAATGACGGTTCTATATACTTTGCCACCAAAATGCTTTTTCAGTTGATCAGAAACTTCATTCGATAAACGGTTCCTTGGATCAAACATGGTTCGCAATAAACCTTCAATCTTAAGATTTTCATTAACCACTGCCGCAAGCTTACTTATTGTATCCATAAGTGCAGTTAAACCTTCCAGTGCAAAATATTCACATTGCATAGGCACTAAAACCGAATCAGCTGCAGCCATTGCGTTGATTGTAAGTAGGTTTAGGGAAGGTGGACAATCTATAAAGATGAAATCATAGTTATCACGAACCAAAGATAGCGCATTTTTTAACCTAACTTCTCGTGCAAAAACTTCCATTAATTTAATTTCAGCGGCCGTGACATCGCCGTTTGCTGCGATTAAATCATAACCTCCACTTGTTGTCGTACACACCACATCTTTAAAGGGCGTATCTTCAACAAGTAAATCATAAGCGGTAGCATCTACCTGATACTTATCAACGCCACTAGCCATAGTAGCGTTACCCTGTGGGTCAAGATCAACAACCAATACTTTACGTTTAGTCGCAGCCATAGATGCAGCTAAATTAATACATGTTGTTGTCTTGCCGACGCCACCTTTCTGGTTGGCTATAGCAATAATTCTTCCCACAGTAACCTCTCTATTTTTCCTGATTAGCTAAGACTACAAGATGTCGTTCACCTTCTAGCTCAGGAACTTTCAAAGCTTTGATTTTGATCACACTACACCAATTTGGTAATTGTGTAATTTCTTCTTCAGGAAGTTGACCTTTTAGAGCCAAAAAACAACCTGTTTCTTTTTTTGGCAAGTGATGACACCACTCAACCATATCAGTCATGGACGCAAACGCCCGACTTAAAACCGCATCAAATTTTTCTTCAGGTTGAAAATCTTCAACCCTACTTTGCACAGTTGTTACATTCTTAATACCCAGTTCATGCTGAACCTGTTTAATAAATCGAATACGTTTCCCTAGGCTATCTAATAAGAAAAATTGCTTTTCCGGGTTCATAATAGCCAAAGGAATACCAGGTAGCCCCGGACCAGTGCCAACATCGACAAAACGCTGTCCTTCCAAATGAGGACTAACAACAATGCTATCAAGAATATGCTTCACCAGCATATCCATAGGATCTCGGACGGACGTTAAATTATAAGCTTTATTCCATTTATTGAGCAGCTCGACGTATCCAACCAACTGTTCTCTTTGGTTTTCATTAACGGTGAGATCAATTTGTTCAATAAGCAGATCTAATTTCTGACGTAGTGGATTCACTTATTCAGCTCCCTTTTTCAACAGACCCTGTTTTTTAAGATGGACCAACAAAATAGAAATAGCCGCTGGTGTTATGCCTGAAATTCTCGAAGCGATACCAATCGACTCAGGCTTAGCTTCACTCAACTTAGCAACGACTTCGTTTGAGAGACCTTTTACCTGTGAATAATCTAACTCAACAGACAGCTTGGTATATTCGTGACGAAGTGATTTTTCTATCTCATCTCTCTGCCTTTGAATATAACCTTCATACTTTACTTGCGTTTCTACTTGCTCAAAGGCTTGTTGATCATCTAAAGCCGGAGAAAAAAGATCTAACTGTGTAAGTTGTTGATAAGTTATCTCTGGTCGGCGTAATAGATCTTCACCACTGGCTTCTCGGGACATCGGCATTTTCAATAGATCATTCAACTTGTCGATCCCTGCAGTTTTAGGATTTACCCAAATATCCTTCAGACGCTGACGTTCTTTTTCTATATTTTCAACTTTTTCGTTAAAACGAGCCCAGCGAATATCATCAACCAGACCAAGCTCTCGTCCCATTTCCGTCAAACGAAGATCGGCATTATCTTCACGCAGCAACAAGCGGTATTCTGCTCGAGATGTAAACATGCGATAAGGTTCTTTTGTCCCCATCGTAGACAAGTCATCAATAAGTACACCCATATAAGCTTGATCACGCCTTGGGCTCCAACCCTCTTTACCTTGAGTATATAAACTGGCATTAATACCAGCCATTAGACCTTGAGCAGCCGCTTCTTCATATCCAGTAGTACCGTTAATTTGGCCAGCAAAAAATAAACCATGAATGAACTTACTTTCATAGGTCTTTTTTAAATCACGGGGATCAAAGAAATCATACTCAATCGCATAACCCGGGCGAACAATATGTGCGTTTTTAAACCCTTTCATAGAACGAACAATTTGAACCTGAACATCGAAAGGTAAACTGGTAGAAATACCATTCGGATATAATTCAGTGGTTGTTAGGCCTTCAGGTTCAATAAATATCTGATGACTATTTTTATCAGAAAAACGCATCACTTTATCTTCAATTGAAGGACAGTACCTAGGACCAATACCTTCAATCACACCAGCATACATCGGGCTACGATCAAGGTTAGCCCTAATAACCTCATGAGTTTTTTCATTTGTATGAGTGATATAACAAGGTATCTGTCTTGGGTGATTTTCCCGCTTACCAAGAAATGAAAATATGGGCGTAGGGTTATCACCATGCTGAACTTCTAGCTCTGAAAAATCGACACTATTGGCATCTATTCTTGGAGGGGTTCCTGTTTTTAAACGATCAACCCTCAGAGGTAGATCCCTCAAACGTTGAGCCAATGTGATCGAAGGAGGATCGCCTGCGCGGCCTCCAGAGGAGCTTTCCATGCCAATGTGAATCTTACCACCAAGAAAGGTTCCAACGGTCAATACAACCGCTCTGGCGTGGAATTTAAGCCCCATTTGAGTAATAACACCAACAACTTGATCATTTTCAACGATAAGATCATCTGCTGGTTGTTGAAACAGTGTCAAATTTGGTGTGTTTTCCAATACTTGGCGAACAGCAGATTTATACAACAAACGATCAGCTTGTGCACGGGTAGCTCGAACTGCTGGTCCTTTAGATGCATTAAGTGTTCTAAATTGAATACCTGCTTTATCAATTGCCTGAGCCATCAAGCCGCCAAGAGCATCAACTTCTTTAACCAAATGACCTTTACCAATACCACCGATGGCTGGGTTACATGACATCTGACCTAAAGTATCAATATTATGTGTAAGTAACAGTGTCTTTTGACCTGTTCTGGCGGATGACAGTGCTGCTTCCGTTCCAGCATGACCGCCACCAATAACGATAACGTCAAATTTTTCGTGATAAAACATGGATCGACCTTAGGCAATACAAGCTAATTGAGGATTATAAAAAAAGGAGCGCTATTCTACCTTTTTTACTCAGGTGAGAAAACGGATTTAAAACTTTTTTGGATCAAAGAAGAAGAGTAATTATATATAAGATCTTTATAGAGATCTTTTATTATGTTTATTATTAAGCAAGCACGATCGTGTGGATAACTGAAAAATGATCAACAAGATCAATAGGATTATTACGATCATTTGTTGTGATCTTTCTTTGATCAGCCAGAGGATTAGCTGGGATCAAAATGGCTACTTATCAACAGGTGGATAAAGTGCATGATCTTATTCTCTGAATAACTATAGGTTGATCACTGGAAAAGCCCGCTTTTATCCACAAGTGGTATAACAAGGTGTTCATTGAGTAGAAATATGTTGATAAGATCTGGTCAAATGATTAAGAAGGTATGTAGGGCGGGAGATGGCAGGCACTTACTGCCTGCTAGTAGTAAAAATCAAAAGTTATTCAGGTTTGCTTTCAACCAATTTTCTGCGGGTTCTTCTGGAATTGGAGTATTGAGAATATCTATAGTGAAACAATCGCAAATAGGGTTGGCACCGATGTCTTTCATTAGATCAAATGCGTGTTTCCCTGCTGCGCAGAAAGTATCGTAACTTGAATCACCGAGAGCAATAACGGCAAAATTTACCTGATCCATACGAGGGGGAGTATTTTGAAGGTGGTGTATAAAAGGTTGGATATTGTCTGGATACTCTCCAGCACCATGAGTTGAAGTAATGAGCAACCATGTTCCTTGAGTTGGGATCTCTTCTATTGAAGGGTTGTTATGAATGGTATTTTTTATCCCTTGCTGGTCGAGAATTCCACTTAAGTGATCTCCTACATATTCAGCACCACCTAAGGTGCTACCTGTAATAATATGAATCATAAATATTCCTTTAAAAAAGGGTGGAAAACCCACCCTGTATTTCTATTTACCGATGCAGAACGAAGAGAATATTCTGCCTAACAAATCATCCGAACTAAACTCTCCGGTTATTTCATTGAGATGTTGCTGTGTAATTCTCAATTCTTCGGCGAGTATCTCCCCCGCCATATAACCTTCTAACTGTTGCTGACCAATGGAAAGATGCTCTGATGCTTTCTCAAGTGCATCCAAGTGGCGTCTTCTAGCCATAAAGCCACCCTCGTTACCACCAGAAAAGCCCATGCATTCTTTTAGGTGTGTTCGTAAGGAATCAACGCCTTCACCTGTTTTTGCAGAAAGGCGAATTAATGTCGGTTCATTTACGTGACAAATTCCTAGGTCTTCATTTGTCTGATCTGCTTTGTTCCTGATAACAGTCATACCTATTTTATTTGGCAGGCGATCAATAAAGTCTGGCCAGATTTCTTTAGGATCGGTTTGGTTAGTTGTCGTTCCATCGACCATAAATAAGACGCGATCTGCCTGAGCAATTTCATCCCAAGCTCTATCAATACCTATTTTTTCTACTTCATCTAAGGCATCTCTAAGCCCTGCTGTATCGATAATGTGCAGTGGCATGCCATCGATATGGATATGTTCTCTCAGGACGTCTCGAGTGGTTCCCGCTATGTCTGTAACGATAGCTGAATCTTTGCCTGACAATGCATTAAGTAAGCTTGATTTACCTGCATTTGGCCTGCCAGCGATAACAACCTTCATGCCTTCACGCATAATGGCGCCTTGGTTGGCTTCTGCTCTTACTGCCTCTAAATTATCTATGATAGATTGTAGATCATTGCTGACTTTTCCATCGGCCAAAAAATCAATTTCTTCTTCTGGAAAATCGATAGCGGCTTCTACGTAGATCCTTAAATAAATAAGGGAATCGACAAGTTGATTCACTTTTTTTGAAAATTGACCCTGTAGAGACTGGAGTGCAGACTTTGCAGCTTCTTCTGAGCTGGCATCAATAAGATCGGCGATAGCTTCAGCTTGAGTAAGATCCATCTTGTCATTTAAAAATGCACGCTCGGAAAATTCGCCAGGGCGAGCGGGTCTGATGCCATCTATGGTCAGGATGCTTTTGATAAGCATATCCATGACTACTGGCCCGCCATGCCCCTGAAGTTCTAAAACATCTTCACCAGTGAAAGAGTGTGGGTTGGGAAAATAGAGAGCAATGCCCTGATCGATTTCTAATCCATCCGATGACTGAAAAGATAAGTACTCGGCATAACGTGGCTTCAGTTTTTTTCCTGTCACGGTTAAAGCAACTTGTTCTGCTTTGGGGCCTGAAACTCGGATTATACCAACACCACCACGTCCGGGCGCAGTGGCTTGAGCGACAATAGTGTCTGTGGTCATAGTTTTTCCTAGTTAATACAAAGCAATAATTTTTGCTTATATTTGGCTGGGTAACTTCTTTGATCTGGTGTCTGCAGCATGGATGCTGCGGTCAAGCATACAGAAATGTAATCACAGCGTCCTGAACAAAGGTGTTATCCAGATAATCGGAATCTGAATAGTAAATTGTAATCAGCCCAAAACAAAAAGGCGACCTTTTGGCCGCCTTTCTTAGTATTTATTCATTCTTACTTAGAATGTAAGCCTTTCTTTTCCAGATTCTTGTAAATTAAGCTTTGCTGAATCAGAGTCACTACGTTGGACACCAACCAGTAAAGAACAAGGCCTGAAGGGAAAAACAGGAAGAAACCAGTAAACATGACCGGCATGAAGGTCATGATTTTTTGCTGCATTGGGTCCGTAACTGTTGTTGGGCTCATCTTCTGAATCATAAACATACTTGCACCCATTAATAGAGGCAGAATGTAGAACGGGTCTTGAGCTGAAAGGTCAGTTATCCATCCAAAGAATGGAGAATGACGTAGTTCAACAGATTCCATTAATGACCAGTATAGCGCAATGAATATAGGCATTTGCAAGAAGATTGGTAAACACCCGCCTAGTGGGTTTACTTTTTCTTTCTTATACAGTTCCATCATTTCTTGGCTCATACGCTGGCGATCGTCACCGATACGCTCACGCATAGCTGCTAACTTCGGCTGAAGCATGCGCATTTTAGCCATAGACGTGTACTGTGCTTTTGTTAACGGATACATAGCACCACGAACAACAAAAGTCAGAATCATTATAGAAACACCCCAGTTAGTCACTAGGCTTTGAATCATTGATAGCAACCAGTGAAGAGGCTTAGCGATAAACCACAACCAACCGTAGTCGACAACGAGGTCAAGGTTAGGTGCAACGGCTTCCATCTCTTTTTGTAGTTTTGGACCCGTCCAAAGCGTTGCTTTAAATGATGCCTGATCACCATTACCAATGGTTTTGTTTGGCATACGCACGCCAATATCGGCTAGATTGCCAATAACTCGCGTGTATAGGCTTGAACCTGGTTCATTACGTGGAATCCACGCAGAAGCAAAATAGTGCTGTAGCATACCAACCCAACCCTGACCATCTGGCAGGTTAAGTGATAAGTTGCGATCTTGCATGTCATCGAAGCTGTACTTCTTGTAACGAACATCTTGAGTTGAGTATGCACCACCACGATAAGTAGGCATGGTTAGGCTACCGCCTGCATCCATTACGTTTTGGCGAAGATGGGTATACATACCAAATGTCGCGTTAGTACCGGATTGGTTGTTAACATTAAACTCTACGTCGATGTCGTATTGACCACGTTTCATCACAAATGTTTTGCTATATTCAATGCCATTTGCAGTGTAAGTCAGTGGAATTCGCAATTCATCCTGACCTTCAGCTAAAGTGAAAGTATCAGATGAAACGCTATAGTTTGGACGATTTGTACTGCTTAAATCGATACCTTGAGGGCCGACTAATCCACTTTGAGCAATATAAACATGACCAGCATCATTTTTTAGAATTTCAAATGGCGTATCTGAATCAAGCTCATCGGAATAATCTTTTAGCTTCGCTGAAACAACGTCACCACCAAAGGTATCAATTGACAGAATTAAAACATCAGTTGTTACAGTAATAAGTTCGGCAGATGTTTGCTGCGAAGGTGCAGGATCTAGCTCATTAGCAATAGATGGTGCAGGTAGAGTACTGCCATTTTGTGCCTGTTCAACTCGTTGAGGGGCAGGATTCTTTTCAATGTTCCATTGCTGATACAGTAAAAAAGAAACCAAAGCCAGTGCGAGAAGCAGGATATTACGTTGTGAATCCATCGTTATTTATCTCTGTCTTTATCTTGGATTGGTGGAACGGGGTCAAAACCCCCTTCATTCAAAGGGTGACATCTTAATAGACGTTTGCCTGATAACCAACACCCTTTTACAAAACCATGCATTTTTATTGCTTCTAATGCATAAGTAGAGCAGGTTGGAGTATAGCGACAGCGAGGACCTATAAGAGGACTAATTGCCCACTTATATATATAAATCAATCCGATAGCTAACCACGATAAGGGCGAGAAAGGCGATGCCATAGTTTATCAAATAATTTTAGTATTTCTTCATTACTCAAATTTTGTGCGCTTTTCTTTGCTATAACAACAAAATCTTTATTTGGCAGGTCATGTTGTTTCATCCTAAAGCTTTGACGAGCTAATCGTTTGAATTTGTTTCGAGCGACAGCCGTTTTAATCTGTTTTTTTGGAACAGCTAAGCCTAATCTAGGGTGAGAAAGAGAATTGTTTCGGGCAATGATGGTGAAATGGGGCGAGCCAGCACTGTGTGCTTGCTGGAATACATTTTTATAATGCTCGGGAGTTAACAAACGTAACTCCCGATTGAATGCGTACGTAATCAAAATAATCGCGAATTATTTTGACAGGCGCGCACGGCCTTTTGCACGACGTGCATTAATTACTTTACGACCGTTCTTAGTTGCCATACGTGCACGGAATCCGTGAGAACGCTTACGCTTAAGAACTGAAGGTTGAAAAGTGCGTTTCATGATAATACCTTTTACTGATCAGTAGTTTATAGGTTTCTGTTAAACCCGGCGTGGAACATAACATCCGACGCCTCTCAACAAAGAGGCGGAATTGTAATCACTGACTACTAAAGAGTCAATAACTGATAGCCCATACCAGCCGAATAATTCCGGTCGACGGATTATACGTAGTGTGAGCTAAATCGCAAGGATCTTTATTGGATCCCTACCTTACTTAGGAATTTTTTCAGCTTTGGATCTTGTGGATTACTGAATATATCCTGTGGAGAACCCTGCTCCACTATTTTTCCGTCAGCCATAAAAATAACTCTATCGGCGACTTCTTGGGCAAATTGCATCTCATGAGTAACGACTAACATCGTTTGATGCCGTGTCGCTAACTGTTTCATTAGACTCAATACTTCTCCTACCCACTCAGGATCGAGTGCCGATGTGGGTTCATCAAATAGGAGTAATTCTGGTTGAAGAGCCATAGCACGTCCTATACCAACGCGCTGTTGCTGCCCTCCGGAAAGTGCTGCTGGATAACTTTCTGCTTTTTCACCTAAACCGATATCATCTAAAATTTGCTGGGCTCGGTCATAAGCCTGGTCTTTTTTCCAGTCACGAACGGTAATTAAACCTTCAGCAATATTTTGCTTAGCGGTTAAATGTGCAAAAAGGGCATAATTTTGAAAAACAAATCCTGTTTTTCTCCTTAATGCTAACACTTCGTTTTTAGTGTACTTTTCAGTATCAACAGTGACATCGTCAATGGTTATCTTGCCTTTATTCGCTTGCTCTAAAAAATTAACACAGCGTAATAAGGTGGACTTACCTGTACCACTTGAACCAATAACAACAATTATTTCACCTTGTTTGATCTCTAAATCAATACCGGATAAAACCGACGTATCACCAAAGCTTTTATGAATATTCTCTAGTTTTATCATCGTTGGTAAGCCTTATTGAGTTTTACTTCTGCCCAGCTCTGAACTCGGGTTAGTGCCACAACAACCCCCCAGTAAATTAACGCCACTGCGAGAAATGCTTCGAAGAATTTAAAGCTGGAAGAAGCTTCCATCTGTGCCTTAGCCATAATTTCTGCAACACCTAACGTAAAGGCGAGTGAAGTCGACTTAATCATATCGATAAAGTAATTCATTAAAGATGGAAGAGCTATACGGGTTGCCTGAGGCAGAATGATACGCCGCATTGCCTGACTGGTTGTCATGCCTACAGATAAACTGGCTTCCATTTGGCTTCGGTCGACACCAATGATCGCAGCCCTAATGCTTTCAGCCATATAGGCTGCAAAATGTAATGTTAACCCGATAACTGCTGCTGAAAAGGCATCAAGGCCTACGAGTATTGGAAATACTTGTGGTAGACCGTAATAAAGTAAAAAAAGCTGAACAAGTAATGGAGTGCCGCGGAAAAAGCTTATATAAAGCTGGCTTAATTGATCCAATACAGGAACTTTAAATACTCTAATATTGGCTATGACAACGGAAATAATCAAAGCAAAGACCAATCCCCATATTGCCATCTCCATTGTGGTACCGAGGTACTTGAAGAGAATGGGCAACAGTTCAAACATATATTGAAAATCAAAAGTCATAATTTTATTTTTAAGCGATGCAGGACCGGTTACAGGAGACTAGAAGGGATAATGGCATAAAATACAGGTTAATGGGAAACCCAAAAAGATTCCCCATTAATTTATTGTTTACATTTTACTTAGTAATGTCAGCACCAAACCATTTATTAGAAATAGTGCTCAATGTGCCATCTGCTCTCATTGCAGCAAGCGCTTCATTGACTTCTTTTTGCAATTTATTCCCATTTGCATTATTAACAAATGGCCATGCATTTTGGATTGTATCGAATGGTTCGCCTGCTAGTTGTAGAGGTAGGCCCGTTTTCTTAATTAATTCCAATACAGAAAGGCGATCCATAACAAATGCATCAGAGCGACCTAAAGCAACATCATGCTCAATACCAGTGTCATAAGTTTTGATGTTTATCTTATTGTCTTTATCATAATCACGTAGCAGTTGCTCGAAATTAGAGCCTAAGTTTACTGCAACAGTTTTACCAGCAAGATCTTCAATACTCTTGATACTGTCGTTACCTTTGCGAACGGCAATTTGTGCGCCATCAATAACGTAAGGGTTTGCAAAAAGGTATTTTGCTTTGCGAGTATCTGTCATTGTTATTTGGTTAGAAATAGTGTCGATACGTCCGGTTTCTAAAAGGCCAAAAAGACCAGAAAAGTTAGCTGTAACATACTCTACGTTGTAATCGTTTCTACGGGCAATTTCATCCCACAAGTCTACTTCAAATCCTTGTAGTTTATCTTTTTCCACAAAAGTAAACGGGTAGTAGCGTCCTGACATACCGACTTTTACGTCTGTTAAAGCATAAGCTGTTTGGATAGATGAAGTTGCTAGCACAACTGTCGTTAGTATAACTTTTAACCAGTGTTTCATATCGTAAATTCTCATCTCTGATTGGATATGCGGATAGTACTGCTAAAGCCATAAATAGATAAAATAACTAGTTGTTATTAGACATAACCGAAATAACAATAAAATTCATAATCTGGGGATAAGTCAAAAAGATCATATGAATGTGAGTATTATTGGTTATTTCTTGGGGAAAAAAATCGGGATCTTTAGTATAAATTGGGGAAAAGTGTGAATAACTTGGATCTTATTCACTGGATCAGTGATCATTTTCTGGTGATCTGTCGCGACAAGGAGTAAAATTGCTCTCCTTTTCCAACTCTAAAAACAATAGTGGGGTCAAAGTGTCATCTTCGCTATGGTTGCAGTGTCTGCAACAGCTTCAAGAAGAACTATCGGCTACAGAATTCAGCATGTGGGTTAGACCGCTGCAAGCGGAGCTTAATGGCAACACCCTGACTCTATTTGCTCCTAATCGATTTGTGCTTGATTGGGTACGCGATCGTTATCTGAATAACATTAATCGACTTCTTAAAGAGTTTTGCGGTTCGGATATCCCGAATTTACGATTTGAAATTGGCAGTAAACCAGTTTCAGCTTCTCCGGTTATAAAGAAAACAGCGGCTGATGTTGCAGCTGAGTCTTCGGCACCCGCACAGCTCCAGGCACGTAAGCCTGTACATAAAACCTGGGACGATGAATCTGAAATGGTTGAGATTAATCATCGTTCTAACGTTAACTATAAACATAAGTTTAATAACTTTGTTGAAGGTAAGTCGAACCAACTTGGTTTGGCGGCGGCAAGACAAGTAGCAGACAATCCAGGAGCAGCATACAACCCATTATTTTTATATGGTGGTACTGGTTTAGGTAAGACACACCTTTTACATGCTGTTGGAAATGCCATTGTAGATAACAAACCTAATGCAAAAGTAGTTTATATGCATTCTGAACGTTTTGTTCAGGATATGGTTAAAGCTTTGCAAAACAACGCTATTGAAGAGTTCAAGCGCTATTACCGAAGTGTTGATGCCCTTCTTATTGATGATATTCAATTTTTTGCTAATAAAGAGCGTTCTCAGGAAGAATTTTTCCATACCTTTAATGCATTGCTTGAAGGTAACCAACAAATTATCTTAACGTCAGATCGTTACCCTAAAGAGATTAATGGGGTAGAAGATCGTCTTAAGTCTCGATTTGGCTGGGGCCTCACGGTTGCTATTGAACCTCCTGAATTAGAAACACGGGTCGCCATTTTAATGAAGAAAGCAGAAGATCATCAGATACACTTGGCTGATGAAGTCGCTTTTTTCATTGCCAAGCGATTACGTTCTAACGTTCGTGAGTTAGAAGGTGCATTAAATCGTGTTATTGCGAATGCTAATTTTACTGGTCGGCCTATCACTATCGATTTTGTTCGTGAAGCATTAAGAGATTTACTTGCACTGCAAGAGAAGTTGGTCACTATTGATAATATTCAGAAAACGGTTGCTGAATATTACAAGATAAAGTTAGCCGATCTATTATCTAAACGTCGTTCTCGTTCTGTTGCTAGGCCCCGTCAATTGGCAATGGCTTTGGCAAAAGAACTAACTAATCATAGTTTACCTGAGATAGGCGATGCTTTTGGCGGTAGAGACCATACTACTGTTTTACATGCATGCCGGAAAATCCAGCAACTTCGTGAAGAAAGTCATGACATTAAAGAAGACTATTCTAATTTAATTAGAACACTTTCATCATAGCCGTCATTACAGGTAGAGAAATAAGAGATAGATATGAAATTTACAATTGAACGTAATCACCTTATTAAGCCACTGCAGCAAGTTTCCGGTGCTTTGGGCGGGCGTCCAACCCTACCAATTTTAGGTAATTTACTTTTAAAAGTAGAAGACAATACTTTACTTATAACAGCAACGGATTTGGAAGTTGAGTTGGTTGCTCGCATTCAATTAGAAGGTGAATTTGAAGCGGGTAGCATTACCGTACCTTCACGTAAATTTTTAGATATTTGTCGTGGATTACCCGATGATGCAGTGATAACGGTTGTACTTGATGGTGATCGAATTCAAATGCGTTCAGGCCGTAGCCGTTTTTCATTAACAACATTACCTGCTAGTGACTTTCCTAATATAGAAGATTGGCAAAGTGAGGTTGAGGTAACGTTATCACAAGCAGAACTTCGAACCTTGATAGAGAAGACTCAGTTTTCCATGGCTAACCAGGATGTTCGTTATTATCTGAATGGTATGTTATTTGAAATTGATGGGTCTACGTTAAGATCGGTTGCAACCGATGGGCACCGAATGGCGGTTTCTCAGACCGGGCTGGCAGCAGAGTTTAATACACAACAAGTGATTGTTCCTCGCAAAGGTGTTCAGGAGTTAGTTAAACTACTGGACGCTCCGGAGAATCCGGTTACGCTGCAAATTGGTCAGTCTAATGTGCGTGCTGATGTTAACAACTTTACATTTACCTCTAAACTGGTTGATGGACGTTTCCCAGATTATCGTCGTGTTATGCCACAGAGTAGCAATAAGACACTCGAAGCCAGTTGTGATGAACTTCGTCAATGTTTCTCACGTGCAGCGATTCTATCCAATGAAAAATTCAGGGGGGTAAGGGTAAATCTAGCGGGTACAGAAATGCGCATTACCGCTAACAACCCTGAACAAGAAGAAGCAGAAGAGATGTTAGATGTGAATTTCCAGGGAGATGATTTGGAAATTGGCTTTAACGTAAGCTACGTTTTGGACGTATTAAATACCCTGCGTTGTGAACAAGTTCGTTTTTCAATGAGTGATGCAAATGCGAGTGCGTTAATTGAAAACGCAGATGACGATAGTGCTATGTACGTGGTTATGCCAATTCGTTTATAGAAGCAGGCTATTTACAGATGCCCTTAACACGCCTAGTCGTCCAACAGTTTCGGAATATTAAAGCCTGTGATATTGAACTATCGTCAGGCTTTAATTTTCTTATTGGTGCGAATGGAAGCGGTAAAACAAGCCTGTTGGAAGCCATTTATTTACTTGGTCATGGTCGCTCTTTTAAGAGTGCATTGACTGGTAGAGTGATAAAAAACGAGTGTGAAGAACTTTTTGTTCATGGGCGCTTTTTGAACTCTGACGGATTTGAGCTGCCTATTGGAATAAATAAGCAGCGTAATGGTTCAACTGAGGTTAAAATAGGCGGTCAGTCTGGCCAAAAATTGGCACAACTTGCTCAGGTATTACCACTGCAATTGATTCATCCGGAAGGATTTGAGTTAATTACTAATGGCCCTAAGCATCGCAGAGCATTTATTGATTGGGGTGTGTTTCATACCCAAACGGGATTTTATGATGCCTGGGGGCGATTAAAACGTCTTTCTAAGCAGAGAAACGCATTACTTAAAAATGCGAAGAGCTATAAAGAGTTGAGTTACTGGGATCAGGAACTGGCTCAGCTTGCTGAAAATATAGATCACTGGCGGACATCGTATGTCGATGAACTTAAAAATGTGGCAGAAGTTATTTGTCGCACTTTTTTGCCAGAATTTGATATTCGATTAACGTATTATCGTGGATGGGAAAAAGAAACACCCTATGCGGAAATACTAGAGCGAAATTTTGAAAGAGATCAACTGCTGGGGTACACATTTAGTGGGCCCAATAAAGCTGATTTACGTATAAAAGTGAATAACACTCCTGTAGAGGACGTGCTTTCACGTGGTCAATTGAAGTTAATGATGTGTGCGCTTCGAGTAGCACAAGGGCAACATTTAACTCAGGTGACAGGAAAGCAATGCATCTACCTGATTGATGATTTTGCTTCTGAATTAGATAGTCAACGTCGAGAGCGTTTAGCTAAATGCTTAAAAGAGACGGGGGCTCAGGTTTTTGTAAGTTCTATTACAACGAATCAAGTTGCGGATATGCAAGATGATAGTTGCAGCATGTTCCATGTGGAACATGGCAAAATAGAACCATATAAAAGTAATGATAATTAATGAGAGAGTAACTCATGGCAGAAAATTACGATTCATCGAGTATTAAAGTACTGAAAGGTTTGGATGCAGTACGTAAGCGTCCAGGGATGTATATCGGCGATACAGATGATGGTACCGGTCTTCACCATATGGTCTTCGAAGTAGTAGATAACTCTATTGATGAAGCGTTAGCAGGTCATTGTAATGACATCATTGTTACGATTCATGAAGACAATTCAGTCTCTGTGAGTGATGATGGCCGTGGTATTCCGACGGAAATGCACCCTGAAGAAGGCGTTTCTGCTGCAGAAGTTATTATGACGGTATTGCATGCCGGTGGTAAATTTGATGATAACTCATACAAAGTTTCCGGTGGTCTTCACGGAGTAGGGGTTTCGGTTGTAAACGCCCTGTCTAAGAAAGTGGAACTTACCATTAACCGTATGGGTGAAACTCATGAGCAAAGTTACTCGCATGGTGAACCACAAGCGCCATTGGCTGTGACAGCTAAAACTGAAGAGACGGGTACAAAAATTCGTTTCTGGCCAAGTGAAGACACTTTTACTAATATCGAATTTCATTACGACATATTAGCTAAGCGCCTACGAGAACTCTCTTTTCTGAACTCTGGTGTATCAATCAAACTTTTTGATGAGCGTGTAGAAGATAAGATGGATCACTTTTGTTATGAAGGTGGAACAGAGGCATTTGTTGATTACCTGAATACCAATAAAACGCCAATTATCCAAAAAGTGTTCCATTTTGATTATGAACGTGAAGATGGTATTTCAGTTGAAGTAGCTATGCAGTGGAATGATGGCTATCAAGAAAATATTTACTGCTTTACCAATAATATTCCTCAACGTGATGGTGGAGCACACTTAGCTGGTTTTCGTTCAGCCCTGACTCGTACATTGAACAGTTTTATGGATAAAGAAGGTTTTTCTAAAAAAGCCAAGACATCCACATCTGGTGATGATGCTAGAGAAGGTTTAACCGCTATTGTTTCAGTTAAAGTGCCTGATCCGAAGTTCTCTAGCCAAACTAAAGACAAACTCGTTTCTTCTGAAGTGAAATCTGCCGTTGAATCTGTAATGGGTGAAAAACTGTCAGAGTTCTTAGTAGAAAACCCGGGCGAAGCAAAAATTGTTTGTACAAAAATAATAGATGCCGCTCGTGCTCGTGATGCCGCTCGAAAAGCTCGCGAAATGACTCGCCGTAAAGGTGCGCTAGATTTAGCAGGTCTTCCAGGTAAACTGGCTGACTGTCAGGAGAAAGATCCTGCTCTTTCTGAACTCTACATAGTGGAAGGGGACTCTGCTGGCGGATCCGCCAAGCAGGGACGTAACCGTAAAAACCAAGCTATTCTTCCTCTGAAAGGTAAGATTCTTAACGTAGAAAAAGCACGTTTTGACAAAATGCTCTCTTCTCAGGAAGTGGCAACATTAATCACCGCGTTAGGCTGTGGTATTGGCCGCGATGAATATAACCCGGATAAGTTGCGTTACCACAACATCATTATCATGACCGATGCCGATGTAGATGGTTCACATATCCGTACATTGCTGCTGACATTCTTCTATCGTCAAATGCCTGAACTTATTGAGCGTGGCTATATCTATATTGCACAGCCACCGCTTTATAAAGTGAAAAAAGGTAAGCAAGAACAATATATTAAAGATGAAGATGCCATGGACCAGTATCAGGTATCTCTGGCTTTGGATAACGCTGAGTTACATGTTAATCCAAATGCTCCTGCTATTTCTGGAGAAGCTCTGGAACAACTGGTTATTCAATATAATCAGGGAATGAAGCTGGTTGATCGTATGACTCGTCGCTACCCACGAGCTCTTGTTCATGAATTTGCTTACATGCCTCGACTAACCGCTGAAATGTGCCAGGATTCGGCATCCGTCGAAGCTTGGGCTAAACAGCTTGTTGAGCAGCTTAACGCGAAAGAAGTTGGTGCAAGCCATTATAATGTTGAAGTTGAAAAACACGAAGAACTGAATGTTAGTCTGGCTAAAATTGTTGTTCGTACTCATGGTGTAACCCACGAATACGTTATCGGGTTAGATCTTATCGGTTCAAGAGAATATGGCAGACTGGCTTCGCTTTCAGAAGCATTATTTGGACTTATCGAAGAAGATGCGTTCATTAAGCGTGGTGAGCGAACTCAACCAGTTTCCAGTTTCGTAGAAGCATTGAATTGGCTAATTAAAGAGTCTCGTCGTGGTTTAAGTTTACAGCGCTACAAAGGTCTTGGTGAAATGAACCCGGATCAATTGTGGGAAACAACCATGGACCCTGGAACTCGTCGTATGATGCAAGTGACGATCGAAGATGCGGTTGGTGCGGATCAGCTGTTTACGACATTAATGGGCGATCAGGTTGAACCACGCAGACACTTCATTGAAGAAAATGCACTTAAGGTTGCCAACTTAGACGTGTAAATTGATTTAATATTGATAGTCAAAAACACCGCTTAAAGCGGTGTTTTTTTATACGTGTTGTTTTTATTTATTGAAAAGTAAGAATAAAGGATAAAGTAAAATAATTTTACTATTTGTTGGTTTTTACCCTTGAATCCGTATTTTTCGGACCTATATTTATAATAGAAGAGATGCCAATAGGGTCTCTGAATCGCTCGCCCTTATAGGGGAGCACACAATTAAATACCGCAATTAGACAACCATGTCCAAAGGAATGTGTTGCTCTAACTACCTTAACCACTCGCTAAAATGAGTGTGCTTAAGGCTATTGCTTATTATGAGGATAGAATCATGAGAACTGTAGATTTCACACCCCTATACCGCAATGCTATCGGCTTTGATCGTTTATTTGACATGATGGAAGCGGGTACTGCCAAAAATGCCAATGGTTACCCACCGTATAATATCGAACAGCAAGACGAGAATAAATATCGCATTACTATGGCGATAGCGGGTTTTGCCGAAAATCAAATCGATATTACTCAAAAAGAGAACATGTTAATTGTTCATGGTGAGCGCAAACCGGAAGAGAGTAAAAAATACGTGTATCAAGGTATCGCTGAAAGAGATTTTGAGCGTAAGTTCCAGTTAGCGGACTACGTCAAAGTTGTCGGTGCTACTATGGAAAATGGACTACTTCATGTTGATTTAGAACGTGAAATTCCTGAAGCAATGAAACCACGTAAAATTGCCATCAATGGCAGCAATCTTATTGAAGGGAAATAACCTCCTCTGAAGGTTGAATAGATGAAGAGCGTCTTTGTTATATGAAATAACAGACGCTCTTTTTAGTTTTATGTGTACCCGTTAAAGGCTTTCACCTAAGAAAATCTTAGTATCAAGTTCAATGATTTTATTTTGAATGGGCTCTGTTGGATTTTTTAGCCTGTACAATAGGTTTTCTGCGGCAATTTTACCGATCTCTTCTCTTGGCGTAATGACGGTAGCTAATGTTGGGCTGACCACTGAAGTGATGTTATGGCCGTGAAACCCAACCACTGAAATATCTTTGGGAATATTAATTCCTTGGCGTACCCCTTCAAACAGAGCACCGATAGCCAAATCATCATTGGTACAATAAATACCGTCGATATCGGGATATTTTTCAATGGCGATTCGAGTCAGCTCAGAACCGACAGAGTAGGAAGAGGCTTCTTTCGTTCCAACGACTAGGGGCTCTAACCCCGCTTTTTCCATCGCTTGTTCATAACCTAATATTTTTTGCTTGGTTCTCTCATCCATTCGGGCAGCAAGATAAACAATCTTTTTTCTGCCTTTAGATATCATTAAATTGGTAATTGAAGCACTGGCTTTGGTGTTATTGAAACCGACGGCTTGTTGTAGAGGAGGTGACGCTGAATCCATTATTTCTATGACAGGAATACCCGCTGCTTTTAGCATTTTTTTAGAACGTTCGGTATGGTAACTTTCTGAGAGAATCATGCCGTCTACATTGTATGAAAGCAGTGTTTCTATGCGCTTCTCTTCTGTATTTTTACTATACCCATAGTGAGCCAGCATAGCTTGATAGCCTTTTGGTTCAATAACTGCCTCAATACCTCGTAGCGTTTCACTAAATACCTGATTGGTCAATGAAGGAACAAGAACTCCGATAGAATAGCTTTTTGCTTTCGATAGGATATCGGGTGCTCGATTTGGCACATATCCCGACTCTTCTACCGCTTGAGCTATCTTCTTACCGACGGGTTCAGACACTTTTTCAGGATCTCTTAAGAAGCGACTAACCGTCATTTTGGTTACACCAACCTGATCGGCAATGCTTTGTAATGTAGGTCGTTGTTTTTTCGTTGTCATATATTTCTTATTTTATACTTATTAACCGGTGACGATTTATCTAAGGTAGTCTTATTCTAATTTCTACGGCGCTATCGCTTGTGTATCTAGGGTACTACAAATCATCATATCTGCCTTGATCAGAAGCCAATAAATTATCGCAGAACGAGCACCTTGAGCTTATTAGGGTATTAGTTGATTAAAAAAGGGGAAAAACTCTTTATGCCAATGGATCTAGTTCCGCGTTTATATCTCATTTATTGTTATTACACTTTACTCATTGGTTGAATGTTCCGGCCAAAAAATAGATCAGTATGTAGAGTATTGAAAATTCAATACTCTAGTTATGTATATGAGTCAGTATCGAGGCGACCACCTCTTCAGGCGATTGATCAATATTGACATGAAAGGCTTCAGCGGTCGTTGGCTCGATCAGCGTATCGAATTGACTGAGTAACATACCGTAGCCATTAAAATAATGATCTTCACGTTGTTGGTGCCTGAACCAAATAGTCTCAAAATCACCTTTCAAATAAACAAACTGCAAATCACGACAATCTTTTCTTAATACCTCTCTGTATTCTGGTTTGAGTGCAGAGCAGGCAACGACCAATTGCTGGTGATCTTTTATCAGCTGATTTAACGTTTCCAACCAAGATTGACGGTCAGCATCGGTTAATGGGATGCCAATTTGCATTTTTTTTACATTTTCCTTGGGGTGATAATCGTCCCCATCGAAAAAAGGAATATTTAAGGCTTTCGCTAAGTTAGAGCCAATAGATGACTTCCCGCAGCCAGAAACCCCCATAACAACGTATTTATTCATTAATTACATCCTGACAAAAGGTTATCTTTTCGACTTATTGCCACCAAAGAGCAAGTTGAGGAAAAGCAATAACCAAGCTTAATACCATTACCTGAAGTGCTATAAACGGAAGCAACGAGGTGAAAATTTCTCCCAGACTGATGTCTTTTGGAGCAACAGATTTAAGATAGAATGCGGCCGGACCAAACGGTGGAGATAAGAACGCCACTTGCATATTTAAACAAAAGACCACACCGAACCAGACAGGATCCATACCTAGGCTGATTATTATGGGGACAAAAATAGGCATAGTGAGTAGGGCAACACCGACCCAATCTAAAAACATTCCGAGAACAAAGAGAATAACCATCATGATAATAAGAGTGGTCATTGCGTGCCCGCCACTCAATGTAAGAATGGTTTGTTCGACAAAATCGATACCGCCCATAAGGTTATATACACCGACCAAAGCAGAAGCACCGATACCAATCCACATGATCATGCCGCAAGTGCGCATAGTGGCTATGGCTGAGTCTTTGATCATTGAAGCATTGAGTTCGCCACGAATAGCCGCACTAATTGCGATGCCCACAACGCCAAGGGCAGAGGCTTCTGTCACCGACGCGACACCGGTATAAATGCTGCCTAATACGGTTGCAACAGATAACAGAGGAAAGAAAAGTGCTTTGAAATAACTCGGTTTATTTATTGCGTCTTCAGCTAATTCTTCTTCAGTGGGAAGTGGGGCTAATGCTGGGTTTATTTTGCAGCGGATGAGTACATAAATGATGTAAGCCATGGCAAGAATAAAAGCGGGAAGAAAAGAAGCTTTAAACAGATCACCAATGGATACCGATGCTGATAAACCATAGATAATAAGCACGATACTGGGTGGCAGCATCGTTCCTAGGGCACCACCAGCACAGGTTGTACCTATGGCCAGTTTTCGGTCGTACCCCAGCCTTAACATTTGAGGTAGAGCCAAAATGCCAAGCAGTACGGTTTCTCCTCCTATCACACCAGACATAGAAGCCAGAATAACAGCAACAATCAAGGTTTGAACCGCAACCCCTCCCCTGACGCGCCTGCCTACACTTTTCATAGCATCAAAAAGATCTTGCGCGATGCCCGACCTGTCCAGCAGGGCAGCCATCAATACAAACATAGGTACGGCTAGAAAAACATAGCCATTAACAAAACTAAATATTCGACTTGTAATCAAGGGCAGGGCATCAACACCAAACCAGCCTAAGGTAAATAATAAAGCAACTAAACATGTAACAAACGCTAATTGCATACCGGTAAGTAGCAGACCAATCATCATCGCCAGCATTAATAAGCTGCCATAGGCGATACCTATAGAAGATAAATCAAACATCTTTTTCCTTCCTTAGGTCTTGGATTTCATTGATGAGGTGCAAAGTGAACTGAACAAACATAAGACAAACCGTAATGAAAATAAGCCCTTTTAAAAGCGCCGGAAAAGGAGGGTTCCAGGCCGTACCGGAGGTTTCCAGATGAATATCTCCCCATGGCGTTAGCCATGAACTCATCACCATTTGATAAGCTGCATAGATAAGTAGCCCAGAAAACAATAATCCGGCCAAATGATGGAAAATATTAAGATAGTGGCGTGTTTTTTGAGAAACAGAGTCGTAGATCAAAACCACACGAACGTGCTTGTCTGTGGCGATAGCGTACGCACCACCAATAACGAACAGTGAGCCACCAATAAAGGAGGCGGTTTCATGAACCCAAATAGTCGGGGCATTGAAAAGATATCGACTGATAACCTCATAAAAAGAAATAATAACGGTAAAAACAAAAAAAAGACTAAGTGCCTGACTGACTTTATCAACGATTTTGTCGAGTTTGTTGATAGGCATTTCATTGGGTATATGGGTAGAGTCTTTCATAATACTAAATCCGAGAAGTTAGGGAGAGAAGACCTCTCCCTAATTTTATCGCCTTACAACAGGCCAGAGTTTTTCAGATAGGTCGTGATTGAGTCGTAAACTTTTTTCGCATTAGGAGAGCGACTTGCGTATTTTTCCCATTCACCCATAGCAATGGTGCGGAATTTTTTACGTTCTTCTGCTGGCCAGTCATGAATAGTAATCTTTGGATTTGCCTGAGCCTCTTTAACTGCTTTTTGATCTGCGATACGAAGCTGAGTAGTAATATCTTTGGCAAAGTCACGAACGGAAACAATCATTATTTCCTGTAGTTCAGCGGGTAATTTGTCCCACTTTTTCTGGCTCATTGAGATGTCAATGAGCGGCAGTGAATGGAAGCCCGGCTGCACAGGGTGAGTCGCAATATCATTCATTCCTGCTTTTTGGTTGGTAGAGAACACTGTATAGTCAGCGGCATCAATAACGCCTTTACTTAGGCCCGTAAATACTTCAGAACCGGGTAGATTGACCGGAGCTGCACCTGCAGCGGCAAATACTTGCTGAACAAGGCCTTCAGGTGCACGAAGTTTCAAACCTTTAAGGTCATCTACACCATTAATAGGTACTTTAGAAACAAAGGACTCGACCCCTGTTGTTGAACCACCAATGTATTGAACCCCATAAGGCGCATATAACTCGGTCATCAGTTCATAACCACCACCGTAGTTAATATATTGAAGGAGTTGTCTTGTATCAGACCAAGCGCCAACCATATTACCGATAAGACCAAACGCAGGATCTTTACCAGAAAAATAGCCAGTGGCGGTTATATGTCCATCTAAAACGCCCATTTTTATAGCATCGAGAGTTTCAGTATGCTTAACTGCGGCACCCACTGGAAGTAGGTCTATGTCGATTCGACCAGCAGACATTCTTTCCACACGTTTTGTCCATTCTTTTTGAACCTGGAAGTTTTTATCGCCTGAAGGGTCACTTGATTGGAATTTAAAATTGAATTCCGCAGCCAGAGCAGAACTCGAGAGTAGGGTAGCAACAACAGCAGTACTCAGAGTTTTCATTTTGTACTTCATAGAGTCAGTCCTTTCATTAGATTTTTAAGTCCCTTTGTTACCGGGAACATTGTAATGTTATCGGTAACATCATGGTAAAATCTGTTATGTGGGTCGCATTTATTAATTTTTTGTTAATTTTGTGATCAATGATTTTTTTATAAGTAAAATGTAAATTTGAATACAAAAAAAGTGGTAACCATGTACCACTTTTAAATAACTATTTGGAATAAACAGAGTGTCTATTCTTGATAAGCTCTTATTACTTCTTCCGCGATGGCCTTAATGCCGTCTCGCATACTTTGTTCATCCTGAACATAATTCATACGTATGCATTGACGAGTGTGCGGCCAACTCTCCGTATTTTCCTGACCAAAGAAAAAATACTCTCCCGGTATGATAAGAACCCCACGGGATTTCAAGCGTTGATATAGCTCCATAGAGCTAATTGGTAGCTCATCAAACCATAGCCATAGAAAAATGGCTCCTTCTGGTTTATGGATTTTAAAACGAGGATCGGTGATTTCTTTTTGTAGTAATTTTACTGCATGCAGCGCTTTTTGCTGATAAAAAGGCCTGATAACTTTCTGGCTAAGTGGTAACAAATCACCTGATTCAATCATGTGCGTGCCTATGGCAGGACCAAGACTGCCAGGAGCCAGACTAATAATTCCGTTCATATTTGTCATTGCTTTTGTCACCGCTTCATTTGCGATGATGATACCGCAACGCATGCCGGGTAGGCCTAGCTTAGAAAGGCTCATACACAGAATAGTATTTTCATTCCAGAACGGTTTTACTTCTTCAAAGATAATATTTGGGAATGGAGTACCGTAAGCATTATCTATGATTAGTGGGATGTTGTTTTTACGAGCTAATACGTCTAGTTTTTCTACTTCTGCATCAGTGAGTACGTTCCCTGTTGGGTTAGTTGGTCGAGAGGCACAAATTGCCGCAATAGAGTCATTTACTTCTAATTGTTCAAAATCGACATGATATTTGAACATGCGATTTTCAAGCAGTTCTATTTCTGGGCGGTAAGAGATAAAAATATTGTCATCCACACCTGAGTCGCTATAGCCAATATATTCTGGTGCCAGAGGTAATAAAATTTTCTTATGTGAACCGTCTGCTTGCTTACCAGCCAAAAGGTTGAACAGATAGAAAAAAGCACTTTGGCTACCGTTAGTCAGGCTGATGTTCTTTTCTGAAATATTCCAGCCGTATGTTTTATGAAGTAGTTTCGCCAATGCTTTTACAAATGCATCTTTACCTTGTGGTCCATCGTAATTAGCCATGGCCTCGACCAATTTGCCACTATCCAACAGTTCTTTACTGGCTTGATGAAAGTAATCGAGCATGGCGGGAATGGCTGCAGGATTTCCACCTCCGAGCATAATGGCACCCGGAGTGCGAAGGCCATCATTTAAGTCATCCATTAATTGCGTTATGCCAGAGTGTCGATTGAATTTTTCACCAAACTTAGAAAATTGCATTTGTTTATGTACCTAATTCATTGTGGTTGCTTTCAGTGTCGGAACGCCAGTACGTTGCTGGCGAGAAGATTACTCTTTGAACATACCGCAATGTCCGGATTAGGAAAAGTATGAATTGACTTGAACAAGGAAAAAAGACAATCACACCCTGAGTATACTGGCTGATGAGAGAGCCTTTTGTGGAAATATATGAGAAAGCTGAATTGAACCTGAATGAACTCCCGCTAATTGTCAGAGGAATGTGAGGAATCTCACATATGTATTGCTCAAAATCAGTTCGATTTTTAAACTCTATCCCGTAAATAAATTCAATATAAAACACAGGATACAGTCATGCTTACTAGATTATTTGTTAATACTCAATTGTTTATGGAATCTTTCAGAAGCGATGAACGCGGTGTAACGGCCATAGAGTACGCTATCTTAGGCGTATGTATGTCCGCAGTTGTTCTCGCCGTATTCAACGATGCATTACGAGTAGCATTAACTGATGCTATTAAATCCATCACGGCCAATATTGGTGCCGCAAACAAACCACCAGTCGTTGGTTAATTTACTTGAATCTGAACTTATGGTGGCTGTTTCTCCTGGTTAGCATGGCTTTAATAGCCAGTTATCAAGACATTAGATACCGAAAAATACCCAACAAAGTGGTTATTGCAATCGCTTTTATTGGGGGATTATTTGTCTGTTTAAACGGGTATTTCTATCATATTTTTACGTCACTAATTGTTCTTGCTATTGGTACGGTGCTTTTTCAAATAAAAGTCCTTGCCGCAGGAGACAGCAAACTTTTCGCCGCTTTTAGCTTAATGATTGCCCCTAAGTACATGTTGATAACCATGTGCTTTATCTTGCTTGCTGGTGGTGTTCTGGCGATAAGTCAGTGGACAATAAGTAAGGTGATGAAAAGGATAGAGTGGATGACAAAAGGGGTGCCATATGCGGTACCAATTTGTCTTGGAAGCTTATTAGGTATAGCTGCATCGTTATAGGTTAAAAAATGAATTCAAAAATCATTCTTGTTCTGGCTGTGGTTGTTATATCTATTGGGCTTTATGGGCTAACCAGTGCCCGTCCAGCTCCTGTTGTTGCACAGCAAGTTCCGATAAAAGAAGTTAAATATAAAGTTTGGCGGTTAAATAAATCCGTTGAAAAAGGTGATCAACTGCGTCGAAAAGACGTTGAAATAGATTACTTAACTCGCATAGAAGCCGCTCAGTTTGGCATTGGTGGTGACGTTGAACTGAACTGGATCAAGCCACTATTTGCAATGATGGCTATAGCAAACAATGAGTTGATTACACCAGAATTGATCGTCTCTCCTGGGGAAGATAATTACCTGAATACAGTGATTGAAACAGGTTTTGTTCCTTTTAATGTCACGGTACCGGGAAAGGATGTCCTGGGCGGAACTATTGGAATTGGTGATCTAGTTGATATATCCGTTTTATCGGCACCGAAACAGAATTTAGCCACCGAAGAGACAGTCTCTGATATTCAACATTTAACCATGACTCCCTTGCTGGCTCAAATACCCGTGTTAGATATGATTCGCTCAGAAAAAATGGTCAGCACACTAACCGCGACAACAGAAACCGAAGTGACGCTTATATTGCAAGTCACTAATAGTGAGCTGGCCAAACTCACCGTTGCAAAGCGAATTGCTGAAATTGCGGTGCATAAATCGATCGGCAAACAATATGTCGAAGATTTACATGCGGATTCCGCAGACATTATTCCATCATTAAGCAAAAACGAAACTATCCATGAATATCGTTTTAAGTAGGAGGGTAATAGTATGAAAAAAGCAATGATAGCTCTCCTTATGATCATCTTGTTACCGATGCCCGTTTTGGCTAATGGTGTGATGAATTTAGCAAAAGGGGAAGCGAAAACGATATCAATGGCGGGTGAAGTGGTATCGGTTTTCATTTCAGATCAAGAGGTCGCAGATTATCAGGTGATAGATACGCATAAAGTAGTCGTGTTTGGTCGAAAAATTGGTAACGCCTCTTTTATAGCGTTTGATGCAAATGGTAACGAACTAACGAATAAACGTTTAGTGGTGAATAAGAGCTACAGTCAAATTGAACAGCAGATTACCGTGCTTTACCCAAATGCCAATGTATCGGTTTTTGCTGTTGGCGATAATGTTGTATTAAGTGGCGGCGTGGCGACTGAGCAGGAAAAAGACAACATCTATCAATTGGTTGGTGAGTTGTTAGGGAAAAGTGCTGATAAACAAACATTCGAAATAGAAGATGAAAATGATAATGAGATTGAAGTGGGGTTTATGACCCAGCTTCAGTACCAAGGTGTCGTTAATAACATTGAAGTCTCTGCAACAAAGCAGGTCAACGTGAAACTGACGATAGCAGAGGTATCTCATTCATTTATGCAGGACTTTGGTATCAAGATGGGTTCAAACGGCAGCGCTGGTATTTTTGTTGACCAGCTCACTCAATTCAGTGCCAGCGATATTGTTTCTGTGATTTCTGCACTTGGTACCGACAGCGTAGGCCAGGTATTGGCTGAGCCGAACCTTTCTGTTATCTCAGGAGAAAAAGCAAGTTTTTTGGTTGGTGGAGAGTTGCCAGTAGTGACCGTTGTTGATGGCACCAGCAATGTGGATTATAAAGAATTTGGTGTGCGCCTGGAGTTGATGGCTAAAGTGCTAAGGGATGACAAGATTAAATTGGCGTTAACTCCTGAAGTCAGTTCACTCGATAGTAAATACACCAGCGATATATTTGATTTACCAGCGTTAAGAACAAGGCGAGCGCAAACCACCGTTGAACTTGGTGACGGACAGAGCTTTGTACTGGGAGGCTTATTGAATAGCGAAGAACGAGAATCGTTAACTCGTATTCCATTTATTGGTGATATTCCGATTTTGGGTTCCCTGTTTCGTTATACCGGTACAGAACGTAGTAAGACAGAGTTGGTGATAGTGGCAACAGTGAATTTAGTTCAGCCAGTGAAAGCCAGCCAAATCCAGTTACCCAACATGGAAAAAACCGGAA
Organism: Vibrio sp. UBA2441; assembly: GCA_002342685.1. Lineage (GTDB taxonomy): Bacteria > Pseudomonadota > Gammaproteobacteria > Enterobacterales > Vibrionaceae > Vibrio. Next base: position 64,553 of record DDQN01000024.1, read on the forward strand.
CGTTGAAGCGTTTCTTAGGGTTGGATGGCGATTATGAACATGCTGAACAGCAGTGGGCAAATGAAGTGTTGAGTGCCGGAGGGTTTAGAAAATGAACAAACTTATTTTATCTTGCTTATTGATCGCGAGTTTATCTGGTTGTGCCAACCCTATAGCTGAAACACGGGGTTCTAATGTTGAACTGGTCCCCGTTACGTATAGTTTTAAAATCACAACCGATGATATCGACGTCGCGAAATCCCATTTAAATGCTTTTGTGGTTAAACATCCAGAGCCACTTGAGAATGGCCGTTGGTCGATAAAAAGTGCCGCTGCCGATGGAACTGCATTATACGAGCTGATAATAACTGAACTGAAGGCGTTAGGCGTTCCACGTAATCACATTGAGCATGAAGTGAAGCATGAGTTAGGACGATTTGATATCGAAGTAACGGCGATCAATATGAATTTGACCATAGAAGTGTGCGATCAAGAAAAAGTGGACAGGTTTGGTCGTGGGAATATTGGCTGTTACACCGAAGGGAGCCGTTGGCAATCGATGGTCAATCCAGACAACGCAATCTAACCCTTTTCTCTGAAATTGAGGCAAATTTATGTTTGATTTAGTTGATAAGCTGAGTAAAAACAAACCACAAGAAAAGCCATTTCATGAAAAATGTGCATTGTTTTTTCAAACACAATCGTGCAGTGAATTAATTCAGAAAGCTTTTCGGTTTGAAGGTCTTTCAGAACCTCATACTTTTAAAAATCAGGACGACCAATATGAGCAGCTGGCTCAGTATCAGAGTATTGACGTAGTTATGGTCGAGCTTAATCAGAGTCAAAATGTGGTCGAAAACGCCAAACGAATTACACATAACCTGCCTCCACATTTATCGGTGATTATCGTAGGTAAAGAAGATGCTATTTCAACCATTCGAGCACTTAAAAACTTGGGTTTCTATTATTTGTTCTGGCCAGCGAACGAATCCGAAATCATCGAGTTTTATCGTAATGTTGTGCAAAACCATAAACAGCATCAGGGTGCCGGCCGCAACCGAAAAGCGAAACAAATTGCGTTTATGGGCGTGAAAGGTGGGGTAGGTACCTCATTGATTGCTAGCGAGGTTTCCCGCTCATTAGCTAAGCATCAACACGCGAATACCTTGCTGGTGGATCATACTTATACTGGCAGCAATATCGATGTGATGTTGGGGCTGAAAAAATTTAATAAACGCAGTGTACAAAAAGGAACGTTAATCTCGGGAATTGATAATGATTTTGCCTCTAGCTTGGTGCAGAACATTGAAAAAAAACTATCGATACTAGCAGTAGATTCTGATGAGTTCAGTCGTCACGAGTTGCATGAGTATACACAAACATTAAAGCAGCAGGTGATTAAAGAGAACTCATTTATTGTTGAAGATTACTCGCATACGGTAACCACCAATGAAGAACTTGACCGGGCTTTGCAAAATATAGACACGTTAGTTTTGGTATTTGATGCAACGGTCTCTTCGCTGCGAGAGCTTAATCGAATGGTGTTGGAGGTTGAGTTGCGCTACCCAGATTTAACTCTGTTGACGGTGATGAACCACTCCCGGCCAGACAATGCTGCGTCCATTTGTGAATCGGACGTTGAAAAATACTTTGGTCGTCCGGCCGACACTAAAGTGGTGTTTGATTATAAAGCCAATCAATATCTGCTTCAGGGTTCATTGATCAGTGATAGCCGATCTGAAATGAAATTAGGTTTGCAAGGGTTAGTGGCTTTGCTGCTCGGTGAAAAAGTGACTACCGGCAAAAAAACTATTCTACGTCACTTTTTCAAACGTTAAGGCAAAAAATGCAGCACTCTAAACAGGTATATCTGCAATTACGCAGCCAGATTTTTGATGCGCTTGACCCTAGCGCAATCCAGAATTTATCGCGACAGGAGTTAGAGGTTCAGCTTGCCAGTGCTGTTGATATGCTGGTGGTACGTGATCAATTGTCAGTGTCGTCGCTAGCAAAATCGGAGTATGTCACAAGCTTAATTCATGAACTGATTGGGTTGGGACCACTGCAAACACTGATGGATGATGATTCTATTACCGACATCATGATTAACGGTCATCAGCAAGTTTACATTGAGAGAAACGGATTGGTGGAACGTGCGCATGTTCAATTTATTGATGAACAGCAATTGCTGGAGATAGCCAAACGCATTGCCAGCCGAGTAGGTCGTCGTGTGGATGAATCATCGCCAACATGTGACGCAAGATTGGAAGACGGCAGCAGGATAAATATTGTGATTCCGCCAATCACTCTAGATGGCACATCTATCTCTATTCGTAAGTTTTCCAATAAGAGTATTGGTTTTGAAGCGCTTGTCGAATATGGCGCATTGACTCCTGAAATGGCTCAACTGCTGCAACTGGCAGCGCGTTGTCGTCTTAATGTCCTGATTTCTGGCGGTACAGGTTCAGGTAAAACCACCTTGTTAAATGCGTTATCTCAATACGTCTATGAAGGTGAGCGTATTGTGACGATTGAAGATACAGCAGAGCTTCGTCTACAGCAGCCACATGTAGTACGCATGGAAACACGTATGGCAGGGGTTGAAGGTAATGGTGCAGTATCTGCTCGTGACTTGGTGATTAATTCTCTGCGTATGCGTCCTGATCGCATCATTGTTGGAGAGTGTCGTGGCGGGGAAGCATTTGAAATGCTTCAAGCTATGAATACAGGGCACGATGGTTCAATGTCGACACTGCATGCGAATAGCCCTCGTGATGCTTTGGCTCGTGTCGAGGCGATGGTGATGATGGCAACCAATAGTTTACCGTTAGAGGCCATTCGTCGTTCAATGGTGAGTGCCGTGGATCTTGTTATTCAGGTTAGCCGATTACATGACGGTTCACGAAAAGTCATGAATATAACTGAAGTTGTGGGTATTGAGGGCAAGAATGTCGTGTTAGAAGAGCTGTTTTCTTTTAAAGCTTTGTCTCATGGCCCTGATGGTCAAATCCGTGGTGGGTACGTGACGTCTGGAGTTATGGCCAGATCGGCATTATTTGAGAAAGCACGTTTTTTTGGTTTGGAACAAAAGCTAAGCCAAACCATTGAAGCGATAGAGCTCGCGGCTTAATTTAACCTGTCAACAGGATAACAACATGTATTGGTTACTACTCATTACAGGTGGCATTGGGTTATTGATGGCCGCATTGATTCCTGCTCGTCGGCAATCTGTTGATGACTATCTTACCCAGCAGAAAAAGGGTACGCACAATGAATTGAGTTTTACTCAACAGGCGATCAATTTTGCCAGTCTGTCCGATAAAAACTTCAAGCAAAAAATGCGTCAGCGTTGGGATAACTTACAACGGCAGTTAGGCAGTATGGCAGTAGTTAAAACGTTAGCAATTACCATTTTAAGCTTTGCCTTAGCGACGATGATTAACCAATTTATGTTGCGATTACCCTGGTTCGGTGTGGTGCCGGTATTGGTGGTTTTATCATGGACTTGGGCTTTCATATGGCTGCAACAACGTGAAAGAAAACAGTTTGAAGACACTTTTCCAGATGCTTTGAATATGCTGACGAGCTCATTGAGTGCGGGGGAAAGTGTAGGACGTGGAATCACATATGTTGGAAATAAACTGGATGGCGAAGTAGGTAAAGAGTTCAAAATAATGGGTGAGCGCTTAAAAGTGGGAGAGCCCATTGATGAAGTATTTCGTAAATCCTGTCGTCGCTTTCCATATCCGGCATTTCATTTTTTCGTGATTACTTTACGTGCCAATATGCAACGTGGTGGCCAGCTTAAAGAAGTTATGTCTCGCCTGAATCGGCAAATGTTTGAAGCACGAGCGGTTGAAAAGAAAAAATATGCGATGACGTCAGAGGCTCGGATATCGTCGAAGATAGTTTGTGCCACACCATTTTTTTTCCTATTTATTTTGCAATTTCTTAGCCCTGAGAACTTTGAATTTGTCATGTTTCATCCAGAAGGCAGACCCATTCTTTATTATTTGCTGATCAGTGAAAGTATGGGCATGGCGATTATTTGGGCATTGATGAAGAGGGTTAAATAGTGGATGCATGGTTAGTTTTGATCAGATCACCTCAAGCGGTTCAGTCTTTGGCATGGGGCGCTGTGGTGATTGGTGTGTTGTTAATGGTGTATTGGTTGTTCAGACAACAGCGTCAGTATTCCAGAATAGCTTCGATTGCCAGACAAAGTAAGCTAACACCTCAGGCAAAAGCGTCTAGATTTGATTGGGTGACTAGCCCGATTTCTGGGCTGCTATCTGATTCTGAGGGGGGTATACACGAGCGTTTTGTGAATGCAGGTATTGATAACCCTCGTTATGCCCATTTATACATGCCGTTAAAATATTTGGTGTTGGGTTTTGGTGAGTTAATGATAGCCGGTGTGTTTATAGCCTTGGACTGGTCAAATAACTACTGGCTTGCTTGTGCAGGCACGTGGGCAATGATGGTAATAGCATTACCTGACATGTTATTGGCTACTAGAGCGAAAAATCGGCAGCGTCGTATTACGAGACAAATGCCCTACTTAATTGATTTGATGGCAATTTGTGTTCACACCGGCATGACAATAGAAGCATCAATGAAATATTTAGCTATTGAAATGCTTGGCTTTGATAAAGAAATGGCGAAGTTACTTGATATGGTTAACCATCGCGCCCGTATTGTCGGTATGGAAAGATCGCTGGAAGAGCTTTATCAAAAAATTCCGTCGTCTGAAATGCAAAGTTTCGTGATGACGTTGACGCAAAGTATGCAGCATGGTTCATCGATTTATACCATGTTGACCACTCTGGCTTCTGATATGCGGGAAGTTCAAATGTTGGAGTTGGTAGAACAGATAGGGAAGTTAGCCGCTAAGATGTCGATACCTTTGATTGTCTTCATCTTGATGCCAATTGTATTTGTTATTGCCGCACCAGGGGTGATGAGGATGATGTTACATGTTTAAAAAAATACTGATCTGCACGTTACCAATGATTTTAGCAGCATGCAGCTCTACACAGGCGAATTGGCAACAAGACGAATCGAAAGAGACCATTTATCAGAAAACCAATAATCACACACAATTAGTAACGCTGTATAAGTCGCAGTTGAAAAATAAGGAATCAAATATGGTGCGTGAAAAATTGGCTAAAAGCTATTTGGCTTTAGGTGATACTGAGTCTGCGTTACTTTTCATTGCACCAGCCGTGAAGCAACCAGTTCCAACAGTGAACAGCTTACTGATCCAGGCACAAATATTTTCAGAGTTGGGGCAGTATCCAGCCGCCATCGCTAGTGCAAAACGGGTGCTGGACATAGAGCCAGAAAGTGCACAAGCAGAAAACCAATTGGGTACTTATTATGGATACAATTATCAGTTTGATCTGGCTCGTAGCTATTTTGAACGTTCACGGGCGCACTATTACGATAGCGTGACCGTAAACAATAACCTTGCGGTGCTGGATATCGCTCAAGGTCACTATAACCAAGCGATGAAACGTTTATTGCCTTTGTACAAAAATGGTCAGGCAGATGAACAAGTGATGGCTAACCTGACGTTAAGCATGGCCAAAGAAGGGCAGTACCAATTTGTTTATCAGGTATTAAAAGAAAAATACAGCAAATATCAGGTTGAGCAAATTTATCGTTCACTACAAAAGTACCATTCCCTTGATGCAGAAAGCCGAACGCTTTCACTGACAAGCCAGTACGATAATGGTATGAGCAATGAGAGCTAGGCAGCGGGGAGTTGCGAGTATTGAATTTGCTGTGGGTTTTTTTGCTTTCTGGCTGATGTGTATGGCTTGGGTAGAAATAAGCTATATGTCTTATGTTTCTGCCATCAATGATTTGGCTATCTCTGAAATATCACGTACGGCAAAAAAAGGCTCCGATCGTTACATGGATACGGTGCAAGACGTGCTTCATCGAGAAGGTAGCATTTGGAATAACGTGATTGATGGAGATAACTTTCAAGTTACGATTCATTATGTGAAAGATATTGATGAGCTGAAAAACGTTACTGATCAGTGCCAAATAACGGATTATCAAATGAGTAAACAGTGTGGTGATGAGGAGCACGCTTCTCTTGCCATTTATCGAATTAATTATGCATTTACCCCCATCTTTAGTTATTTCCTTGGTTTGCAAGGGCTAATGAGTCGAGAAATGATAGTGGTACAAGAATATGAACGTTCACAATTTGAGGTTTAAGCAACGGGGAACCTTCAGTATTGAGTTTGCTATCGTTGGAGTTTTCTTTAGTTTGCTAATTGCGTTTAGTGGAGATGTGATCATTAAGTTATCCCTGAAAGGGAAGTTGGATCGCCTGTCATATTCATTGGTGAATGTAATTAAAGAGCGTACAGAGTTATACGCTGCGGATTACCAGCTGACAGCTGAAGAGACTAACGATATTGATGTCATCGCTAAGCATTCTTTGCAGCGAACATTTTCGGCCTTTAATCAAGATAATTATGGATTGTTGCTGGAGGCGTTGAGCTTTCAGCAAGTTGGCCAGCCGTACCCAGTTGTTAGTGAGAAACGGGGCGTAGTGAATTGTCATATTGAGAAGTCTATTAGTGAGCTGGAAAACTTAACCGTGGTCAGTAACCGTGGGCGTGAGATGTCACTCTATCGGGTAACGGTTTGTTATGAAACTGACAACTGGATTGGCAATTTATTAGGGCAGGACTTTACTCATGTAATGTCAGATTCTGTTGTGATTGGGAGGTAACATGACGTCTTCAATAAGAAAACAGTCGGGTCATGCTGCCATGTTGTTCGCCATGATGATTCCGGTTTTGTTTGGCATTTTTATGTTGGGTAGTGACGGAGCAAGGGCGTTGCAAACCAAAGCACGAATTGAAGAAGCGGCAGAAGCGGCTGTACTTGCGGTGTCCGCTAGAGATAATGCTGACCATCAGTTAGCACAAGATTATATATCCCATTACCTATATGACGTGGATAGTTTACTCTCCGTTGATGTCGACAAGATCGCCTGTGAAGAATCGGCGGAGTGTCTGGTGGGCATGGAAAAAGGGGATGCCCGATACTTTGAATACCGGGTGGTGGGAAAAACCCGGCATCAATCTTGGTTTCCGGGCAACGATGAGATCGTTGGTTTTGGCCAAACGTTTGATGTGACAGGTTCTTCAAAAGCTCGCCGTTATCAGAGCCAGTCCATTGATATTACTTTTGTTGTCGATTTTTCCGCTTCAATGAATAATCGCTGGAGTGGCGGCAAAAAATCAAAACTAGAGGATTTAAAAGATATCATTCAAGACGTATCGGATGAGCTTGAAAGGTATAACAATCTGAATCCAAATCAACCGCACCGTGTGGCGATGACAGGTTATAACCGCCGCACCATGAACATAGGTAATAGCGGAAAAGTGTTGTTTCGGGATCAGAGAGTCATCAAAAGAATGGGTGAATATGATAAAGATGATGTGGTGAATTTTGATAAGACCATAGAGAAACAATTTATCGTTAAAGGAGAAGCAAAGCGCATCCCTAATGAGGATGATAATGCTGTGTTTACCGATCTTTATTATACCCAAGACTTTAATAGTTTTATGAGTAAGGTAAGGGGATTCAAAGCTTCGGGTGGTACCGCTTCCTTGCAGGGTATTATTCGGTCAGGACAAATAATAACGACCTTAGCCACTAATCCTAAGCAGTTAATTATTATTCTGTCGGATGGTGAGGACTGGAATCATTATGCTGAACAAACGCCAAAGTTAGTCAACAAAGGTATGTGTAGCAACATCTTAAATATGGTTAATGGTGGTAAGGTTACAGCTGATAACACCCAAGACTCGATTGCCGTTGTAGGTGGTGTCAGTCAGGGAATGAAAACTCCGCAAGGCGAACAAATGAACGTGAGCATGGCGGTGATCGGTTTTGATTATGAACTGAATAAAAACATAGGGTTGCGTAACTGTGTTGGCCGAAATAATGTGTATAAAGCTGAGAATAAGGACGAGATTCTCAATCAAATTTTATCGCTGATCACCGAAGAAGTAGGTCATTTAGCACAGTAAACAAGTGACTTATTGATGAAAAATAGAATCCAGTTTGCAGCTCTGCTGTTTGTACTACCATTTTATAAGCAAGCGTATGCCACTGAAGTGAATCCGTCTGTGAATGAAGCGCTCTACTATTATTGCCATCAAGGCAGCACAGTATATGAAGAAATGGTGACCGTGGGTAACGGAACAAAAGTGATGCACCACCAAGGTCCTTTTATGCAGATAAATACCACCAGTGACCATCAGAAAGTGATGGATCTAGTGAAAAATCAGCTTAAAGAGTCAGGTGTATCCTCTCATTGTGCTCAATATCTGCTTAATTACGCTGAAGTGGATTTCCAGGGCGAATGGCGTGAACAACTTACGGCCAGAGTGTTGTTTGATTTTGATAAATCAAAACTGAATAACCAGTCCCGTTTTTTATTGAATCAGGTTAGAGAGAGGGTTAAACAGGGAGATACCGACTTGGTCATCGTTGGGAGTTCGGATTCTAAAGGAGCCTCGGCTTATAATTATGCGCTGGGGTTAAAGCGCTCTCAAGCCGTTAGTCATTATTTGGCGGTTCATGATGTGGATGAACAACAACTGACGTCATACTCCGATGGAGAAGAGCGGCCAGTGAGCAGCAATGATACTGCTCAAGGGCGTCGAATGAATCGTCGTGTTGATATTCGTTTAGAAAGCCAAGGTTAGCTAGTGTGTCTAGTGTATGACAGCTCCTTAATCGTAGGGGATGAGTATTTTTAAACTTACCCCCATGGATGGGGATTCAGGCTCTTCAAACCAAATGGTCCCTTTATAGCTGTGAATTATTTCATCGCATAATGCTAAACCTAAACCTGTTCCGGGATTTTTTTCATCAGCCCGGACACCTCGATGAAAAAGCTCTTGTCGGATATTCTCATTAATGTTTGGGCCATCATTGGAAAACTCAAGCAATAAGTTATTGTCGATCTGGTGAGCTGTTATCTGAATTGTGTTTACCGCATAACGGTAATTGTTCTCTAGAATATTACCTAGAACCTCCATCAGATCATCTTTGTTTAGTGGCACAACAAGGTGTTGTGCGATCTGTTTATTGATTTGGAGATGTCTATCAATATGAATTTTATTAAACATGCCCAACAGGCTATCAAGTACAGGTTCAAATGGAGTCTTAGTCTCTGCAATACCTTTTACGCCAAACTTGACTCGTTTAAGTTGTGCCTGTATTAGTTGATCCATTTCTGCTAGCTGTATATTTAATTCTTCAGTTGTTGAAGAGTGCTCTTGCTCAGTGATAGCGTGAATAACCGCAATACGTGTTTTTAAGCTGTGAGCCAAATCATTCATGCTGCGTTTGTAACGTTCTTCGTTATCTTTCACTTGGTGCAGAAGTTTATTGAGAGAGTGTTTTATTGGTGCTAAGTCTTCTGGGTACTGGCTTTCCAACTGATTTTTATCACCTTGTTTAATATCTTTCAGTTCTTTTTCTAGTAAATTGAATGACTTAAATCCTTTACGATACACATAAGACAAACAGAGTGCACTAACCAGCAATATGACTAATACAGCAGCACCGATTTGCAACTTTAGCGTGTTTAAATTTTGTGTGGCTTGCTCCATTGTTTTTAACAGGATTATGCGTCCCTGAGGGTTATAGGATGTTTCTTTCATAGGTAAAACATGGGCCACAAAGCTGGTACTGCTTTCCTGTTCAACTAGCTTTATGCTATTGATAGGAAAAGGCAGATCAACACATAAACTACCGGTCTTCGGCGCAGCTGTATCAGTAGTGAAAATTGTTTCACTCAAGGAGCGCCATAACTCATTGTTGTTGCTGTCACATATGACAACGGAAATGTTTTTTGCGTCACGAGGGTAAATTTCAGGCCATTTTTCAAAAGGGGCGACAACATTTGAACGTTGAATCTCATTTGCTACAGAAGCGATGTGTGAGAAGGCATCATTGGTGTAGTTATGTATTAGCTGATGTTTAGCCTGATAATAAATAACACTGCCCATGAGTAGAATAATGCAACCCATTACTCCAAGGATCAGGGTTAATAAGCGGCGACGAAAGCTAGTAGCAACGAGGTTTTTTATCATTCTGGTTTATCTGGCTTCAAGTTCAAAGCGGTAACCCTGACCACGAATGGTAGAAATTACCGCGGGGAAGTTGGCATGAGCAAGTTTTTTGCGTAACCGGGAGATAATAACTTCAATATTGTTTAGATGTACGCTTTCACCTTGGTCATAGAAAGATTCGACCAACTGTTCTTTTGAGATTATCTGTTGGCTATGGCGGATAAGATAAGTGAGTGTTTGATACTCAAATGCGGTAAAGTTTAACAGCTCGCCATTGGCACTGATGGTTTTAGCCTTGGTATCAAGGGTGAGATCACCCGCTTTAATAACGTGATTGCTAAAACCTTGATAACGACGAACTAAAGCGTCTAGCCGAGCTTCTAACTCTTCAAACTGAAATGGTTTAGTTAAGTAGTCATCAGCACCCGCATTTAGCCCTTCAACTTTGTCTTTCCAGTCGCTGCGTGCAGTAAGGATCAGGATCAGGATAGGGATATTAATCTCTTTGCGCCGAATCTGTTTTATTAATGTAATGCCATCAAAGTCGGGTAAACCGAGATCGATAATCATAACGTCGGTATTGGGTTGTTTTTGAATCGTTTGTAGGCAAGCTGACGCTGTTTTTTCCGAATAAACGGTATGCTTTTGCTCTTTGAGTTGTGAAGTAAGGTGATGGTTCAATATTTCATTATCTTCAACAAGAACAACCAACATAAGATAACCCAGAGATATAATTCAGATGACTTAACCATAACATCTGATAAAAAAAAGGGAAGCAATTGCCTCCCTTAGTGTTTGTTCTTACTGGTTATTGTTACTTCTGTAGAAGTGAAATATCAGCTATTTGCAGGAACAGGTTACGCAGCTTGTTCAGAAGCGTTAAGCGGTTCTTTTTAAGTGCCTCGTCTTCTGCCATTACCATTACTGAGTCAAAGAACGTATCTACAGGTTCACGTAGATCTGCAAGTTTGCTTAGCGCGCTTTGGTAATCGCCAGTAGCAAATGCAGGTTCTAGCGCCTCTGTCATAACTTCAACTTCTTCAGCTAGTGCTTTTTCAGCATCTTCCTGAAGTAATGCTAAGTCTATTTCTTCTGCGAGTTCGCCTTCAAATTTCGCCAGTATATTGCCAACACGTTTGTTCGCAGCAGCTAATGATTCGGCAGCTTCAAGACCGCGGAAGTGTGAAACAGCTTTCACCCTTTGGTCAAAGTCAGCAGGTTTAGTCGGACGACGAGCAAGCACTGCTTGAATGATATCAATACTAAAACCTTCATCCTGATACCACGCACGGAAGCGACCAAGCATGAAGTCAATAACGTCATCGACAACGTTTTTGTTGGTTAGCTTATCGGCAAACAGGACTTTTGCTTCGGTGAGCAGTTCAACCAAATCAAGGTTATAACCGTTTTCAACGATGATACGCAGTACACCTAATGATGCACGGCGAAGGGCAAATGGGTCGGAACCTTTTGGTGCTTGGCCAATACCAAATATACCAACCAGAGTATCCAGCTTATCAGCCATAGCTAGTGCTGAAGAAACACCTGAACCTGGTAGTTTGTCACCAGCAAATCGAGGCATGTATTGTTCGTTCAACGCAACTGCAACTTCTTCACACTCACCATCATGACGAGCATAGTGCATGCCCATAACGCCTTGAGTATCGGTAAACTCAAAGACCATTGAGGTCATTAAGTCACATTTAGCCAATAGGCCCGCCCGGGTTGCTTTATCAACATCGGCATCGATTTTTCTGGCAATGAAGCCAGCCAAAACGGCAATACGATCGGTTTTGTCTTTGATCGTACCCAGTTGCTTCTGGAAGATTGCGGAGTCTAATTCTGGTAAACGGTCTATTAGCGGACGCTTACGGTCAGTATTGAAAAAGAACTCAGCGTCAGCAAGACGTGGACGAACAACTTTTTCATTTCCTTCAATAACCTGACGAGGCTCTTTTGACTCGATGTTCGAAACGAAGATAAATTTAGGCAGTAACTTTCTATTTTCATCGCCATTTTCATGGGAATAAACAGGGAAGTATTTCTGATCGCCTTTCATGGTATAAACCAAAGCTTCAGAAGGAACATTCAAAAATTCTTCTTCGAAAGAAGCTGTCAATACCACAGGCCATTCAACCAGTGAAGTGACTTCTTCGACTAAGTCATCTTCAAGATCGGCGATACCACCAACAGCAGCAGCTGCTTTTTTAGTGTCGGCAACAATGATTGCTTTACGAGCATCATAATCAGCCATCACTTTACCGCGCTCTTCTAAGAGCGCCGGGTATTGATCGGCACTGTCGATAGTAAACTCGGACTCACCCATAAAGCGGTGACCGCGAATGATGCGATCCGAAGCAACGCCAAGAATTTCGCCAGCAATAAGGTCTTCACCCAGAAGAATGGTTAGTGTTTTCACTGGACGGATAAACTGAGTATCTTTGTCACCCCAACGCATCGGTTTCGCGATAGGTAGGTTGGCCAGTGCTTTCGCAGCAAGGTCGACAATGAGTTCCTGAACAGGCTTGCCTTTTACTTCTTGCTTAAATAAAAGCCACTCGCCTTTATCTGTTTTTAGACGTTCAGCTTGATCAACGGTAATGCCATTACCACGAGCCCAGCCTTGGGCTGCTTTAGTGGCATTGCCTTCAGCATCGAAAGCAACAGAGATTGCAGGACCTCGTTTTTCTACCACTTTATCAGCCTGACCTTCAGCAAGATCAGTTACTTTTAAAGCTAAACGGCGAGGTGCTGCGTACCATTTTATACCTTGATGGGCTAAATCTGCCCCTTTTAACTCGGTTTCAAAATTGTGAGCAAATGCTTCCGCTAGAGTGCGAAGTTGTGTTGGTGGTAATTCTTCGGTACCAAGTTCAATTAAAAAGTTCTTCGCCATGACTACTTCTCCTCACCCTTTGATTTACACATAGGGAAGCCTAGTGCTTCACGGGATGCATAATATGCCTGCGCAACCGACTTTGTTAAGTCACGAATACGTAGGATGTAACGCTGGCGTTCAGTTACTGAGATAGCTTTACGTGCATCGAGAAGGTTGAATGCGTGACCCGCTTTTAGTATGCGTTCGTATGCTGGTAGTGGTAATGGTGCTTCTAGTTCAAGCAACTCTTTACACTCTTTTTCGCATTGGTCAAAGAAGGTAAATAGAAAATCTACATCAGCATGTTCGAAGTTGTAAGTGGATTGCTCGACTTCATTTTGATGGAAGATATCACCGTAGGTGGTTCTACCTAAAGGACCATCAGACCATACAAGATCATAAACAGAATCTACGCCCTGAATATACATTGCTAAACGTTCGATACCGTACGTGATTTCACCGGTAACAGGTTTACACTCAAGACCGCCCACTTGCTGGAAATAAGTAAACTGAGTTACTTCCATGCCGTTGAGCCAAACTTCCCAGCCTAAGCCCCATGCACCAAGTGTTGGGTTTTCCCAGTTGTCTTCCACGAAACGGATATCGTGCACCAGAGGGTCAACACCTAATACTTCCAAAGAGCCAAGATACAGCTCCTGAATGTTGTCTGGTGAAGGTTTGATCATGACCTGAAACTGATAATAATGTTGCAGACGGTTAGGGTTTTCACCATAGCGACCGTCGGTAGGGCGACGTGATGGCTGCACATAAGCAGTAGCAAGTGGCTCTGGTCCAATGGCGCGTAAGCATGTCATTGGGTGAGAAGTACCCGCACCCACTTCCATATCTAAAGGCTGAACAATAGTACAACCCTGTTGTGCCCAATAATCCTGCAGCGCGAGGATCATACCTTGAAAGGTTTTGATATCGTATTTTTGCATAGTAGGTTTGCGCGAATCTTCTGTCTGAATGAATGAAAAATAACAATAAAGTATAGCGATATATTGTTGTTGGGAGTAGAGCTATTCTTGCTTATTTCTTCTCCAGACCCAAAAAAAATTTGCTTTTGTTTGATTCATGGCAGTTTTTGCCGTTAATACTCATTTCTTTGGTTTGTATTTGTTTGGGGTAGGTCGGCAGGAACGGCTGGGTTCTGTATTCTTAGTAAGTTAAGCAAGAGTAATAGTTGCCCGGTTTATAGGGCGGGCTATCGCTTCAGATTTTTTTTGATTAAAGAAGGGGGCGGATATTACTCCAGCCCTTTTTTTATCAAATACTGGTAAGGCAAGTTGTCGGTATGTGCTTCAATGAGCTGGTGATCCATAAAGCGACAAAAACTAGGTATGTCTCTGGTTGTTGACGGGTCGTCTGCTTTTATTAGTAGAGTTTCACCATCTTGCATATTTCTAATTGTCTTCCTGACCATCATTACGGGCTCTGGGCAGCGTAATCCTTCCGCTTCAAGTATCTTATTGGCTAGTTCAGGCTTAAGTGTCATTACGTGGTCTCTGTCTAAATTACAGTGCTGATATTACTGATGAGAAAAAAAAATTCAATAAAAGCTTGGCAAATGTAAAAAAGATCGCTACATTTAATTAACAACTGCGCAACATGCCGACGGCGTGTTCCAGCACTATTCCAATTTTCTTGGGCTTCCCCGCTGAAAGGCGGGATTTTTTTTGCCTGTAGAACAGTAATCTCTGTTCACTTCAAGATACTGAATCAGAGTATAATAAGACGGAGTGCACAGAGATAAAGAGATAGCCGTGGAGTTGGAAGAAGTATACCGCAGAGATTTAAATCTGTTGGTGGCATTAAAAGTATTGATTGAAGAAGGAAGCGTAAGCAAGGCTGCTACAAGGTTAAATTTAAGTCAGTCAGCGATGAGCCGAGTATTAGGCCGTTTACGAGAGTTACTTCAAGACCCTCTTTTTACCCGTCAGGGACAGCAATTGATCCCCACAGAAAAAGCCTTAGAGGTGGATGCATCTCTTGGGGAACCTTTAGAGTCGTTAAGGCAGCTACTTTCCGAAAAAGAGTTCGATGCCAAAAGTTGTACCCAAGCTTTTACTATTGCGACTACCGATTATGCGATGCAGACTATTTTGCCATTTGCATTGCCTCGTATTTACCAGGAAGCCCCGAACGTATCACTTGAATTTTTGCCTCTGCAACACGATCAATTACTCTATCAATTGACCGTGCAAGGAGCTGATTTAGCTATATGTCGTCCAACAACCTCTGTTGAGCCTTTACTGAATGATGTATTAGGTAAAGTTGGGGTGTTCTGCATGCTCTCCAAAAAACACCCTTTGGCAGGCAGGGAAATGACGTTGGAAGATTATCTGGAATATCCTCACGCAATGATCGCAATAAGTGATGGAGTGAAAGCATTAATTGATTCAGCATTAGAAGGGCAACCAGCCAGAAAAACCATAATTCGAGCGTACCATTTAGAGGCCGCTCTTGCTGTTGTAGACTCGATCCCATTGATAATTACTGTCCCAGCTGATTTAGCGTATCTCGTTGCAGACCGCTATGACCTATTGATTAAACCATTACCTTTTGCATTTACGCCTTTTGATTATTCGATGATCTGGCACTCAAGATGTGAGCACTCACCTGCTCAGGAATGGTTGCGGAACTTGCTGAAAGAAGAGTGTGGCCGACTGATAGCGAAACGTGTTGAGGACCTTGGCCTTAAAGGATAGTGGTACATAGGTAATAAGTACGAAAAAGCGAACAAGGGGATGCAAACCTTGTTCGCTAAATAAAGAATAATTTGGTTTTGTGATTATAGCTTAATCACTACTCGGCCTGTTACCTGGCCATTAGTAATATCTTCTGCGTATTTAGGCGCTTCTTCTAGCGTTATTTCAGTGCACGCTTGCTCAAAATAGCTATCAGGCAATAACTCGGACAGTTTTTCCCATGCGGCTACGCGCTTCTCTAAAGGACATGAAACTGAATCAACACCTTGTAGGCGGACATTGCGCAGAATGAATGGCATTACTGTCGTTGGTAAATCAAAACCGCCCGCTAATCCACACGCAGCAACGGTCCTATTGTAATCCATTTGAGCCAGTACCTTAGCCAGTACTTTACTTCCAACGGTGTCGACAGCACCCGCCCAAATTTGTTTTTCTAGTGCGCGTGCTGGTTCTTCAAATACAGTACGGTCAATAATAGTGCTGGCACCAAGTTGCTCAAGCAGTGGACCGTTTTGTTCAACACGACCAGTTACGGCGGCAACGTTATAACCTAGCTGCGCAAGAAGTGTGACAGAAACAGAACCCACACCGCCACTTGCTCCAGTAACCAGGATCTCACCATCTTCAGGTTTAACACCTGAATCCAGAATTGCTTGTACACATAACATAGCAGTGAAGCCGGCAGTGCCCACCATCATGGCTTTTTTGCTGTCTAAACCTTTAGGGAGAGGTACTAACCAATCGGCTTTTAATTTCGCTTTTTCGGCCATGCCACCCCAATGATTTTCGCCAACGCCCCAACCAGTAAGAACAACTTCATCACCTTCTTTATAGCGAGCATCATCAGAGCTTAAGACTTTGCCTGCCATATCAATGCCCGGAATCATTGGAAAATTACGGATGATTTTGCCTTTGCCTGTAATTGCTAAACCATCTTTGTAGTTCAGTGATGAGTAATCAACAGCAACCAGAACATCGCCCTCTGGCAATTGAGATTCTTCGATGTGTTCGATTGCAGCCAGAGTACGTTTGTCTTCTTGATTCAAAACCAGAGCGTTAAACATGTTGTTTCTCCACTAGAGCTAATTTTATGTTTGATCGTATATACTCAATTTCTTTCAAAATTCACTCTGAATTCTGTACCTTGAGTTAACCTGATTGTAAGTGTAGATGCTAACGAGGTATGACTAAAATGAAACTTTAGCATTATATCTATGCGTGACATACATACAGTACAAAAAGAGCGGCAAAAGCCGCTCATTTAATTTATAACCTGATTATCATTAAGATACGATTAATCTACTCTTTCAAAAATGGTAGCAATACCTTGTCCAAGCCCAATACACATAGTCGCCAAGCCAAATTGAGCATCTTTTGCCTCCATCAGGTTTATTAACGTAGTTGATATACGGGAACCTGAGCAACCAAGCGGATGCCCGAGCGCAATAGCGCCACCATTGAGGTTGATTTTTTCATCCACCACTTCCATCAAACCCAGATCTTTGACACAAGGTAGTGACTGAGCAGCAAAAGCTTCATTCAGTTCAATGACATCCATCTGCTCAATGGATAATCCTGCACGTTGAAGCGCTTTTTGTGTCGCAGGTACAGGACCGTAACCCATTATAGAAGGGTCACAACCTGAGACTGCCATTGAGCGTATGCGAGCACGAACTTTTAATCCTAGTGCTTTGGCTTTTTCTTCGCTCATGATAAGCATTGCAGAAGCGCCATCGGATAGAGCCGAAGAGGTTCCTGCGGTAACAGTACCATTGACAGGGTCGAATACTGGACGTAGTTGAGATAAACCTTCAACGGTAGTTTCAGGCCTAATTACTTCATCATAATCCAGCTGAATTAGAGAACCATCGGCTGCGTGCCCTTCAATGGGCAGTATCTCATTTTTAAAACGACCTTCAATGGTTGCAGCATGAGCTCTGGCGTGAGAGCGTGCTGCGAATTCGTCTTGTTGCCCTCGGGATATGCCGTGTAGTTTGCTCAGCATTTCCGCCGTCAATCCCATCATTCCAGCGGCTTTCGCCACATTCTTAGATAATCCGGGATGAAAATCGACGCCGTGATTCATCGGCACATGACCCATGTGCTCTACGCCGCCGATTAAGCAGATTTCAGCATCGCCTACCATAATAGCGCGGGATGCATCATGCAGTGCCTGCATTGAAGACCCACATAAGCGGTTGACGGTAACAGCGCCTATTTTCTTTGGTAAGTCAGCAAGTAAAGCGGCATTGCGGGCAATATTAAAGCCTTGTTCCAGTGTTTGTTGTACGCACCCCCAATAGATATCTTCTATCTGGTTAGGGTCTACTTGAGGATTACGGGTAAGTATTCCTTTCATTAAATGTGCTGATAGATCTTCTGCGCGTACATGACGAAAAGCTCCACCTTTGGAGCGTCCCATGGGTGTACGAAGACAATCAACAATTACGACGTTATTCATTGGGATATATTCCTTCTCCAAAAGTGACTATATTGAGCTTGTTTGTTGAGATTGGTAGAAACGTTCACCGTTTTCAGCCATATCTATTAGCATTTGCGGTACCTGATAGAGTGGACCTAATGCTTTGTGTTGTTCGGCCATGGTTACGTACTCTTTTATCCCAATGCTGTCGAGGTAGCGGAATACGCCACCTCGGAATGGAGGGAAACCGAGTCCATAAATCAATGCCATGTCTGCTTCTTGAGGCGTTGCGATAATGCCTTCTTCTAAGCAGAGCACGACTTCATTAATCATTGGGATCATCATTCGTTGAATAATGGTGTCATCATCGAAATCCTGACGAGGTGCACTGGTTTCTTCTAACAAGGGCGATACTTCTTCAGAAAAGACTTTTTTAGGCCTGCCTTTTTTATCTTTGCTGTATGAATAGAACCCAGCCCCATTTTTCTGACCATATTTCTCCGCATCAAATAGAGCATCAATGGCATCTCTTTGCTCCTTTGCCATTCTCTGTGGGAATCCCTGAGCCATAACTGCTTGTGCATGATGGGCTGTGTCTATACCTACCACATCCAATAGGTAAGCAGGCCCCATTGGCCAGCCGAACTTCTTCTCCATCACCTTGTCTATTTTGGTGAAGTCTGCACCGTCTTTTAATAGATCACTAAATCCACCGAAGTAGGGGAAAAGTACTCGGTTAACAAAGAATCCAGGGCAGTCGTTGACCACAATAGGGGATTTACCCATTTTGGAGGCATAAGCAACCACACGATTTATCGTTTCATCGGAAGTACTGTCTCCGCGAATAATTTCAACCAAAGGCATGCGATGTACCGGGTTAAAGAAGTGCATTCCGCAGAAGTTTTCAGGTCGCTTCAATGATTTAGCAAGTAAGTTAATTGGAATGGTCGATGTGTTTGAAGTAAGAACGGTATCTTCTGAAATGAGTTCTTCCACTTCGCTTAATACGGCAGCCTTAACTTTTGGATTTTCGACAACAGCTTCAACAATGATGTCTGATTGCTCTACCCCAGCGTAGTGTAAGCTTGGGGTTATTGAAGCCAGAATGCCAGCCATCTTAAAACCATCAATCCTTGCTCTGTCTAGTTGTTTATTAAGTAGTTTTGATGCTTCATTCATGCCTAAGTCTAATGACGGCTGGGCAATATCTTTCATTAATACTGGTACACCTTTAAGCGCGGATTGATAGGCGATACCACCTCCCATGATTCCGGCGCCTAGTACTGCGGCTCGTTGTGTTGTTTTGCTGGCAGACTTAGTGGCCTTTTTCGCAAGCCCTTTAATGTATTGATCGTTGAGGAATAAACCGACTAGAGATTTTGCCTCTTCTGATTTTGCCAGTTTGATAAAATGCTTACGTTCTATGTCTAAAGCGGCTTTTCGGCTAAGTGTCGATGCTTCTTCAATTGTTATTACAGAGGTGATTGGTGCTGGATAGTGCGGCCCTGCTTTTTGCGTAACCATGCCCTTAGCCATGGTAAAGCTCATCATAGATTCAAGCTTGCTCAATGTTAGCGGTGATGTTTTTTGTTTGCGTCTGGCTTGCCAGTCTAATTGTCCTCTATTGGCTTGCCTGATGGTATTGATTGCAGACTGAAGTAACTGATCTGTATCGACGACTGCATCCAATAAGCCAAGTTTAAGTGCTTCATCAGCACGGTTTGCTTTGCCTGCAGTAATAAGTTCCATAGCACTATCAGCGCCAATAAGGCGCGGTAAGCGAACCGTACCACCAAATCCAGGCATAATGCCGAGTTTTGTTTCTGGTAAGCCTATGCTGGTGGTTTTATCCCCGACTCTAAAGTCGGTAGCTAATACACACTCACATCCACCACCTAAGGCGTGGCCTTTAATCATTGAAAGAGTAGGTACGGGTAAGTCTTCCAATTTATTAAAAATATCATTGGAATAAACTAACCATTTATTCAGCTCGTCATCTGTCTTAGCGAAGAGTCCTAAGAACTCGGTAATATCGGCTCCAACGATAAAAGAGTCTTTATCTGATGTTAAAATCAGGCCGGTTAAATTTTGATGTTCTTTTAATGTATCGAGAGCTTGGTCCAAGGAATCGAGTGTTGCTAAATCAAGTTTGTTCACCGCAGCAGGCGCACAAAAGCTAAGTTCAGCAATACCGTTCTCTAATTCCTTCACTTGTAGGGTGTTGGCTTGGTAGATCATTATCTTTCTCCGTAAAGAGCAATAATCAATTGCTATCTAGAGTCCATTTAATAGTTATAGTCTGGTTGTACTCAAAAGAGCTACATTCTAATTCTAAACGTTCTTGGTACGACCACTTGGTTGATTTTGAATCAATGGGAACTTAAATTCAACAAAATTCAAACAAGCGTTTAACATTTGTGAGGTCGGTTTTGTGAATTGAATTGATGATGAGCGTGTTACACTAGGGAAATTAGTCTTTTAAGCTGTTGGTTATGAATGTTGACCCCTATTGGATCCCTCTCGAGTCCGTACTATTTGAAGAAGAGATAAAGAAGAGTGTCTTTATTACTCATCTTGCGCATACACCGAGTATTGATGTAGCTAAGCAATTTATTGAACAAGTGAAAAAAGAGCATGTTAATGCTCGCCATAACTGTTGGGGATTTGTGGCCGGGCGTCCTGAAGATTCTATGAAATGGGGTTTTAGTGATGATGGTGAACCATCTGGTACGGCAGGTAAGCCAATTCTTGGGCAGCTTAGTGGATCTGGTGTTGGTGAAATATCGGCAGTGGTTACTCGATATTCTGGTGGAATTAAGCTGGGAACCGGTGGTTTAGTCAAAGCGTATGGTGGCGGAGTGCAAAGTGCGCTTAAGTTGCTTCAAACAATTGAGAAAAAAATCACCACTCATTTGCAACTGAGGTTAGACTACTCGTTTATATCAATCACTCAATCGATTCTGCATCAGTATGACGCTACTGAAATAGAGTCTCATTTTTCTGAGCAGGTTGAAATGGTGATTGAAATTGAAAAACGAAAAGTGACTGATTTCATGCAAACCATAATAAATAAAAGTGGAGCGAAGGTATTCGTTTCGGATCTGAAAGAAAAATAGGAAGTCTGAAGCCAAGCTTCATTTATAATTCATGCAATTTCGTTCAATAATCCGCATCGTAGGATTGCTTTTAGCTTTATTCAGTGTGTCTATGCTCGCACCTGCTTTTGTTGCACTGGTGTATAGAGATGGTGCTGGTGTACCATTTGTGACTACCTTTTTCGTCTTATTCGTATGCGGAGGAATTTGTTGGTTTCCTAATAGACGACATAAGAAAGATCTAAAAGCCCGTGATGGTTTCTTAATAGTGGTCTTATTTTGGACCGTTATTGGCAGTGCTGGAGCATTACCATTCCTCATTTCTGAAAACCCGGCTATTTCAATAACAGATGCTTTCTTTGAATCATTCTCTGCCTTAACAACAACGGGTGCTACCGTTATTGTTGGTTTGGACGATCTTCCAAAAGCGATATTGTTTTATCGCCAATTTCTACAGTGGTTTGGTGGGATGGGTATCATTGTGCTCGCTGTTGCCATTCTACCTATATTAGGAATTGGAGGAATGCAGCTCTATAGAGCGGAAATTCCAGGCCCGGTTAAAGACAGTAAAATGACGCCTAGGATAGCTGAGACAGCAAAAGCATTATGGTATATCTACCTTAGCCTGACTCTGGCTTGTGCAGGCGCATTTTGGCTGGCTGGTATGAGTTTTTTCGATGCCATTTGTCATAGCTTCTCCACAATAGCTATTGGTGGGTTTTCTACTCATGATGCCAGTATGGGTTACTTTGATAGCTCTACGATTAATATGATTACCGTGGTCTTTCTGCTGATATCGGGTTGTAATTATTCTTTGCACTTTGCGGCATTTGCTTCTGGCGGTGTTCACCCAAAATACTACTTTAAAGATCCTGAGCTCAGGGCTTTCTTCTTTATACAAGGGCTATTATTTATCGTGTGCTTTTTGTTGCTTCTGCAACATCAATCTTATATCTCGGTATTTGACGCTTTTGATCAGGCGCTATTTCAAACGGTCTCTATCTCTACAACCGCCGGTTTTACAACAACGGGATTTGCTGAATGGCCGCTATTTTTACCTGTACTCCTGCTCTTTTCTTCGTTTATAGGAGGCTGCGCTGGCTCAACAGGTGGTGGTATGAAAGTGATCCGAATTTTATTGCTGACCTTGCAGGGTTCACGAGAAATAAAAAGACTAATACATCCAAGAGCTGTTTTTACCATTAAACTTGGTGACAGTGCACTGCCTCAAAGAGTTGTTGATGCCGTGTGGGGTTTCTTTTCTGCTTATGCATTGGTCTTTGTCATTTGTATGCTAGCGCTGATAGCGACAGGTATTGATGAACTCAGTGCATTTTCTGCCGTCGCGTCAACGTTGAATAACTTGGGACCAGGTTTAGGTGATGTAGCGCTTCATTACGGTGATATTAATGACAATGCTAAATGGATCCTGGTGGTTTCCATGCTATTTGGCAGGCTTGAAATATTTACCCTTCTCATTCTATTTACACCTACTTTCTGGCGTAGTTAAGGAAGCATTGTGAAAAAAGCACTTTTTTTATATTCAACGACTGATGGACAAACTCTTAAAATTTTCAAACATATCCAAGAAGAAATGAAGGATTACGACTGTATATTGGCGGATCTTCATGAGCAGGGTGATATGGATTTCACTTCGTATGACAAAGTGGTTATTGGTGCATCCATTCGATATGGCCATCTGAATAAGAAATTATACCGATTCATCGAAAGTCACCTCGATAAGTTAAAAGAGGCAAAAGTGGCGTTTTTCTGTGTCAATTTAACCGCCAGAAAAGAAGACCAGAGAAAAGATACGCCAGAAGGAAGTGCTTATATGAAGACCTTCTTGAAAAAGTCCCCTTGGAAGCCTGCCTTATTAGGAGTGTTTGCTGGAGCATTGCGATACCCACAATATCGTTTTATTGACCGAGTAATGATACAGCTAATTATGAAAATCACTGGTGGCGAGACTGATACATCGAAAGAAGTTGAATATACTAACTGGGAAAAGGTCTCTAAATTTGCTCAGTCTATTAAAAAAATGTAAACAAAACTTGTCCTTTTGGCCCTTTCTGTCGTTATTTTGTTCGAATAGAAAATAAATCAAAAAAAGTGCAAGAAAAGGGTTGCCAATGTGATTTCGATCTCTATAATGCGCCCTCACTGACACGGCAGAGCCCACAAGGGTTACTCAGCCAAATCAGTTAGGCACCAGCCTAGCGAAACGACTTTTTCTTCCACTTTTTAAGTGAGAATAAAAAAAGTAAAAAAGTGTTTGACACTTCACAGTATATCGCTAGAATGGCCGCCTCGCTTCAGGAAGACCTTAACGGAAACCAAGAAGCAACGCTCTTTAACAATTTAAACCTATCAATCTGTGTGGGCACTCGTTGATGAAAATCAAAAAAA